>NZ_JBFUJQ010000002.1:0-723074 GCF_056401275.1 Polaromonas sp. P4_F6 | reverse complement strand
CCGCAACGCCGCAGACCGCCCGAGAAGGCGCTTGCCCTCCGGGTTGGGGTGAAATCGGGCGATTGAGCCACCCAGGCCCTTGCATGGGCATTAGCCCATGCGGCGTTCCTGGTCGGCCCACTCATCCCGATTGCACCCCAACGCGGCCCCGTTTAGGCCGTGAACAGGTTCTAAGGCACCAGGTGGCTGATGCCGCCGTTGCCGGCCGAGCCGTAGTTGACCTGGCCGGGCCTGGCCTTGGTGTAGGCGATGAATTCCTGGAGGTTGTTGACCGGCAGCTTGGGGTTGACCAGCAGGGCCAGCGGCTGCATGGCGGTGCGCGCGATCGGCGTGAAGTCTTTGAGCGTGTTGTAAGGCAGCTTGCTGTACAGCGCGGGGTTGATCACCATCACGCCGGTGTTGGCCAGCATCAGGGTGTAGCCGTCGGGCGGGGCCTTCATGACATCCTGCGCACCCACGGTTCCGCCGGCGCCCGACTTGTAGTCGATCACGATGGGCTGGCCCAGCACCGCTTGCAGGCGCTCGGTCAGCAGGCGTGCATGCTGGTCCAACGGGCCGCCGGCCGGAAAGCCGATAACGACGCGTATGGGCTTGTCGGGAAATGCCGCCATGGCGGTGGGGCAAGCCAGTGCGGCGACGGCCAGCAGTGTGAGCGCTTTGCGGGGCAAGGCGAGAATGCGATTCATGAGGTCTCCTGTTGTGCTTGTTTCCGCGTGTAAGCGACGCCCAGGCCGCGCGGTGCCGTTTGATCATAGTGAGCAGCGGTCGCTCAAGTGACAGTGTTTTATCGGGAGCTTCCCGGATGTGGGCGCCGCGGACTCGGGGTAGGCTGAAGCCCCCAAGTCAGCACTTGCCTGGAGCCCTTCTTGACCCTTGAATCCGATACCGGCCAGGCCGTCCCCGCCGCGACCTCGCATACCTTGCACCACCAGGTCTGGCCCAAGCGCCTGCCGCACAGCATCACGCCGCCGGCCACCTCGCTGTGGCACAACCTCGCGGTCAGCGCACTGCGCTTTCCCGACAAACCCGCGCTGGTGTTCTTCAATCGCGTGCTCAGCTACGCCGAAGTGATGCGCCAGGCCGAACGCCTGGCCGCCACCCTGCACAGCCTGGGCGTGCGCAGCGGCGACCGCGTGCTGCTCAACATGCAGAACTGCCCGCAGTGGGTGGTCGCGCACTTTGCCATCCTGCGCGCCAACGCGGTGGTGGTGCCGGTCAATCCCATGAACCGGGCCGAGGAGCTCAAGCACTACATCACCGACCCCGATGCGAAGGTTGCCATCACCACGGCCGACCTGGCGGCCGAACTCGCCAGGGCCAATGCGCAGCTGGCGCCCGGCGAGCGGCTTTCGCACATGGTGGTCACCCATTACAGCGACGCCTTCGACCTGGCCGGGGAAGGCGAGGGCGACGCGGCCATGCCGCCGGCCTGGCGCGAATGGCTGGGCACGCGCCATGCGCTGCCGGCGCTTGAAGGCGGCGGCGTGATCGACTGGGCCGACGCAACGTCGGGCAAGGCGCTGGAGGCCGGCGAGCTGCCGCCGCACACCGCCACGCCGCGGGACCTGGCTGTGCTGCCCTATACCAGCGGCACCACCGGCCTGCCCAAGGGCTGCATGCACACCCACGCCAGCATCATGCACAACGCGGTGGCCAGCTGTCTGTGGGGCGGCAGTACCTTCGAGAATGTGACGCTGTCGGTGGTGCCCATGTTCCATATCACCGGCATGGTGTCGGTAATGCATGCGTCCATTTACGGCAGCGCGACCATGGTCATCATGCCGCGCTGGGACCGCGAGCTGGCCGGACGGCTGATCTCGCGCTGGCGCGTGACGCACTGGACCAACATCCCCACCATGGTGATAGACCTGCTGGCCAGCCCCAACTTCGCCGCCTTCGACCTGACCAGCCTCGTCTACATAGGCGGCGGCGGCGCGGCCATGCCGCAGGCCGTGGCGCAGCGCCTGTGGGAGCAGTACGGCCTGCGCTTTGCCGAAGGCTACGGCCTCACGGAAACCGCCGCGCCTTCGCACAGCAACCCCTATGACGCCACCAAACAGCAATGCCTGGGCGTGCCCTTCATGAGCTGCGACGCGCGCGTGATAGACCCGCTCACGCTCAAGGAAGTGCCCCAGGGCGAGCAGGGTGAAATCATCATGAGCGGGCCGCAGGTGTTCCAGGGTTACTGGAAGCGCCCGGATGCAACGGAGCAGGCTTTTATCGAACTCGACGGCAAGCGCTTTTTCCGCTCCGGCGACCTGGGCCGCATGGACGAGCAGGGCTATTTCTTCATCACCGACCGCCTCAAGCGCATGATCAACGCCTCGGGCTTCAAGGTCTGGCCGGCCGAGGTGGAGGCCTTGATGTTCAAGCACCCGGCCATCCAGGAGGCCTGCATCATCTCGACCCGCGACGCCTACCGCGGCGAAACCGTCAAGGCCGTGGTGGTGCTGCGCCCCGCCGCCAAGGGCAATACCAGCGAGGAAGACATCATCAGCTGGTGCCGGGATAACATGGCGGCTTACAAATACCCGCGCGTGGTGCAGTTTGTCGACGCGCTGCCCAAGAGCGGCTCGGGCAAGGTCATGTGGCGCGCGCTGCAGGAAGCCGAGCAACGCGGGTCCTGAGCGTGCCGGCCGCCGCGGCCCTGTTTTCTGGAGAGCCCGTTTGAAAATCACCTCGGTCAAGCCCTTCATCCTGCATGTGCCCGTGACGGGCTCCCAGATCGCCGACAGCACACACACCATCTCGCATTGGGGCGTGGTCGGCGCGCAGATAGACACGGACAACGGTCTCACCGGTTACGGTTTCACCGGCACCCATGCCCACCTCCCCAGCGACCAGCTGATCACGCGTTGCATAGAAACCTGCCACGCGCCACTGCTGGTCGGTGAGGACGCGCTGGACACCAACCGCCTGTGGCTCAAGCTTGCGCGTAACCCGGCCCAGCAGTGGGTGGGGCGCGCCGGCATCACCACGCTGTCGCAGGCGGCCGTCGACATCGCGCTGTGGGACCTCAAGGCCAAGGCCGCGGGCGTGCCGCTGTGGAAGCTGCTGGGCGGCCAGGTGCGCGACAAGGTGCGCGCCTACAACACCGACATAGGCTGGCTCAGCATTCCCGACGAGCAACTGGTGGCCGGCGCGAAGCGCGCGGTGGACGAGGGTTTTACCGGCATCAAGGTCAAGATAGGCTCCAGCGTGGACCGCGACCTCAAACGCCTGGAAGCCGTGCGCCGCGCCATAGGCCCGTCCATCACGATGGCGACCGACGGCAACGGCAAATGGGATTTGCCCACCTGCCAGCGCTTTTGCCGCGCTGCCGAAGCCTTTGACCTGTACTGGATTGAAGAGCCGCTCTGGTACGACGATGTGAAAGGCCATGCGCAGCTCGCGCGCAGCACCCGCATTCCTGTCGCGCTGGGCGAGCAGCTCTATACCCACGACGCCTTCGCTGAATTTTTCCACCAGGAAGCCATCCACTGGGTGCAGCCCGACGTGACCCGCATGGGCGGCATCACCGAGGTGCTGCGCGTCTGCGACACCGCGCATTCCTTCAGGCTGCCGGTGGCGCCGCATGCGGGCGACATGAGCCAGGTGCACGTGCACCTGAACCACGCGCACCCGGCCTGTACGGTGCTGGAATACATTCCCTGGATCAAGGACTGCTTCCTCGAGCCAGCCCAGGTGGTGGACGGCCACTTCAGCCTGCCGCAGCAGCCGGGCGCCAGCACCACGCCGACGCCGGCTGCCTGGGCAAAGTTCCGCCAGGCCACGGCCTGATTGCCGGTGCCACCGCTGCCACCCACCCATGGCCAAACCCACCCCGCCTACGCTAGAGGACTTTGGCGGCAAGCCGCTGGCCGGCTGGCGGCTGCGGCTTTACACCATCATCTTCGAGGCCGACACCCGCGCGGGCCGGCTGTTCGACAAGGCGCTGATCGCCCTGATCCTGGTCAGCATTGCCGTGGTGATGGCCGACAGTGTGCAGTCCGTGCATGCCGCGCACGGGAAGCTGTTCTCAGTGGTCGAATGGATCTTCACGCTGCTGTTCACCGCCGAGTACCTCGCGCGCCTGGCCTGCGTGCGCAAGCCGCTGCAGTACGCGACCAGCTTTTTCGGCATCATCGACCTGGTCGCGGTGCTGCCGACCTATTTGGCGCTGTTCTTTCCTGAGCTGCACGCCCTCATCGACGTGCGTGTGCTGCGGCTCTTGCGCGTGTTCCGCATCTTCAAGCTCGCGGCCTATGTGGCCGAATACCAGTCCCTGGGCCGGGCGCTGGCCGCCAGCGGGCGCAAGATTTTGGTGTTCCTGTCGGCCGTGGTGATGATGGTTCTGGTCATGGGCACGGTGATGTATGTGGTCGAAGGGCCGTCCAACGGCTTTACCAGCATCCCGACCTCGGTCTACTGGGCCATCAGCACCGTCACCACCGTGGGCTTCGGCGACATCACACCCAAGACCGACCTGGGCCGGCTGATCTCGTCTTTCATGATGCTGCTGGGCTGGGGCATCCTGGCCGTGCCCACCGGCATCGTCACGGCCGAAATGGCGGCCGAGCGGCGCATGCAGCACCTGGCTTTGCCGACCACACGCAGCTGCCATGAATGCCTGACCGAAGGCCATTTGCCCGAGGCGGATTTCTGCTTTCACTGCGGCGCCAAGCTGCCGCCTTACCAGCACCAGGATGCGAAGGCCGAGGCTTCCTAGGCGGCCTGGTTTTTATTCGCCGGCCGTCAGCCGCCGCGGCGTGATTTCCACCGAGCCCAGCGCCGTGCTCATCCACACCGTGCCGTCCTGCACCGTCACCTGCAGTTGCATGCTGCGCTCGGCGAGTTTGGCCAGCGCCTGGCTCTCGGCCGCGTCGATTTGCCAGACCACCAGATTGGCGGCACGTGTGAGTTTGCTTTCGATGTTCTTCCACCAGACCGGCGTGCTGCTGGCAAAGCTGTAGACACTGACGCGCTCAGCCCGGCCCGCGGCCTTCATCAGGCGCTTGTCATCGGGCTGGCCCACGTCTATCCAGTGCAGGATCTGCTCGGTGTAGTCCTTGTGCCAGAGCGCGGCCTCGTCCACGTCCCAGAGGTCCTTGGCGAACTCCAGGTTGCCCTTTTTGTCGTCGGCCGGCACATTGAGCGCGAAGGCCAGCAGGCGGATCATCATGCGTTCGTCGGCCTCCGAGGGGTGGCGCGCAATCGTCACGCTGTGGTCGGCGTAGATATTGCGATCCATGTCGGACAGGGCCAACTGGGCTTTGTAAATGGTGGCTTTGAGTGCCATAGGGTTTGCTTCTTTATCTCGGATCTGGGCGGGTGCCAACCCTCTATTGGAACAGAGCGGCGGCCGGTAACCCTGGCCCAGCGGGATTTAAGCGGTCTGGCTATAGTCAGCCGACCATGCCGGGTGCGATGTTGCATGCCATCTGGAACATAAAAACGCGTCTTTCGCGCCAGGCCTGCGTTGCAAATCCGCGCGATACCCTTGGTATCGCTGTGGTTTGCGCCTTGCCCTGACCCAAAATCCATCGTTTTTATTTGTCCCAGCTAGCATGCAACATCGCACCAGCCTCTCCGTCCTCGACCAGTCCGTCGCCGTCACCGGCCGTACGGAAGACGCCTCCATCCGTGAAACCCTGACCCTGGCCCGCCACTGCGAGGCCTTGGGCTACCGCCGCTTCTGGGTCAGCGAGCACCACAGCCACCCGACCATCGTCGGCTCCGCGCCCGAAGTGCTGATGGCCGCGATCGCCGCGACCACCAGCCGCATACGCGTGGGCAGCGCCGGCGTCATGCTGCCGCACTATGCGGCGCTCAAGGTGGCCGAGCAGTTCCGCGTGCTCGAGGCCATCGCGCCGGGCCGCATAGACCTGGGCGTGGGCCGGGCGCCGGGCTCCGACATGCGCACGGCGCGGCTGCTCAGCAGCGACCCGCGCCAGTCGGCCGAGAATTTTCCGATCCAGGTGCGCGAGCTGCAGGCCTGGCTGGCCGGCGTCGACCTGCCCGACGGCCACCCGGGACGCGGCGTGACGGCCAAGCCCATGGGCCCGACCACGCCCGAGATGTGGATGCTGGGCAGTTCGGACTACGGCGCGCAGCTGGCGGCGCATTACGGCCTGCCTTATGCGTTCGCTTTTTTCATTACCGACGGCCAGGGCGCCGAGCAGGCGCTGGAACTCTACCGCTCTACCTACCGGCCCAGCCCGCGCCACCCCGCGCCGCAGGCCGTGCTCTGCGTCTGGGCGCTGGCAGCCGACACCGAAGCTGAGGCCTGGCACCACTTCTCAGGCCGGGAGCGCTGGAAGATGGACCGCAACCGCGGCGCGCTCGCGGCCCTGCCGTCGCCTGAAGAGGCGGCGCAGCGACCCTACACGCCGGCCGAACAGCTGGAGGCCGACAAACTCAGGGCCCATGCATTTGTCGGCAGCGGCCCGCAGGTCGCCGCCAAACTGCGGGCCCTGGCTAATACACTGGAGGTTGAGGAATTGGTGGTGATCACCTGGGCCCATGACCCGGCCGCCCGCCGCCGCTCCTACGAACTGCTGGCCCGCGAGTTTTTCTAAAAACGCAGGCCGTGAACAAGAAATGATCGAGACAAGGAAACAAGCCCCCATGACGACACCCTCCGCAAGCCTGCTTTTCAGCGCCACCATCGCCGGCAGCCTGCCCAAACCGGCCTGGCTCTCCGAAACCAAAAAACTCTGGCCGCAGTGGAAGGCCGAGGGCGAGGAGCTCAAGCAGGCCAAGGCCGATGCCACGCTGCTGTGGATCAAGGCGCAGGAAGACGCGGGCCTGGACGTGATAGGCGACGGCGAGCAGTCGCGCCAGCATTTTGTGCACGGCTTTCTCGAGCAGGTCGAAGGCATTGATTTCGAGCACAAGGTCAAGATGGGCATACGCGACAACCGTTACGACGCCATGGTGCCGCAGGTGGTGGCCGCGCTCCGGCTCAAGGGCCGCGTGCACGCGGCCGAAGCGCGGCTGCTGCGCGCCCACACCGGAAAGAAGATAAAGTTCACCTTGCCCGGGCCCATGACGATTGTCGACACCGTGGCCGACCGGTTTTACGGCGACAAGGTCAAGATGGCCATGGCTTTTGCCGAACTGCTGAACCAGGAAGCGCTGGCCCTGCAGGCCGACGGCGTGGATATCATCCAGTTCGACGAGCCGGCCTTCAACGTCTATATGAAGGACGCCGCCGACTGGGGCGTGAAAGCGCTGGAAGCCGCGGCCCGGGGCCTGACCTGCACGACGGCCGTGCACATCTGCTACGGCTATGGCATCAAGGCCAACACCGACTGGAAGGCCTCGCTGGGCGAGGAATGGCGGCAGTACGAAGCCGTGTTCCCGGCGCTGGCCAAAAGCAGCATCCAGCAGGTGAGCCTGGAGTGCTACCACTCCCATGTGCCGCCGCACCTGATGGCGCTGCTCGAAGGCAAGGACGTGATGGTCGGCGTGATCGACGTGGCCAGCGATGAGATCGAAACACCCGAACAGGTGGCCGACACCATAGGCAAGGCGCTGCAGTATGTGCCCAAGAACCGCCTGCTGCCCTGCACCAACTGCGGCCTGGCGCCCATGGACCGCGAAGTGGCGCTTAAAAAACTGCAGGCCCTGGCCCAAGGTGCGGCGCTGGCGCGCGAGCGCTACAAGTAAGCGGCAGCTTCAGGCCGTCCGGGTTCTGGACTGATGAGACGCTGGTGGTGTACGCTGGCGGCATGAGCCAAGACCCCACGCTGCCCCACCACCCGCACGACCACGACCATTCCCACGGCCCCGGGCACACCCATCCCCACGCCCAGGGCCAGGCCGACCCGCCGTGGAAACATGACGGCGTGCGCGTGATCGCGGGCAACCAGCTCGACGGCAACACCGCGCAGACACCTGGCATGGACAGGCGCGCCGCCATCAACTTCGCCCGCGTGGGCGCGCAAAAGCTGTGGGCCGGCACCGTCACCATCCACGCCGACGCCAAGACCGGCGCCCACCACCACGGCCACCTGGAGAGCGTGATCTACGTGATACGCGGAAAGGCCCGCATGCGCTGGGGTGAACGCCTGGAATTCACCGCCGAGGCGGGCCCGGGCGACTTTATTTACGTACCGCCCTATGTGCCGCACCAGGAAATCAACGCCAGCCCGACCGAGGTGCTGGAATGCGTGCTGTGCCGCAGCGACGGCGAGGCGGTGGCCGTCAACCTGGAGATCGAGCCCGTCGAGAAGCCCGACACCGTGCTCTGGGTGGACCCGACCCACCCCGGTGGAGCCGTGTAAAGCGCCGGTGAAGGTTCCGTGAGGGCCGCATAAAGGCGGCCAGATGTGCGCATAAACGCACACTTTCAAGGGGATGCGGAAAGTTTTCCTTACGAATGTCACTTCGTCCTACAGGATGTATCAAGCGGCGTGGTTACAACTGGGACTCACACAGAAGGAGTCCATCATGGATACCAATAACCAAGTCACCAATGCCCCAGCTGCCCAGCCGGGGTTTTCCCAGCGCATGCAGCACAGCAAGGCGCTTGTCGCCATCGTTGCCGTGCTCGGCGTGACCGTCATGGCACTGGCCGCCGCGCTGGTCGTCAACCGCTCCGATGCCTACCCGAACGGCTCGGCCGCCGCGCCTGTGAATGAGCCCGCGAAAGTCGCCAAACTGGCGGCGGACACTCCCAAACCGCAAGCGGCCAAGCCGCATACCACGCCGACCGTGGTGGCCCAGGCTTCGCCGCGCGCCAATGCCTGCGCCACCTGCGGCACGGTGGAAGCCGTGACGCCGGTGCAACGCCAGGGCAAGGTCAACGGCGTTGACGTCGGCAACACCACCATAGGCCTGGGCACCGTCGCCGGCGGCGTGGTCGGCGGCCTGCTGGGCAACCAGGTGGGTGGCGGCAACGGCAAGACGGCCATGACCGTGCTGGGCGTGGCCGGCGGCGCTTTTGCCGGCAACCAGATCGAAAAGAACATGAAGAAGGTCACCGTGTATGAAGTGCGCGTGCGCATGGATGACGGCTCGGTGCGCAATATGGAGCTGTCCAGCGCGGTGGCTGTGGGCGCCAAGGTGATTGTTGAAGGCAAGAACCTTCGCCTCGCCGCCTAGAAGTTAACCGCCTGTAATGCGCCGTCCCCTGAGGGCAGCGCCTGCGGCCCGGCAAAGCCGGGCCCGCTTCCCCTGCTTGATGAAGAGCGTCGTCGCGCACGAACTGCTCCTGAAATGAAAGAAGACACCCCATGAAAGCACTCAAACCACTCCTGATGGCCGGCTTTGCCCTGGCTGCGGCCTTGTCGGCCGGCGCGGCCATGGCCGCCGGCCCCTACGCGACCGCCACGGTCGAAGGCGCGTTGTCGCCCGGCGTTTACGGCCGCATTGAAATCGGCAATGCGCCGCCGCCGCCCGTGATTTACACGCAGCCCGTCATCATCCAGCGCCCGGCGGTGGTGGTGCAGCAGCCGCCCCTGTACCTGCATGTGCCTCCCGGCCATGCGAAGAAGTGGTCCAAGCACTGCGCAAAGTACAACGCCTGCGGCCAGCCGGTGTATTTTGTGAGAGTCCAGGGCGATGAGGACTATGAACGCGGCAAGCACAAGAAGCACAAGCACAAAGGCGGGGACGACGATGACCAGGGCCGTGGCGGGAAGCACGGCAAAGGCCACGACTGAGGGCCGGGTCTTCCCCGGCCTTCGCTGAAAAAGCCGGTGCCCGCCACCGGCTTTTTTCTGCGCGCCGGGCGGGCATAAACCCCGGGGTTCGCGGGCCTGCGGCGGGGAGCGTAGCATTGGGGCCCTGTTGACCCCGACCCGCATCCGCAGAAAGACATTCCCATGAAAGCCATCTGGAACGGCGCAGTGATTGCGCAAAGCGACGACACCGTGGTGGTGGAAGGCAACCACTACTTCCCCGAGAGCTCGCTCAACCGCGACTACATCACCTTCAGCAACCACCACACCATGTGCTCCTGGAAAGGGCAGGCCAGCTACTACTCGCTGCTGGTCAACGGCGAGATGAACACCGACGCCGCCTGGTATTACCCCGATCCCAAACCCGAGGCCGACAACATCAAGGGCCACGTCGCCTTCTGGAAGGGCGTCAAGATCGAGCCTTGAGAACCTGTTCTTAGGCGCAGCCACAGCCGGGATGCCGGTGATTCATGGAGGAGAGCGGGTTTACCCTTTGTTCTCCGCCATTTGCCTGGAACGTTCCAAATGTAGTATGTATACTTATTAAAAGCGACCTCTTGGCCGTTGCTGATAAGGAGACTCCATGACGCTTTCCGCTCCCGATCCCGCGCTCGTCGAAAAACTTGTGGTCGCCAACCGCATCCTCTACGGCCAGGGCGTGGTGGACGGTTTCGGCCACGTGAGTGTGCGCCACGACAAGTCGCCGGAGCACTTCCTGCTGTCATGCAACCGCGCGCCCGGCCTGGTCAAAAAAGCCGACATCCTGGTGTATGACCTCAACGGCGACCTGGTGGTCCCGTCCACGCTGCGCTCCTACCTCGAGCGTTTCATCCATGGCGAGATCTACCGCGCGCGGCCCGACGTCATGGCGGTGGTGCACAGCCATTCGCCCAGCGTGATTCCCTTCGGCGTGACCGGCCAGCGCCTGCGTCCCATCTTCCACATGAGCGGTTTCCTGGGCAGCGGCTCGTCGCTGTATGAAATCCGCGAGTCCAACGGCAACACCGACCTGCTGATCCGCGACATGGGCCTGGGCAAGGACCTGGCCAGGGCGCTGGGCCAGCATAGCTGCGTGCTGATGCGCGGCCACGGCTCCACCGTGGTGGCCCCCTCGCTGGAGCGCGCGGTCTACCGCGCCGTCTACGCCGAGGAAAACGCCAAGCTGCAGCTCAGCGCCAGCGCACTGGGCCCGATTGAATTCCTGACGCCCGAGGAAGCCGACAAGGCCATGAACACCAACGAGGGCCAGGTCATGCGGCCCTGGGAGCTGTGGAGCCGGGCTGTCGGGGCCGTCGAGTAATCCCTTCATCACCGCAACACCACCCGTCAATGAAAAGGCACACCATGAAATTCCCCCGACTGCTGGCGCTGGCCGCCCTGATGTCCCTGAGCTGCCTGGGCGCCGGCCAGGCCCTGGCGCAGGACTACCCGTCGCGCGCCGTGCGCGTCATCGTGCCCTACGGCACGGGCGGCGGCTCCGACATCCTGGCGCGGCAGATAGGCGCGCGCCTGCAGGCCATGTGGGGGCAGGGCGTCGCGGTGGACAACCGCGCGGGCGCCTCCGGCAACATAGGCACCGAGGCCGTGGTGCACGCGCAGCCTGACGGCTACACGCTGCTGCTGCAGAACAGCACCATGGTGGTCAACCCGGCCGTCAACGGCAAGCTCAACTACGATCCCGAAAAAGACCTGACGCCCATCATGCTGCTGGGCCTCACGCCGATCGCGCTGGTCTCGCACCAGGGCACCAACATCACCAACCTCAAGGAACTGGTCGCCTATTCCAAGGCCAACCCGACGGGGCTGAGCTATGGCTCCTGCGGCGTCGGAACGCCCCAGCATTTTGTGATGGAGCTGGTCAAGCAGAAGTCCGGTGTCGCCGCCACCAACGTGGGCTACAAGGGCTGCGCCCCGGCCCTGACCGACGTGGTGGGCGGCCAGGTGCAACTGGCCATCCTGAGCGCCAACCTCGCCGCGCCGCACCTCAAGACCGGCAAGCTCAACGCCATCGGCGTGTCGACCGCCACACGCTACCAACTAATGCCGCAGGTGCCGACCTTTGAAGAGCAAGGCCTCAAGCCGCTGGATTTTTCCATCTGGTATGCGCTCATGGGCCCGGCCAGGATGAAACCCGAAGTGGTTGCCAAGATTTACGCCGACGTGCAGAAGGTGCTGGCCGACCCCGCCGTGAAAGAAAACCTCTCGGGCGCCGGTGTCGAGCCGCTCTCGGGCAACGGCGCGGCGCTGTCCAGGCTCATCAAAGCCGACCTCGCGCGTTACGCGCAGCTGGCCAAGTCGGCCAATATCAAGGCCGAGTAAGCCGGGGACGCCGGTTTTCGGCGCCTTGTCTGACGGCGCCCGCGGGTGCCCTGACCTATAAATGATGCAAGGCCGGCCTTTCAAGGGGCCTGCCGGACCGGCATTGACCCGCCAGGGGCTGCGGCCTGAGAATCTTTCCAGCATCAAGGAGATTCCATCATGTACAAACACATTCTGGTCCCGGTGGACGGCTCGGCCACCTCGCAAAAAGCCATAGGCAACGCGCTGGCGATCGCGCAGGCCTTCAAGGCCGAGGTGACCATCATCTACGTCATAGACCCCTACGCTTTCACCGGGGTGGGTACCGATTTCGCCTACGGCCAGGCCGAATACCTGGGCGCGGCCACGGCCGAGGCCAACGAGGCCATCAAGACCGCCAAGCAGGCTTTCGAGGGCGTGGGCATCGCCGCCACCGGCTCGGTCGTTGAAGGCCATGCCATCTACCGCGGCATCCTGGATACCGCCGAGTCGGTCAACGCCGACCTCATCATCATGGGTTCGCACGGCCGGCGCGGCCTTGAAAAGCTGGTGCTGGGCAGCGTCACGGCCCAGGTGCTGTCGCATGCCCACTTGCCGGTGCTGGTGGTTAGGGACTAAGCTGTCCCTTCCCCGAGAATCCCGCGGCAATCACCGGCCAAACAAGGAGCTTTCCCATGGACTTGCTGAATCACGACCTGGCGCACGAGTTTCCGGAATACCTGCAGAAAATGCGCAGCCTCAAGGTGTCCGACCCGCACTTTGCCAGCCTCTTTACCCAGTACGACACCGACAACCACGCCATCGCCCGCTATGAGCAGGGCGTGGGCGCCATCACCGACGAGGCGCTGGAAGACCTCAAGAAAAGGCGGCTCAAGGTCAAGGACGAGATCTACCAGATTCTCAAGAAGTCCTGAGACTGGCCCTTCGCGGGCTCCGCGCAAAGCTCTCAGGGCTTTTCATCAAACTGCCACGGAAGCCCGCTACGCTGGCGTGTTGCCGGTTTTCGGTTTTTGCGGGAGAGACCCTTGAATTCAAGCGACGAAGAGTTGATGCGGCGTATCCGCAATGACCTGCTCGACAGCCTCGACGAAGAGCTGGAGATGGAGATCGAAGACCGCACGGTGGACGAGCTGACAGGCGAGGACCGCGGCCGCAGCACCAAGGACGCGGCCAGGGACAAGGAATACCGCCGCCAGTATTTCCGCGAGCTGTTTCGCCTGCAGGCCGAGCTGGTGAAACTGCAGGACTGGGTGGTCGCCACCGGCCACAAGGTCGTGATTTTGTTTGAAGGCCGCGATGCGGCCGGCAAGGGCGGCGTCATCAAACGCATCACCCAGCGGCTCAACCCGCGCGTGTGCCGCGTGGCGGCGCTGCCGGCCCCCAATGACCGCGAACGCACGCAGTGGTACTTCCAGCGTTATGTCTCGCACCTGCCGGCGGCCGGCGAGATCGTGCTGTTCGACCGCAGCTGGTACAACCGCGCCGGCGTGGAGCGCGTCATGGGCTTTTGCACCGACGAGCAGTACGAGGAGTTTTTCCGCACCGTGCCCGAATTCGAAAAAATGCTGGGCCGCTCCGGCATACAGCTGATCAAGTACTGGTTTTCCATTTCGGACGAAGAGCAGCACCTGCGCTTCCTGGGCCGCATCCACGACCCGCTCAAGCAGTGGAAGCTCAGCCCCATGGACCTCGAGTCGCGCCGGCGCTGGGAGGAATACACCAAGGCCAAGGAAATCATGCTGGAGCGCACCCACATTCCCGAGGCCCCCTGGTGGGTGGTACAGGCTGTCGACAAGAAAAAGGCGCGCCTGAACTGCATACACCACCTGCTGCAGCAAATGCCCTACCAGGAAACCGAACACCCGGCCATTGTGTTGCCGGAGCGGGTGCGGCACGAGGACTATGTGCGCAACCCCGTTCCACAGGACATCGTTGTTCCGGAAGTTTACTAACACCCCCGTCCAGGCTCACTGCGTGTAGCCTGTTCCCCCCTTGCAGGGGGTGGCGCCTGGGGCCGGCGAAGCCGGACCCGCGGCCCCTGCTGGTGGTTCTTAGTCCCTGACGTCTGCGACCGGGTTTGCGCCGAAGTCTGGGCGTGCCAGGAAGGCAATGATGCGCGCCGCCGCGTCGTCCGGCGAAGTCAGCGATCCGCCGGTCTTCAGGCCCACAAACGAGGCCCGGTCGGGAAAAGCCTCGGCCGGGGCCGCGCGCAACTGCTCCTGCATGCCGGTGTCTATCACCCCCGGCGCCAGCGAGCAGACTTTGGCGCCCAGCGGCTTCAGGGCTTCATCCATGGCGAGGCTGCGCGTGAAGTGGTCCATGCCGGCCTTGGCGGCGCAATAGGCGGCCTGCGAGGCCATGGCGCGTCGCCCCAGCCCCGACGAAATATTCAGTACCTTGCGCGGCGCTTTCCAGTCTTCGGTGGCACGCAGGAAGGCGGCCGTGATTTGCATGGGCGCTTCCAGCCCGACACGCAGCGCGCGCGCCAGGTCATCGGCGCCTATGGCGCTCAGCGGGGCGATCTGCGGGATCACGCCCGCGTTGTTGATCAGCGTGGCGCTGGCCCAGGCCTGGTCCGCCTGCGAATCCTTGAGCCAGCTTTCGAGCTTGCCGGCCAGGGAGCCGCTGTCGGCCAGGTCATGCTCCCATTGCAGCGCCGTGGCGCCCACATGCCTGGCATGCGCGCCCAGCTCGGGCACCGAAGTGCGGGAGATGCAAAGCACCGTGTGGCCGGCGGAGAGCAACTGGCGCGCCATGGACAGGCCCATGCCGCGCGATGCGCCTGTGAGGAGGGTGAGATGTTTCATGGCCTCATGTTAGCGCTGGCCAGTTCGGGCTGCCGGCGCCGCCGCTAAAAGCCGGGAGCGCTTTCAAACGACAAGGGGAGGCCGCTGGCCGGATGCGTGAAGCGCAAGGCTGCGGCATGCAGCAGCAAGCGCGGCGCCTTGGCCTGCACTTCGGCGGGGGCGTACAGGGCATCACCCAGGATGGGGTGGCCCAGGGCTTTCAGGTGCACGCGCAGCTGGTGCGAGCGGCCGGTGACCGGTTCAAGTTCCATGCGCGTGGTGTTCGCCGCCGCGTCAAATCCCAGCACGCGCCAGCGCGTCCGGCTGGGCTTGCCGTTTTCGGCGTCAATGATGCGCAGCGGGCGATTCGGCCAGTCCACGATGATGGGCAGGTCTATCAGGCCCCAGCCGTCCTCACTGCCCGGTGAGGGCAGGCGCCCCTCCACCACGGCCACATAACGCTTGCCGACTTCGCGGCTTTCAAAGGCCTGGCTCAGCGCGCGCTGCATGGCCGAGCCGCGCGCCATCAGCATAAGGCCCGAGGTGGCCTGGTCCAGCCTGTGCACGACCAGCGCATCGGGGTAAACCGCCTGCACGCGCGCGCTCAGGCAGTCCTGCTTGCCTTCGCCGCGCCCCGGCACGGCGAGCAGGCCCGCGGGCTTGTCCAGCACCAGCAGGCTGTCGTCGGCATGCAGCAGGACCAGGCCGGCGGCGGCTGCGCCATTACCTGCAAGGTCATTGTTTGGCGGCGCGCCGGCCTTCATGATTCAGCCATCAACAAAGTTTTTAACCAAGGAGAGAAAGCATGACTGACGCAGGTGCCATTGCCATTGCATGTGGATTGATCATAGGCCTGGGTGCCATAGGCGCTTGCCTGGGCATAGGCGCGATGGGTGGGCGCTTCCTGGAGGGCGCCGTGCGCCAGCCCGAGATGATGGAGCCGCTGCAGGTCAAGATGTTTTTGCTGGCCGGCCTGATAGACGCCAACTTCCTGATCGGAGTGGGTATTGCCATGATGCTGCTCTTCGCCAACCCGCTTTGAGCTACTCATGAAGCCCTCCTGGCGTTGTTGCGTCGCCTTGCCGTGCCGGTGCACTGTCTGCGGCGACGCGCCTAGCCAGGACCGCTTCGCTGGGTTTTCTGAGTAGCTCTTTGAGCAGCTCCGTGAAGCGGGGTCAGCCCTTGGGCTTGGGTGGCGGAAAGTTATGAACCGTGGGGCCGCTGCGTTTGGCTTTCCGCAGCATGAAGAGGTAAAGGCTTTCGACCTTCTCGCGCGCCCAGGGCGTCTTGCGCAGGAACTTGAGGCTGGAAGCCACGCTGGGATCGCTGGTGAAGCAGCGTATGTTGATGCGTCGCCCCAGCTCTTCCCAGCCATAGTGGCCTGACAGCGCGGTGACCATGGCCTCCAGCGTCACGCCATGCAGCGGATTGCCCGGCTGCTGGGTAGCCGCCGGGGCCTTTGCAGGCAGGTCGCCGGTGCCGGCTGCCACGGCTTATTTGTCCTTGATCTTGCCGCGCGGGATCACCTGCGTGACGATGGTCGGGCGCACCGCGTCGGGCGAGACCGGCTTGGGCGGCGAGCTGTCCTTCTTGGGCTTTTTGACCATCTTGTTGTTGTTTTGCTGTCCTTTTGCCATGGTTTTCTCCGTCAGGTTGATAAGAGGGGATGCTGTGATTATCAATGCAACTTGATGCGCGGGCGGTGGGTGCGGTCCAGCATTTCAGACAGCGTGATCAAGGCCGTTTTCTTGAAGCCGCCCAGGGCCAGCTGGTGCTGCTTGTGCAGGCCCCAGTACATGAACTTGGCCAGCTGGCCTTCGATAAAAAAGCTGCCCTTGGTCAGGCTGCCCATCAGGCTGCCGACCGAGGAATACTCGGACAGCGAGACCAGCGAACCCTGGTCCTTGAACACAAAGGGCGCGACCGGCTTGCCGGCGATCAGGTCCTGCAGCGAGCGCGCCAGGTACATGGCCTGCTGGTAGGCGGCCTGCGCGCGCGGCGGCACCCAGGTGCCGTCGGGCTGCTGGCAGGCGGCGCAGTCGCCGAAGGCGTAAATGCTGGCGTCGCGCGTGGTCTGCAGATTGCCGTTGACCATCAGCTGGTTGAGCTTGCTGGTCTCCAGCGCCTGGCCGCCTTCGGGCGTGCCGCCCAGGCTGCGCAAAAAGTCCGCGGCCTTCACACCGGCGGCCCATACCGTGATGCTGGCGGGCACCACCTTGCCGCTGGCCATTTTCAGGCTGTCGGCGGTGACTTCGACCACTTTTTCATTGGTGTGCACCTCGATGGCCAGCTTGCGCAGCTCGCGCATGGCCGATTCGCTGAGGCGCTCGGGCAACTGGGCCAAGAGGCGCGGCGAGGCTTCCACCAGCACGATCTGCAGGTCTTTTTCGGGGTGGATATGGTCGAAGCCGTAATTGGCCAGCACCCGCGCCGCGGCATGCAGCTCGGCGGCCAGCTCGACGCCGGTGGCGCCGCCGCCCACAATGGCCACCGTCAGGCGGCCGCTGCCGGCTACGCGCGGCACGGTCTGGGCGCGCAGGCAGGCGTTGATCAGCCTGTCGTTAAAGCGCTTGGCGGCCTGCGGGCTGTCCAGCTTGATGGTGTGCTCGGCCGCGCCGGGCGTGCCGAAATCATTGGTCTGGCTGCCCACGGCAATCACCAGGGTGTCGTAGGCCAGCTGCTGGGCCGGCGTGATCTCGCGGCCGGCCTCGTCATGGCTGGCGGCCAGCTGCACCGTCTTGTTCTGCCGGTCCACGCCGGTGAGGCTGCCCAGGCGGAACTTGAAGTGGTTCCAGCGCGCCTGCGCCAGGTATTCGATTTCCTCGGCGTGCGTGTCGAAACTGCCGGCGGCCAGCTGGTGCAGCAGCGGTTTCCAGACATGGGTGCGGGCGGCGTCGACCAGGGTGATTTCGGCCAGGCCTTTTTTGCCCAGGCGCTTGCCCAGCTGCGTAGCCAGCGCCAGCCCTCCGGCGCCCCCTCCAACGATGACGATGCGGTGCATAAAACCTCCTGGGGTATGGTGCTTTAGTTATGCCGCCATGTTAACTGCCGGGCGGGTGCTAACTTTTATCCCCAAATCCTCCCCCAGGCCGATACCCGAGTGCGCGCGGCGTTGACACAGCGCTGTTAAGCTTCAGCCCCGCATGCCCACACACACTTTCCAGGAACTCACCCGCCAGCGCGCCTATATGCGCATGTGGTTTGCCCGGATTTTCGGCGCCATGGGTAGCCAGATGCTGATGGTGGCCGTGGGCTGGCAGATGTACGAACTGACCGGCAGCGCCTGGGACCTGGGTCTGGTGGGCCTGTACCAGTTCATGCCGGCACTGCTGCTCACGCTGGTGGCAGGGCATGTGGCGGACAGGGTGCACCGCGGCCGCATCATTGCCGGCTGCCTGGTCACTCAGGGCACGGTGGCGATGATCCTGGTGGCCGCCACGCAGGGCTGGCAAACAGGCGGCATGCATCACCCCTGGGCTTCGCGCGAATTGCTGCTCGCGGTATCGGTCCTGCTGGGTGTGGCCCGCGCCTTCCAGATGCCGGCGCAGCAGGCGCTGACCCCCATGCTGGTGCCGCCCGCCATGCTGCCGCGCGCCATGGCCTTTAGCTCGGCCGGCATGCAGGCCGCAGTGATCGGCGGGCCGGCATTGGGTGGCGTGATTTTTGTGGCCGGCGCCACGGCGGTGTATGCCACCTGCGCCTGCCTGTTCGCCACCGGTTGCGGCTTGATTGCCGTGCTGCGCTACGACCACGCGCCGCCGCCGCGCGAGCCCGTGACCTTGCGCACGCTGCTGGCCGGCGTGGAGTTCGTCTGGCAGCGCAAGGCCCTGCTGGGCGCCGTCTCGCTGGACCTGTTTGCCGTGCTGCTGGGCGGCGCCACCGCGCTGCTGCCCATGTTCGCCAAGGACATCCTGCACGTCGGCCCCTGGGGCCTGGGCCTGCTGCGCGGCGCGCCCGCCGCGGGCGCTTTGCTGATGTCGGCACTGCTCACGCGCTGGCCGCTGGAGCGCCGCGTCGGGCCGACCATGCTGTCGGCGGTGGCGGTTTACGGCCTGTGCATGGTGGTGTTCGGCCTGTCGACCAGCTTTGTGCTGTCGCTGCTGGTGCTGGCTGTCTCGGGCGGAGCCGACATGGTCAGCGTGGTGGTGCGCCAGACCCTGGTGCAGATCGAAACCCCCAACGAAATGCGCGGCCGCGTCAGTGCCGTGAATTCGGTGTTCATAGGCGCGTCCAACCAGCTGGGCGAGTTTGAGTCCGGCGCCACGGCGGCACTGCTGGGGCCTGTGGGCTCGGTGGTGGCCGGCGGCGTGGGCACGCTGCTGGTGGCGGCAGCCTGGTTCAGGATGTTTCCTTCCTTGTCCCGCCGCGACAAGATGGTCACGCCGGCGCCCGATTCTTGAGGCCCTCAGGCCGTGCGGCGACCGCCCGCAAACAAACGGTGGCAGCCCCATACCACTACCGCACCCGCAGGGCCGATCACAAGAAGGTTCCAGATCGGCATGAACAGAAGCCCCAAAGCCGCGGTTGACCCTTTTGGTGCCACGAAGACAGAGTAGTGCATATAGAGGTCGGCAAGCAGCGATGCGATGGCCCAGCCGAGGGCGAGCAGGCTGGCGCGGCGCGCGCGCGTGAGAGCCACCGCCACCCCGTAGGGAAGGCAGGACAGCAGCACCAGGCCGAGGAGAAACCAGCTCAATCCGCCATCGGCCCGAAAGACGGCAGTGTACAAGTGCAGCAGCACGCCTGCCGCACTCAGGGTGAGTGTCAGTTTTTCGGGTGTGGAAGCTGCAGCAGTCATATGGCACTCAGTCACTCACATGGTCTTGGTGTCCGGCACAAAGGAGGGCTTCACCCGCCGAACCGGCCGAATGCCAGGGCGCCGGTACTGGACAGAGCTGCTCTTGTTGCAAATTCAAGGGGAAGCACCTGGGCCTGTGAGAGGCCCAGGCGTTTGAGCGCTGTGCGGGTTTCCGCGGGCGAGTCGCTCTTGTGCAAAAGCACCCGTCCCCGCGTCGTGAGGAGTGCGATGCCGTCGACCGCCACACCGCTGGAGCTGTCCCCAAAAAGGACGGCCGGATAGACCAGGCCGCAAGGAAGCCGCGCTGCCGCGGCCATGCATAAGGCCATGCCGTTGGTCGGTATTACAGGCGACGCGACAGGCTGGACCCATGTCTCATCCTCATCGTCGTTTTCGTTGCCGTCATCCTCCACAAATCGCCAAACGGGGAAAAGCTCAAGGTCGGCGGTGTTCAGGTCTTCAACTGGTTTACGCGTATCGGCTGTGATTTTCATTGGGGCGCCCTTGCAAGCTGGTTCAGATCTTCCACGGATTGACGAAGTATGCATTGATCGCCACCCCAAGCGCGGCTGGAATCACGGAAATGAAACCTTGAAAAACGGTGCTTGATCCGATGAGCGCTTCCCCCAGGGAGCACCCGCATGACCATGAACCTGCGCCTAGCGCCCCGTACTCGCCCGTATCCGGTTCACTTCCAGCGGCGTGATCTCGCTCGCCCGGTTACCCCAGGACTGGCGTATGTGCGTGAGCACCAGCCCCATGTCGGCGTCATTGAGCACCAGCACAAAGGGCGGCATGCCGAAGGGCCGCGGGTTGCCCTCGGTGGCCGGTGCGTAGCCGCCGTTGAGCACGATCTGCACGAGGTTGGAGGCCTGGCCCATGGTGACGGCGCGGTTGCCGGCCAGTGCCGGGTAGGTTGGAAGGCCGTAGTCAGGAGATTTCGATGAACAAGCCAGTTGCCCGGAAAAGGCAGCCTGCGGATTGAAGTTCATGATGCGTTTTCCGACGGTAACCCAGGTTTGATCCGAGAGGGGGCAGGCGACAGGTTCCCGCTGTAGGAGAGCATTGTGCCGAGCAAAGGGAGCCTGACCTCGACGCTAAACCGATATTGTCCGTTGTCAATGCCCTTCGACGCGACCGTACGGGGCAGCAGCGAGACGGGGAATGCGATACCCCACAGCCGGCCTCCGATGGGCCGCCAGACCCAGCTTCCATCGACGATGGAAACCGCCAGCTTGAGGCGAAGCAGGCCTGATGATTCCCACCAGTACCCCGACGGATAGCGGCCTGTCGGCGTGAAGGTTGAGGCGAACACGGAGGTCTCATTGAAAGTGCGATCCCAGTGAAGCCCGGCTTCGGTGCTGTAGATGGAAACGCCCATCGAAGCACTCCCGTCATGGGGCGGAACGCCTAGCCGCCGTGCGAACCGCCGACCCGCCCAACCCGCCAGCCCCCTGCCCAGGCGAACGTCGACGGTGCCGGACAGCGTGCCCCCGGATCGATGAAGTTCCTGTAGCAAGGGGTGCAGTTGCGTGAATGCATCACCAAACCAGTTTTCAACCACGGCCGGCATGTGTTCTTTCTGTGCTGCTAACTCAAATGGAAAGTTCAGGCACCGCGAGCTTCGCGGAGCACCTGCAGAGCAAGATAGCCGAAGGAGGCGCCGGTTCCGGGTACACCCGGTACCGACGGAAACGAGGGGCTCGCATTTTTGAACTCCTGGACACCGAGCACCGCTCCGTTGGCACGCGAGAGCATGACTTCGAATTCCCAGAACTCGGCGGTATCGGTCAGCCAGACGCCCGCCATCAGGTTCCCTTCCTGTTCGGGAATGTCATGAAGCCGTACCAACAGGCCGGACGCAGGATCCAGCGCGTGCGAAAGCAGGACCGCACTGAGCCACGATAATGCCGATGGCTGAAGCGCAGCTACTCGCTCAATCTCAGCCTTGGTGGCGGCATTTTGCTGTTGGATATTGCGCTGAAGTGCCATTGGCTAACGCTTGACATGAGATGCGTGACCCGGCTTGCCGATGCACGCGCTTTCAGTGGAAGGTTGGGAGTACATGCATTTCACCAGAGCTTCCACCAAGGCCGGCGGTCGGTCTTTCTGATCGCTCCGACCCCTTCTTTTTGATTGGAGGCGAAAAGAAGCAACGACGGTATGACGGTGAAGAAACCGAGAACAGACTCTCCATCCTCGCTTGCCAAATGTTTCTCAACCTTGCTAAACGGATAGGCAGATACGCTTTCAGTGATCCTTACCATCCACCCACCCTCCGGATCTTTGACCCACTGCCCACCATATGCCTGGCGAATGCATTCGCCAAGGAATGATCCCAAAGTATTCGGTAGTTTTGCCTTTACTTCTTCGCTGGCGTTGTCTCGTAGAACATCAATGTATCCATCGAGCCATCGCACTCCGTCCTCATCGTATTGGACCGGGGCTCCCAATTGCTCATGTGCTACCTTTCGGACCAGTTCTGCATTCGCGAGGATGGGATTTTCCATTCAGACCTTGTGAGAGGACTTATTGTCCATGTTGCGGCTAACCCAGGAATGATCCCCAAAACTCGATGGGCTTGGGCTCCCCCGAGATCTCACGGTGCTGGCGTCCGAAGTGAAGGGGGTATTCATTTCGGAAATAGTCTTCCAGGTTCAGTCCGTAGTAAATGATGTCCGACTGGTAGACCGATAGCACAGGGTTGTTCATTTCGACGGGGCGGGAAGGCATATATCTGTGACCCCGGACGGGTACCAGCGTGGGCGCTGCTTGTACAAGCTCGCTGAGACGTTTGTAGGCAGAGGCATCGTCCGCCGGCTTTGATCCCCACTCCGCAAGCCATAAGGAGTTTTGCTTGACATCAAACCAGAGCCCTTCGAGCGGCCATGCGAAGGCGTCCGCCAAGGCAATAGAACCGAGCTCGCGCCAATCTGGAAATTTGTCGCCCACAGGCATTGCAAATGCCAGAAAGCTGCGCAGGTCGGGTGGAAATTCGAAGTCGTAGCGCGCTTCAGCGACCCTGAGTTCGCGTGGGCTTAAGCCAGGAGAAAAGGAGACTCCTGCACGCTCCAGGCCGGCCTTCATCTGATCGAGTGTCATGCTTGTGCGGTTTGAGAAGTGAGTTCAGTGCCGCAGCTCGCGGTTTCCAGAATGCGAAGTGGTGTTTTTTGTTTGAGGCGGGGAATCTATCAAGCCGGCGCTTGCGGCCCGTCACTGACCGAATGTCCATCTCGTCAAAGAACTGGATTATGGCCGTTGCAGCACGTGCAAGGGCTTTGCGACCCCCGCTACCGCCCCGTACTCGCCCGAATCCGGTTCACTTCCAGCGGCGTGATCTCGCTCGCCCGGTTACCCCAGGACTGGCGTATGTGCGTGAGCACCAGCCCCATGTCGGCGTCATTGAGCACCAGCACAAAGGGCGGCATGCCGAAGGGCCGCGGGTTGCCCTCGGTGGCCGGTGCGTAGCCGCCGTTGAGCACGATCTGCACGAGGTTGGAGGCCTGGCCCATGGTGACGGCGCGGTTGCCGGCCAGTGCCGGGTAGGCATTGGCGATGCCTTCGCCTTTGGCGCCGTGGCACTGGGCGCAGTGCTGCTCGTAGAGCTTGGCAGCGCGCTCCACTGACTCGCCTTGTGTCTTGATGGCGGCCGGTTCGGGGGGCGCCGTGTGCGAAGGGGGCAGCTCTTTCAGGAACTGCGCCATCGCGCCCAGGTCGGCGTCGCTTAAATACTGGGTGCTGCGCTGCACGACTTCGGCCATGGGGCCGGTGACCGAGGCGCGCGGCGAGACGCCGTTTTTCAACAGGCTCACGATGTGTTGTTTGTCCCAGTCGCCCACACCGGCCTCATAAGGCGAAGCCAGCGAGGGCGCGTACCAGTTCTGCATGGGGATCAGGCCGCCGGCCAGGTCCAGGCCCTGCTCGCTGCCGCCCAGCGCGTTGCGCGCCGTGTGGCAGGCCGCGCAGTGGCCCAGGCCTTTGACCAGGTAGGCGCCGCGGTTCCACTCGGCGCTGCGCGCCGTGTCGGGCTCATACACGCCAGGGCTGAAGAACAGCGCGCGCCAGACCGCCAGCGCGGCCTGCGACTGGTAGGGAAAACGCAGCGCATGCGGCAGGTTGGGCGCCGCCACCGGAGGCAGGCTGCGCAGGTAGGCGTACAGCGCGTCGGAGTCCTCGCGCGTGACCTGGGTGTAGCTGGTGTAGGGAAAAGCCGGGTAGAGCAGTCGGCCGTCTTTGGAGCGGCCGTTGTGCATGGCGCGCCAGAAATGGGCGGCCGACCAGCCGCCTATGCCGGTCTTGTCGTCGGGCGTGAGGTTGGAGGTGAAGACCGTGCCGAAGGGCGTGGCGATGCCGCGGCCGCCCGCATAAGCCTGGCCGCCCTGGGCGGTATGGCAGGCCTGGCAGTTGCCGGCCCGCGCCAGGTAGGCGCCGCGCGCGATCAGGCCCTCGCTGGGCGCCGCGGCGGCCACCGGCGCTTTCACGTCGATTTCGTCGCGCACGTTAAGGGCCCACACGAGGGCGGTGGCGCCGACGGCGAGCACCACCAGCGCGAGCAGGAATTTCAGGGTCTTCTTCATTTCTGCGCCTTTGTGGACGCAGGCGGGGTCGCGCTGCCGCAGGTGATGGCGCTCGCACCCGGGGGGAGTGGAGGCAGGCTGGTTGCGGGCTTGGTGCTGGCGGGCAGGGGCTGGGCGGCCGCCCAGCTGGCCACGGCATTGATGTCTTCCAGGGTCAGGCGGCTCACCACGTCCTTCATGCAGTCGGGCGCGTGCGCGCGGCGCTGGCCGGCTTTCCAGGCGCCCAGCTGCGCATTGAGGTAGTCGCGCGGCAGGCCCAGCAGGCCCGGGATGCCGGGCGCCACGCCGGTCATGGCCTGGCCGTGGCATTGCACGCAGGCCGGCAGCTGGCGCGCGGCATCGCCTTCGAGCACCAACTGGCGGCCGTGGCGCAGCACCTCGGGCGCGGCGGCGGCGGGCAGGGGCGCGGGGTAGGGCACTTCGAGCTGTGAGAAATAGGTGGCGATCTCCATCAGGTAGGCGTCGCTCAGCGGTTCAATCAGCTGCGTCATGAGGCCGTAATGGCGGCGCCCGTCGCGGAAATTGAGCAGCTGGTTGTAGAGGTAGCCGGCCGGCTTGCCGGCCAGGCGCGGGTAGTAGCCGTCCGGTGCGGCGCGGCCCTGCGGCCCATGGCAGGCGGTGCAGGCCATGGCGCGCTGGGCGATGCTGTCTTCAAAAGGGGGCGGTGCCGCCACGGCGGCGCCGGCCGCCGCCCAGGCCAGGACGGCCGGCAGCGCATGCCGGGCCAGCGCGCGCAGCCAGGGATATCCAGAACAGGTCTCATGCATGAAGGGATCATGCCCCACATGGGCAGTCCGCGTAAGCATCAGTTGCGGACGAAAAAAGCGTATCAGATGAAAAACAGCGGAAAATTGCAATATCAGATTGGATGCTGACCGGGCTCAAGCCGGGTGCACCCACACACACTTCATGAAACGCTACGAGCAACTGGTCGAACTGCTGGCCGCCGACATCCGCAGCGGGCGCCTGGCCCCCGGCACACGCCTGCCCTCGATACGCACCATCACCGCGCAGCACGGCCTGAGCGCCTCCACCGCTTTCAAGGCCTATTACCGGCTGGAAGAAAAAGGCTTGGTGCGCGCGCAGCCGCGCTCGGGTTATTACGTGACGGCCTCGTCCATGCAGCAGCTCGCGGCACCGGCGCGCGGCGCGGCCGACAGCAGGACCGGCAAGGCGGCCCGGGTGGCGCCCCGGCCGGACGTCAGTGAGCTCGTATTTGCCGTGCTGGGCGCGGCGCAGGATCCGGCCATCGTGCCCCTGGGCTCGGCCTTCCCCGCGCCGGGGCTGTTTCCGCTGCAGCGGCTGGGCAAGTCGCTGGCCCGCAGCGCGCGGTTTATCCAGGGGGCGGACACCGTGGCCAGCCTGCCGCGCGGCGATGAGGGCCTGCGCCGGCAGATCGCGCTGCGCTACCTGGGCCTGGGGCTGGCGCAGCCGGCCGATGAGCTGATCGTCACGCACGGCGCGCTGGAGGCGCTCAACCTGTGCCTGACGGCCGTGGCCCAGCCCGGCGACCTGGTCGCGGTCGAGTCGCCCGGGTTTTACGCCAGCCTGCAGGCGCTGGAGCGGCTCAAGATGAAAGCGCTGGAAATACCGGTGCACCCGCAGGACGGCCTGGACCTGGCGGCGCTGGCCGACGCGCTGCAGCGCCACCCGGTCAAGGCCTGCTGGTTCATGACTTCCTTCCAGAACCCCACGGGCGCCAGCCTGTCGCTGGAGAAAAAGAAGGCGCTGGTCGCGCTGCTGGCCGCGCGCGACATTCCGCTGATCGAGGACGACGTGTACGCCGAGCTGTATTTCGGCCACCGCGGCTTGCTGCCGGCGAAGGCCTTTGACCGCAAGGGCCTGGTGATGCACTGCGGCTCTTTCAGCAAGACGCTGGCGCCCGGCTATCGCGTGGGCTGGGTGTCGCCCGGGCGCTTCGGCCAGCAGATAGAAAGGCTCAGGCTGATGACCACGCTGTCGGCCAGCCTGCCCGCGCAGCTGGCGATCGCCGACTACCTGCAGCACGGCGGCTACGATAAGCACCTGCGCAAGCTGCGGCATGCGATGGAGTCGCAGCTCTCCAGCCTGCTGGCCGCCATCGCCCGCCATTTCCCGGCGGACGTGCGTGTGTCGCGCCCCGCGGGTGGCTATTTTGTGTGGGTGGAGTTCGCCGAGGGCTTCGACGCGCTGGCCCTGCACCAGGCGGCGCTGGAGCTGGGCATAGGCGTGGCGCCGGGCCCGGTGTTTTCAGCGCGGCGCAACTTCCGGCACTGCCTGCGGCTTAACTACGGCCATCCGTGGAGCGAGCGTTTTGAGGCGGCGATGCAGGGCCTGGGAATGCTGGCGCGGCGGCAGAGTCCCTACGCACAGGCTGCGAACTGAGCGTTGGCGGCCCGCCTAGCGGTGCTTGTCCGGCAGGGCGCGCACGCAAGCCACAAAGTGGTCCCAGCTGGCCTGCACTTCCTTGACGCGCACACCCTTGTCGAGCACCGCGCCGCAGGCGGCTTCGGCGCGCCGCACCACCTTGGTCAGGGCGCTGGCGGGCAAGGGCGGGATCTGCGCGCGCAGGCTGTCGGCCTTGCTGCGCATCTGGGCGATGGCGTCCTTGGCCAGGGTCTTGTTGCCGGCGCAGGCGATCATGCCGATCATCTCGGCCATTTCGCCAAAGGCCGGGTCCAGGTTCCAGAGCGCCGCCGTGCCCAGCGCCAGCACCCACAGGCGCTTGTTGCGTGTCGGTGCGGCAGCGGCCTGGCCGCCGTCGCCTGGCTGCGGGCCGGCGGGCTGGAGATCGGGAGGGGAGGGAGTCTTCATGGACGGCATGTCTTGTATAGACAAGGCAATATTCTGCCCGAGTCGCCTGGCCGCACCGGCCCGGGCCGGCAAAACCCGGTTTTGCGCCAAGGAAAGCGTTGACAGCCGAATGGAAAGGGCGCCGGTTCAACCGCCGTCGACCCAGCCGGCAATGCGCCTGCAGACCCAATCCGCATCGTCATGCGGCAGGTCGTGGCCGGCCCAGGGGTGCACATGGTGGGCGGCCTGCCAGGCCTGCGCCAGCCGGGCCGAGCAGCGCGGGTGCACCAGGTGGTCGGCCGCGGACGACAGCACCAGGGCCGGGCAGGCGGGCGGCGCGGCCATGCTGAAGGCGGCCGCGGCCTTGAGCTGGCGCCAGGCATTGGCGATGCTCACGGGCGCGTCCTGGCGGATGCGGGTCCAGGCGGCGATGTCCTGTTCCAGCGTGGCCGCGCGGTTGCAGGTGATGCGGTGGATCACGCGCTCGGCATGCTCCGCGTCGCCCCAGCGCACCGCCACCAGCGCCAGCGGCAGCCAGTTGCCGGGGCGCAGGCGTTCGCTCGCGCGGCCCAGCGGCCGCATGCTGGTGTTGACCAGCACCAGCCGCTCGATTTCCTGCGGATAACGCCGCGCCCAGTCGGCGGCCACCATGGCGCCCAGCGACATCGCCGCCAGGCTGTAGGGCGGCGCAAGCCCGCGCGCGCGCAGCTGTTCGCGCGCGAAGTCGGTCATGGCACCCACCGTGGCCGGCGAGGCTTCGCGGCAGAACACGCCGTTGCCCGGCAAGTCCAGCGCCAGCACCCGGGTGGCGGCGCTGGCCGAGCCCGGCAAGGCGCGCGCCAGCCGCTCGGCGAAATCGCCCCAATGCCGCGCCTCGCGGGTCAGCCCCCTGAGCAGCACCCAGCTCATGCAAGCACCCGCCTGGGCCGCCAGTGCGCCGTGGCCAGCCGCGCGAGCTGCGCGCGCCGCTCGTCCGAGGGCAGCCAGTTCGGCGCGGCAAAGGCGGCGCGCGTGAGGAAGTCCAGCAAGTCCGCATGGCGGCGCAGCACGCGCTTGGTGCGGTGCGCCTTCATGGGGTTGAAGATGCCGTGCCGCGAAAACAGCTGGCGCGGGTTCTTGCGTATCCACAGCCAGGAGCCCAGCTCCAGCGTCATGGGCAGGAACACGTGGCGCGGCGGCGCGTGGTCGTAAGCATGGTCCCAGAGGTCGCCGTGCAGCAGGTACTGGTTGCTCTGCGGCTCAAAGCTGTAGGCGTGGTGCGGGTGCGACTGCTCCAGCATGGTCCGCAGCGCGAACATCTCGGGCAGGTGCGCCATCAGCCGGCGCGTCTTGGCATAAGGAAACCACAGGCTGTCGTCAAAACCGTAGCCCGAGTGGCAGTCCAGCGCCAGACTGAAGGGGCGGCTGGCCAGCTGCTCGCTCACCACCCGCAGCAAGGCCGCGCTTTCGGCCTCCATGGGTGCGCCGGGCCGGCCGCAGTACCAGGGCAGCAGGGGGCTGATGGTCTGCCCGCCCGCGAGGAAAGGCACTTGGCTTTCAGCGCGCTGCGGCGCGTTGCGCATCAGGTCCACGCCCTGCGGGTTGGCGCGCTTGTGCGCCCACATGCCGCCCGGGTTCACGATGGGCATGAAGACCAGCCGGATTTTTTCGAGCTGGCGGTGCAGCAGCTCGTCCCACTCCAGGCGAAACAGCAGCGCGCGCAGGTAGTGCAGGATCAGCTGCGTGCCTATGCGCTCCAGCCCGTGGATGCCGCCGAAAAAACCGACGGCCGGCGCCCGCGGGTCGGCCGAGCCTATGCTGGCCGTGTAAAGCGGAAACGAGGGCCCGGCCGTGTGCGCCTCGGCCACCACCGCCACGTCGAAGTGGGCGCTGCCCGCCAGCAGGATGGCCTTGAGCTCCTCGAGCTCCGCAAAACTCGCGGCCGCGTCGCGCGCCGGCGTAAGACTGTAGGGGCTGTGCAGGCTGCGGGGGCTTTGCACGGCGGCGGTCGGCGGCGGGATTTCCATCCCTGACATGCTGGCACAGTTGTTTGACAGCGCGCTACATGCCGGCCGGGTTTTTTGTATCGAATGCCCCCGGCCCCTTCAGTTTCCGGTTCGCTGCTCGATCGCGGAAATCACCTGGCGCATGGCCTTGTTGACCGGCTTATCGCCGCGCATGACCAGCGCCAGCGTTCTTTGCAGCCGCGGGTAGAGCGGGTGCACGGCCAGTTCGGGGTGCTGGCCCGGGCCGGTCACCGCCATGGCCGGCAGGATGCTGCAGCCCAGGCCGGCGGCCACCATCTCCTTGATGGCCTCCACGCTGCCCAGTTCCATCACGGGCCTGGGCGCATGGCCGGCATCGCGAAACCACTGGTCGATGATCACGCGGGTATTGGCCGCCGGCTCGAACAGCACCAGTTCGCGTTTGGCCAGGAAGGCCGGCGTGATCCTGGCGGGCAAGCCCGTCTCGCGCCTGGGAATGACCGCCACAAACTCGTCGTTCAGCAGCGGCGTGGTGACCAGCGCGCGGCGCTTGACGGGCAGGGTCACCAGCGCCATGTCCATGGTGTTGCCTTCCACCGCCTTGACGAAGTCGGCGGTATTGCCGGTGCTGACCAGCACGCTGAGATTGGGGAAACGCACCCGCAAGGAGCGCAGGATGTGCGGCAGCAGGTAGAGGCAGGCCGTCGCGCCGGTGCCCAGCGTCACGCGGCCGGTGACGTCGGCCGAATGCGCGGCCATGGCCGTCATCACGCCTTCCACCGCCGAATCCACGTGCCGGATCTGCGCCAGCAGGTCCAGCCCCGCCGGCGTGGGCGCGGCCCGGCGCGCCACCCGCTCGACCAGGCGCACGCCCAGCCGCTGCTCCAGCTGCCGCACCTGCAGGCTGATGGCCGGCTGCGACAGGCCCAGCCTTTCGGCCGCGCCCGAAAAGCTGCCGGTTTCGATGATGAGCGCGTAGGTGCGCAGGTGGTCAAGGTTGAGCATGCAAAGAAATTCTAATGAAAATCATAAGTTTTCACATATTTACTTATGCTTGGCCTTGCGCAACCATGGCGGCATGCAGCATCTTTCTTCACAGACTCTTCTTGAGCCCTCCGCCAGTCCCGCGGCCGGCGCACTGTCCATCCGCCCCTGCGCCGAGAGCGACATGGCGGCGATCCAGGCCATCTACGCCCACTATGTGGCGACCAACCTGGCCACCTTCGAACTCGAGCCGCCCAGCGCAGAGCAGATGCGTGCGCGCCGCGCCGACATCCTGCGCGGCGCTTATCCCTACCTGGTGGCGCAGCGGGACGGCGAGGTCGTGGGTTATGCCTATGGCAGCGCTTACCGGTCCCGGCCGGCCTACCGGCATACGGTGGAGGACTCGATTTACGTCGCGCCCGGCATGCGCCAGGCCGGCGTCGGCAGCGCCTTGCTGCGCGAACTGATCCGCGAGTGCGAAGAGCGCGGCTTCCGGCAGATGGTGGCCGTCGTCGGCAACAGCGCCAACACCGGCTCGCTGCGGGTGCATGAGGCGCAGGGCTTTGTCCGTGTCGGCACGCTGGGCTGCGTGGGCTACAAGTTCGGCCAGTGGGTGGACACGGTGTTGATGCAGCGCGCGCTGGGCGACGGCGCGGCCTCGCCCGGAGGCCTGCCACCGCCCCAGGCGCTTCAGTCGGCCGGCGCGATCACCACGTCCGACAGCGGATACGCCACGCAGGGCAGGATATAGCCCGCTTTTTTTTCCTCGGCGCTCAGGCCCGGCCATTCGATTCGGTAGTGCACGCTGCCGCCGGCCAGCCGGCATATGCAGGTGCGGCAGGTGCCGTTGCGGCAGGAACTGGCCGGCGCCAGCCCCGCCAGCTCGGCAGCCTCCAGCAGCGGCAGCATGGCCGGCGCCTCAAACACAGCGCCGTCCGGCGCCATGCGTGCGCTGAAGATCCGGCTTTCTTCTTCTTCTTCTTCTTCTTTTGGGCCGCTGGTGGGCATGGGAGATGAAACCTGGGTGTGGAAACGGGCGGAAAAGGGCGGGAGTAGCGCGGGAGTAGCGCTGAATTTACCCCAGAAGCGCCCTGAGGCCCGCCGGGAGAGCGGCACAGGCCGCGATTTGCGCGACAATTCCGCTCCCCCCGAATATTTTCCGTACCGATTCACCAGCAAGCGATTTTTCATGTCCAGTTATTCCATCCGTCCTGCCACGTCCCGCGACGCCAAAGCCATCGCCGAAATCCATGTCGCCACCTGGCAAGCCGCCTACAAGGACCTCCTGCCCGAGGATTACCTCGCCAAGATCACCGTCGAAAAACGCCAGGCCTACTGGCGCGAAGCCATCGAATTCAGCGAACCGCAACTGCTGGTGGCCACCGAAGGCGAACAGGTCGTGGGTTTTGTCGGCTTCGACCGCTCCCGCGACGCCGGCACCAAATCCACCGTAGGCGAAATCTGGGCCTTGTATGTGCAGCCCGAACACTGGCGCAAAGGCGCCGGCCTGGCCCTCTGGGACGGCGCGCGCGAAGGCCTGAAGGACGAAGGCTGCACGCAGGTCACGCTGTGGGTGCTGTTGCGTAATGAACGTGCTTTGGCGTTTTACGAGCACGCCGCGGGGTTCAAGAGGGAGATGCCCTCCCTCAAGACTGTGGCGTTTGGGAGTGCGAAGCTTGAGGAGATTCGCCTCAAGCGTACAGTGGATTGAGGCCGGGTCTTGCTCCGGCCTTGCGCGCTCTCCCCCTTCTCTCCTTCTCCTCTCTTCGTCTTTCTGCCTACTCTGCTGAGGGTGGCTGGCCGGGGGTAGCCCGGCAGCTACTCACTTTTCTTTTGCTTCGCCAAAAGAAAAGTAAGCAAAAGAAAAGGCGACCCTGGTTGCTGCGTCCCTCCGCTTCGCTGCGGGCAACCTGCGGTGCTCGGTCCAGCCGGGGTCTGGCTAAACTCGCTACGCTGCGCTTCGCTCAAACAACGCCAGCCCTGATCCGTCTGGACCTCCGCTCCTCGGCGCATCCACAAGGGGTGGGGACAGGAATACCAATACCGAATACCTGAAGAAACAAGGACACGCCATGGCGTGTCCTTGTTTGTATTTGTCTTCTTGGTTTTCTGTCCCCGCTCCCGATTGCCCCGTCCTGGCTGGGCCGAGGAGCGCAGACGTAGGCGGATCAGGGATCGCGCTTGTTTGAGCCGAAGGCGAGTTTGCGCGAGACCCCGACGTAGTCGAGCACCGCAGGTTGCCCGTAGCGCAGCGAAGGGACCCAGACTGCGGGTCGCCTTTCTTTTGGGTACTTTTCTTTGGCGAAGCAAAGAAAAGTGCCTCGCCCGCCGGGGCGAGACCCGGTCAGCTGAACTAAGAAGAGGAAAGAGGAGGATGAAGAGGAAGAGCGCGCAAGGCCGGAGCAAGACCCGCCTCAAGAAGGAACATTCACAACTCGCTCATCATCTGGAATGAGCGGCGTCCCCTCATCGGGCTCCACCGGCAACTCCAGGCCTTCGTCGTCTTCCGCGGCTTCTTCGGGTGGGCCGTAGCGGGGCTGGCCGTTGTCGCTCAGGCGGGATTTTGGGGTGCGTTTTGCATTTCTGGACATGAAACTCTCCTTGGGGCCGGATGAGGTTTTGGTCAGGTCTTGATGATGGGAGCCTGTGCGGCGCGGCCCGCCAAGCCAAGTGACCGTTCTCCTGTCAGCCTGGTCCGACAGCCGGCCGGGCTTGCAACACTCTGTTGTCCTACATGCAGCCTGTCCGGCCGCGCACAGCCCGCTGCCTGGGTTGTGCCTACAGTGGTCGGACTTGCCGGATGATCTCTCGATGGCCTTTGGCACCGGCAACGCGACATCCGTATTTTGTGGAATTTTTTTGAAAGAAGCACCATGGACAAAACCACAGCATCGCCCGCCGCCGGCAACCCTATCCAGCGCGGCGTCGAGTCCGCCGGCGCGGCGCTTCACAGCGGGATCGACAAGGTGGCCGATCCGGCGCGCAGCGCGGTGGACCGAGCTTCCTCGGCGGCACACCAGGGCGTGGACAAGCTCGCCGGCACCGCCAGCCATGTGGCCGACCGTTTCGCCGACCAGACGCGCCGCATCAGCGAAGCACCGGCGCACGCACTGGAAGTCTCGAAATCCTGGGTGCAGGAAAGGCCGCTGGAAGCCGTGGGTGCAGCCCTGGCGATCGGCTTTATCCTGGGGCGATTGACCGCGCGCTGAGCCTGTGCTCCCTGCCCGGAAAAGCCGCCTGCGGGCGGCTTTTCTTTTGCCGCCATGGAAGTTGGGTAAAGTGGCGGCTCTTCCTCGGTGCGCCATAAGTACAACGCCATGCGCCGGATGCCTTTTCCACACTGTTGCGGCCTGACGCCGCGGCCCTGACGAAAAAGAACACCATGGCCAGCAGCCTGCTTGCATTGATTGACGACATCGCCGCCGTGCTCGACGACGTGGCGCTGCTCTCCAAAGTCGCCGCCAAAAAAACCGCCGGCGTGCTCGGCGACGACCTGGCGCTCAATGCCCAGCAGGTTGCCGGTGTCAAGGCCGATCGCGAACTGCCGGTGGTCTGGGCCGTAGCCAAGGGATCCTTCATCAACAAGGCCATCCTGGTGCCGGCGGCGCTGGCCATCAGCGCCTTTGCGCCCTGGGCGGTGACGCCGTTGCTGATGGTGGGCGGCGCCTTTCTTTGCTACGAGGGTTTTGAAAAACTTGCGCACAAATTCATGCACAGCGCGCACGAGCAGGCGGCCGAGCACGAGGCGCTGGCCGCCGCGCTGTCCAATCCCGCCGTCGACCTGGTGGCGCTGGAAAAGGACAAGATCAAGGGCGCGGTGCGCACCGACTTCATCCTGTCGGCCGAGATCATCGCGATCACGCTGGGCACGGTGCAGGCCAGCCCCTTTGTGACCCAGGTCGCGGTGCTCTGCGGCATTGCCGTGGCCATGACGGTTGGCGTCTACGGCCTGGTGGCGGGCATCGTCAAGCTCGACGACGGCGGGCTTTACCTGAGCCGGCGCACGGGCGAGGGTGCCTGGCCGCGCCTGCAGCGTAGCGGGGGCCGGGCCATCCTGTGGGCCGCGCCCTGGCTTATGAAGGGGTTGTCGCTGGCCGGCACGGCGGCGATGTTCCTGGTGGGCGGCGGCATACTCACGCACGGTTTTGCGCCCCTGCACCACTTGATTGAAACGCTCACGCAGCAAGTGGCAACCGGCGCTGGCGCATTCCTGGCCGCGCTCACGCCGCTGCTGATGGATGCGCTGGTCGGCCTGGTGGCGGGTGCGCTGGTGCTGCTGCTGGTCGGCCTGGCCAAACGCCTGAAGCCGCGCGCTTAGTCCTCGGGTTTGCGGGCGGGTTTGTCGTCCGGCGATTCGCGCTGGCCGTCGCCGGCTTCGCCCGCGGGCTGCTCGTCGTTCACGGGAAAAGGCCAGCGCCGTTTTTGCGGGGGCGGCGTGGGCAGCACGGCTTCCCGTGCCCGCTGCTCCAGGGCCTTGCGGCTTTCGGCATCGGGCGCGGGGGCTTTTAATCTTGGCATGTGAGGTCTTTCGCAGGCAGTGCAGGACGAATCCAGGAGGACGGATCGGACAGGCCTTCACCTTAATCGGCGAATGCCGCTCGCCCTGTAGGCTGTCAGTGACGCCGGCTGTAGGAGATGCCGGGCCGGTGGCGGCTACTCGACCAGGGCTTCGGCAAGGAGCTGCGCGCGAACGGCGCGGCCCGGCAGGCTGCTTTTGCGCTGGATCAGGTCGTGCCTGGCGAACAGGTCGGCGATCCAGTCGACAAAAACGCGCACCTTGTTGCTCAGGTGGCGGTTCGGCGGATAGACCACGTGAATCGGCTTGGCCGCGGAGCACCAGCCATTGAACAGCGGCTCCAGCGCGCCGCTGCTGATGTGCTGCTGTACCAGGAAGGTGACCGTCTGCAGGATGCCCAGCCCGGCCAGCGCCGCCGCCACGCCGGCGTTCGAGTCGTTGACAGAGAGCTGGTGGTAGCCCTCGACCTCCACACTTTCGCCGTCCTTGTGCAGCGTCACGCCGTAGAGCTTGCCGTCGCGCGGCGAAACATAGCGGATCAGCCTGTGCCCATGCGCGAGTTCCTGCGGATGTTGCGGTGTTCCATGGCGCTTGAGGTAAGCCGGCGAGGCGCAGGACATCAAATAGAACTCGCCGATGCGGCGCGCCACCAGCGACTGGTCGGTGATCTCGCCTCCGCGTATCACGCAGTCCACGTTTTCGGCCAGGATGTCTATGGGCCGGTCGCTCACGCCCAGCTCCAGCTGGATGTCGGGGTAGCGCGCATAAAAATCCGGCAGGGCCGGGATCACCACCGCCATACCCAGGGAAGAGGGGATGTCCACCTTGAGCCGGCCGCGCGGGCTGGCCTTGGCGCGCGACATGCTCGATTCGAGCTCTTCCATCTCGCCGAGCAGGCGGCCGGCGCGTTCGTAATACGCCGCGCCGTCGGCCGTGACCGTGACCTTGCGCGTGGTGCGGTTGAGCAGCTTGGTGTCCAGCGACTGCTCGAGCGTCTGGATCAACCGGGTCACGGTCGGCTTGGGCATGCCCATGGAATCGGCGGCCTTGGTGAAGGTGCCGGCTTCCACGACCCGTACAAAGGCCTGCATTGCGGAAAACTTGTCCATGAAAAGTCCTGTCCTGTGGTCCTGGTAAGGGTCTGTCAATGCACCTGAGGCGCCGCGGGCCGGTGGGCCTGCTGCCTCATCCCCTGTCGGCGGGTGGCCGCGGGGGTCCTGGGGAAAGCCGGGGAGATCCGCGAAGGGAAGTTCGCGGAGAAACTGCGAGGGGCGATTGTGACCATCATGGCGGCTTCCCGTGACGGCCGCCAAATAGCCCTTGGTCCTGTCCGGGTTTTCCCGGAGTCTGTGGACCCTGCCATGGGGGCAAGGCCCACACTTCGCGTCCCAAGCCGTGGCGATGAAGGGGGCAGGGGCTTGCGCGGCAAACAGCCCGGTATGACAGCGTGGGGAGCTCAGGCATACCCCCGATTGTTGCACTGGTGAAATAAAGAATAAACGGAAAGGCTATTTATTAAGTGACACCCCGGGCGTATCTTCTGCTGCATTGCAACAAACCGGAGGCCCTACGCGGTCACGACGATGAAAAGCCAGCAGCCCGCCACGACAGGCGCCGACAAAACCAGCCCCCCGTGGGTCGAAAAGCAGATCCAGCTTGCGCTGAAAAAGCCGCTGGACGTGCGTTTCTACGGCCGCCGCGGCAGCGCGGGCGTGTCGCCACTGGTGCTGCATTTCCACGCGGGTGCCTTTGTGGGCGGCTCGCTGGAAGGCGGCTCCTGCGTGGCCGGGCTGCTGGCCGATGCCGGCGCCGTGGTGATGTCGCTGGACTATCCGCTGGCGCCCGAGCATCCGTTTCCCAGTGCTGTTGAAATGGGCTACGCCGCCCTGGAGTGGGCTTTCAAGGCCCGCCACAAGCTGGCCGGCGCCGGTGCGCCGGTGTTTGTGGCCGGCGAGGAAGCCGGCGGCAATATCGCCGCGGCCGTGGCGCTGATGGCGCGCGACCTGCAGGAGCCGGCGCTGGCCGGGCAGATATTGCTGTCGCCCATGCTGGACCCTTGCCTGGCCACGGCTTCGCTGCGCGACGCCGAAGCCGGCCCGGTGGGCTGCACCTGGGCCGACGGCTGGCACAACTACCTGCCGCGCCTGGAAGACGCCAGCCATCCCTATGCCGCGCCCGGTTCGGCCTTTCGCCTGGCCGGCCTGCCGCCCACGCTGCTGATCACGGCGCAGGACGACCCGCTGCGCGACGAGACGCTGGCCTATGCCGCGCGCCTGCGCGCCGCCGGCCTGGTCGCGCTCGACACGGTGTTGCCGGTTCCTACCGGCTGGCCCTGCAGCTACCTGGAACCGGCCGACCCCAAAAAGGCCTGGGGGCCGCTGCTGCGTGAGCGCTTCGGCCGATTTTTTGCCACCGCGCTGGATGCGCGAACCGCCGCGCACGGCGCGGTGGCCTGAGTTTTATCGCCTGTTTTATCGCTTCAATTTTTTCTTTGAGGGAGTTCACCATGCCATTGATTCATCCGGATACCGATCAGCGCCGCGCGCAAGGCCGCGGCGGCTTGATGTCCCTGCACGGGCAGCGTGTCAGGCGCTGCGCGCTTGACCTCAACTTAAGTTGAGGTTTTAGAGTCGCCGGTTTGCCCGACCTCTTATCTCCCAATTATTTTTTCGTTTACCCGTTTTCTTCATCCATCCCATCTTCGAGAGAATTGACATGCCAACCCTACAACTGCATACCCCCAAGCGCCGCCTGCTGGCCGTGGCCCTCGCCGTGCTGGCCGTGACCGGTATTTCCGCCGCCGTGTTCGGCGTCTCCGGCACGCGCGCCCAGTCCGGTCCCGCCGCGCCGCAAGCCACCCCCGTCTCGGTCGCCACCGTGGTGCAGAGCGACGTGTCCGCCTGGGACGAGTTTTCGGGCCGGCTGGAGGCGGTCGAGCGCGTGGACGTCCGTTCGCGCGTGGCCGGCACCATTCAGTCGGTGCACTTTCGTGAAGGCGCGCTCGTCAAGAAGGGCGACCTGTTGCTGACCATAGACCCGGCACCTTATGCCGCCGACGTGGAACGCGCCGATGCGCAGGTCGCCGCCGCCCAGGCCCGGGTCACCCAGGCCAAGGGCGAGCAGGAGCGTTCGCAGCGCCTGTGGAGCGAGCAGGCGATTTCCAAGCGTGAATTCGACGAACGCACCAACGGCAAGGGCGAGGCCGAGGCCAATTTGCGCGCCGCGCAGGCGGCCCTGCAGACGGCGCAGCTGAGCCTGGGCTACACCCAGGTGCGCGCGCCGGTCTCGGGCCGCGTCGGCAAGCTTGAAGTGACCGTGGGCAACCTGGTTGCCGCCGGCCCGGGCGCTCCCGTGCTGACCACGCTGGTGTCGGTGAGCCCGATCTACGCGAGCTTTGATGCCGACGAACAGGTCGTCACCAAGGCCCTGAAAGACGTGGGCGGCAATGGCGGCCCGGCCAGCCGCAACCTCGAGCGCATTCCCGTGCAGATGGGCACGGCCGCCAGCACCGACACGCCCTTCGAAGGCAAGCTGCAGCTCGTCGACAACCAGGTCGATGCCAAGAGCGGCACCGTGCGCGCCCGCGCCGTCTTCGACAACAAGGACGGCCAGCTGATGCCCGGCCAGTTCGCGCGCATCCGCATGGGACAGGCCACCAAGGGCACGGCCTTGCTGATCAATGAACGCGCCGTCGGCACCGACCAGAACAAGAAGTTTGTGCTGGTGGTGGGCGCCGACAACAAGGCGGTCTACCGCGAGGTCACGCTGGGCGCAGCCGTCAACGGCCTGCGCGTGGTCAAGGGGGGCCTCGCCGCCAACGAACGCATCGTCGTCAACGGCCTGCAGCGCATACGCCCCGGCGCGCTGGTCGCGCCGCAAACGGTGGAAATGTCCGCCAAGGCCGAGCTCACCGAAAAAGCCGTCAAGGTTGCGGCCAGGTCCTGAGCCGTCCTTGACACCTGAACAAGAAGAATTGCCATGAATCTTTCCAAGTTTTTTATTGACCGGCCCATCTTTGCCGGCGTGCTGTCGCTGCTGATGTTCATCGCCGGACTGATCGCGCTGCGCTCGCTGCCGATCGCCGAGTACCCCGACGTGGTGCCGCCCACGGTGGTGGTGCGCGCCAACTACCCGGGCGCCAACCCCAAGGTGATTGCTGAAACCGTGGCCACGCCGCTGGAAGAATCCATCAACGGCGTGGACGGCATGCTCTACATGAGCAGCCAGGCCACCACCGACGGCCTGATGACGCTCAACGTCACCTTCAAGCTGGGCACCGACCCGGACAAGGCGCAGCAACTGGTGCAGAACCGCGTCTCGCAGGCCGAGCCGCGCCTGCCCGAGGAAGTGCGCCGCCTGGGCATCACTACCATCAAGAGCTCGCCCGACCTCACCATGGTGGTGCATTTGCTCTCGCCCAACGACCGCTACGACATGACCTACCTGCGCAACTACGCGGTGCTCAACGTCAAGGACCGGCTGGCGCGCATCAACGGCGTGGGCCAGGTGCAGCTCTTCGGTTCGGGCGACTACTCGATGCGCGTCTGGCTGGACCCGCAAAAAGTGGCTGAGCGCGGTTTGTCCGCCGGCGACGTGGTGCGCGCCATCCGCGAGCAGAACATCCAGGCCGCCGCCGGCGTGGTGGGCGCTTCGCCCGGCCTGCCCGGCGTGGACATGCAGCTGTCCATCAATGCCCAGGGCCGCCTGCAAAGCGAGGAAGAGTTCGGCGACATCATCGTCAAGACCGACAGGAACGGCGCCGTGACGCGCCTGCGCGACATCTCCCGCCTGGAACTGGGCGCTTCCGACTACGCGCTGCGCTCGCTGCTGGACAACAAGCAGGCTGTCGCCGTGCCGGTGTTCGCCGCGCCGGGCTCCAACGCCATCCAGATTTCGGATGACGTGCAGGCCGTGATGAAAGAGCTCAAGAAGAACATGCCCGAGGGTGTGGACTACGAGATCGTCTACGACACCACGCAGTTCGTGCGTTCTTCCATCGAAGCCGTGGTGCACACCCTGCTCGAGGCCGTGGCCCTGGTGGTGCTGGTCGTGATCATCTTCCTGCAGACCTGGCGCGCTTCCGTCATCCCGCTGCTGGCCGTGCCCATTTCCGTCATCGGCACCTTCGCGGTGATGCACCTCTTCGGTTTTTCGATCAACGCGCTCAGCCTGTTCGGGCTGGTGCTGGCCATCGGCATCGTGGTGGACGACGCCATCGTGGTGGTGGAAAACGTGGAGCGCAACATCGAGGCGGGGCTGAGTCCGCGCGACGCCACCTACCGCGCCATGCGCGAGGTGTCCGGGCCCATCATTGCCATCGCCCTGGTGCTGATCGCCGTGTTCGTGCCGCTGGCCTTCATCACCGGCCTGTCAGGCCAGTTCTACAAGCAGTTCGCGCTGACGATCGCGATCTCGACCGTGATCTCGGCCGTCAACTCGCTGACGCTGTCGCCGGCGCTGGCCGCCATGCTGCTCAAGGGCCACGACGCGCCCAAGGACGCGCTGACCCGCGGCATGGACAAGGTCTTCGGCCGCTTCTTCGGCGCCTTCAACAGGGCCTTCAGCCGCGGCTCCGAGAACTACAGCCGCGGCGTCAAGGGCGCGATCTCGCGCAAGGCCGTGATGCTGGGCATCTACCTGGTGCTGGTGCTGGCCACCACGGGCCTGTTCAAGGCCGTGCCCAGCGGCTTTGTACCCGGCCAGGACAAGCAGTACCTGATCGGCTTCGCGCAGCTGCCCGACGGTGCCACGCTGGACCGTACCGAAGACGTGATACGCCGCATCAGCGACATCGCCATGAAGCAACCCGGCGTGGAACACGCGATTGCCTTCCCGGGCCTGTCGATCAATGGCTTCACCAACAGCTCCAACTCGGGCATCGTGTTTCTGTCCTTGAAGCCCTTTGACCAGCGCAAGAGCGCGGACCTGAGCGCGGGCGCCATCGCCGGCCAGCTCAACGGCAAGTTCAGCGGCATCCAGGAGGCCTTTATCGCGATGTTCCCGCCGCCGCCCGTACAGGGCCTGGGCACCACCGGCGGCTTCAAGCTGCAGCTGGAAGACCGCGGCTCGCTCGGTTATGCCGCGCTGGACAAGGCCACCAAGGACTTCATGGCCAAGGCCTACCAGACGCCTGAGCTGGCCGGCCTGTTCTCGAGCTTCCAGGTCAACGTGCCCCAGCTCTACGCCGACATAGACCGCACCAAGGCGCGCCAGCTCGGCGTTCCGGTGACCGACGTGTTCGACACCATGCAGATCTACCTGGGCAGCCTGTACGCCAACGACTTCAACAAGTTCGGCCGCACCTATTCCGTGCGGGTCCAGGCCGACGCGCCTTACCGCGCCCGCGCCGAGGACATAGGCCTGCTCAAGGTGCGCTCGGCCACCGGCGAGATGGTGCCGCTGTCGGCGCTGATGAAGGTCACGCCCAGCTTCGGCCCGGAACGCGCCATGCGCTACAACGGCTTCCTGTCGGCCGACATCAACGGCGGTGCCGCGCCCGGTTACTCCTCAGGCCAGGCGCAGGACGCGGTTGCCCGCATCGCGGCCGAAACCTTGCCGCCCGGCATCAGCTACGAGTGGACCGACCTGACCTACCAGGAAATCATTGCCGGCAACTCGGCCATGTGGGTGTTCCCGCTGGCGCTGCTGCTGGTCTTCCTGGTGCTGGCCGCGCAGTACGAAAGCCTGACCCTGCCGATCGCCATCGTGCTGATCGTTCCCATGGGCCTGCTGGCCGCCATGCTGGGCGTGAAGCTGACCGGCGGCGACAACAACATCTTCACGCAGATCGGCTTGATCGTGCTGGTGGGGCTGTCGGCGAAGAACGCCATCCTGATCGTGGAATTCGCGCGCGAGCTGGAGTTTGCCGGGCGCACGCCGCTGCAGGCCGCGATTGAAGCCAGCCGCCTGCGCCTGCGCCCCATCCTGATGACCTCGCTGGCCTTCATCATGGGCGTGCTGCCCCTGGTGCTGTCGACCGGCGCCGGCGCCGAAATGCGCCATGCCATGGGTGTCGCGGTGTTCTCCGGAATGATTGGCGTGACGGCCTTCGGCCTCTTCCTCACGCCGGTGTTCTACGTGACCTTGCGCCGCCTCACGGGCAACCGTCCGCTCAAGCTGCACGGCGAGGTGCCGCACCTCGAGGCCTTCGCGGGCAGCGGCGGCGCAGGCGCGCATGCCCAGCCGGCCGCGCCCGTCAAGCTTCACGAATAACAAGACACAAGCAATAAGGAGTTCATCATGAACCACACATCCACAAAACTGCGCAGCGCGCTGCTGCCCCTGCTGGCCGCCCTGGTGCTGGCGGGCTGCGCCACCAGCGCCTCGGTAGACCCGGCCAGCATTCCCGCCGCGCCCGCGGCTTACAAGGAAAACGCCGTTGCGGCGGCTGTTGCCACGGCAACGGCCCCGCAATCACAAGGCGCCTGGTGGAAGGTGTTTGCCGACCCGGTGCTGGACCGGCTGGTCGAGCAGGCCGGCCAGAACAACAACAGCGTCAAGGTGGCCGCGGGCCGCCTGGCCCAGGCGCGCGCGATCTTGCGCAACACCGATGCCGACCGCCTGCCGCAAGTGGGCTTGAGCGGCGGCGCGGTGCGCCAGAGCAATATCACCACGAATCGCGTCGCGCAGACCACGGTCACGGCCGCCGCCAATTTTTCCTATGAGGTCGACCTGATCGGCAAGCTCTCGCTGAACTCGGACGCCGCCTCGCTGGACGCCCAGTCGCGCGAAGCCCTGCTGCGCAGCACCCAGCTGCTGGTGCAGGCCGACGTGGCCCAGGCCTACCTGAATTTGCGCGCGCTGGACACCGAACGCACCCTGGTGCGCGACACGCTGCAGGCCTACCGCAACACGCTGCGCCTGACGGAAGTCCGCTTCAAGGAAGGCGACGTGGCCGAGCTCGATGTGGCCCGCGTGCGCACCGAGGTCGCGGCCACCGAATCCGAAGCGCTGGCCTTGGACCGCCGCCGCGCCGAGATTGAACATGCGCTGGCCGTGCTGGTCGGCGAGGTGGCATCCAGCTTTGCCGTCGCGCCCACCGAGTGGGCTACGGTGCTGCCCGTGATCCCGGCCGGCGTGCCCAGCACGGTGCTGGAGCGCCGCCCCGACGTGTCCGCCGCGCAAAACAGCATGCAGGCCGCGCAGGCCCGCGTGGGTGTGGCCAAGGCCGCCTGGTTCCCGACCTTCTCGCTGACGGCCAACGGCGGCTATGCCGCGCCGGAGATCAAGGACTTGTTCAAGGTCTCCAGCCAGGCCTGGGGTGTGGGCGCGCTGCTGTCGCTGCCGATTTTTGACGGCGGCCGCCGCCAGGCCGGCGTGCAGAACGCGAATGCCGAGCTCGACATCGCCCTGGCCAACTACCGCGAGCAAATCCTCGTCGCCTTCAAGGACGTGGAAGACCAGCTCTCGGCCCTGCGCCTGCTGGCCGAGCAGTCGGAAGCCCAGTCGCGCTCGGTGGCCTCGGCCACGCGCGCCACGGTGCTGTCGGATTCGCGCTACCGCAACGGCTTTGTCAGCCAACTGGAGCTGCTGGACGCCCAGCGCAGCGAACTGCGCAACCGCCGCCAGGCACTGCAGGTCAAGACTGCGCAGTATCTGGCGACGGTGGGTTTGATACGCGCACTGGGGGGCGGCTGGAACACCTGACTTGAACAAGTACCTGAACACCCCTGTTGAGGCTCACTTCGTGTAGCCTCCTCTCTCCTTGCAGGGGACGGGCGCCTTGGGCCGGCAAAGCCGGACCCCGGCCCCCGCTTGTAAAGGCGGGATGCCGGGCCGGCCGCGGGCTCAACTTACCTTGTGTGTTTTGCGCGGTATGAATTCCGCGTGGGGTACGGCGTTGATATTGGGCAGGTTCATGCCGAAGCCGGGCGGCAGGTTGTAGCAGCCATCAAGGAAGACCCCGCCCACGCGCAGTGCTTGCGCCACCAGGCTTTCGGCTTCCTCAGGCCGCCAGGCAAAGCCCGGGGAGAGCTTCACAAAGGAATAGCGGCAGTGGCCTTCCGACTGGACCAGGGCGAACTCCTTGCCCTGAATCAGCAGATAGCTGAAGGACCAGTCCTTGCCGTTGATGAGGCTGACCTCCAGAAAATACGCGTCGCGGCCCGGGTCCACGGCCCAGCTGCGGCGGCTCAGGTCAAACCAGTCCCGGGTGGGGTGGACAAAACCCATCAGCTGCTGCGTGAGTTCCGGTGTATAGACCGCGTCAAAAGCCTCCTGGTTGATGGGCTTGATTTTAAATGGCATGGTGTTTTTTGACAGGCCTGACAGCGGCCTGTCCTCTCCAGAAGCCGCACCATAGGAGCTTTCGCGTCGGGCGTTGGCCTTGAATGTCCGTGTGTGGAACATTGACGCTGGATTTTTGAAAATAGATGCCGTATGCCGGTTGGGAGGCGGCATGCACGACAGCTGGCGCGACCTGAACTTTTACGGGAGTTCGACCCGAAAAGCGGCGATTTTCAGCATTGGCGGGCGGTTTTAAGGCCATTCCGGCCAAACAGGTGGCCGCATCTGTTAAAACACTTGGCTCCCTTTGCTGTGTTTGCCCCTGATGCCTGTTTCAACTCCCGTTTCTGTCTCACCGTCCGAACCCGTCCTGATCCACTGGACGGAGAGCGGCGAGGCTTGTTCCGCGCGCTGGCGCTCCGAGCGCGGCGCGGCGCCGCCCAAGCGTGTGGTGCTGGCCGACGACAGCATGAGCGCCGACGCGGCCTACCGCCTGGCCTGCGAGGGCACGGGGTTGCTGTGGCGCGGCGATTTCCAGAATGCCCGCATGCTGGTGCAGGCGCTGGCACGCCGTGTCGACAAACCGGCCAAGCCCAAGCGCGACAAGCGCGTCAAAGCCCAAAAGGCCGGGGAGGCCGCGGAAGCCAGCGCCCCGGCCGAAGTGCCGGCGCCGGTATTCCCGCAGGCTTTTCACCTGCATCGCCAGGCCCAGGCGCAGCGTGCCCGCGTGCTGGGCATGGTGCTGGTTCCGTTTGACGCCGACTACGGCATTCCTTTGCGCCGCGCGCCCGATGCGAAAAAAGCTTGCGCCGAGGCCTGGGGTCCCGCCAGGGAGGGTGCGGATTCTTCCGTGGCATCGCTGCGTGAACTGATGGGCTTTATCAGCGCGCATGAATGGCGGCGCAAGGGCGTGCCGATTCCCGCGCTCGGCGAAGATGGGCCGCACAACCGCATCCATCCGCATTACGGCGTGTTCTCGCCGGTGCGCGGCGAATACATAGACCTGGTGGCCCAGGCACCCGTGCCCGAAGGCACGGCCGACCTGCTGGGTTTTGACATCGGCACGGGCACCGGCGTGTTGGCCGCCGTGCTGGCTTTGCGTAGCGGCGTGCAGCGCGTGGTCGCCACCGACCTGGATCCGCGCGCGCTGGCTTGCGCGCGCGACAACCTCAAGCGCCTGGGCTTTCCGCAGGTCGAGGTGCGCGAGGCCGACCTGTTTCCCGAAGGCCGTGCCCACATCATCGTCTGCAACCCGCCCTGGCTGCCCGCGCGCCCCGGCTCGCCGGTCGAGCATGCGGTGTATGACGAAGACAGCCGCATGCTGCTGGGTTTCCTCAAGGGCCTTGCCGCGCACCTGGAACCCCAGGGTGAGGGCTGGCTGATTCTGTCGGACCTGGCCGAGCACCTGGGCCTGCGCACGCGCGCCTGGCTGCTGGAGGCGATAGACGCCGCGGGCCTTAAAGTCATAGGCCACCTTGACGCCCAGCCGCAGCACCCCAAGGCCTCGGACGCGGGCGATGCGCTGCATGCGGCGCGCGCGGCCGAAGTGACCTCGCTGTGGCGATTGGGCGCCAAACCGCACTGAGGCGCGATGAAGGCTGAAGCGCACGCCACCGTCCTGCTGGCTCCCATGGAGGGTCTGCTGGACTTTGTGCTGCGCGACATCCTCACGCGGGTGGGCGGCATAGACCGTTGCGTCTCCGAATTCATCCGCATCACCGACCAGTTGCTGCCCGAGCGCGTGTTCTACCGCATCGTGCCCGAACTGCATCACGGCGGCCGCACCCTGGCCGGCGTGCCTGTGCGCGCGCAGCTGCTGGGCTCGGACCCGGGCTGCATGGCCGAGAATGCCGCGCGGCTCGCGGGCCTGGGGCCGGACGGCATAGACCTCAATTTCGGCTGCCCGGCGGCCGTCGTCAACCGCCATGGCGGCGGGGCCTCGCTGCTCAGGGAACCCGAAACCCTGACTGCGGTGGTCGCTGCGGTGCGCCGCGCGGTGCCGGCCCACATGCCGGTGTCCGCCAAGATGCGCCTGGGCTATGAAGACGACACGCGCGCCGTCGAATGCGCGCTCGCGATCGAAGCGGGCGGCGCGGGCGAGCTGGTGGTGCACGGCCGCACCAAAGCCCAGGCCTACAGGCCGCCGGCCTACTGGGAACGTATTGCCGACATACGCGCCGCGGTGAAGATTCCGGTCGTGGCCAACGGCGAGATCTGGACGGTGGAGGACGCTCGGCGCTGCCGCGAACTCTCGGGCTGCGATACCTTGATGATTGGACGCGGCGCGGTGCGCGACCCCGGCCTGGGTATGGCGATCAAGGCGGACCGGCGGGGGATGCAGGCCGCCGTGGACTGGGCCGATTTGCTGCCGCTGGTCGCCGATTTCTGGCGCATCGTCTGCTCACGGATTGAACCGCGCGCGCGGGCGGGCCGGCTCAAGCAGTGGCTGAATTTTTTGCGGCGGCGTTTCCCGCAAGCCGAGGCCGCTTACCAGGCGATCAAGACGGTCAATGACCCGGTGCTGGTCGAGGCCTGGCTGGCCGGCGCGTTGCGGGTTGGTGCGTTTGAACAGCCTGTCGCGCACATGCGCATGGTTGAAACGGTTTGAGGGCGGGTTCGCAAACCCCGCACCGTTTGCAACCAGGCTTTGCACACATCCCGCACGCTGAAAAGGCCTTGTGCCCTGCGGGCGCAAAATGGCTTCCATGAAAACACCCCGGAGATTGCAGTCCCTGCTCGAAGAAGGCCTGATCGACAGCGTTGTGCGGCAGCTCATGAGCGGTAAGGAGGCCATGGTCTATGTGGTGCGCTGCGGCGACGACACGCGCTGCGCCAAGGTCTACAAGGATGCCACCGAGCGCAGTTTCCGCCAGGCGGTGGATTACACCGAAAACCGCAAGGTCAAGAACACGCGCCAGGCGCGCGCCATGGCCAAAGGAACGCGCTTCGGCCGGCAGGCGACCGAGGCGGCCTGGCAAAGCGCCGAGGTCGATGCGCTGTACCGGCTGGCCGCGGCCGGCGTGCGTGTGCCCAAACCCCACAATTTTTGCGACGGCGTGCTGCTGATGGAGCTGGTGACCGACGAGCACGGCGATGCCGCCCCGCGTTTGAACGACGTGGAGTTCACGCCCGAAGACGCGCGCCTGCACCACGCCACCCTGCTCACGGAAGTGGTGCGCATGCTGTGCGCCGGTGTCGTGCACGGCGACTTATCGGAATTCAACATCCTGCTGGGCGTGACGAACGGCCAGCCCGGCCCGGTCATCATCGACCTGCCGCAGGCGGTGGACGCGGCCGGCAACAACCACGCGGGCCGCATGCTGCTGCGCGACGTGGCCAACCTGCGCGGGTTTTTCGGCCGCTTTGCGCCCGAGTTGCTGCAGACGGATTACGGCAGCGAGATTTGGGACCTGTACCAGCGCGGCGTGTTGCAGCCCGAGACGGCGTTGACCGGCCGCTTCGCGCACAAGACCGGCCCGGTTAACCTGGGCGCGGTGATGGGTGAGATCGACGACGCGCGGGCCGAAGAGGCGGCGCGGCGCCTGCGCATGCAGCAGGCCTGAGTCTTAGCGCGCCGCGGCGGGCACGCTGCGCACACCGCCCAGCGTGCCACGCGCCATCGCATAGGCCAGCAGCGCACAGCCCGCGATACCGGCCACCATGGGCAGGGCCGTGCCGTCGGCAAACACGCCGACCAGCGCCATCACCAGCGCGCCGGTGACGAACTGCAGGGTGCCCATCAGGGCCGAGGCCGTGCCGGCAATCGCGCCATGTTCTTCGAGCGCAAGCACGGCGGTGGTTGGTACCACCAGGCCCAGGAAGCCGTAACCCACCAGCAGCAGGGCGATCATCACATCCAGCCGTTCAATGCCGGCCAGGTTGACGACCAGCAGCAGCGCCATCACGGCCGCATAGCCGGTGACCGCCACCTTCACGATGGGCACCAGGCCGAAGCGCGCCGCGAGCTTGCCGGTGAACTGCGAGACACCGATGAAGGAGGCCGCGTTGACCGCGAAGGCGATGCTGTACTGGCGCGGCGTGAGGCCGTAGTGGTCTATCAGCACAAAGGATGAGTTGGCCAGGTAGGCGAAGAAGCTCGAGATGCCGAAAGCGCCTATGAACACCAGGCCCATGAAATGGCGGTCCCGCAGCAACACGCCGTAGGCCTTGATCGCGCTGCCGAAGCTGCTGTCCACGCGCTGCTCGGGCGGGCGTGTCTCGGGCAGGGTGAAGCCCACCAGCAGCAGGCCGGCGGCGGCGGCCACGGTGACGGCCCAGAACACACTGCGCCAGCCGAAGGCTTCGATCAGCAGGCTGCCGGCCAACGGCGCCAGGATGGGCGAGACGCTGAAGACCAGCATCAGCAGCGACATCAGCCGCGCCGCGTCGTGGCCGGTGTGCAGGTCGCGCACCACGGCGCGCGGCACCACCATGCCGGCGCAGGCGCCCAGGCCCTGGATGAAACGCAGCGCCACCAGCGTGCGGATGTCCGGCGCCAGCGCGCAGCCTATGCTGCCCGCGGCAAACAGCAGCAGGCCGAAGTACAGCGGCGCCTTGCGGCCCACCATGTCGGACACCGGGCCGTAAACAATCTGGCCTATGCCCAGCGAGATGAAAAAAGCCATCAGGCTGGCCTGCACCGCGCCCATGGACGCGCCCAGGGTCTGCCCGATGGAGGGCAGGGCGGGCAAATACATGTCGATGGCGAAGGGGCCGATGGCGGACAGCAAACCCAGCACCAGGGCTGCCCGGTAGAAACTTTTGGTCATGAAAGGAAGTGGATCAGGCCGCCCGTGCGCGAAAAAAACCGGGGGCTTGGCCCTTGCACGAAAGCGGTTTTGTGAAAGCGGCCAGGGCCGCTGCCGTGGCTGCAAAAAAATACCTGGCGCTATTGTCGCCGACCTCGGGCAGTCGCGCTGGCGGGTGGCCTGGATGTGGCCCAAGCGGGTGCCCTGTCAGGCCTGACAGGGCCGAACGGACCTGAAATGTAAGCAGCCCCTAGGTGCTGCGTCAAACTGTAATGAAGCGCTGAATTGGGCCTTAACCTGAACGCTTCAGGAAAGGGTTTTCATGCAAAGACGCGAATTTTCCCAGGCCGCCCTGGCCGCAGGCGCCCTTGCGGCCCTGGGGCCCCTCGCCGTGAGCCGCCAGGCGCAGGCCGCCGTCGCACGCGCCGCGGCCGGCATGCCCGCCATGGGCACCAACCTCTCGGGCATGGAGTGGGCCAAGCCCGGCCTGCGGGCCAACACCAGTTCGGCGCCCAACTACCATTTCACCGTGCCGCGCAAGGCCGACGTGGCCTACCTGGCCAACTGCGGTTTTATCAAGAACCGCCTGCCCATCCAGTGGGAGCTGCTGCAGCCCATGCTGCACGACACGGTGGCCAATGCGGCCGCGAAAGCGGCCATAGGCAACCCGGGTGCCTTCCATGCGGGGTATGAGGCCTTCATCACCGGCGTGCTCGATGCCCATGCCGCCGCAGGCACGCGCTGCATCATCGACAACCACAACTACGGCCGCTACCAGGATTTCCGCTTCCAGCCCGATGGCTCGGTGATAGGCCTGACCGTGCCGCCCGCTCCCTTGAGGCCCTACACGACCGACGCGGTGCAAATCCAGTCGCGGATATTTGCGCTGGCACCGGGCGCCACGCTCAAGATCGCGAACTTCACCGATTTCTGGACGCGCGCGGCGACCAAGTGGAAGGACCACCCGGGCTTTGGCGGCTACGGCCTCATGAACGAGCCGCACGACATGCCCAAGCCCGGCGGGATCATCGCGTCGAACGAGGAAGCGGTGAAGGGCGGCGAAGACCTCACGATATGGCCCACCTTCGCGCAGGCCGCCATCCAGGCCATACGCGCGGTCGACACCGTCAATCCCATTTACGTGGCCGGCAACCTGTACGACTCGGCCATGTACATAGGCACCAAAAACCCGGGCTTTCCGCTGCCGGGTGCCAACCTGGTCTATGAAGTCCATATGTACCTGGATGCCTTCAGCAACGGCGCTTTTTTTGACTACGACACCGAGGTCGCCAAGAACTACAGTGCCGGTTTCGGCACGGGCGCCATCCAGGTGTCCACCGGCGCGGACCGCCTCAAGATCGCGGTGGACTGGGCCAAGGCCAAGGGCGTGAAGCTGGCGCTCACCGAGGTCGGCATGCCCATAGACGACCCGCGCTGGGAAGCCATGTTCGCGCAGGCGGCGGTCTATGCCGCGCAGTCGGGCTGCGAGGTCTACACCTGGATGGGCGGCAACCACTGGCCCATCCGCAACTACGCCATCAACCACGTGCCCGGCTGGCACCAGAACAAGACGTTGGAGCCGTCGGTCTCGGGCGTGCTCAAGGCCGCTTCGGGCATTGTGCAGGCGACGCTGTACGACGACGGGCCGGGTTATGCGCCGGCGGGCACGCCGCTCACCATCACCGTCTATGCGCGCGGCAACCTGGCCCAGCCGGTGGTACTCACGGTGGCCTCCAACAAGGGCGGCACGCTGAGCAAAACGCGCCTGACGATTCCGGCCGGCGCCAACGGGCAGGACAGCTTCACCTATACACCGGCGGCCAACCAGGTCGCCACGCTGAGCTACACCAGCGACGGGCAGCTTTCAGGCCAGGTACCGCCGCCGCGCAAGGTGTTCTCGCTCACCGACCCGGTGGCCTATGCCGCGACCAGCCTGGCCGATGCCGCGCTGGCCATCGTCGCCAAATACGGCGCCTGCAAATGGGAGCTGGCCGACGGCTACACCGATTACCTGCTGGGCGCGCCGGCCGCGGCCGGCCAGCCGGTGCGCGCCGTGTCGGATTCGGGCTATGGATCCAGCCCGGGCAATGCCATGGAAATGATCAACTGGATGAACAAGGACGGCGCCGCCGCCGGGCCCATGTCGGTGCCGGTGATGCGCGTGACCAACGGCAAAAAGAACTCCGACCACAGCGTGCCCGAATCCTTCGGCTTCTGGTGTAAAAAATCCGGCCGCGTGGCGGGCGTGCAACCCAACCCGCGCAACCGCGTGCCCTACAACCTCGAGGATGCGCATTTCGCCATCGCGGCCCTCAGCGTTCCGGCGGCTACCAACACCGGCGTGGTGTTCCAGGCCTCCAAGACGGAAGACCCGCAGACCTCGGAGCTGGGTTTTCTCAATGGCCAGCCGCGCGCCAGGTGGATTGACTCAAAAGGCCAGACGGTGCAGTTGCTGGCCCCAACCAGGCTGGCAGTCAACACGCCGGCGGTGCTGGCCCTGGCCTCGGTGGCCGGTGCGCAAAAGCTGCGCCTCAATTCCGCTGAAATCGGCAGCGCCGCCGCGACCTTCGCGCCCAGCGCCTTCACCCAGATGCTGATGGGCTGTGGCTACATCAGTTATTACCCGCGTGAGGGCTTTCGGGGCAACCTGTACGCCGTCATCGCGGGCAAGGGGGCGCCCACGGCGGCCGAGCTGGCGGTGCTGGAGCGCTACCTGGCCGGCACGGCCGGTATGACGCTCCCGTGAGCGCCGGGGGCTTTACCAGGCCGCGATGGCGCCGTCTGCCCGCGGTTCAGTGCCGCCGCACAGCACGCCGTCGGCATTGCGCCAGATGATCTGCCCGCGGCCGAAGCCCATGCGGTTGCCGGACCACACCACCTGATGGCCCAGGCCCGCGAGGCCGTGGAAAAGGTGTTCGGGCGTCGATCGTTCAATGCTCACGCGCTTGCCGCTTTCCCACTCCCAGCGCGGCGCGTCCAGCGAGGCCTGCGGGTTCAGGCCAAAGTCCACGGTGTTCATCACCATCTGCACATGGCCTTGCGGCTGCATGAAGCCGCCCATCACGCCGAAGGGGCCGACCGCCTTGCCGTCCCTGGTCAAAAATCCGGGGATGATGGTGTGGTAGGGCCGCTTGCCCGGCGCCAGGCAGTTGGGGTGTTTGGCGTCCAGCGAAAAATTGTTGCCGCGGTTGTGCAGTGCGATGCCGGTGCCCGGCACCACCATGCCCGAGCCGAAACCCATGTAGTTGCTCTGGATCAGCGAGACCATATTGCCTTCGCCGTCGGCCGTGCTCAGGTAGACCGTGCCGCCGCGTGAGGGTTCGCCCGGCATGGGCTGCAGGGCGCGCTCACCTATCAGCGCGCGGCGTTCGGCCGCGTAGCCGTCCGACAGCAGGTCGGCCACCGAGACACGCATGTGCGCCGGGTCGGCGATGTGCGCCAGGCCGTCGGCAAAAGCCAGCTTCATGGCCTCGATCTGCAGGTGGTGGGTGCGCAGGCTGTCGCGTTCGCTGAAGTCAAAGCCCTTGAGGATGTTGAGTGCCATCAAGGCCACCAGGCCGTGGCCATTGGGCGGGATTTCCCAGACCTCGTAGCCGCGGTAGTTGACGCTGATCGGGTCGCACCAGTCGACCTGGAAGGCGGCCAGGTCTTCCTTGGCCAGGTAGCCATCGGCCGACTGCACAAAGGCCGCGATGCGTTCAGCCAGCGGGCCGCGGTAAAAACTTTCGGCGGCCGTGTCGGCAATCGACTGCAGGGTATCGGCATGCGCGGCGGAGCGCCAGAGCTCGCCGGGCCGCGGTGCGCGTTCGGGCGCGAAGGTGTCGAACCAGGATTTGAAATACGCTTCCTTGAATTTTTCACGGAACAGCGCCGTGGCCTGCTGCCAGGCGGAGGCCACGGTGGGCGAAACCGGAAAGCCTTCGCGTGCCAGTTCCACGGCGCGTGCCATCGAGGTCTTGAGCGGCAATTTGCCGAAGCGTTGCGCCAATGCCGCCCAGGCGGCGGGTGTGCCCGGCACCGTCACGGGCAGCGGGCCGTACTTGGGCACTTCGGTCAATCCCTGGCTGGTGAGTTTGTCCAGGGTGATGGCGCGCGGCGCCGGGCCGCTGGCGTTGAGGCCGTGCAGCTTGCCGCCGTGCCAGACCAGCGCGAAGGTATCGCCGCCTATGCCGTTGGCATTCGGTTCCACCACGGTGAGCGCTGCGGCCGTGGCAATCGCCGCGTCAATCGCGTTGCCGCCGGCCTGCAGCACCTGCAGGCCCGCCTGCGCGGCCAGCGGCTGCGAGGTGGCAACCATGCCCTTGCTGGCATAGACCACGTTGCGGCGGGAGGCGTAAGGGTAGTGGAGGGCGTCGAAAGTCGGCATGGTCAATGAGGAAGTGGGCGCCTTGCGGCGCGAATTATTTGTGCTTGGGATCCAGCGCGTCGCGCAGTCCGTCGCCCAGCAGGTTGAAGGACAACACCAGCAAAAAGATGGAAAGGCCGGGCCAGATCGCCATCCACGGTGCATTGTCCACGTAATTCTTGGCGGTGTTAAGCATGCTGCCCCAGCTGGGGGCCGGCGGCTGCTGGCCCAGGCCCAGGAAGGACAGGCTGGCCTCGGCGATGATGGCCGCGGCAATGGCCAGCGAGGCCTGCACGATCAGCGGCGGCAGCACATTGGGCAGGATGTGGCGCAGCGCGATGCGCCAGTGCGGGTTGCCCACGGCGCGCGCCGCTTCGACAAAATCCTCCACCTTCATGGCCAGCACCTGGGCGCGCGTCAGGCGTATGAAGATGGGCGTGGCCGACACGCCGATGGCGATCATCGCGTTGCTCAGGCTGGGGCCCAGGAAGGCGGCCAGCGCGATGGCCAGGATCAGGAATGGCACGGCCAGCATGGCGTCGGTAAAGCGCGAGATCAGGCTGTCCGTCCAGCCGCCTACGTAGGCCGCCAGCAGGCCTATGGGCACGCCCAGCGCCATCGAAATGCAGACCGACACCAGGCCCGCCAGCAGCGAGGCGCGCGCCCCCCACACCACGCGCGAGAGCACGTCGCGGCCGATTTCGTCGGTGCCGAACAGGTATTGCAGGCTGGGCGGCTTGCGCACCGCGCTCCAGCTGGTGGCGACGGGGTCGTAGGGCGCGATCCACGGGGCGAACAGCGCCAGCAGCACAAAAATCACCACGATGGCCAGGCCCAGCATGGCGCCGCGGCGCCGCATCAGGCGGCGCAGCGCGCGCCGCGCCGGCGTGGCCTCGCGCGGAACGGCTGCGGGAAGGACGGCGCTCATGCCTTAGCCCCTGAGCCGCGGGTTGACCACGAAGTAGGCCAGGTCGGCCAGCAGGTTGAGCAGGATATAGACGCTGGAGGTGAACAGCGCCACGCCCTGCACGACCGCGTAGTCGCGGTTGAACACCGCGTCCACGATCAGCTTGCCGAAACCGGGAATCGAAAACACCTGCTCGGTCAGCACCGCGCCCGACAGCAGCGTGCCGAACTCGAGCGCGCCCAGCGTGATGATGGGCGTGAGCGCATTGCGCAGCGCGTGCTTGAGCACCACGCGGCGCTCGTTCAGGCCCTTGGCACGCGCGGTGCGCACATAGTCGGCATTGAGCACCTGCAGCATGGCGCTGCGCGTATGGCGCATGAGAACGGCTGCAATCGCATTGCCCAGCACAAAGGCCGGCATGATCATGGCCGCCAGGTTGGCCCCGAGGTCCTCAAAAGGGCTGACGTAGCCCGAGGCCGGCAGCCAGCCCAGCTGCACCGAAAACACCAGGATCATCAAAATGCCCAGCCAGAAGTTGGGCGTGGACAGGCCCCACAGCGTGATCACATTGGCCAGGTAGTCCCAGGCCGAGTCCTTGCCCACGGCCGAGACGATGCCGGCCGGTATGCCGATCAGCAGTGCGATGAGCATGGCCATGGCCGCCAGCTGCAGCGTGACCGGCAGCTTTTCCTTGATCAGGTCCAGCACCGGCTGCTGGATGCGCATGGATTCGCCCAGGTCACCGTGGAACACACCGGAGATCCAGTAGGCGTAGCGCACCGGCAGCGGCTCATCGAGGTGCATCTTTTTTTGCAGGTAGGCGATCACTTCCGGATCCTGGTTTTCGCCGGCCAGGACCGACGCAGCATCACCGGGCAGCAGCTGCTGCAGCCCGAAGATGATGACGGTGACAAAAAACACCGTCGGGATGATCGCGGCAAGCCGCTTGAGAAAGTACTGGAGCATGAAAGGTGGTGGCTGCCTGCTTGACTCGTTACATGTTTACATCTTCAGGCCCTGGGGCCGCACCAGGCCGTCGGGCACGGCGCGCATGCCGGTGATCTTCTTGTTGTAGGCCCACAGCCAGTTGCGGTGGAACAGGTAGATCACGGGCTTGACCTTCTCGGCCTCGGCGGCCAGGGTGGCGAAGACCTTGATGCGGCCTGCCGTGTCCAGCGTGTTGCGCGAGCGGTTCAGCAAATCGTCCCACTGCGGCCGGCATTCGCCGCTGTAATTCAGCGGCTGCTTGCAGCCGTAGAAGCTGAACAGGTTGCCGTCCGGGTCGGCGCGGCCGCTCCAGGCCAGCACATAGGCGTCGAACTGGCCTTTGTCGGCCAGGTTCAGCGAGGTCGCGAATTCGGTGGACTGGATCTTCACATCAAAGCCTGCCTCCTTGGCCATGGCCTGCACCACCTGGGCCACGCGCTGGGCATCGGACGTGGTGGGCGTCATCAACGTGAAGCTCGGGTTGGGCACACCCGCTTCTTTCAGCAGCTGTTTGGCGCGCGCGATGTCGCGCTTGGGAATGGGGACATTCCTGGCGTAGAAGCTGTTGGCGGGTGGCACCCACTGGTTGCCCGGCGTGGCTTCGCCGTCCATCGCGACCTGCACGATGCCCGCGCGGTCCAGCGACAGCTCAAAGGCCTCGCGCACGCGCGGGTCGCGGCCCAGCGGGTTTTTCTGGGCCTGGTCGCTCTTGCCGGTGTTGATGGTGATGCCCTGGTAGCCCAGCTCGGTGATGCGCGTGAAGGCGAGTTTTTTGTCGGCCTTGATGGAGGCGATGTCCGAAGGCGCCACGCGCTCGATGAAGTCCAGCTGGCCGGAGCGCAGGTTGGCCAGGCGCACGGTGGCGTCGACGATGGGCTGGAACACGACCTTGTCGAAGTGGATGTTGGCCTTGTCCCAGTAGCCGGCATAGCGCTCCAGCACGATGCGGTCCTGCGCCACGCGTTCGGTGAACTTGAAGGGGCCCGAGCACACCGGCCTGGTGCCGAAGTTGGTGGGCGCGGCCTGCGCGGCCTTGGGCGAAACCATCATGCCGGCGCGGTCGGCCAGCACGCTGAGCAGCGGCGAGAAGGGTGCGCTCAGGTTGATCTTCACGGTGAGATCGTCGATGACGTCCACCGTGGTCACAGGCGCGAGTTCGCCGCGGCGATTCGAGCCCGCGAGGTTTTTGTGGCGGTCTATGTTGAACTTCACCGCGGCGGCGTCGAACTTCTCGCCGTCATGGAAAGTTACGCCGCTGCGCAGCTTCATGGTCAAGGCCTTGTTGTCGGCCGACCATTGGTAGGACGTGGCCAGTTGCGGCACGATGTTGAGCTTTTCGTCGATGTCGACCAGCTTGTCGCACAGTGAGGAAAACACAATGCGGCTCACGAAGCTGCGCGCCAGCGTCGGGTCCAGCACGTCCGGGTCTTCGGCCAGGCCTATGCGCAGGGTTTGGGCTTGCGTGGCGCAGGCGGTGGCGGCCAGCGCCAGGCTCAGCAGGATTTTCTTGCTCATGGTTATTCCTTCACGGTTGTCGGTGGTTTGGATGGCTGCCTTGCGCCGGGGATTGGTGAGCCAGGGGTGAACATCGTGGTCTCCATCAGGCCGCTTGCGCATGAAAAGCCGCCTGGAGCCGGAGCAGCCTCTCGTTCACGACGGCGCCGCCCGTGATGCCGGCCGGTGCCTTGATCTCTTCCCAGAAATGGCAGGCCACGGCGTGGCCATCGTGCGAGCGCAGCGCCGGCACTTCCTCGGCGCAGCGTTCGCGCGCATGCGGGCAGCGCGTCCTGAAGCGGCAGCCCGAGGGCGGGGTAATGGGGTTGGGCACGTCGCCCTGCAGCAGCGTGCGCTCGCGCTTGAGGCCAGGTTCGGGCACCGGGATCGCCGAAAGCAGGGCTTGTGTATACGGATGGCGGGGCTGCGCGAACAGGCTTTGCTTGTCGGCGTATTCGACGATCTGCCCGAGGTACATCACGGCCACGTGCGAGGCGATGTGCTTGACCACCGCGAGGTCGTGCGCGATGAACACATAAGCCAGGCCCAGGCGCCGCTGCAGGTCCTGCAGCAGGTTGACCACCTGCGCCTGGATGGACACGTCCAGCGCCGACACCGCCTCATCGCAGACGATGAGCCGCGGCTCCACCGCCAGCGCCCGGGCAATGCCTATGCGCTGGCGCTGCCCGCCGGAAAACTCATGCGGGTAGCGCTGCAGGTATTGCGGCGCTAGGCCGACCAGGTCCAGCAGCTCGGCGGCGCGCTCGCGGTGCCGCCCGCGCGCCAGGCCGTGCAGGGCCAGCGGCTCGGCCAGGGCCTGCTCCACCGTCATGCGCGGGTTCAGCGATGAATACGGGTCCTGGAAAATCATCTGCAGCTCGCGGCGTTTGGCGCGCAGGCGGCCGGCCGGCAGCGCCATCAGGTCCTCGCCGTCAAACCAGACCTGGCCCGAAGTTGCCTCCAGCAGCCGCAGCACCAGCCGGCCCACGGTGGATTTGCCGCAGCCCGACTCGCCCACCAGCGCCATGGTCTCGCCGGCGTTGAGTTCGAAGTTCAGCCCGTCCACCGCATGCACAACCGCTTTGGAGCGGCTGAACAGGTGCGGGCGCACCGGGAAATGCTTGACCAGGTTTTCGACTTTCAGCAGCGCGCTCATGGCGTCACCTCGCTGGACACGGCATGCGTGCCGCGCCGGGTTGAGGTGTCCGCATCCAGCGGCGCGCGCCAGCAGGCGGCCTCGTGGCCCTCACCCATGTCCATCAAAGGCGGCACCTCCTGCAAACACTTGTCGACGGCAAAAGGGCAGCGCGGCGCGAAGCGGCAGCCGTCCATGCGTGTCATGGGCGTGGGCACCTGGCCTTCGATGGCGTTGAGCCGCTCCTGCGCCAGGTGCAGCTTGGGGATGGAGCCGAGCAACCCTATGGTGTAGGGATGCTGCGGCTCGGCGAACAGCCGCGCCACGGGCGCGCGCTCCACGATCCTGCCGGAGTACATCACGGCAACATCGTCGGCCAGCTCGGCGATCACGCCCAGGTCGTGGGTGATCAGGATGATGGCGGTGCCGGTTTCCTCGCGCAGCGTGCGCATCAGGTCCAGCACCTGCGCCTGGATGGTGACGTCCAGCGCGGTGGTCGGCTCGTCGGCGATCAGCAGCTGCGGCTCGCAGGCCAGGGCCATGGCGATCATCACGCGCTGGCGCATGCCGCCCGAGAGCTTGTGCGGGTATTCGTCGATGCGCTGCTCGGGCGAGGGGATGCGCACGCGGCGCAGCATGGCTATGGCGTGGGCCCTGGCCTCGGCCGCGCTGATGTCCCGGTGGCAGCGTATGCCCTCGATAAGCTGGTCGCCAATCGTGAAGGCCGGGTTCAGCGAGGTCATGGGCTCCTGGAAGATCATGGCCATGCGGTTGCCGCGCAGCGCGCGCATGGCCTCCGGCCCCAGCGTCGCCAGGTCGGTGCCTTCAAGGCGGATGGAGCCCGCCGAGACGCGGCCCTGGCCCTTGGGCAGCAGGCCCATGATGGACAGCGAGGTCACGCTTTTGCCGCAGCCCGATTCGCCGACGATGCCCAGCGTGCGGCCCGAATCCACGGAAAAACTGATGCCGTCCACGGCGGTGAATTCACCGCCGCCTTCGAGCTTGAAGCTGGTGCGCAGGCCGCTGACTTCCAGCAAAGCCGTCATTCGGCGGCTCCGCTGCGCCGGGCGTGAAAGCGCGCGATCTCGGCCTCGATCAGCGCGCGGTCGGTGATGCCGGCCGGGCTGCGGCGCGAGGGCAGGCAGCTGCTGAAAGGCTGGTAGCGCTCCAGGCTTTTGTCGTAGAGGCGGCGCAGTTCCTGCAGGGGCTCGGCATGGTCGTCCACGCGGATGTCCAGCGCGCAGTAGTCCTCGGTGGTGAAGATAAGGAGTGCCGCGGCCTGCTTGCCGCGCTTGTCGCCGCCCGCGGCTTCGCCGGCGGCGAGCGCGGCAATCAGGCGTTCGGCAAACGGGAGTTGGGCATTGGCCTCATAGGCGAGAGCCGTGGCTTCAATCACCTGCGGGCCGGCCAGCATGTTGCCGGCGACCGAATAGCCGACGCCCGCCCTGTGGCCGCACCAGTCTATGCAGGCGCTGCCGGTATAGCCAGCGGCCTGGCCGTTTGCGCCTATCAGGTGCAGCTGGCGGTGGTCACGGCCTTCGTCGGCCGAGGTCAGGCGCTTGATGATGTAGTCGGGAGACTGGCCGAAGGCCAGGCCGTCCAGCGCCGACGCCGCATACAAGGGATTGACCAGCGCCTGCGTGGCCAGGGCGCCCACGCCGCTGCGGGCGTGCGGGCACAGCGCGCCCACGGCAAAAAATTTGCTGGCAACCGCCACGCCAAACGCGCCCGATGAATCGCGCGCGATGAGGGACCAGGTCATGTATCAGACTTTCATCGCAACTGCGCCCTTGGTCAGGCGTCTCGTGCTCCCCGCAAACAAAAAGCCGCATGAAGCGACTTTCAAACAGCGAACGGATGACGCATTTATCATGCCACGCTTCGGCGGACCGTGCCTGCCGCCCAGGCCGCCACTTCGCTGTCTATTCGACCTTGGCGCCTGAAGCCCTCACGACTTCCGCCATGCGCTTGTAGTCGACCGCCAGCAGTTTCGCGAAATCGGCATTGCTCATGGCCAGCGGTTCAATCCCCTGCTTGTCCAGGCGCTCCAGCACCACGGGGTCCTTGAGGACCTTGGCCATGGCCGCGTTGACGCGGTTGACCTCGGCCGCCGGCGTGGCGGCGGGGCCCAGCAGGCCGAACCAGGAATCGAACTGGTAACCGGGCAGGCCGCTTTCGGCGATGGTCGGCACCTCGGGCAGGTATTTGGAGCGCTTGGGCGAGGTCACGCCTATCAGGCGTATGCGGCTGTCCCTGGCGAAGGCCAGTGCACCTATGCTGGCGGCGATCACGGCCTGCGCGCGGCCCGAGATCACTTCGTTGATCGCCTCGCCCGTGGCCTTGAGCGGCACATGCACCACATCGATGCCGGCCAGGCCGTTGAAGTAGGCCATGGACAGGTGGGTGGCGCTGCCGATGCCGGCGGTGGCGTAGTTGAGCTTGCCGGGGTTGGCCTTGGCATAGCGTATGTACTCGGCCGCGGTCTTGGCGGGCACGTCGGGATGGATCATCAGCACGTAATCGGCCGTGCCTATGTGCGCCATGGGCGCGAAGTCTTTTTGCGGGTCGTAGCTGAGCTTGGTGTACAGAGAGCCGGCGATGTTGTGGCTGGCCGCGCCCAGCACCATGGCGCCGCTGTCGGGCGCCAACTTGGCGACATAACCTGTGCCCACGGTGCCGCCCGCGCCCGGCCGGTTCTCGATGATGACGGTCTGGCCCAGCGCCGTTCCCAGCTCGGTGGACATGGCGCGCGCCAGCAAGTCCTGCACGCCGCCCGCCGCGAAGGGCACCACGATGCGCACGATCTTGGTGTTGGACTGGGCGAGGGCGCTGCCCGCGGCCAGGGCCAGGCCGGTGCCCAGGAAATCTCGGCGTTGCATCATGGAATGTTTTCTTTCGGTGAGGGGTGCTTGTGCTTGCTTTTGCGGGTCGGGTTTTCAGTTCACGCAGATCTCGTCGGCCAGGCGGCGCATAAAGCGTTCGCACCAGGCGAGCTGGTCCAGCGTGACCCATTCATTGGGCTGGTGCGCCTGCGCGATGTGGCCGGGGCCGCACACGATGGTCGGCACACCGGCCTGGTGGAACAATGCAGCTTCCGTGCCAAAGGACACCTTGCCGGCGCCCGAGTTGGCATCCACGCCCGCGCATTGGAAGCACAGCTGCGCGATCTCGCTGCCGGCGTCCGTCGCAAAACCGGGCAGCACCGAATTGAGCTTGTGGCTGATGCCGGTGTCCGCCGCCACGGCCTGCATGGCCGGCACCAGGCTGTCGGCAAAGGCCTTGGCTTCGTTGAACAGCTCGACCGGCGAATTCATGTGGTGGTGGCGTATCTCCCAGGTGACGTCGCAGTCGCGCGGGATGATGTTGAGCGCGGTGCCGCCGGCGATCACGCCGGTGTGGATGGTGGTGTGCGGCACGTCGTAGATCGGGTCGAAGGGGCCCTGTGCCACCAGGCGGCGGTGCATGGACTTGAGGTGGGCGACGAATTCGCAGGCGATCTCCACCGCGTTGACGCCCAGCGGTGTCAGCGAGGAGTGCGCCTCGAAGCCGCGCACCGAAGTCTTGTAGGCATGCTTGCCCTTGTGCGCGATCACCACCTGCATGCCGGTGGGCTCGCCGACGATGCAGCCGGCGGGTTGGTAGCCCTGCTCCACCATGTCGGCGATCAGGCGGCGCACGCCTATGCAGCCGACTTCCTCGTCGTAGCTGAAAGCCAGGTGCACCGGGCGCTTGAGTTTGCGCTTGAGCAGCTCGGGCACCATCATGAGGGCGGTCGCGCCGTAGCTTTTCATGTCGGTCACGCCGCGGCCGTAGAGCTTGTCGCCTATGACCTGCGCGGCGAAGGGGTCGGTGTCCCAGGGCTGGCCGTCCACAGGCACCACGTCGGTATGGCCCGAGAGCACCAGGCCGCCCAGCTTGGTTTCGCCGTTTTCCGCGGGCAGGGTGGCCCAGAGGTTGGCCTTCTTGCCGCTGTCGTCATAAGTGCGGCGGCATTCAATGCCCAGGGCTTCCAGCCGCGCCTGGGTCCAGTCGAGGAGCGGCAGGTTGCTGTCGCGCGAGACGGAGGCAAAGGACACCCATTTTTCAATCAGCGGCAGGGCGGCGAGGTCGGCGGCCTGGATGGACTGGCGGGCGGAGCTGGGGAGGGGGGCGTTCATGGCAAGACCTTTGAAGGACGGGCGGGGCGGCAAAAATTGTATGACAGCATACTATTTTGCGGCGGGCCGCGCGCGCCGTCCCGCCAAGGCGTGTGCCGGCCGGAATCAAAAAAGCCGCCGGAATCCGAGGACTCCGGCGGCTCTTGATGCCCGCAGGGATGCGGGGCGGGCTTAAGCGACTGCGGTGGCGCTATTTTTTCCCGCCACCACCACCGGCGCCGCCTCCATTGCCGCCACCGTTTCCGCCCGCGTTGCCGCCGCCATTGCCATTACCGCCCGCATTGCCACTGCCTTTTCCGCCATGGCCCGAGTCCCTGCCGGCGCCCAGCCCCTTGCCCGCGATGTCGGCTTTGGCGACAGTGTCTGTTTTGGCATGGTCGGTTTTTTTTCCGCTCTTGTCGGTGTGTGAAGCGCTGACGACCGAGCCCAGCGACACGCCCATGCCTTTGGCGATTTGCCCCCAGCCCAGGCCCTGGCTTCTTTGGCCCAGCACGCCGCCCAGCGCGGCAGAGAGCTGCGCCGGCGTCGGATTGCTGATGCCTTGTTTGGCCAGCGAGGTTTTGGTCAGCGAGAGCGCGATGTTGATGTTGCCGTAGCCCATCTTGCCTGTTGCGGGCGACAGGCTGGCTGCGGGCGCCGTCGCGTTGGGGCCGGTCAGGCTGGGCCCCAGCGTGATGGGGGTGCTGGTGCGAAGCCCGTCAACCAGGGCGCGGGCATTTTCCGGGGAGCCGGCAAAGGCGCTGTAATGGGCCGCCAGCCGGGCGCCTTCGGTGTTGCCGGCGGCAGTGCTTGTCGCGCCGGCCTTGGCGGTTTGTGCCTGGAGCAGGCCGCCGCACAGCAGCGCGGCACTGGCCGCCGCCACGGCGATCAGGGTTTTGGGGAGGGTGAACATGATGGCTACCTCACGATGACAGCGCCGGCCGCGGGATGCGGCCATGGCTTTTTGATGTTAGGGCTTCCCGCATACGCGCGGTGCGTGTTGCGGTGGCGTCCTACGCGGCCATCAGCATAAAAGACAAGGGCTGCGCTGAAATGTAAGAGTAGGCGCAAAACGTTGGGCGGAATTGGCGGGGCGGCGGGCGCCCGTCACCGAAGCCGGCGAGAATGCGTCTCGCGGCATCGCGCCACCACTTTTCATTCCACACAGAAAGCATTCCCCATGACCAGCAGCATGTACACCACCTCCGTTCCCGTCTTCAAGCAGATGCTGGGCGGCCTGAAGGGCGTCCTGGCCAAGGCCGAAGCCCATGCGGCCGCCAAAAACATAGACCCCAATGCCTTGCTGCAGGCGCGCCTTTATCCCGACATGTTCCCCCTGCTGCGCCAGGTGCAGGTGGCCAGCGATTTCGCCAAGGGCGTGTCGGCCCGGCTGGCCGGCGTCGAAGTGCCCAAGATCGAGGACAAGGAAACCACGTTTGCCGAGCTGCAGGCGCGCATAGACACCATACTGGCCTTTATCGAGGGGCTGGGCGCGGCGAAGTTCGACGATGCCGCCGTGCGCGAGATCGTCACGCAGGCCGGCACGCCCAAGGAAAAACGCTTCACGGGCCAGTCCTACCTGCTCAATTACGGCCTGCCGCACTTCTTTTTCCACACCACCACGGCCTATGCCATCCTGCGCCACAACGGCGTGGAAGTGGGCAAGAAGGATTACATCGGCAGCTATTGAGCCGTGGGGAGCCGTGGCGGCCAGGGGCTGCGGCGGCTCAGTGCCTGCGCAGGTTTTGCGGTTGCGTCTTGTCGTAGATGCTGGGGGGATAGGCGGCGTCCGCGCCGCGCACCAGCATGTCGGCATCGCGGATCGCGAAGATGTGCGCGATGTCCTGCTTGATGTCGCCGCCCGCCGCCATCGGGTGCGCCGTGGGGCTTTCCCACACATGGCGGTCGGGCAGCGAGGTATAGGGGCAGCTGTCGCCGCAGTCGATTTGCCACGAGATCCCGTACAGCCACTGCTCGGCATGCGGCTCGAAGCGGGTGATGTCCACCATCAAGGACTTCTGGAAGGCCAGCGCGTAGGTCAAGAGGCGTATGTCCCAGTGCTTGATGATGATGCGCAAATACATGCCCTCGCCGCGGCTGCGGCTGGAGACCAGCAGCATCTGGCAGTCCAGCCATCCGGCCGGAATGCCGTGCCGGCGCATGGAGTCTTTCAGCAAGACCTGGATCAGCTGGCGGCGCAATGCATTGGCGGAACCGTCCTCAATCGTGGAGGGACCCTCATGCGCGGGCCGGGTGCTGGCGGGGGCTGTTTTTGGGTGGCCGTTGAGGCCGAATAAATGCCGTATGTTCATGTTGCTTCCCCTCATCCCGCTCAAGCCGAAATCGTCTTGTTTGTTCCATTCACCCGCGGGAATGGTAAATGTTACAAAGTGTTTTATATGCTCCTCTTCTGGCTTTGACAAGTCAAGCGGTCACCTCTTGAAAAGCGGAACTTTTTCATGAAATAGACTTGCAAAAAAGCCTATTTGTGTAGTTTTAAGAATGAAAAAGCATGCAAATCACTTGAGAGTGATTTGAAGTCGATAAGTGTAAATACTTGTAATAGAACCTGTGAGGGCGCAGGCTTCAGCCGGAACACGCCGCGTGAGGCCTGCAGGGGTGCGCCGCCCTAGGCCCGCACAAAATACACAAAGGTGGTGCGCGGAAAAATATGCCGGTACACCGGCCTGGCAATCGCCCGCACCAGGTTCCTGGCCTGCAGCAGGCCAGACGCGCTGTTGTACAGCCGGTAAAGACTGGGCCGCAGCGGCTTGAGGCCAAACTCTTTTCCGAAGGCGACCAGCGAGTCGTGGCTGAAGGCGTTGATGTGCTCCAGCGGGGCAATCGGCATCTGCTCGCCGGCCGATAGCGCACCGAAATTTTTGCTCTGGCCGATTTTTTTCAGCGCGGCCGCCGCATTGGGCACGCTGATCTTGATGACGCCGTCGCCCGACAGCGCGTCGCGCAGTTTTTCGAGCACCTGCCGGGGTTCGGTCAGGTGTTCGAAGACCTGCTCGGTGTTGATGAAACGAAAACGCCTGGGCGGCAGGTCGTCCAGGCCGACGACGCGCAAGCCCACGGACCTCCCGTACTCGGCGCGCTCCTCGGACAGCTCCACGCCCCATACATTGCAGCCGAAGCCCATGGCCATCCTGGACCAGTGCGCCCAGCCAAAGCCGAAGTCCAGCGCATCGAGCTCGCCCGGCGGCAGACCGAAGTGCTGGATGATGAACTGCACCTGTTCAGCGAGGTAACGGTATTCGTCCAGGCTGTAGTTGCGGTGTTCGCGCTCCAGCTCGGTGCCCGGCACCCAGTCGTTGTAGATCTCGCCCAGCAAGGCCTCGTCGGGCACCTGCTGCTGGAAGACCATGCCGCAGTCCTCGCAGCGGGCCAGGGCATAGACGCCCGCATCGGCCGTCCTGGACGCATGGCCTTCATAGTGCCTTGCCAGATAGGCCTGCATGCCGGGGCCGGTGTAGGGCTCCTGGTAGACCACGGCCAGCGAGCTTGAAAGGCAGGCGGGGCAGCAGGTCCTGGTTTTCAAGGACGATTCGCGCGGCAGCGTGGTGCCTTCAAACGCGCGCGCCTGGCGCGGCGCCGGCTGGTCTTGCCTGCGAGGGAGGGACACCGGTTCAACCGGCAGGCGTGGGAATTCCAGCGAAGGGCTGGCAGGCATCATGTTCATGGGTGGGTTCCGAAGCGCCGCAACGCAGCAGTACCAGCCACCTTAGCCGTTGGTGGTGCGCGCGCGGTAACCCGCTGTAATCCATGTATCGGCTTCCTGCCTTGGGGCGCGGCCCGTGCGACGGGTTCTTTGCACGCGGCGGCGTTGGCCGGCAAGGCCTTGCCGCGACTTTCCCCCGGAGCGGGGAGCGGGGCGCCCAGTCGGCGCCCATGCCTCAGGCCATGCGGCCCCTGTTTTCGACCACCACGCAGCCCGTGATGCGCCACGCTTTGTTGCTTTGCCGTTCCAGGCTGTAAACCGCGAGCCACGAAACACCGCTGCTGTCGGCCATCTGCACGCGCTGGACCGCCTGGTCATCCTTGCCGTCGGGTTTGAGGAAGGCGACCGATGCCGGGCGGTACACCACCGGGTAATCGCGGCGCACCATGGCCATGAAGGCCTGGGCCGTTCCCAGGGTTTTGCGGACATTGGGCGCGGCAAATGAAAACGCCTTGGCCGCGTCATCTTTGGCAAAGGCCGCAAGCTGCCCCTCCACGGCGGCGCGCACGCCTTTCTCGTCGGCGGGCGCCAGCGGGTCGGCATGGGCCGCGCCGCACAGCAACATGGCCGCCGCGAAAGCGGCCAGCAGGCAGCGCCAGTGCGCCAGGGCCGGGTGTGAATGCGTCTTCATGCTTGCCTCCTCTGTTGCCGCCGGCGTGCGCGGCTGCCGTGCCAAAAACCAGCGCCTTGCCGCATCATGCCGCAAGCAGCCGTGCAGCGGGTACGCGGCCGGCGCTGCCGCGGATGCGCGGCGCTAAACCATTTCGCCGCGCGCCAGCACCACGACGCCGCCGCTGACCATGATGTCACCGGCCGCATCGGCCTGCACCATGATCTTGCTGGGGCGTCCGACAAAGTGCCCCTGCTTCAGCGTGATGAGCTCGCCGGCCGCCGCTGCGCCATGCTGCATCAAATAGGCGCCCACGGGGCCGGCCGCGCTGCCGGTCGCGATGTCTTCCACCAACCCGGCGTTGTCCCAGGTGCGGCCTTCGCGCGCCGCGACGTCGAACACATAGGCAAACTTGGCGCCCACCGTGGCCAGCAGCGCCTCGAAGGCCGGGTGCACGACGCGCGCGCGGTCCAGGCCGCCGGCCGCGGGCACCAGCAGGTAGGGCAGGCCGGTCGACACCACCTGCAGCGGAAAGCGGATGTCCAGCTGGGAGGCGTCGAGGTTGAGCGCGGCCAGAAAGGCCTGGCTTTCGGCGCGGCCCAGCGGCGGCTGAAAGGTGGCTTTGCCCTGGTTCATGCGGGCGTCGTAGGTGGCCGCCGCGCCTTCCAGCCGCGTGGTGGACAGCGCGACCGCGCGCGTGCCCAGCATCAGGGTCCAGTCGGCGCACGGCTGCCCGGCGGCATGCAGGTGGTGCAGCAGGCCGGCCGCGCCCAGCAGCGGGTGGCCCGCGAAATCGAGCTCTTCCTCCATGGTGAAGATGCGCGCCTCAAAGCGGCGGCCTGGGCCGGCGGGCGTGAGGAAAATGCTTTCAAACTGCCGCATCTCCACCGTCAGGCGCTGCATGGTGCGCGCCGGCAGCGGGCTTTCGGGCAGGAAGACCGACAGGCCGTTGCCGGCCAGCGCTTCATGGGTGAACACGTCGACCTGGTAGAAGCCCAGGCCCGTCAAGGAAGTCATGCTGTTTCTCCTGGAGGCCGCGCGTGACGGCGGCCTGCAGGGGAATTATCGCGGGGCCAGGAACAGGGTCTTAGATGCCGAGAATCTTCTTGGCGCTGCCCAGCGCCTTCATCGAGTCGTCGTGTTTGCCTTCCTTGTGGAATTTTTCGCCGTCGGCGCGCAGTTCCTTGACCTTGCTCATGTCGGCGGGCGACAGCTTGGGGTTGGTCATCAGCTTGGCGTCTATGGCTTTCATTTCGTTGGGGCAGTTGTGGGCCAAAGCCAGTGAGGATGTGGCTAGCGCCACGGCGGCAATGATGAGCTTCATGGGAATCTCCACCTGCGTCAGAAAATGCTGACGGGAAATACTAGCAAGCCGCGGGGCCGCTCACAAGGGCGCTTGCCCGTAGCCGCTAGCCGATCTGCAGCTGCGAATCGCCGATGAACTGGTAGGGCGGAATCTCCAGGTTGGTCGGTGCCGGCACGTTTTTCACCACGCGGCCGGCCAGGTCGAAGCGGGAACCGTGGCAGGGGCAAAAAAATCCGCCGGGCGCGTGCAGCTCGGCATTGAGCGCGCTGTCGTCCAGGCGCAGGCTCGGTGAGCAGCCCAGGTGGGTGCACACCCCCACCGCCACCAGGATTGCAGGGCGCTCGGAACGGGTCGCGTTGGCGCAGGATTTGGGCTGCTCGGAGCGCCTGGACTGCGGGTCCGCCAATGCCGGGTTGGCCTGTTGCAGCGCGCGCACCATCTCGTCGCTGCGGCGCATCAGCCAGACGGGTTTGCCGCGCCAGGCCACTGTGCGCAGCTCCCCCGTTGCCAGCGTGGAAATATCCGCGAGCACCGGACCGCCTTCGGCGCGCGCCGCTTCAGAAGGCGCCAGGCTGGCGGCAAAGGGATAGGCGGCGGCCAGCAGGCCGGCGCCGGCGGCAATGCCGGTCGCGGCCGCCAGCAAACTTCGCCTGTCGGCGTCCTGCAGGGTCCCTTCGTCAATCGCGTGGATCAGTTCGGTGACGGTCAGCATGGTTGGGCTTTTTCAGGGTGGCAAGTGGACGCACTGTTTCATGTTGCCATCACACCGTAGCAGGCTTCAGGCGCCAGGTGTTCAGTGCGGCTGGAAACCATTGTTCGCGGGTCAGCTTAGGCTGGACTTAAACGAAAAGAGGGCGGGCGGGCGGACGCGCCTAAAATTCCCGGCAGCTGTTACTTGAACCTTGAACCACCTGGATCCATCACCCCATGCCACTCGAAGTCCTTGAAGCCCAGACGGGCGACAACCCCGTCGCCACCATCCTCATCATGCACGGCCTGGGGGCGGACGGACGCGACTTTGTGCCGATCGCCGAGCAGCTCAATCTCTCCAGCGTGGGTCCTGTCCGCTTCCTGTTCCCGAGCGCGCCGTCGATTCCCGTGACCATCAACGGCGGCTACGTCATGCCGGCCTGGTACGACCTGCTGGGCGCCGACCTGGTGAGCCGGCAGGACGAGGCCGGGCTGCGCAAGTCGCAGGCCGATATCGAGGCGCTGATCGCCCATGAAACATCGCGCGGCATTCCCGCCAGCCGCATCGTGGTCGCGGGTTTCTCGCAGGGCTGCGCCATGGCGCTGATGACGGGCCTGCGCCACGGCGAGCGGCTGGCCGGCATCGCGGGGCTGTCGGGTTACCTGCCGCTGGCCGACAAGACCGCTGGTGAGCGCAGCGCCGCCAACCGGGATGTGCCCATCTTCCTGGCCCATGGCAGCTATGACGGCGTGGTCGTGCTGCCGCGCGCCAGCGCCACGCGCGATGCGCTCACGGCCATGGGCTACCCGGTCGAGTGGCATGAGTACCCGATGGAGCATTCGGTGTGCCCCCAGGAAATCGTTGATCTGGAAAAGTGGCTGTTAAAGGTCCTGGCCTAGGCCTCAACGAAATCTTCACGCCGGCTGGGCCGTCCGCGCATCGCGCGCCATGCGCCGCGCGCGCCACAGCAGGAAAAACGCGATGCTGAAGTTCAGCAGGTTCCAGGCCACGCCATTGAGAAAAGCCGCGTGGTAGGAGCCGGTCAGGTCAAACACCTTGCCCGACATCCAGCCGCCCAGCGCCATGCCCAGCAGCGACGCCATGATGACCGTTCCCACGCGCGCGCCGGCCTCTGCCGGCTCGAAGTATTCGCGCACGATGATGGCGTAGGCCGGCACGAGGCCGCCCTGGAACAGGCCGAACAGCGCGGCGATGACGTACAGCGACACCAGTCCGTCAAAAGGCAAAAACAGCAGCAGCGCGATGCCCTGCAGCACCGAGCCCAGTATCAAGGTGCGCAGCCCGCCTATGCGGTCGCAGATTGCGCCCGACACCAGGCGGCTGACCACGCCGCAGGCCAGCATCAGCGACAGCATTTCGGCGCCGCGCGCCGCGCCGTAACCCAGGTCGGTACAGTAAGACACGATGTGCACCTGGGGCATGGCCATGGCCACGCAGCAGGCCACGCTGGCCACGCACAGCAGTGTCTGCGCCGCGCCCGGGCTCAAGCCGAAAGGCATGCTGCTGGCGGTCGCCGGCAGGCCGCTGCTGCCGACGCTGGAGGCCACGGCCACCGGCGGGCGCTTGCGCATCAGCAGGGCCAGCCCGGCCATGGCCACAAAGCTGAAAATGCCCAGGCTCAGGTAGGTCTGCCGCCAGCCCACGCTTTCCACAAAATGCTGCACGATGGGCGGCCAGATCGCGCCACCCACGTAGTTGCCGCTGGCGCATACCGCCACGGCAAAACCGCGCCGGCGCAGAAACCACAGGGAGGTGTCGGCCAGCAGCGGCGCGAAGGTGGCGGCCGACCCGAGAAAGCCGATCAGCAGCCCATGCGCCAGCGAGAACATCCATATGTTGCCGGCCATGGCCGCCAGCGCAAACCCCAGGCCCAGTCCCGTCGCTCCTATCAGCAGCGGCACCATCACGCCGAAGCGGTCGGCCAGCCGGCCCATCATCACGCCGCCCACGCCGAAACCTATCATCAGCAAGGTGTAGGGAATGGAAGCATCGGCGCGCGTGACGCCGAACTCGGCCTGAACCGCCGGCAGCACCACGGCCACCCCGTACATGCCGCAGGCGCCCACGGTCATCAGGGCCAGCGTGACCATCAGCCGCATCACGGCATAACGCGAGTCAACGAGTGACGAGGAATCCTGGGGGCGGGCTTGTGCGGGGGCGGTAGATGCGGTGGAGGCAGGTGGAGGGCTCATTGGCCCCAAGCGTACACCAGCTGCCGGCGTGCTGTTGGGCGCCCGGGCATTCAGGCGCAGGGGACTTCGCCCGCCAGCACGCGCACCCGGCCCACCATATTCATGCACAGGGTGCGGGTGTAGCTGCTGTTGCTGGCCAGAGCACCCGCCGCCTGCACCAGCCAGCGGCTTTGCAGGCCCACGGCGCGACCGGTGGCGTCAAAGCTGATGTGGTTGCGGTTGTTGACGGGGCTGCCCGCGTGGTTGACCGCCAGGAAACTCCCGGCGTTCGCGAAAGCCTCCTGGATGCGTACCACGGTGTCCGTGCCGTTGTCGAAGGCGCCGTCGCTGTCCTGGTCGGTAAAAACAAACCAGCCCTCGCGCCAGCCGCCGGCGGCCGCGCCGTCACCGCCGGAGCATTTGGGTGGATTCGCCGCCGGATCGGCGCTTCGGCAGAGGGTGACGGTTTTTCCGCGCCGCATGGCTTCGCTGCGGGCATAGTGGGTGTCGGCGACGAAGGCGTTGACGGTTGAAGAGACACGGGTGCTCGCGACCAGCCCCAGGAAGGAGGGGATCGCGAAGCCCGCCACAATCGCGATGATGGCCAGGGCCACCAGCAGTTCGACCAGGGTGATTCCGCGCGGCCGCGGGCGGGCTGGCAAGGGGCGCGCGCCGGCTTGCGGGGTGGTTTGTAAGGGGGTGTTGGCTAGGCGCTTGGGACTGGTCGCGGCAGGGGCGGCCGCAGCCTGGTGCTGCAAATTCATGGCGGCTGATCCGGATGTTGGGGGGAAACATCTGGACCGTACTGGAGGCCGCCACGCCCGAGCGGGTCAATTGTCCGCTGCCGGACTTTGATTGTTGGAAATCGTGCGCGATGTCATGCGGCGCGAAGCGAGGGCGGCTTCGCGCGGGCGGCCACAGAGTGTGGCGGCCGTGTTTTTATCAGGAGCGGCCTTGCAGCCTTACAGCGGCGAAGGCTGGGTGGCTTCGTAGCCGACCGGCCCGATGGCGCCATCGGCCTTGATGCCCAGTTCCTGGTCGCGGATGCGAAACAGGCGTTCCAGGTCCTTCATGGCATCGCCGTCGGGAGCCGTGGGTGCGGCCGCGACCAGCGCGGCTTGTTCCGCTTGCGGCGGCTGCGGCGTTTGCGGCGCCTGGGCCTGGGCCAGTGACGCGAGTATGGGCGCGGCGGCGGCTGCCGCGGCGGCCGCACTCATGGGCGCACTGGCCGCGGCGACGGGCTGGATCAGGGGCTGGCCGGCACGCGGCGGCGCCACGCGGGGAGCGGGCTTGGCGGCGACCGGGTCGGCCCAGTAGGATTTGTCGGGCATGCTGCGGTAGGGGCAGGTGTCCGCGATGTCCAGCTGCCATGAAATGCCGTGCAGCCAATGGGCCGCCTGGGGTTCAAAACGGGTGATCTCGACCATGAGCGCGTTCTGGAAGGCGTAGGCATAGTCCATCAGGCGCTCGTCCCATTCGCGCACCACCAGTCGCACATACATGCCCTGGCCCTTGCTGCGGCTGTTCACCAGCAGCATCTGGCAGTCGATCCAGCGCGGCGGTATGCCGTACTTGCGCAGCGCATCGCGCAGCAGCACCTGCACCAGCTGGCGGCGCGTGGCGTTGTCCGAGCCGTCCTCAATGGTCAGCGGGTTGTCCCGGCTCGAGGTGGGTGTGTGTTTGGCCGCATTCCCATGGCGTGATCCGCCAAACAGCGAAGTTATCAATTTTTTCATTTTGGCGCGCACTCGTCGCAGTTTCAGGAGAATTTCCCTCGAAGAATCAAAGATTTTTGGAGGTTTGTGATCTGAAACATAGGTGTTACTGAATGTTTTTTATCGTCGTCCAGCTTGACCAACAAGTCAAGGAAGTTTCGACAGCCAAGCCTGGCCGCGTCGCTCGCTTTCCACATTCAAATGGCTAAAGTGTGTATTTGTGCCGCAAACGCGCAGCGTGCCTGTCTGAAATCCGGCCGGCCTGCCGGCCGGGCCGCCAGACCCCACCCGGCCTGTGCTGGCAAGCCCGCGCGGGCCAGCGCAAAGCGGCGGGCTGTGATAACTTCCAGCCAGTTTCAAGAACCTGGGGGAATGACGATATGACCAAGTTGCAGGCGCCCGCGGGCGCGCTACAGGGCCGCCTGAAAGCGCTGACCCCGGACCGGCTCAAGGGCATGCGCCGCGGCATCGAAAAGGAAAGCCTGCGCGCCCAGCCCGGCGGCGGCCTGGCCCTGACGCCGCATCCCGCCGCCCTGGGTTCGGCCCTCACGCACCCGACCATCACCACCGATTTCAGCGAGTCGCAGGTGGAACTGGTCACGGGCGCGCACAAAAACCCCGAAGCCGCGCTGCAGGAACTCACGCGGCTGCACCAGTTCACCTACCGCACCATGAAGGCGCTGGGCGATGAAATGCTCTGGGTGTCCAGCATGCCCTGCGGCCTGCCGACCGACGAAACCATTCCCATCGCGCGTTTCGGCTCGTCCAATGTCGGGCGCGCCAAAAGCGTTTACCGCATGGGCCTGTCGCACCGCTACGGCCGGCGCATGCAGACGATCTCGGGCATCCACTACAACTGGTCGCTGCCCGATGTGAGCAGCGAGCAGTATTTCGCGCTGATCCGCAACTTCCGCCGCCAGGCGTTTTTGCTGCTTTACCTGTTCGGCGCCTCGCCCGCCGTGTGTTCGAGTTTTGTCGAGGGCCGCCAGCATGAGCTGCAGACCCTGAGCGGCAGCACCATGTACATGCCCCATGGCACCTCGCTGCGCATGGGGCGCCTGGGCTACCAGAGCGATGCGCAGGCCTCGCTGGCCGTGAGCTACAACAGCCTGGACGGCTACGGCGCCTCGCTGCAGGACGCGCTGACCCGGCCTTACCCGGCCTACGAGGCGGTCGGCATACGCAACCCGGGCGGCGACTACAACCAGCTGGCCACCACGCTGCTGCAGATCGAAAACGAGTTCTACGGCACCATACGCCCCAAGCGCGTGATTTACCCCGGCGAGCGCCCGCTGCATGCGCTGCGCGAGCGCGGCGTCGAGTACATCGAGGTGCGCCTGATGGACCTGGACCCTTTCGAGCCGGTCGGCATCAATGCGCAGACCATGCGTTTTCTCGACGTGTTTTTGCTGCACTGCCTGCTCAGCGACAGCCCGAACGACACGCCGCAGGAAATCGCCGAACTCAAGCACAACCAGCACCAGACCGCGGCGCGCGGCCGCGAGCCCGGCCTCAAGCTCAAGCGGGGCGGGCAGGAGGTCCTGTTGACAGGCTGGGGCGCCGAGGTGCTGGCGCAATGCGCGCCCATTGCCGCCGCGCTGGACGCCGCGCACGGCGGCACGCAGTACAGCGATACGCTGACGGCCGCCAGCGCCGCCTTGCTCGACCCGTCCACCTTGCCCTCGGCCCGGGTGCTGGCGGCCATGGCCGGCGAGCACGGCAACTCTTTCGTCGGGTTCGCGCGCGCGCAGTCGCAGAAAACCCAGGCCCTGCTGCAGGCGCTGCCCCTGGGTGCGGACGAACTCGCGCACTTCGCGGCGCTGACCGAGGAGTCCATCCAGGCGCAAAAGAAAATCGAAGCCTCGGACACCATGCCCTTCGAGATTTACCGCCAGCAGTATGTCTCGGCCGAACGCCTGGGCATGCCGGGCCGCGAGGCCGTGGCGATCTGATACCCCCTGGCCGCGGCCTGGCGCCTTGCGTTCAGCCCGCGAGCTTGAGCAGCGCCTCTTCGCGCCAGTAGTCCACCGCCTCATACCAGCCTTCCCACACGCAGCCGTTGCAGCCGCGGCCGCAGCAGCTGTCGGGCTCGGAGGGCGGTTGCCGCAGCGTGATGCCGGCGGCGGCGGCGCGCCGCTGCAAGTCGGCAAACATCGCCAGCGCGGCGTCGCGGTCGGTGTTGTCCGGCATGGGCCCGGGGAAGCGCCGTGTCAGGCCTTGACGGGCGTCGCCATCCGCCGGCGCAGATACAGGCCCACAAAGGCGCAGCCCAGCACCAGCGCGAACCAGCCGACCAGCGAGGATTTGGCGACGATGCCCTGCATGCCCGGCGAGGTGATGAAGTAGGGCGAGACCAGCACGCCCAAACCTATCAGCGTGCAGAGAATGCCTTTGATCAACACCTCGTTGTTGGCCTTGAGGTCGGCGGCGGCCTGGCGGCGGGCGGGAACCACGGGTTTTTGTTCAGGGGCGGCGGGTAAGGGCATGGGGACTCGATGTGTGGGTGGGGTTGCGGGGCGGCTTGCTCGCGGCCCCGGTGCGCGTTGCTGCGTTCCGGTGGGCCCGCAGCCGCGATACCCCGATTGTCCTCCATCGCGCCGTACCCCTCTATAGCCACGCAGGCGCAAGTGGCTTGCCACGCGAATATCCCGTGCTTAACGATTTCTTAATACCGCTAACAAGTCCTTAAATCCGCATCGCCATCATTCGCTCAGTCCATGGCGGAACGTTTTCGCCATTACAAAAAAACGCTGAAAGGGCGCTGATGCTGGATTGGGTACATACACCGGGATTGCCGCCGGTTTCGGTGCGCGCATGATGCAGGGCCTGCAGACGCTTGCCGTCCTGTCGGCGGTACTCCTGCTCCTGCTGGCCGGCAGCCTGGCTTTTTTCTGGCTGCATGCGCCTGTGGGTGCGCCGCTTGACGCGGTCTTCGACACCCGCGCGCGCACCGTGCAGGTCGGCGGGCATGAGCGTTCCTTCCTGCTTCACGCGCCGCAATACCTGCAGCCGCATTCGCCGCTGGTGATCGTGCTGCACGGCTCGGGCCAGACCGCCGCGGCCATGCAAAAGAGCACGGGCTTCGCCTTTGAACGGCTGGCGGGCCAGCGCCGCTTCACGCTGGTCTATCCCAAGGCCTTCGGTAAACACTGGAACGACGGCCGCAAGGCGGCCTCCCACCGCGCGCGGGCCCGGGGCATAGACGACAAGGCTTTCATCGCCGCACTGATCGACAGCGTGGCGGCCGAGCGAAGCATAGACACCGCGCGTGTATTCGTCTTCGGCTATTCGGGCGGCGGCCACATGGCCTTCCGGCTGGCGCAGGAGATGCCCGGGCGCATCGCGGCCATCGCCGTGGTCGCGGCCAATATGCCGGCGCCGGGCAGCTCCATCGCCGAAGCACTTGGCCAGCCCGTGCCCGCCATGATCGTCAACGGCACCGACGATCCCATCAACCCTTATGACGGCGGGCGCGTCACGCTGTTCGGTTTCGGCGACCGCGGTGAAGTGCTGTCCTCGCGCGCCTCGGCGGACTACTTTGCCCGGCTCAATGGCGCCCACCTGGCCCAGACCGTGGAACTCGCGCCCGGGCAGCCCACCGACCGCACGCGCGTGGTCAGGCAGACCTGGACCGCGGGCCGGCAGCCGCAGGTGGTCCTGTACTCGGTGCGTGGCGGCGGCCACGTCATTCCGCACCCCCGTGGCCGCAGCGCGCGGCTGCTGGGGCGCAAGACCACTGCGTTGGACGCGCCAAAGGCTGCCTGTGAATTTTTCGGGCTTTGACGCCCCACCGCTTTTCAACTGTTTTTTAACCTGGAGAACCTGAAGATGATCTCTCGCCCATCGCAACCCGCCGCCAAGCCGGCTTCGCGCGCCCCCCGATCCACCGCCCCGAAAGCGGCGGGCCGGCCGGGCGGCGCAGCCGCCAAGGCCTCGCTGCCGCTCATTTCGCTGTTCCTGATGGCGGCCTTCGCGCAGCCGGCCGGCGCGCAGTCCAAGCCCGCACAGGCCGAGGGCGAATCCTCCTGGGGCCTGGGCCTGGGGGTCGGCATGGAGCGTAAACCCTATCGCGACTTTGACAACAAGACCCGGCTGCTCCCGCTGCTCAGCTACGAAAACAAATGGATCAGCGTCGCCGGCCTTGGCCTGGATGTGAAGCTGCCCTCGGCCGGCCCGGTGTCCTTCCGCCTGCGCGCGCGCTACTCGATGGACGGCTACGATGCCTCGGACTCGCCTTTCCTGGCCGGCATGGATGAGCGCAAGGACGGCATCTGGCTGGGCGGCGCCGCCATCTGGCGCAACGACATCGCCAATCTCTCGGCCGAGCTGCTGGGCGACGCCTCGGGCAACAGCAAGGGCACGAAGTTGAGGCTGACGGTGGACCGCCGCTTCCAGGCGGGCAGCTTCGACATCACGCCGCGCCTGGCCGCGACCCGGCTCGACGACAAATACGTTTCCTACTACTACGGCGTGAACGCCTCCGAGGTGCGGGCCGGCCGGCCCTTCTACCAGGGCGGTTCGGCCGTCAACCTGGAAGCCGGGCTGCGTGTGGGCTATGCGCTGGCACCGAACCAGAGCCTGTTCCTGGACCTGAGCACCACCAGGCTCGGTTCCAGCATCAAGGACAGCCCGCTGGTCGACCGCTCCAGCCAGAGTGGTGTGCGTGTCGGCTACCTCTACCGCTTCTAAGGCGCGGCGAAACCTTGCGGGGCCCATACCGGGCCGCGGCCCCGCATGTCAATCCCTGGCGGCCCGGACAAGCAGAAGGAGCCATGAGCCATGCAAACCGCAGAATCCACCGACGTGGGCTACCTGATCCGGAAAATCGTCTGGCGCAGCTGGATACGGGGCTTAAGCTGGCTGCGCAGGCATCACGTCCTGCACGCCTGAGGCCGGCTCCGCGCCTGCCGCGGGCAGCGGAAACAGCACCCGCACGCTAAAGCCCTTGCCGTCCAGGCCGGTCCCGGTCTCGATGGCGGCCTCGTGCAACTGCGCGATGCCGGCCACCAGGGACAGGCCTATGCCGCTGCCGCGCCCGCCGTTGCCCGCGACGCGGTGAAAGCGCCGGAAGATCGCCTGGTGCTCGGCCTCGGGCACGCCCGGGCCGTCGTCGGCCACTTCCAGGCAGACGCGGCGCGTGCCGGCCCCCTCAGCATCCTCGCGGTAGCCGCAGCTGAGCTTCACGCGCCCGCCCTCGGTGGTGTAGCGCAGTGCGTTGTCCAGCAGGTTGCGCAGCAGGATGCCGATTTCGTCCACGTCGCATTCGATAGGGCAGGGCGTGAGCGCCAGGATGATGGCGCGGCGCTGCTGCTGCGCCTGCATGTCAAACTCCTGGCTCACGTGCAGGATCAGCTCGCTGAGCTCGGCCAGGCTTTTTTGCGGCGCGTGCACGCCCGCGTCCATGCGCGCCAGGTCCAGCAGCTGGTCCGACAGGCGCGTGCTGCGTTCGGCCACGGCCAGCAGCTTGACCAGGGCGGCGTCCTTGCCCTCCAGCGTGCTGGCGCGCAAGGCGACCTGGGCCTGCGCCTGCAGCGCCGACAGGGGCGTGCGCAGCTCGTGGGCCGCGTCGCCGATAAAACGCCGCTCGCCCTGCATGGCCTGGTCCAGCTGGTCCAGCAGGTGGTTGAAGGACTCGACCAGCGGCCGGATCTCGGTGGGCAGCTGCGCCACCGGCAGCGGCGTGAGGTCGAACTTGCGCCGCCGGCGCACCGCCGCCTGGATCGCCGTCAGGGGCTGCAGCGACTTGCCCATGGCAAACCACATCAGCAGGCCGGCGACGCCCAGCAAGGCGGTCACGAAGCCCAGCGCGCCGAAGATCTTGTGGCGTATTTCCTGGTCGATCACGCTATGGCGCATGGCCACCTGCACGCTGACCTCGCCCGTGCTGTCGGACACCGAGAAGATGCGCCAGCGCTCGCCGTCGACGGTGGCGCTGGTAAAACCGTCGGTGAAGGACGGCAGCAGCGGGACACGCGGCGAATCCGGCGCCCGCACGATCAGGTTCTTGCGCTCCGTCCACACCTGGAAGGTCAGGTTGACGTCGCGCGAAATGGAGTCGTCGCGCAATTGCAGGCTGTGGCTGAAGGAGGGCTTGAGCTTCGCGCCGCTGGGGATGGCCAGCAGTATCTTGGTGCCTATGGCCTGCAGCTTGCTGTCCCAGTGGCTGGTCTGGCCGCTGAGGGTGTACACCACCAGCACGGTGAGCGCACCGGCCCAGCACAGCGTGATGGTGATGCCCAGCACCAGCAGCACGCGGCCCTTGAGCGACCTGACGAGGCGGCAGCTCACGGCTTGGCCTCGCCGATCATGTAGCCCTGGCCGTGCACCGTGGTGATCAGGTGCTCGCCCAGCTTGCGCCGCAGCTGGTGGATGAAGACCGCGATGGTGTTGCTTTCGATCGCCGTGGTGTTGCCGTAGACCACGTCCTCGAGGTGGTCGCGCGTGACCACATGGCCGGGCCGCTCCAGCAGCGCCAGCAGGGTGCGGTATTCATGCGCGCTCAGGGCTACGCGCACGCCGGCGCGCGTCACCGCGCGCTTGCTGCGGTCCAGGCTGATGTCGCCATAAGTGTGCACCGGCACCACCTTGCCCTGGCTGCGGCGCATCACGGCGCGCACCCGCGCCCAGAGTTCGTCGACCTGGAAGGGTTTCACGAGGTAATCGTCGGCACCCGCGTCCAGCCCCTGGATGCGCTCGCTGAGCTGGCCGCGCGCCGTCAGGATCAGCACCGGCGTCACGTCGTAGCGCCCGCGCAGGGCCCGCAGCACCGTCAGCCCCGAATCGCCGGGCAGCCCCAGGTCCAGCAGCACGGCCTCATACACATGGTCGGCCAGCGCCAGCCGGGCGGAGGGGGCGTCGCCCACATGGTCCACCGTCCAGGCGATCTGGCGCGCGGCGTCGCACACCGCTTCGGCCAGCATGGTGTCGTCTTCTACCAGCAGCAGGTGCACAGGAATAGCCTCTTTCGGTCGCTGTTGTTGTGGCTGGCCTGGTTGCCCCTGGCCCGCTTGTCCCAAGCAGCTATCGTGCCGGGGAGCCATTAAGCACTTATTAACAAAAAATGGGAGGGGTGAAGGCCGCCTATTTTGCGGCACGGCGGCCCCTGGGGCCGCAGCGGCGACAATTGGGGGATCGCAGGGGCCTGGAGGTCCCTGGCCCTGAACCCGCAAGCAAGCAAACAAAAAGAGAGATTCCCGATGGCCATCCAGTGGTTTCCCGGTCACATGCACCTGACCAAAAAAGCCATTCAAGAGCGCATCAAGGAAATTGATGTGGTCATTGAGCTGCTGGACGCGCGCCTGCCCGGCTCCAGCGCCAATCCCATGCTGGCTGAACTCACCAGCGGCAAGCCCGCGCTCAAGGTGCTCAACAAGCGCGACCTGGCCGACCCGACGCGCACCCCGCTGTGGCTGGAGCATTACAACAGCCTGCCCAACACCCGCGCCATCGAGCTCGACGCCAGCGAAACCACGCCCGCGCGCCGCCTCATCGACGCCTGCCACGCGCTCGCGCCCACGCGCGGCAGCATGGTCAAGCCCATGCGCGTGCTGATCTGCGGCATTCCCAACGTCGGCAAGTCCACACTCATCAACACCCTGACCGGCAAGCGCGCCACCAAGACCGGCGACGAGGCCGGCATCACCAAGGTCGAGCAGCGCCTGGTGCTGGCCGACGGCTTTTATTTGTGGGACACGCCCGGCATGCTGTGGCCGCGCATCATCGTTGCCAAGAGCGGCTACAACCTGGCCGCCAGCGGCGCCATAGGCCGCAACGCCTTTGATGAGGAGGAAGTCGGGCTGGAGCTGCTCGACTACCTGATCAAGCACTACCCCGGCCTGCTGGAGGCGCGCTACAAAGTGGAAGTGGCGCCCGGCATCACCGATGAGCAACTGCTCGAGGCGATAGGCCGCAAACGCGGCGCGGTGCTGGCCAAGGGCCGCGTCAACCTGCAAAAAGCCGCCGAAATCGTGATCCACGAATTCCGCGCCGCCACCCTGGGCCGCATCACGCTGGAGACGCCCGCCGAGTTCGCTGAATGGCTGGCCGCGGGCCGCTTGCTGGATGCCGAGCGGCAGGTCAAAAAAGACAAGATAGAGACCAACCGGCTCATCAAGTTCAAGAAAATCCCGCGGCCGCCAAGGTCCGCGGAGCCTGACGAGGGCTGACAAGCCGGGCCGCCTCAGGCGAGCATCGCAGCGCCGCATCGACCACGATTTTGGTGCTAGTTGCCGCCGGGCACAGACCCTGATTGGGGTTTTGTCGGGTTCCCGTTCGCGTGCGGCCAGGGGCCGGCATGCGTGCCTGCGAAAAAATCCGGAACGCCGGCGCTTGCGCCGCCATCTAATGGGCATACACGCAAATTGCCATGAAGCCCCTTGCCGCCATTGCCCCCGATTCGCTGGACGCCAGCACCGACGCCGAACTCGCCAAGCTGGCCGCCGCCGGCAATGACCTGGCTTTCGCGCAGATCATGCGGCGCCACAACCGCCTGTTGTTCCGCACCGCGCGCAGCATCCTCAAAAGCGACGACGACACGCAGGACGCGCTGCAGGAAGCCTACCTGCAGGCCTGGAGCGCACTGGAGGGTTTTCGCGACGACGCGAAACTGTCGACCTGGCTGGTGCGCATCGTCGTCAATGAGGCGCTGGGCCGCCTGCGGCGCAAGGGCGCACAGGTTGTGCCGCTGCATGCGGCCGTACCGACGGAAGAGGAGGGCGACACCGCGGAGACGTTCATGCCGGCCAATTCCGACGAGCAACCCGAGTCGATCGCCATGCGCGCGCAGGTGCGCCGGCAGATCGAGGCGCGCATAGACACCCTGCCCGACACGTTTCGTACCGTCTTCATGCTCAGGGGCGTGCAGGAAATGAGCGTGGAGGAAGCCGCCGCCGCGCTGGGTATTCCCGAAGCCACGGTGCGTTCCCGCTTCTTTCGTGCCCGCAGCCTGTTGCGCGAAGGCCTGTCGCGCGACATCGACATGGCGATCGCCGATGCGTTCTCTTTTGCCGGCGAGCGCTGCGACCGCGTGGTCGACGGCGTGCTGGCCCTGATTGCCCGGGAGCGTGGGTCTTTCCGCCCTTGATGCCGGCAAACACACCACAAGCTGTTCCCCCGCCCATTCACCCCACTGGAGATTGCCATGTCGTTTTTTCATATGCCCACCCCTCTTGCCGCCAGGCGGCTGTTCCTCGGCCGCTCCGGCGGCCTGGTGCTTTCGGGCGCGGCCGTCGCGCTGCTGGCCGGCCGGGATGCGCTGGCCGCCAAGGCGGGTGACGCCAAGGCCGGCGACGTCCAGATCCTGAACAAGGCCTTGGGCTCCGAGCTGGAAGCCATCGCCGCCTACCAGCTGGGCGCCGAAAGCAATCTGCTGGCCAAGCCGGTGCTGGACCTGGCCGTGACCTTCCAGGGCCACCACAAAGCGCACGCCGCCCTGCTGGCGGCCACCGTCGAAAAGCTGGGCGGCAAGCCCGCCACGGCCAAGGCCCAGTACAACTTCCCGGTGGACCAGCTCAAGACGCAGCTAGACGTGCTCAAGTTCGCCGCGCAACTGGAGCAGGGCGCGGTCAGCGCCTACCTCGCGGCCGTCCCGCTGTTCGGCAACCGCGATCTCTCGCGGGCGGCGGCCAGCATTCTGGGCGATGAGGCCATGCACTGGGCCGTGTTGCGCCAGGCGATGGGCGAGGCACCGGTGCCGGGCGCCTTCATGGCCTGAGGCATCCGGCGGCGCCTCGGCTTTGCGATGTGGCGAATGCTTGATCTTCGTCAAGGCCGGCGGCGGTGCCGGCAGGCATGCTTGGCGGTAATCACCCACCGGAGGCCGCCATTCACAAACATGCCTGCGTGCAAATCATCCTCGATGAGCACGCCTCCCTTTCCGCCATGCTGCGCTCCATGCCCATGATGGTGGCGCGCGGCCCGGGCGACCACGCGCAGAAGTTTTTTGACGTGCTGCGGGCCATGCTGTTTTACATCGACGAGTTCCCCGAGCGCCTGCATCACCCGAAAGAATCGAACCTGCTGTTTCCACGCGTGGTGCGCCTGGCGCCTGGAGTCATGCCCGTCGTGGAACGGCTGGAGCGCGACCACATGAACGGCGAGAAGGCCGTGCGCGAACTGCAGCACCTGCTGCTGGCCTGGGAACTGCTGGGCGAGCCGCGTAAATCCGACTTTGAGCTGCATTGCAAACGTTATGTGGACTTCTACCTGGAACACATGCGGCTGGAAGAATCGGTCATCCTGCCGGAAGCGGAAAAGGTGCTCAGTGAGGCCGACTGGAAGGAGCTGGATGCGGCCTTCCTGCAAAACCGCGACCCGCTCGCCGGCCGGCATGGGGTGGATCCGGTATATGACCGGCTCTTCTCGCGCATCGTCATGGAGGCACCGGCGCCTATAGGGCTGGGTGACGCCTGAGGCCGCCCGGCGCCTGTCCGCGCTCGCGGACGCGACATCCGTACCGGTTAAAGGTTCGATTGCCTTACACGGTGCGCCCCTGCGCGGGTGAACACTTTGTGCACTGGATCGCATAACAGCCCTTGAAAGGCCGCGATTCAGCAGAGCAGCTCCGGGAGCCGCTTGCCCGACCCTGGGATGGCACTTCGGCCACCGCAAGCAGCCCCCTCAGGGTTGCTGGCCATTCCATCCAGAAAGCAGGAGAACCCCATGACATCAAAACTGTTGACCTCCTCTTTATTGGCGAGCGCCTTGCTGGCCGGCCTGGGCATGGCCCCGACCGTGGCCGTGGCGCAAAACACCAACACCCCGGGCATTGACAACGCGCAGCAGGCCATCAGCGCGCGCATCCAGCAAGGCATGCAGGCCGGCCGCATCACGCCGTCCGAGGCGCAGGAGCTGTACGCGCGCGACCGCGACATTTCCATGCGCGAGAACCGCTACAAGTCCGACGGCAATGCCACGCCCCAGGAGCGCCAGCAGCTGCGGGCCGACCTGGAAGGCCTGAGCGCTGAAGTCGAGCGCAAGATCGCCAACAACGTGGTCGTCGGCCAGCCGGGCTACAACTCCAGCACTCCCGGCGTGGACAACAGCCAGTTCAACATCAGCCAGCGCATCGACGAGGGCGTACGCACCGGGCGAATCAGCGAGCGCGAGGCGCGCAGGCTGCACGGCCGCGAACGCATGATCGAGCGCCACGAAGCCAATTTCAAGTCCGACGGCGTGGTGACCAAACAGGAACGCCGCCAGCTGCGCAACGAGGTGGCCGCTTTGCGCGACCAGGTGGAGCGGATGATGCGGGGTGATCGCCGAGGGCGCGGCTAGGCGCCGGGTCTTGCTCCGGCTGGCGCGCTCTTCTTCCTCTTTCCTCTGCTGAGAGCGGCTGGCCGGGGGTTGCCCGGCGGCAACTCACTTTCTTTTGCTTCGCCAAAAGAAAGTAAGCAAAGAAAAGGCGACCCTGGTGTCTGCGTCCCCTGCGCTTCGCTCCGGGGCAACCTGCGGTGCTCGGTTCAGGCGGGGTCTCGCTAAACTCGCTACGCTGCGCTTCGCTCAGACAACGCGATCCCTGATCCGCCTGAACCTCCGCTCCTCGGCGCATACACAAGGGGTGAGAGAAAAAAATACCAATACCCAAAACCACAAGGACACGCCACGGCGTGTCCTTGTTTGTCTTGGTTTGTTTCTTTGTCTTTTGTCCCCGCTCCCGATTGCCCCGTCCTGGCTGGGCCGAGGAGCGCAGAGACAAGCGGATCAGGGCCGGCGTTGTCTGAGCCGAAGGCGAGTTTAGCCGGACCCCGCTTGGCTCGAGCACCGCAGGTTGCCCGTAGCGCAGCGGAGGGACCCAGACTGCGGGTCGCCTTTCTTTTGGGTACTTTTCTTTGGCGAAGCAAAGAAAAGTGCCTCGCCCGCCGGGGCGAGACCCGGCCAGCTGAACTAAGAAGAGGAAGGAGGAGGGTGAGGAGGCAGAGCGCGCCAGCCGGAGCAAGACCCGGCCCAGAACCTCAGGCCAAAAACTTCATTTCCCTAAGCCACGCCGCCAAGCGTTCGGCAAAAACCTTATACCCCTCGGCGTTCGCATGGATCTGGTCCGACCGCAGTTCGCTGCGCGACAACACATACGACCAGCCGCCGCTGAAGAGCGGCGTGCCGGTTTCCTTTGCCACCTCGGCATACACCTCATGGTCGCTCAGCGAATTCGTGGCGGCTGCGATGAACACCGGCTTGGGCTGGGCGATCAGCACCACCTGGGCGCCGGCGGCTGCCGTCTGCACCAGGCTTTTGAGTGCAGCGCGTGTGCGCTCCAGCGGCAGGCCGCGTAAAAAATCATTGCCGCCTATCGATATCAACACCAGGCCGGGTGTGTTCTCTTGCAGCAAGCCGGGCAGGCGCGCCAGCGCGCCCTCGGCGGTGTCGCCGTTGAGGCCCGCGTTCTTGGTTACATAGCCGGTCATTTGTTCGAGCTGCTGCGGGTAGCCGGTGCCTGCCGCGGCGCCGTAGCCAAAGGTCAAAGAGTCGCCCAGGCACAGCAGCACGGCTTCCTTGGGCAGGGTCTTGCCCTGCGGTTTGGCTTTTTTGGAGCAGCCGGCCGCCAGCGCGAGCGCCGAGGCCATGCCGGCCAGCAGCAGCCGGCGTTGGAGCATGGAAGAGGAGGGGTGACGAGTGGGCATGAACTGTTCCCTGGTGCGGCGGTGATACGCGGATTCTGCCAGCGCTTGACCTGCATCAAGCGCGCACACGCCCAGGCCTTTTAAAGTCCGGGGTTTTCCCAACGCGGCGCTGCGCCGGCCTTCTTATGCCTATTGAACTCTATCGCGACAGCCGCCATGCCTGCCTGATGTTCACCGACCTTGTCGACGAGGACAACCAGGCCGTGCAGGCCAACCAGTTTCTCATTGTCGACAACGGCACCGGCGCCGTGATAGACCCGGGCGGCAACCTGGCCTTCAATGAGCTTTTCCTCGGCATGTCGCGCCACTTCAGCCCGCAAAAGCTGTCCTACATCATCGCCTCGCATGCCGACCCCGACATCATTGCCTCGCTGGACCGCTGGCTGACCTCCACCCCTGCGCAGCTGGTGATCTCGCGCGTATGGGAGCGCTTTGTGCCGCATTTCACCAAGGTCGGCAAGACCGACCAGCGCGTGATCGGCGTGGCCGACGGCGGCGGGCGATTGCCGCTGGGCCGCAACGAGCTGTGGCTGCTGCCCGCCCACTTTCTGCATTCCGAAGGCAACTTCCATTTCTATGACCCCGTCAGCCGCATTCTTTTCACGGGCGACCTGGGCGTCTCCATGACTTCGGGCCAGGGCGCCCAGGTGCCGGTGAGCGACCTCAAGGGGCATTTACGCCTGATGGAGGGCTTTCACCGCCGCTACATGGTGTCCAACAAGGTGCTGCGCCTGTGGGTGCGCATGGCGCGCCAGCTCGACATCCGCATGCTGGTGCCGCAGCACGGCGCGCCGCTGGAGGGTCCGGCCATAGGCCAGTTCTTCGATTGGGCCGAATCGCTGATGTGCGGCATAGACCTGTTTGACGACAAGCACTACCAGTTGCCGACCGCGGCCATCCCGGTGCCGGAGCGCGCGGTGAGTGCGGCTTAGCGGAAAACGCCTGCCGCTAGGCCGGCGGAGGTTCGCCATGGGCCTGCAGCTGGCGGCGCACATAGTCCACATGCTGGCGCAGCGTATAGACCCGGTCCGAAAAATCCAGCGCGAACTTCATGTGGCTCACATCGTGTTCTATCTTGTCCAGCCTGGCGGTGGCCTCGGCGATCTCCGCGGCATTGAGCCGGCGTGAGGTGAGGTCGCGCTCCATCTCCAGCAGCGCGCCATAGCGGCGGTAGAGGCGGTTCTTTTCCTTGAACTCAAACAGCCTGGGCACAACGCGAAACACCGGGATCGCGATCGCCACCAGCGGCAGCAGCACCAGCAGCAGGCGCTGCAAGGCATTGGCCGCCCAGTAGGGCAGGTAGCGCTGCAGAAACGGCCGGCCGTCCTTGTAATAGCGCGCCGCCTCGTCGGCCAGCGGAAACTCCGTGGCCCGCGGGTTCGGGAACTCGCCCGGCTTGTTCAGCAGCGTGGGGCCCCGGTGCACCTCGCGCGCGGCCTCCAGCAGCAGATAGGCCAGGGCCGGGTGCAGGTCCTTGTGGATCACCAGGTTGGCCGTGGTTGTCAGCAAGGTGATGTCCTGGCGCGGGCGGTCCTGCGCCGGGTCCACCGAGCCGGCCTTGAGCGTGACCAGCGACAGATAGGGCAGGCGCCGCGTCAGTCCCTCGGCGTGCTCAATCGACACCAGGTGGGCCTCATCCTGTTTGCCCAGCAGCATCTGCACTGCCGGTGTTTGCGGCGCGCCTATCAGGAAAAGCGCGTCGATCTCGCGCGCCAGCAGCGCCTTGGCCGCGGCCACCCCGCCGCCCGTGCCCAGCGTGGCATTGGCCGGCGTGACGCCGTAGGTTTGCAGTAACTCGAGTGATACCTTGCGTGTGCCGCTGCCTTCCACGCCGACAGCAATCTTTTTACCCGCCAGCGGGCCCAGGCCCTTGCTCAATGTTTTGGCCAAGGCTGGCGAAGCGAACATCCAGACCGGCTCGTAACCCACCACGCCCAGCGAACGCAGCGGCGTGCTCGACTCCGGCTCCTGCGAATCCAGCTGCAGCAGGCCCAGCCCGCCCTGCACAAAACCCACAGGCGTGCCCGCGTTGAGGCGCTCCAGGTTTTGCACCGCGCCTGTCGAGGGCATGAGCTCCAGCGTTACGCCGTTGGCATTTAAATAGCTTTGGTACTTGAGCGCGAACTGGTGCGCCGCGCCATCCACCGCGCCCGTCGTCATCTGCACCTGCCGCGGCGGTGCGGGCAGCAGCGAGCGCGAGAACATCGAAAGGATGACCGCGAGCCCGGCGATGATGGCCACGGCGATCAGAAAGGTCTGTTTGCGGCTCAGCGAGGGGATGATCAGCATGGGTGCAGTCTAACCAAGTGACTGCACGCCGCAAAGGCGAAGAGCTAGCCCGGCCTTAGCGCAAATTCGCCTTTACCCAACGCACAATATCCGCCGCTCCCATCGCGCCCGCCTGGCGCGCCACCTCGCGGCCGTTCTGGAACAGCGCCAGTGTGGGAATGCTGCGGATGTTGAAGCGTGCACCCAGGTTGGGCACGGCTTCGGTGTCGACCTTGGCCACGCGCACGCGCGGCTCCAGCTGCGCGGCGGCCTGTTCATAGGCCGGTGCCATCTGCCGGCAGGGGCCGCACCAGGGCGCCCAGAAATCGACCAGCACCGGGATCTGGTTGCGGCTGATGTGTTTGTCAAAAGCCGCTTCGTCGAGCGCGGCCGAATGGGCCACAAACAGCGCCTTTTTGCAGCTGCCGCAGTTCGGGTCGCTGGCCAGCTGGTCCTCGCGCACGCGGTTGGTGGTGTGGCAGTGGGGGCAGACGATGTGGAGTGGGTCGGACATTTCCTGCAATTGGGGATGGGCATATGGCATTTCAAGCGTCGCGCCTGCCGGCCCATACCCGGGAAAAACCATGGCAAGCAGCGGGTAAAGGCTGAGAAGCTGTGCCTCAAGACGGGTACTTCGCCTACGCGCGTCGGCGTTTCGCGGGAGAACAATCGAAGCTCTTCACCACGAAAGATTGCCATGATCAACAAAACCTTGATGGCCGCCCTGGCCGCGGCCTCTCTCGCCTTCGGCGGGCTTGCGATGGCCAAGGACCATGGCGATGACCACGGCAACAAAGGCGGGCGCGGGCACCACAAGGCCGACAAGCACCACCGCCACGGCCCGCCGCCGCACGCGCAGGCCGAAGGGCGCGGCGCGGGCCCCGACCATAATTTCTACCGCGGCGGCCGCCTGCCCGTGCAGTACCGCGACCGCGGCTACTGGGTGGACGACTGGCGCGGCCACCGCCTGAGCGCGCCGCCACCCGGCTACCACTGGGTGCAAACCGGCGGCGACTATGTACTGGTTGCCAATAACACCGGGATCATTTTCCAGATCTACCTGGGCCAGTGACAGGCCGCTAAACTAAAGCAGGAGGGGCCCCGTCCAGCCCTGTTTCAAGTTGCAAGGAGCGTACTGAATTTGAAACCGCCACAGATGCATCGCCAGGTTTTTCCGCGCGCAGCCCTGCTTGTGGGAGTGCTGGGCTTTGCCTGCCTGCTCACGGCCTGCGTCAGCACCGTCAAGTCCTTCCCGCTGCAGGAAAAGTTCGGTTCCACCGCCACCTATTCGCGGCTTTTCGACGCCAGGCCCGAGCAGACCTGCGAGGCCGCGCGCCGCGCGCTGCTGAGCCAGGGCTACATCATCAACACCGCCAGGGTCGACCTGGTCGAAGGCCAGAAGAGCTTCCAGCCCGAGGCCGAGGCGCATCTGCAGATGGTGATACGTGTGGTCTGCGCGCCCGAAAGCGCCGACGGCAAGATCAGCCTGGGTTTTGTCACCGCGCTGCAGGACAGCTACCAGCTCAAAAAGAGCAACAACTCCGCCAGCCTGGGCGTGGGCGCCATAGGCTCGGTGTCCCTGCCTTTCTCGTCGAGCAACGATTCCATGGTCAAAGTCGGCAGTGTCACGATTTCCTCGGACGCGTTTTACGACAGCTTTTTTGAGCTAGTCAGCCGCTACCTCGCGACGGTGGATGATTTGCCGCTCAGCCAGTAGGGCGATATGCCGCGTGACCTGTAAGCGCTGCTACATCCTGATACCCCGGCATGCGGTGAGGTAAACAGGAAGTAAAACCCCGGCTTCATTACATCCGCCCTACCTGCGCATTACACGGGCTTGACGTTCGGCCTCCACGATGAAAGCACTGAAGCACCCGAGCCCCTCCGGGCCGGTGCTTCGGAAAGCAAGTTTCCTCCTCAGGGCTTGCCGGTTCATTCATTGAGCAAAGGAGACCCCATGACATCGAAACTCTTGACCGCATCCCTTATGGCCACCGCGCTGGCCGCGGGCCTGGCCGCCGCGCCGGCCATGGCGCAGCCGCAAGGCCCTTACGGCTCTTCTGCGCCTTCTTACCCGCCCCAGGTGGTGTATGCACCGGCTCCGCAGACGCCGGGCATAGACAGGGCGCAGCAGGCCGTCAGCGAGCGCATACGCGAGGGCCTGCAGTCCGGCCGCATCACGCCCTCGGAAGCGCGTGTGCTGTACCGCCGCGACAGCGAGATACAGAATCGCGAAGCCGCCTACAAGGCCGACGGCCGCGTCACGCCGCAGGAGCGCCAGCAGCTGCGCGCCGACATGGCCCAGCTCAGTGCAGAAGTTGAGCGCGCCATTGCCAACAACCGCACCGTGGCCGTCGCCTACCCCGCCGACAGGATGGGCGGCATCGACAGCCAGGAGTTCAACATCCGCCAGCGCATTGACGAGGGCGTGCGCAGCCACCGCCTGAGCCTGCGCGAAGCCGGCCGCTTGCAGGCGCGCGAGCAGGAGATTGAAAACCGCGAAGCGGCCTACCGTTCCGACGGTGTGCTGACCCCGCAGGAGCGCCGCGACCTGCGTGCCCAGCTGGGCGCCCTGCGCGATGAAGTCGAGCGCCTGATCAACCCGCGCGGTTAAAAGTTAGGCGCCAAGGCCGCAAGGCCATGAAAAAACCCCGGCCAGCGCATGCGCTGGCCGGGGTTTTTGCTTGAAGCGCAGGGCGCTGTCTATCAGGCTGCCTTGGCGCGGCGAAAAGCCGAGCTGCGCTTGGCCGCGGGCTTGCTGTCACCGGCAATCTTGCCCACCAGTTCGGCGCTCTTTTGCTCGATCTGTGCGGCCAGCTTGCTCAAGGCCAGCGCGCCGGGCGCGGTAGCCTGGGCCAGGGTGTTCAGCGTGGTCACACCGGTTTTTTCTTCAAACAGGCTGGCGTTGGCGGCGGCGCGTTCCACGCCGGCTTCAGCCACTTTGACGAGCTGGCTCACGACTTGTTCGGCGCCGCTGGTCGTCAGCAACAGGCCTTTGGTGTAGTAGGCGCTGAAAGCGGCCTGCGCGGCCGAAGCGTTTTTCGCGGTTTCAGCCGTCAGTTCGGTACGCGATTGTTTCAGGGCCTGGTTCCAGCGCTGCTCCAGCAGGCTGACCACACGCTCACCGCCGGCGCGGTAAGCCTGGATGACGTTGAGGGCGGTATTGCCGTAGGACTCGATCAGGTCGTTGGCAACGGTGGAGAGGTTTTTGGCGCTCATGGTGTTTTCCTTGTTTAGGGCTTTAACGATGGGTTTATCTTGCCGGGTTTGGCTAGTGAGGGCGACCTAGTTGGTTAGAGAGGGGTGTCCAGAAACCGGGTCTCTTGCGCCGGTTTGCGCGCTCCAGCTCTTCTGTGCTCTTTGCTGAGAGTGGCTGGCCGGGGTCGCCCGGCGGCGACTCACTTTTCTTTGCTTCGCCAAAGAAAAGTAAGCAAAAGAAAGGCGACCCGCAGTCTGGGTCCCTACGCTTCGCTTCGGGCAACCTGCGGTGCTCGAGCCAAGCGGGGTCCGGCTAAACTCGCCTTCGGCTCAAACAACGCCGGCCCTGATCCGCTTGTCTCTGCGCTCCTCGGCCCAGCCAGGACGGGGCAATCGGGAGCGGGGACAGAAGACAAAGAAATCAATACCAATACAAACAAGGACTCGCCAAGGCGAGTCCTTGTTTCTTCAAGTATTTGGTATTTGGATTTGGTATTCCTTCCCCACCCCTTGTGGATGCGCCGAGGAGCGGAGGTTCAGGCGGATCAGGGATCGCGTTGTTTGAGCGAAGCGCAGCGTAGCGAGTTTAGCGAGACCCCGGCTGGACCGAGCACCGCAGGTTGCCCGTAGCGCAGCGGAGGGACGCAGCAACCAGGGTCGCCTTTTCTTTTGCTTACTTTTCTTTTGGCGAAGCAAAAGAAAAGTGAGTAGCTGCCGGGCTACCCCCGGCCAACAGGACTCAGAGGAGACCCCGCCGCCGTAGCAAGACGTGCTTCGATCAGGCAGCAAGGAACAGCGCAGGATCAACCATGCAACGGTTGAGCATCACCCCCCAATGCAAATGGGGCCCGGTCACCCGGCCGGTAGCCCCCACCGCTCCAAGGCGCTCACCGGTTTTGAGGGTGTCCCCCGGCCTCACGTCAATCGCGCTCAAATGGCACATCATGCACAGCAAGCCCCCGCCATGGTCCAGCCACACCGTGTTGCCGTTAAAAAAATAGTCGCCCGTATCTATCACCCGCGCCGGCAGCGGTGCCAGCACCGGTGTGCCGGTGGCGGCCGCGATGTCCATGCCGCTGTGCGGATTGCGCGGCTGGCCGTTGAAGACGCGGCGCAGGCCGAAGGAGCTGGAGCGCCGCCCCGGCACCGGCACCCGCATACGCAGCGGGCCTTGTGGCAGGGGCTCGCTGAAAGTCGCCATGACGACGTCCTGGTGCGCGCGCTCGCGCTCGTAGCGCGCCAAATCTTCGGGAGACAAGTCCACCGTGCGCGGCTCGACCTTGAGATGCTGCTCGCTGTAGCGCTTGGGCGCGATGGTGTAAGCGATATCGCGCCGGCTGCCGTCGGCGGCCTGCACCGTGATGCTGGCTTCGCCGGGCGCGGCCGAAAGCGCAATGCCTAGCAGCGCCGTCCATCCGGCCGCATCGCCCAGCACCAGCAAAGGCAGCTCACCCGCAAACGCCAGGGGCCGCTGCGCGGCCGGGCCCAGCGGCAGCCATGCCACACCGCCGGGCACCTGCGAGGCACGCGGCCAGGGGCCGTCGGGTGAGGGTGCCGCCTGGGCCAGCAAGGAGGCGGGCAGGGCACAGCCGGCCGCGGCGGCCAGCAGCACGGCGCGGCGGCTCAGGTGTGAAGGAATCGTGATCGGTGAAGAGGGGAAATGCATGGCGCCATTATTGCGGCGTCATGGTGATTTTTCCCTCGCGCACGTAGTCGTCGAACTGGATGCGCGGAATCGCCGTCACCGCGGCCACGCCGTCGCCGGCGTCCCAGCTCAGGGTGGCGCTGTCGGGTTCCAGCGCAACTTCAATGCGCACACGCGGGATTTCAATCGGGGCACCGTCACCCGGTGTGTAGGTCACGTCACCGGTAATCATGGCGAACTGGGGCATGGCTGTCTCCTGGATGGGGGGGGTGGGAAAGCGGGCGGTCACAAACACAAAACAAGCCCGTACGCTTTGATTTGAGCAGCGATTTCCCCAGGCTCGTGTAGGCGAACAACCACTTTGCGCCACGGCGGCTGCAATTGCTTGCAATTGGGGACAAAATCATGCAACCAATATGTTGCATAAACGGATTTCCCGGTGCAAAATAAATGCAACCAGGAGATTGCATATGACTTCATCCACCGACCGCATCGAACGCAGCGTCCACATCAAGGCCGCGCCCTCCAGGGTCTGGAAGGCGCTTACCAACGCCGAGGAATTCGGCAGCTGGTTCGGCGTGGCGCTCAAGGGCAAGCGTTTTACCGCCGGCCAGCAGGTGCAGGGCCACATCACCATCGCGGGCTATGAACATGTGCTGTTCGATGTGTTCATTGAACGTGTGGAGCCTGAAACACTTTTTTCCTACCGCTGGCACCCCTATGCGGTAGACCCGGCCGTCGACTATTCGAAAGAGCCCACCACCCTTGTGGAATTCACCCTCAAGCCGGTGAACGGCGGCACCTTGCTCTGCGTGGTCGAATCCGGCTTTGACAAGATCCCCGTGGCGCGCCGCGACCAGGCCTTCCGCATGAACGACGGCGGCTGGCAAGGCCAGATGGCTAACATCGAGAAATATGTCGCTTCGCAATAAAAGCAGTTCCAGGCCCGCCGAAACACCGCCCTCGCCACAGCCCGGCCCCGCGGGCGTGTTTGCCGCCCTGGGCGATGAAACCCGTTTGCGCCTGGTGGCCGTGCTCTGCGTGGGCGGTGCGGTCTCGATTTCGCAGCTCACCGCCACCACCGACATCACGCGCCAGGCCGTAACCAAACACCTGCATGTGCTGGCCGACGCGGGCCTGGTGCACCATGTGAAAGTGGGGCGCGAGCGGCTGTGGCAGTTTGACCCGCAGCAGCTCGACGAAGCCCGCCGCTCGCTGGACCTGATTGCCCAGCAGTGGGACCAGGCGCTGGGCAGGTTGAAGACCTCGCTGGAAGCCGAGAACGAGTGAACGAATGAGGGAGTGATGGAATGACCATGCCCAGGCACAAGATCTTCTCGATGGCGTTTGCCAAGGTCTATCCGCTGTATATCCAGAAGGTGGAGCGCAAAAACCGCAAGAAGGAAGAAGTCGACCAGGTTATCTGCTGGCTGACGGGCTATGACGAAAAAGGGTTGCGCCAGCAGCTGGAACAGCAAAACGATTTCGAAACCTTTTTTGCCCAGGCCCCCGCCATGCACCCGAATGCTTCGCTGATCAAGGGCGTGGTGTGCGGTGTACGCGTCGAAGAGGTCGCGGACCCGTTGATGCAAAAAATACGCTACCTGGACAAGCTGGTGGACGAGCTTGCCAAAGGAAAAGCGATGGAAAAAATCCTGCGGGCCTAGGGCCGGCCGCACACCAGCAGCCGCAGGAGCGCTCGAATCGGTACGCCGACCTGGTGGTGGCAGGATGTTTGCCGCCTCACCGGGCCGTCAGGCACTGGCATGCAGCGCCGCCGGGTTCGGCCCGGCAGGTGCCTTCGGTGCGCCGGCCCGGATCCGTCGCACGCCGGCTTGCCCGGCCGCCAGTCGGGCGGCGGCCGATGTGCCCAGCGCGGGTTGCCAGCCGTGCGGCACGATCAACACATCGCTGCGCGTGTCATCGCCGGCCGAGAAGCTCACGATCCGGGCTGAGACACTCTCGAACATCCGATCCGAAAAGGCAGAGGCCGGGTGCTTGCCCACAACGATCAAATCCGAGCCGCTGCGTTGCTGTTGCACCAGAGCCTGCAACGAGGGGTCTCCGCGCCCGATGGCCGACCGCACGCGATTGCGTCTCGCGTCGTAGGAATCGGTGAGCCACACCATCCGGTCCCGTGCGTAGCCCAGGCATTGCTCGCGGTAGACCTTGATGTCGCGCTCCGAAACCTCAGCCTGCCTCAACTTGCGTTCGTTGATCGTGTTGATCGCGTGGAAGAGTTCGACCGGCGCTGTCTTGCTGATGGCGCAGCCCACGTCCACCAGGGAAGGCGAGGCTGGCGAGAAATCGACCGCGACCAGCAGCTTGCGATAGGGGTGCCCGGCGCGGCGGCGCGCCAAGAGAACCGGCCGCTGGGCGCGGCGCAGCAGTTCATCGACGGGTTGGCCCAGGAAGAAGGACCGCAGGCTGCGCACCCGCGCGGTGCCCCACACCACCAGGTCGGCAGCGCTGGCCTCGGGCAAAAGCTCCTGGACGGTGTGGGAAAGGCGGCTCACGGCACGCACCTTGATGCCGTGCACCTGCGAGAGCTGCCGTGCGTGCTGGTCGAGCCGGTTTGCCGCATCAGCCGGTGGCGTTTCTTTGGGATGGCCCAGGTAGGCCAGGGTGAGCACGGCGCCGTGCTCGGCGCTCAGCAGCGCCGCCCGGTCCATCGCATGGGTTCCCTGATGCGAGAAGTCGGTGACGGCAAGAATGAAACGAGGGGACATGGGGGAACTCCTTTCTTTTTTCAAAAAACCGCGGACGGCGGATGGTGGATTGCGGATGTGAATGGATCAGCGGGTGTAGTCGCCGCTAGCTTCGGGTTGGTACTGGATGGCCGCGATCTGCGCGGCGCAGCCCTCGCCGTGGGGCGTGAGCCACCTGGCGGTGTCGCCGGCCCTCAAGCCCAGCAGGCTGCTGCCCACGGGCGACAGCACGGAGATCAGGCCGGCGGCGGGCTCGGCGTCGCCGGGGTAGCAGATGGTGAGGACCTGGCGGTGGTGCGTGTGCGCATCCACGATTTCCACGCGCGAATTCATCGTCACCAGGTCGCCGGGCGCGGCGCGGGCGCTTGTCACCTCCGCGCTTTCGAACCAATCGGCCAGGTGGCCGGGGCGCTGCTGGCTCAGCAGTTTGCTGAGACGGGCGTAATCAATGTCGGTAAGCGTGCGCTCGCCGTGAACCATTGCATGCATGGCTGCACTCCATCAATGCGGACGCCGGCTGTGAAAGGCGTTCGCGAACGCGCTGGGCGGGTGCCCGGCGGTGGATGGTTGCGCTGAAAAGGAGGGAGCGGACCGCCGGGCTTAGGAAAGTGCTGGCGTCTGCTGGCGACGCAAGGAGCAGATGTTCAGGCGGGTCATGTGTGGATTTTAGGCCGCAGGCAATACCCGCACACTTCTTGCCAGATTGAAGCCGGCCAGGGGCCGATGTGCGGCTCCCTTACGAACTTCGGCCCCAGACCAGCAGCAAATTATTGGCCGGCATTGCATGCCGCTCCAGTAAGCGCAAGCCGGCGCGCGCGGCCTGCTGCTCCACATCTTCCCTGCGGCGTATGCCCCAGGCCGGGTCTTGCGTGCGCAGGCTTTGGTCGAATGAGAGATTGCCTTCCGACGTAGGTACATCGTCTTCCAGATACGGCCCGTAAGTCACCAGCACCCCGCCCGGCGTTAGATGACGTGCGGCACCCTGCATCAGCGCGGCACACGTCGCCCAGGGCGAGATATGCAGCATATTCGCGCAGTAAATCAGGTCAAACTTCGCATCACCCGGCAGCCATTCGGAGGCCATGACGTCGAGCACCAGGGCAGGGCGCACATTCAGCAAACCCTGCTCGGCCACCCAGGCCGCAATCGAATCCAGCGCGGCCGGCATGGCGTCGGTGGGCTGCCATGTCCATTGCGGCAGGCTCGCGGCAAACCAGGCGACATGCTGGCCTGTGCCTGAGGCGATTTCGAGGGCCTTGCCTTGCACGGGCAGGACCTTGAGCAGCACATCAAGAATGGGCTGCTTGTTGCGGTCTGCCGCGGGGCTGAAGTTGGGTTGAGGCATGGGGTGATTAAACCCCAGGCCTGCCCCTTTTCAAGCGAAGTAGCCCCCGTCCCGTATGTCCGCCAGCAGTTCCGCCTCCTGCGGCTGCCACCCCAGCGAACTGCGCGTCAGCGCGCTCGACGCCGGGTTGTCGGCCGCAACAAAGCGCGTCAGCCACTCGAAGTGGGCCGGTGCCTCATCGGCGCTGATGCTGCGCACCGGCACACCCAACCCCGCGCCCACGGCTTCGGCAATCGCACGCAAGGGCAGGCCTTCCTCGGCCACGGCATGCAGGTGCCTGCCGGGCAGGGCGCTTTCCAGCGCCAGCCGGAAGAGGCGTGCCGCGTCCAGCCGGTGTACCGCCGGCCAGCGGTTCGCGCCCTCGCCGATATACGCCGAAAAACCCTTGCGGCGCGCAATCGCCACCAGCGCCGGCACAAAACCATAGTCACCCGCGCCATGCACCGAAGGCGGCAGCCGCAGCACACTCGCGCGCACACCGCGGCCGGCAGCGGCCCCCATCAGGGCCTCCGCCCCGGCGCGCGGGTTCGCTGAGTCCGCGGGAACCGCTGTGTCTTCGGTCGCGGGGCGCGCATGCGCCAGCAGCATGGTGACCGAAGTCGACACAAAAGGCCTGCCGGAGCCTTCCAGCACGCCGGCCAGTGCCTTGATCGCCCGCCTGTCCATCTCGGCCGCCGCCGCGTGGGCTGAAAAATCGTGGTGGAAGGCCGTGTGGATCACACCGTCGCAGGCCTGCGCGCCCACCGCCAGGCTGGCCGTGTCCGCCAGCTCGCCCCTGTGTGCCGCCGCACCCGCTTTCCGCAGGGCATCGGCCGCCGCGTCGCTGCGCGCCAGCCCCAGCACCTGGTGCCCTGCGGAAAGCAATTCACGCACAATCGCGGACCCCACAAAACCCGTCGCTCCCGTCACAAAAACACGCATACTGAACTCCCTTAAAAAAATGAGTCCCGATAATCCGCTCTTCATCGAATTTGAAAAAGCCGTGAGCGTATACAGGTATGAGCACTAACACCCTGCCGGCCCAGCCTCTCACGCTGGGCGGTTTCCTGCGTGACCGCCGCGCGCGCCTGCCGCCCACGCCCGAAGCCGCAAGCCGGCGCCGCACGCCCGGCCTCAGGCGCGAGGAAGTCGCCACGCGCGCCAACGTCAGCGTCACCTGGTACACCTGGCTGGAACAAGGGCGCGGCGGCCCGCCTTCGGACGAAGTGCTGGAGCGCCTGGCCCGCGCGCTTGAGCTGGACAGCGCCGGCCGCGAGTTCATGTTCCTGCTGGCCCAGCAGCGCCCGCCGCCGCTCAAGCCCAGGTCTTCAGCGGCGGTCACACCCGCGCTGCAGCGCGTGCTCGATGCCATGCCCACCAGCCCGGCCATCGTGAAGACGCCGGCCTGGGACATCGTGGCCTGGAACGCGGCAGCCCTGGCCGTGCTGGCCGACTACCCCGCGCTGGAGCCCGGCGAACGCAATTTGCTGAGGCGTTTGTTCAGCATCCCCCGCGTGCGCAAAGGCTTGCCCGACTGGGAAACCGACGCACGCTACGCCGTCGCATCCTTTCGCATCGATGCGGCACGCGCCGGCGACTGCCCCGAAGCCGCCGCCCTCGCGGCCGAACTCCAGGCCAGCAGCGCGGACTTTCGCCGCCTGTGGGCCGAGAACGAGATGCGCAGCCACTGGGTAGGCCGCAAACGGATTGAACGACCCGGCGTCGGAGCCATCACGCTGGAGTACCAGGCCTTGGCCATCGACAGCTCGCCCGGGCTGAGCCTGATGGTGTTTACGCCGGTGACGCAGGCGGATGTGGAGGCCGTGGCCTTGCTGATGTCGGACAGGGCCGGGCGCTTGAAAAAAGAAAAGCGCTGAAAGCCGGTGGATCGCCAGCCCTTCAATCTCGCGCGTGTCTCAGGCCGTTTCGGTTTCAGCGGCGCGGGCTTTTTGCTGCGCCCGCATGATCTGGTGCCGCTGCCAGTAGCTCCCCAGCACCGCCTTGAAGTGCTCTTCCTGCTTGCCCAGGCCCTTGAGCTTGATCGTGCTGGTGCGCGCGCCCAGCATGCCCTTGTCGAAGTGGGTGACGGTGAGCGTGTTGCCAAAACTGCTGTTGTTGAAGGTCATGCCCTTGACCTCGTCCCATGACAGCGGCGCGCCGCCGTCCGCCGTGGCATGCACGCCCTCGTAGGTGATGTCAATGCGCCTGTCCTTGCCAAGGTCAAACGACACCGGCGGAAAGTAGCGCAGCACGACGGCGCGCTCTTCTTCGGTGGCCGGCTCATAGCGGTAGGCCAGGCTTTGCTCATGCGCGGCGGCAAAACGCTGCTCGTAGTCTGTCCACAGCCGCTGCTCGATGGCGGCGGCGGTCGATATGTCATCGGCCCAGGTGGTTTGAGGCGCGGTGGTCACGATGGCGGCGTAGCTGCCCTCATCCACCTTGTGGTTCACATTGCGCATGCGTTCGGCCAGCGGCGGGTGCGTGTCGTAGGGGTGCGGCACGGCGGCGGTTTTCATGGCCGTCACAAATTCACCCGAGCGGGCATACGGGTGCAGGCCCTCAGCCACAAAGCCGGCAATGCCCAGCGCGCCGGTGTGCTGTTGCTCTTGCTCAAACAGCTTGCGTTCCACGGTGTTGCGGTAGCTGGAGTAGGCCGAGATCTTGATGAGCGACTGCACGATGGACTGCGGCGCCGTCAGCTTCGCGGCCACCCGGTCGGCGGTGTACTCGCGCTCGCGGCTGTCGCGTGCCAGCGCGAATTCAAACACCATGCGGTACAGGCGCAGCAGGTAGTGCGCCACGATGGTCAAGCCGCCACTGCGCATTTGCCAGGTGTAGAGGTCAAACTGGTTGAGCTTGGGACCCAGCGCCGCGCTGCTGCGCGTGTCGCCGCCGCCCAGGTGGGCCAGCTCGTGCGCCAGCACGGCATCGGCCTCGGCGGTGTCCAGCACCCGCAGCAGCGGAATGCTCACAAACAGCGTGCGGCCCGTCAGGGTCTGCCCGGCCACCGTGCAGGGTGCTTCGGTCACGAAAAAGTTGTTGTCGATGCCCGCAATGATCTGGTCCGGCGGGGATGTCTTGACGCGGCCCGCCAGCTGTCGAATGCGGTCCCACAGGCGCGGGGCGTCGGCCTCAAGCAGCAGCTCGCCTTCAATGGTGTTGCCCCATGGCAATTTTTTGAAGAGCGTGTAGATGGCATAAAAAACCGCCAGGGCCGCCATGATGCCGGCCAGGCCCACCAGCTTGATGTAGTAGCTGTGCCAGAAATAAGCCGTGAGCCAGAATGACAGCCACACCAGCATGGCGCTTTGCAAGCTGACCTCCACCGCGCTGGAAAACGTCATCAGCCGCCAACCCGCCACAAAGCTCGCATAACGCAGGCCGCGGTTGACAAAGGCCAGCGCGCCCAGCACGCCGGCCGCCACCAGCAGCGCGGCCCCCAGGATCAAGGTCCAGAACGCGGCACGCTCGGCCCAGTGAAACCACCAGTGCATGGAATACGCGCTGCAGACCTTGTCGTGAAAGACCTGGTTCTCCGGCCCGGTGGCGGCGCAGGCCATCGACAGCCTGTGCGTGTCGTAAAACGCAATCTCGTCCGCCTTCTGTGCCTGCGTCAGGTTTGTGGCGGCATTGATTTGGGAATTGACGCGCTGGATGAAGTCCTTGTCCTCAGACTGCAGCGCGTAGTGCGTGAAAACCAGCGTGACCGCCGGAATGAGAAAGAGCGATGCCAGGGTCAGCAGAAAAACCCGCCAGAGGTCGGCGTGGATCGTGCGCGCAGCAGCCATGGGGAGCGTCCTTTTGAGTTTTGAATTTGAACCGGCCGATCATACGGGCGGCCATGCGTTTGGCCGTCGAATTGGAGGGGCAACAATTCACCAAAAGGGGTGCTGTTTCAGTTTGTTTCCAAAGACCTTGCCGGGCTTCGAATCCACCCATCAGTGGCACGTCGTTCGATGTGTCAGGCGGGCGCTTGCTGTGGCCCCTGGAAGGCACCCTGCGGCGATGACTCCCTGGTCGACAGTGCGGCCGGGCTTTGCATGATGGTGTTGACGCCGGTGACGCAGGCGGATGCCGAGGCGATTGCGGTGTTGATGGCGGAGACGGCGTCTGCTGGATTGAAGGGCTACCCCTTCAGCCCCTTACCCGCCCGCACCACCATCTCCTCCGTGCGCATATCCCGCGCACACCATCCGGCCACAATGCGCGACGAATTGGAGAGGCCATGCGCATCTGGCCCCGTACCTTCGCCCTGCAGCACCTGAACCGGAATCTGCGCCTTTTGCAGCGCATCGGCCATCACGGTCTGTGAGGCCCAAAACACGTTTTTGTCCTGGGGGTTGCCGAGCACAAAAACGCGCAGCTGCGGGTTGACCTTGTCCTTGGCGACAAACTTCCAGGGCTCGTAGGAGTCGGCGTAGTTGGTGGTGTCTTTGGTGCGGCCCATCATTTCCCAGCGTATGCGGGGCGAGGAGGGGGCCGAGGTGGGCACCGCGCAGACGATGTCGGCGCGTTCGGTGATCAGCGAGGCGGTCACATGCCCGCCGCCGCTCTGGCCGGCGACCACCCACTCTTCAATGCCGTGACGCTTCTTGAGTTCGTCGAGGGCGGCGGAGATGATGAGCGACTCGTCCACGCGCCTGCGCTGCATATGGTCGCCTGACGATCCATGCGTGCCGGGCCGGCCCATAAAGATATAAGGCACGCCCAGCTTTTTGGCCCAGTCGTCGGCGTTCTTTTGCAGCTGGGCATTGGTCAATTCCAGGTAGGCTGTGCTGGTCCTGCCGACGCCGACAAAAACATCACCGTGGAAAAAGACCAGGGCGCGCTTGACGGGCCCCTCGCCAAAGCCGGCCTTCCAGTATTTAAGGCATTCGGCGCCTGAGTGCGGCGTGGCGGCCCAGACGGTGTTGGCCGCGGCCGCGCACTGGGCCTGGGTGGCTTTGACGCCGCTCAGGATGGCCGATTCGGAGAAGTCGCCCGCATCGCTGAATTCGGCGCGGCCGAATTGTGCGTGGCTGGCGGCCGGCGCGAGCAGGGCTGGCGCCAGGCACCCCATCACCAGAACCTTGTTAAAACCCCTGTGGCGGAAGAATGGGCGCATATCTAGCCTGATGAAACCTTATCTGCTGGACAAGTCTTTCACGCCCGCCTCCCGGTTGAAGGCGGCTTACCCCCCGGGCCTGTTTCATTCCAGGCGCGCGGGAGACCCTCAATTCACCGAAAAATCCTGCCCCTTGTAGCCACCCTGGAAAGCCTGCACCGGGTTGGACACATAGCGGGCGACGTCCTGCTTCACGCGGGCGTACTCGGGGCCGTCCATTTTGTAGGCGTAGGCCGGACCGATCTTCAGCACCTGCGTGTTGTCCGGGCTGATGACCGAGGACTGGGCATTGCCCGACAGAAGGATGGCCGAAATCTTGCGATTGCTGGCGTTGATGGTCCAGCGCACGGGCTCGTAGCTGGTCAGCACCAGCACGAGCGGGGTGCTGCCCGGCGTGACGTTGACCCGTATGCCGCCGATCCGGCTGCCGCCACCGGCCGTCGTCGGGGTCGTCACCGCGGCTTCGTACACACCGATGAACGACACCTTGGCGTTGGCGGGCACGTCGGTCAGCAGGGGTTTGATGCCGGTTGCCGGGCCCTTGATGGCGGCGGCCGCCGCAGCCGCTGCCACGGCCGACTGGTTGGGGTCGCGCCCCTGGCGCAGCAGATGTTCGATGTAGCGCTCGCGGACGGCCGGCGGCAAGGAGGCCAGCTGCGGGTTTTGCATCTGCTGCTGTTGCTGCTGCATTTGCTGCTGCTGCGTCTCCGCATTCATTCTGGCCAACTGCTGGGCGAGCTGCGCATCATTGACTATTTTTTCAAGCGCCTGGGGTTCTCCCTCGGGCACAACCTCGCTGCCGATGACAACCGCCGGAGAGCCCCGGCGGAAATAACCTTGCCGGGGCGCAAGCGAGAGCAGCAATCCTTCATTGGGGTCACCCCCTTGCACGGCTGAAATCGTTTCTTTTTCGATGTCAAACAGCCGGGCCGCGGTGCTTGTGCCCGGCAGGTTCACATCGAGGTAAATGGCGGTTTCAGATACCTTGGCCGGCCCGTTGTTGAGGGTGGAGCCGAGAAAGGAGGTGGTCCAGACGCCCTGCGCGCCTGTGTCGATGTTGAGCCAGCCCAGGTCGCGCATGGAGACAAAAACGAGTTTCTTGCCGTTTCCCATGAGCACCGGCGCGGACGACGTGACACCTTGCCCGGTGAGCGTCATCTGTTTCAGCAGCGACACAGTGACCGCACCTTCCGCGCTGCGTGCGTGGTCGACGATCGCCACGTTTCGGCCGTTGCCTACCGCATAACGGGCCGTGGCCGGTGCCAGGGCCACGGACCAGGTGGGCCGTTGCACCGTCACCGGGTAGGGCTCCATGGTGGCCTTGGTGTGGTCCAGCAGCATGGGGGCGGCGTTGCCCGTGCTGTTCAGGACGGTGGCGCCAACCTCGGGCAGCCAGGCGACGACATCGCTGAACTTCGTGGTTTTCCAGAGCGTGGCGCCGGTCTCGGCATCCATCATCCACAGGGCGTTGTTGCTGGCGGGGACTGCGAGTACACGCCCATTGGGAGACAGGGTTTGCGGGCGATAGGCTTCCGCGGGGGCATCAAAGCTGTTGATGATTTTCCCGTTGGGCACCTGCACGGTCATGAATTTGGCGCGCTGGCCCCGCAGGACAATCACGTTCGCGTTTCGGGCCGCGACGACGCCGGCGGCCGACTCCGGAAGCGTCGCGATAACCGCCCTGCCTTGCAAGGGTGACAAGGGGACCAGCGCCGGTTTTTGCACGGCGGCGACAAAGCGCTGTAGGCCGACCCATTCCGCCAGTTTGGCATCCTGGTCTTTAAAGCAGGCCGTATCGGAGATTTTTGCCTTGATGGCGGCGCTGGTGTCGAAGAAGCCTATGGACGCGGTGCCGCTGCAAGTCAGGCCCCTGATCTTGAGCAAGGCCGCGTGCTGCTCGGCAAGCGCCGACCTGGAACTTCCATCCTCCAACGAGGCAAACAAGCTGTTCTGCGCGACGACGAGGTCCTCGGCCATGGGAAATGCCAGGTTGACTTTGTCTGCCTTGGATAAAAGCACGGTGCGGATCTGGTCGCATCCGGTCAAGGCCATCGAAAGAGCCAGCAAGCACGCTAAACGGATCATTTGTTCCCTCAATTTCTTGTTCTGCTCAAACCGGCGGATGCCGCGCGGGCCGGCACCCGTGGAAAAGGACTATCCCGCTTTCACACCATCGGGCTGCGGGTGCTATTTGCTGAAGGAGTCTTTCATACCCGTCACGCGATTGAAGACGGGCTTACCCTCTCCTCTAATCTGATGATCTTGGAAGTCCGTCACAAAGTAGCCATGCCGCTCAAACTGGAAGCGCGTGCCGGCGGGCACCTTGGCGAGTGATGGCTCGACATAAGCCGTCACGGTCTTGAGGCTGTTGGGGTTGAGCTCGTCAAGGAAGTCCTTGTCGCCGGTGCCGGGATGCTCCACGCTGAACAGGCGGTCATAAAGGCGCACTTCGGCCTGGACGGCATCGCTCACGCCCACCCAGGTGATCACGCCCTTGACCTTGATGGCGTCGGAGCCTGGCGTGCCGCTCTTGGTGTCGGGGATCAGGGTGGCGTGGACTTCGGTGACCTTGCCGTTGGCGTCTTTCACCGCGCCCGTGCATTCAATGACGTGGCCGTATTTGAGCCGCACCTTGCTGCCGGCAATCGCCTGCTTGCTGGCGTTGATGTGGGGCGGGAACAGGCGGAAGAAGCCCTTGGGCGGTGTCTCTTCGTAGTCTGTGCGTTCAATCCAGACTTCCTTGCCTATCTTGAAGTTGCGTTTGCCCATCTCTTCATGGTGGGGGTGTACCGGCGCGCTGCAGTCGTCGAGCTTGCCCGCGCCCATGACTTCGTCCCAGTTGGTGAGCACCAGCTTGACCGGGTCCAGCACGGCCATGGCGCGCGGGGCTATCGGGTCCAGGGTGTCGCGCAGCGCGCCTTCGAGGGTGCTGTAGTCGATCCAGCTGTCGCTTTTGGTGACGCCTATGCGTTCGGCAAACAGCTGCAAAGCTTCGGGTGTGTAGCCGCGGCGGCGCAGGCCGACGATGGTGGGCATGCGCGGGTCGTCCCAGCCGCTGACGCGATTTTCATTGACGAGCTGGGCCAGCTTGCGTTTGCTGGTGAGCACATAGGTCAGGTTGAGGCGGGCGAATTCATACTGGCGCGGGTGCGGCGTGGCGATGAGCTTGCCTTCGGCCAGGCGGTCCAGCAGCCAGTCGTAAAAGGGGCGCTGGTCTTCAAACTCCAGGGTGCAGATGCTGTGGGTGATCTGCTCGAGCGCGTCCTCGACCGGGTGGGCAAAGGTGTACATGGGGTAGATGCACCATTTGTCGCCGGTGTTGTGGTGGTGGGCGCGGCGTATGCGGTAGATGGCCGGGTCACGCATATTGATGTTGGGCGAGGCCATGTCGATTTTGGCGCGCAGCACGGCGGCGCCGTCGGCGAGCTTGCCGTCACGCATTTCGCGAAAGCGCGCCAGGTTCTCGGCGGGGGTGCGGCCGCGGAAGGGGCTGTTGGTGCCGGGGTGGCCGAAGTCGCCGCGGTTGTGGCGCATTTCCTCGGCGCTTTGTTCGTCGACGTAGGCGTTGCCGCTTTCGATCAGGTATTCGGCCGCGCGGTACATGAAGTCGAAGTAGTCGCTGGCCTGGTAGGGCCTGGCGTCGGCCTTGTCGGCGCCTAGCTGCGTCCAGTCATAGCCCAGCCATTTGACGGCGTCGACGATGCTGTCGACGTATTCGGTGTCTTCTTTTTCGGGGTTGGTGTCGTCAAAGCGCAGGTGGCAGACGCCGCCGTAGTCGCGCGCCAGGCCGAAGTTCAGGCAAATGCTTTTGGCGTGGCCCACATGCAAATAGCCGTTGGGCTCGGGCGGAAAGCGTAGGCGCACCCTGGCGGGGTCGGGCTGGCCGGCGGCATGGTGGGCGGCATCCCCGGGGCTGCCGCCCCAGCGGCGGCTGGCATAGGTGCCCTCGGCCAGGTCTTTTTCGATGATCTGGCGCAGGAAGTTGCTGGGCTTGTGGATTTCTTTGTCGGCAGGAGCTGAGGCGGGGGCGGGAGAGGTCATTGGCTGATTTTAGGGCTTACCCGAGTAGGGTTACGTTTGGCTACTCTCTTCACGGGGCATGCGGTATGCCATTACAGGTGCCCTGCGTTTAATAAGCACATGGGCATTTCCTGCCCTGCTTAAGGAGAACCATATGAAGACAGCCATCAAAGCAAACCGCTCCCTCGCCCTGGCAGGCGCCGCCGCCACCCTGGCCGTGGCCGCCCTGGGCTTTGCAGGGGCTGCCCAGGCCCGCGACAACGTGTCGTTTTCCGTGGGCATAGGCGTTCCGGGCGTGGCGGTGGGCGTCACCAACGCCTATCCGGTGTACCAGCAACCCGTGTATGTCCAGCCCGCTCCGGTTTATGTGCAGCCGGCACCGGTTTATTACCAACCCCGCCCTGTGTATGTGCAGCCGGCACCGGTTTATTACCCGCAGCCCGTGTACTACGGCCCGCGCCACAGGCACCATGGCGGCTACTACGTGCAGGCGCCCGCTTATGGTTATGGCCCCGGCTACCGCGCCGCACCGGTTTATTACCACCGCTAAGCCCGCCTGAGGCAACAAAAAGCCCGCTTCTCGCGGGCTTTTTTGATGGTGGCCTGAAAGTTCAGGCGGCCGGCCGCCAGAAGACGTAGTCGGCCTCATAGGGCACGGAGACGCGCATGCCCAGGGTGGCGGAGGTGCAGGGCGGGTTGGCCACCACACCGGCGACGGTGCGGCGGCCCTGGATGTAGCGGATGTTGGCGAGCGCGCCCGGGGTGTCGGAGGGGCCGACCATGGCGCGCTGCAGGGGCAGGTTCCGGGGGTCGCCGGGCACTTCGATGAGTTCCTGCGCGCTCACTTTGGAGCCGTCGCTGTGCTCCCAGCGTGCGCGGGCGCCGGGGTAGTAGGTCACGGTGCTGCCTGCGCCGTCCGCCAGGCGGATGCCGCGGGACAGCAGCAGCCAGGCGTATTCATAGGGCGCACGTTTGACGGCCTGGCATTCGTAGAGCAGCTCACCGCGGCCTTGCGCTTCGAGCACTGCGGCGTAGCCCGCGGGTACACGCAAGGTTTCCGGCATGGCTTCCTGGGCGAGGTAGGGATTGGCCTGGCGCAGGGCGCAGCCGCCCAGCGCAGCGACGGCAGCCAGCAGCAGCGTGCTTCGCAGCAGGCCGGGGAAGGGGCGAGAGGCGTTGATGGGGATTTTCACGGCAGGCTCCAGTGGCGGCGGACGGTGATGTCACACCCCAGTAAATCCCCGGCGCGGCGGGCCGTCTGTAGGCGGCCAGAGGGAGCGTGTGCGGGGAAACACCGGCAAAAACAGAAAAGCCCGCAGGCCGGGAAGCCTGCGGGCTTGGACTCCGTGGCGGCTTGGCCACTACGGAGAGGCGCGCCTTCACAGGCGTGCCCGGAGGGGCTGCCTTAAGCAGCTTTCCAGAAAATGTAATCGGCCTGGTAGGAGTTGGTGAGCTTGTCGCCGATATCGGCCTGGGTGCAGGCCTTGCTGAGGTCCTGGCCGCCCTTGGTCTTGATGCGCTGGATATAGGTGATGTTCTGCAGCACGCCGGGCGCGGCGCCGGGTGCGCCGGTGGACAGCTGCTGCGGCAGGTTGGTGGCGCCCACGCGCGGGGCCAGCGCGACCTGGGTGCCGACGACGCTGGAGCCGTCAATATGCGTCCAGGTGGCGGGCGGGCCGGAGTAGCGGGCAACGGTCTTGCCTGTGCGGTCCAGCAGCTCGGCTTCAGGCCGCACCAGCACCCAGCCTATGGTGCCGGCGGTGGTGGCATTGGCCTTGCACTCGTAGTGCAGCAGGCCGCTGGCGGTGGTTTCCAGCGCGACGACGTTGCCGGGCGGGACCGTGATGGTGGCGTCAAGCTGGTCCTGGCTGTATTCCTTGGGCAGGGGCGCGACGCCGGAGCAGGCGACCATGAGCGCGGCGGTGCCGGTGACCATGGCCACGGTGACGGCTGCGCTTTTGCTATAGGCCCACAGGATGTTGTGCGTGCTTTTCATGAATATCCTCCGCTTGTTGTGTCGTTGTCGCTTGCCAGTAAAACGCGGGGTGTGTGCAAGTGCTGTAGGACGCCGCGCAGGCTTGTTGCCAGCGCGTTCCCGCAGGGCCTGAAGGCGCGGCGGAAGCGGTGCGGGCGGGCGCAAAAAAGCCCACAGGGCCAGCCTGTGGGACTGAAAAAACCAGCCCCGCCTGACGTTCAGGGCCGGTTGCTTGCTTACGCTCGTATCGGAGGTGTCCGCCTTACATCGCCTTGTAGAAGATGTAGTCGGCCTGGTACTGCACCACCTGTCTGGCGCCCGCATTGCCGGCAGCGCAGGGCATGGCAGGGGCGACGCCGCCGCGGGTGTCCACGCGCTGGATGTAGCTGACGCCGCTCATGGCGCCGCTGCCCATGGCCGGGTTGGCCTTGACGAGCTGGGTGGGGATGTTGCCGGCGCCGTTGGGAGCCACGGCGAGCTGGGTGGCGGTGATTCTGGAGCCGTCCAGGCTTTCCCAGGTGGCGGGCGGGCCGTAGTACTTGCCGACCTGTTTGCCGCCGCGGTCGTTCAGCCTGGCGTCGGGGCCTACAAACACCCATTCAAACTGGCCGGCCATGTCTTTTTTGGGGCTGCACTGGTAGGTGATCTCGCCCACGCCCACGGTTTCCATGGCGACCGTGTGGCCGGCCGGCACCTGGACGGCGGCGGGCAGTTGGGCCTGCGAATACATGGGCTTCATGGGCGACATGCCGCCGCAGGCGGCGAGCAGGGAGACGGCCACCAGGGCGGCGGGGGTGGCGAAACGGGAAGAGGGACGCAGCATCATTGTTGAACTCCTCGAAGGTTGTGGACCGGCCCGGGCGGGCCGGCGTTGGTGAGACGACCGGCCTCTGTTGTGGGCGGTATGGCGGCGCGTCCTGTTGGGGATACGCGGCCGGAACCAAGATGGATTCAAAAAAGCGGCGTAAGCACCGCAGGGTATTTCACCAGCGGGGGCCGCGGGTCCGGCTTTGCCGGCCCCAGGCGCCGCCCCCTTGAGGGGGGAACAAGCTACACGCAGTGAGCCTGGACAGGGGTGGGCTTTCTACTGCCCAAAGCGTGGGCCCTTGCGGAGGAAGTCTTTTTCTTCTGGGGTATCGGGCCGCCCCAGGACCGCATTGCGATAAGGGAAGCGGCCGAAGAGGGCAATGATGTCGCGGTGCTGGTGGGCGTAGTCCAGGTTGCCCTGCAGGCGCTGCTTGAGCGCTTCGGGCGCGTCGGCGACCAGCCGGGTGAAACGCGCCACACATTCATCCTGCAGCGCGGGGCTTTCGGCGTGCATCAGCGGCATGTAGAGAAAGAGCCGCGCCGCCCAGGGCAGTTGCTGGTCTTCACCGGCGGCGACGGCCTGCCGCACCAGCTGCTGGGCGCGGGCGTCGCCGGCAAAGGCGCGGGCGCTGCCGCGAAAGATGTTGCGCGTGAACTGGTCGAGCAAGATGACCAGCGCCAGGCGGTGCAGGGGAAGCTGCTCCCAGTCCCGCAGGCCGCCGGCCAGGGCCTCATCGACGGCTGCACCAAAGCGCGTGCGTATCTCTGTATCGAGTTCGGCACCACCGCTGAACCAGCGTTTGCCGAGGTCCTGCGTGGGCCAGTCTTTTTCAATGCCGTCGCCCAGCCAGAAATCAAGCACCTGGCCGGGTGTGGCGACGGAGGGCGTGATGGTGGTGGAGGTGGGGGCGGCTTTGGTCATGGCGACCGCGAGCTTAGCCTACCAGCGGTCGGAGCGCAGCTGCAGGTCCCAAACACCCTTGCGCACGGCATAGACACCGACCACGCCGTAGCGCTGCTCGCCCACGGCATCCCATTTCATGGAGCCGGTGATGGGCGCGTAGCCGTCGAAGCTGCGCAGGGTCTGGGTGATTTTTTCGGGCTTGACGGAGTTGGCGCGCTTCATGGCACCGGCCAGGATGTACATGGCGTCGTAGGTGTAGTGGCCGCCATAGGCCGGCTCCCGCTTGAAGGTTTCCTGGTACTTGGCGAGGAAGGCCTTGCCATTGACGAACTCCTTGGCGTCCAGGATGGGCGAGGTGGCGTACAGGCCCTTGACCGTGTCGCTGCCCTTGAGCATGTCGGTGGTCTTGATGGTGTCGCCGCCCAGGATGCTGATCTGCTGGTTGTAGTCGATCTTTTTGAGGGCTTCGATCAGCGCCAGGATCTGGAAGTCGCCTTGTGTCGACACGACCACCTCGACACCGCCATCCTTGATCTTGCCGGCCAGCTCGTCAAATTTGGTGGTCTTGTCGTCCGACGAATAACTGACGACGACTTGCTTGTTGGCCTTCTTGAGCTCGGCAGACGCGCCGGCGGCCAGGCCCTTGCCGTAGGTGGTGCCGTCGTCGACCACGGCGAACTTGCTGGCACTGAGCTGGTTGGCGGCGAAGGAGCCGATGGCGCGGGCCTGCAGGTTGTCGTTGGCGACCAGGCGGAAGGTGGTGTCCAGGCCGAGCTCGGTGAACTTGGGGTTGGTCGAAATGGCCAGCTGGGCGATGTGCTTTTCGGCATAGACCGGCGCGGCCGGAATGCTGACGCCGGAGTTGAGGTTGCCGATCACGGCGACCACGCCGGCATCGACCAGCTGCTTGGCGACGTCAACGCCGGCCTTGGGGTCGGAGCGGTCGTCCATGGCGACGATTTCGATCTTGACGGTCTTGCCCTTGATCTGGAAGCCTTCCTTGTTGAGCTCGTCCACGGCCATCTTCACGCCGTTGTGCAGGTCCTGGCCCAGGGCGGCGAGGTTGCCCGACAGGGGCTGGGCGACGCCGATCTTGATGGTGTCGGGCGGGTTGTCGCAGCCGGACAGCAGGGTGGAGCCTGCGGCAACAGCAACGGTCAGGGCGGCCAGGGTAAGGCGGCGGGTGGCGGTGTGGGTCATCGTAAAACCTCGGGTTGAATGGTGTAACTGAATGTATGTTTCACCGTTGCCGAGCGATAGTGGGTTTGACCTACTTTTGAATGAATGTCTGAGTAGATAAGTTTTACTAATTGTTCGAGTTGCTTCGTTTTGCCTCAGAAACGCACCGATACGGCTTGTTTTCGGCCGGATTGGCGCGCGCTCGCGCAGGGCGTGCCGGCGGCCGCCTGTTTGGCTTGCCGGCGGGTTTCAGGGCAGCAATTGTTTGCGCAGGAAGGCGCTGATCTTGCCGTCCAGGGCTGCAAGCTGGCCGCGGTCGAAGCCGGGCGGGTCCAGCAGCAGGTCTTTGGCCAGGCTGGACATCGCATCGGCGGGCGGCGGCGGCGAGAGCAGCGCGCCATGGCCGCCGTCGGGCAAGTCGGCCAGAAGCTCGCAGCGCTTGTTGCAGGCCGCGAGCACCGCATCGCTGTGAAAACGCGGCACCAGCCAGCGGTCTTGCCGGGCCGTGACCAGGGCCAGCGGCACCGGCGGCGAGGCTAGCGAGGCCATGTCGAAATCGGCGGCCAGCGGCACGCCGGCGACCACGGCCTGGATGCGCGCATCGCGGTGGCTTTGCCAGCTGGCGTCGCTGAACCGCTGGCGGATGACGGCCAGCACCACGGTTTTTTTCAGGCCGTCCAGCAGGCCGCCCGTGAGCCGGGTGCTCAGGCCGGCGCAGGTCTGGAAGTCCTCGGCGATGTGGGCTTCGCAATGCCGGGTGAGCAGGGCCGGCGACCAGCGCCCGCCGGCCAGGGTCAGCGCGGTATGGCCGCCGGCCGACATGCCGTATAGGCCGACCTTGTCCAGCGACAGCAGTGATGCGAAGCGCGGCTCGCGCGCGACCGCGTCGATGGCGCGCGACACCTCGGCGGGCCGCTGCTTCCAGCTGTCGGGGCCGGGGGAAGAAGGATCCCTGGCGTTGTCGCCGCGGTGCAGGGGAAAGGCGACGACAAAGCCGTCCTCGACCAGGCGGCGCGCCAGGTCGGTATAGGTCCAGGGCGAGCCGCCTGAGCCGTGCGAGATGACGACCAGGCGGGTGTTGCCGCGCACGGGCTGGCCGTCTTTGTCGACTTTGAGGGAATAGGAGCCGACCTGCATGGTGCGGTCTTCGCCGGCGGAAGGGTAGAACACGCTGATGGGAGCGTCGTCCTGCAGGCCGGGCAGCTCGGTAAAACCCATGCCGGCCTGCGCGGCCGCGGCGGCGAGCAGCAGCAGGCTGCTCAGAAAATAGCGATGCATGGGTGTATTCCTCCTTTTTTCTTTTGGCGGTCAGGCTGCGTGCCGGGGCGGTGCATGTAAGTTATCAGGGCATTTTCACCGGATTCGCGCGGCGGTCCTTCACCTTGCCCGGTGATAATCACCGCTAAATTTCTGGAGCCAGCATTGGATATCGCACTGTTGATCAAAGCCGCCATCATGGGCATCGTCGAGGGCCTGACCGAATTCCTTCCCATCTCCTCGACAGGCCACCTTATTCTTGCGGGCTCGCTGCTCGGTTTTGACGACGACAAGGCCAAGGTCTTTGACATCGCGATCCAGACCGGCGCCATCTTCGCGGTGATCCTGGTCTACTGGCAGAAGATTCGCGCGACCGTGGTGGCGCTGCCGACCGAGAAACAGGCGCAACAGTTTGTGCTCAACGTCCTGGTGGCTTTTGTGCCGGCCGTGGTACTGGGCCTGCTGTTCGGCAAGGCCATCAAGGCCCATCTGTTCACGCCGGTGGTGGTGGCCAGCACCTTCATCATCGGCGGCTTCATCATCCTCTGGGCCGAAAAGCGCCAGCAGAACAACCCGGCCGCCGCGCGCATCCAGGAGGTGGAGGCCATGACGGTGATGGACGCGGTGAAGGTCGGCCTGGTGCAGTGCCTGGCCATGATCCCGGGCACCAGCCGCAGCGGCGCGACCATTATTGGCGGCATGCTGCTGGGGCTGTCGCGCAAGGCGGCCACCGATTTTTCTTTCTTCCTGGCCATGCCCACGCTGATAGGCGCGGGTGTCTACAGCCTCTACAAGGAGCGCGCGCTGCTGTCCATGGCGGACCTGCCGCTGTTCGGGGTGGGCCTGGTGTTCTCCTTCCTGAGCGCCTGGCTGTGCGTGCGCTGGCTGCTGCGCTACATCTCGAGCAACAGCTTTGTGCCTTTCGCCTGGTACCGCATCGCCTTCGGCATCGTGGTGCTGGCCACGGCCTGGAGCGGCCTGGTGGTCTGGGCGGAATAAGGCGGGCCGCGCGCATGGGCTGGGCCTCCCGGGGTTTTTCGCTGCTGGCGGGCCTGCTGCTGGCGGCCCAGCTCTCGCATGCCGCCGGCCCGGTGAGCATCCCCTCGCTGGACGGCAAGCTGGAGATCCCGGCCTATTGGTTTGACGTCGGCGACGGCGAGCCCAGGCCCGTCATCATCGGCCTGCACGGCTGCGGCGGCGGGCTGGACAGCAAGGGCAATTTTGCCGAGCGCTTTTTCCGCTACGCGGGTTATTTCAACGCCGAGCGCATCCATTTCCTGCCGCTGGACAGCTTCACGCCGCGCGGCCACAAATCGATCTGCGAAACACCGAACAAGCTTCGCACCATCCATGAAGCCGAGCGCCGGGAGGACGTGTTCGCCGCTATCGCCTGGCTGGTCAAGCAGCCCTCGGTGGATGCCTCGCGCATTGTGGTCATGGGCTGGTCGCACGGCGCGCAGACCGTGCTCAGCACGGTGGACGCCACCGACAAATACGTGCAGGCGCAGAAAGTGCGGCCGCGCGCCGCCGTGGCTTTTTACCCCGGCTGCCTGGTGAACAACAAGATGTGGAACTATGAAGTCCACACGCCGCTGCTGATCATGATCGGCGAGCTCGACGACTGGACGCTGGCCGGCGAATGCGTGACGCTGCAGGAGCGCCTGCGAAAGAACAAGGCCAACGCGCCCGTGGACCTGGTGGTCTACCCGGGCAGTTACCACGGCTTTGACGGCACCGGCCCCGTCAAGCAGATGGAAGGCCTGGGCAATACCAAGACCGGCAAGGCCATGGTGGGCGGCAACCCCGCGGCGCGCGAGGCCTCGCATATACGCATGTTCGAGTTTCTTTCGGCGCAGCTGGGCCAGCCTTTGCTGCTGTCGCATGTGCAGCGTTTTAAGGGCCACCACTATGTGCTTCCGCCGGCTTCGGGCTTTGCGGCGGCCGATGATATGAACGCCGTGCCGCTCAGCGATGCCGGCAAGGCGCGTTATGCCCACTTTCGCGGCTTGCCCTCGCCCAAGGCCTTTGCCGTCACGGAAAAAGGCGGCTGGTATTTCAACGCGGGCGAGCCCGAGGCCATGGCCACCACCTTCCAGCAGTGCGCGAGGGCGAAATCCAGGTGCTGGCTCTATGCCGTGGACGACCAGGTCGTGTGGCAGCCCGACGTGGCGGCCAGGGCTGGAGAAGCGGGGCTCAAGCGCGTGGGGGCGCCGGTCCAGTAAGCGTCGCGCCGCAGTGCCGGCGATTGGCGTGGCGTCTGACAACAGCCGTCACATTCCGGTGTTAGGCTGGTTTTTTAAACTCCATCCTGAGGCGCACCCATGAGCATTCTCGGCAAAATCTTCGGCAAGATATTCCCCTCGCTGCAAACGCCTGAGGCCGCACCGCCGGTCGCTGCCGCTCCCGCTGACACGGCGCCTGCAGCACCGGCCCCGGCGCCCGCAACGCCGCCCATGCAGCAGGTTGACGTCGAAGCCCTGCTCAACGGCATGGCCAGCAAAAATCCGGAAAAACTCAACTGGAAGACCTCCATCGTCGACCTGATGAAGCTGTTGCACCTGGACAGCAGCCTCGGCGAACGCAAGGAGCTCGCGAAGGAGCTGGGCTACACGGGCGACATGAATGACAGCGCGGCCATGAACATCTGGCTGCACAAGCAGGTCATGAACAAGCTGGCCGCCAACGGCGGCAAGGTACCCGCGGACCTGATGGACTAGGCCTGCGGTGGCAACGCTCAGGTGGACCTGAGCTTTTCCACCAGGGCCGCGTAGCCGGCCATCGCTTCCTCGCGCGCCATGCCCTTGCGCTGGGCCCAGGCGTCGAATTTGGCGCGGCCGGTCACGTCCATGATGCCGGGGCGCTCGCCCGTCGCGTCGCCCACCGTGGCCTGCTTGTAGAGCGCGTAGAGCGCCAGCAGCTCTTCGTTGCCGGGCGGCTTGGCCAGCGTCTTGACGGCAATGCCGGCGGCCTCGAAAGCGCGTTCGGCCTCGCTGGGGCCGGCGGGCGCCGGCGGCGCGCCGAAGTGGGCGTCTTCGAGTGCCACGTCGTCGGGGAACCAGCGCGCATCCAGCAGCCGGCCCGAACGCACGGCAAAAGCCAGCACGCCCTGCGACATCAGGTCTGCCGCCGTGAGCGTGGCGGGCAGCACCGCGATGCCGGCATTGAACACCGGCTGGCCGAAGGCGGTGAACCTGATGCCGCCGGCCCAGGGCAGCATGGCCTGCAGGCCCTTGTTGCCGCGGTAGATGCCGCTGGCGCGGTTGCTGCCGGGCTGGAACCAGCCCATGTCGGAAGCGCCCCGGGCAAAGACACCGCTGAAGTCGCCGGCCTCCAGCGCCGCGCGCAGCGATTGCGCGAAAGCCTGCAGGGCGTCGGCGCTCATCTTGGGGTCGTCCACCGCCATGCCCAGCGAGGCGGCGCTGCTGGCGCCGAAAAACTCCAGCACGTTGCGCGCCACCTGCTCGCGGTCGTTGTCGACGCAGATCATGTGGTAGCTGTTCTCCAGCACCACCATGCGCGCCTTGGCGCCGCCTATCTGTTCGACCAGGTAGTTGGCCGAGGCCAGGCTGGTGAGCTCGTCTTCGCGCGCGTGGATCACCAGGGTTTCGCTGGCCATGCTCTTGAGGTCCGTCATGACCCAGCGGCGCAGCCGGTCCACCTGCCGTATGCAGGCCAGCGGCACCCAGCGGTAGTGGAAGTTCTCGCCGCGCGCGAACTTGGCCTTGACGATGGCGCGCAGCTGTTCGTTCTTGATGCCGAAGGGGTCTTCCTCTTCCACCCGCATGCGCGCCGGAACGCCGGGCACGCAGTACATCAGGTGGCGCGCCGGTGTGTACCAGGCGGTGGCCCAGCCGTCGATGTAAATCGGCGGCGCCAGCGCGATCAGCTTGCCGCGCGTGTGTTTCTGGCGCTTGGCCAGCTCGGTGGCCAGCAGCGCGCCCATGCACATGCCCATGATGTGGAAGCTGTCGTGCTGTGCGGCGACCTCGTGGTATTTGGCGGTGACGGCTTCCATCCATTGCTCGGCCGTGACCTGGACCAGGTCCTCGGGTGTGGTGCCGTGGCCGGGCAGGGTCAGCGAATGGGTGACGAAGCCGGCGTTTTTCAGCCGCTTGTGCATGGAGCCCAGGTCGTACTGCGTGCCGCCCAGGCCGTGGATCAGGAAGACGGCGGGCGTGCTTTTGTCCACGGCCGCTTTGGCCGTGGGGGTGATGGGCGCATCCGCTGCCACGTCAGGCCTCGACTTCCAGCAGCACGGCCACCTGTTCGACCTGGCCGTCGGCACCGCGCACGCCCGACAGGCGCGCGTTCACGGCGGCCACGCGGCCGTCGCTCCAGCGCAGGGTGTTTTTCCACAGCACGTGCTCGCGCTGGCCCTGCGTGAGGTCGCGCCAGTCGGCCTGCAGCGCGGGCTGCTCCTGCGGGTCGGCGTGGGTGATGAAGTCCTGCACCGTCAGCAGGCCTGCGGCATCGGTGCGCAGCAGGTCGCTGGCGCCTTCGCCCCATTCGGCCGCGCCGGTCCTGGCGTCGAAATTGGCGACCACCGTGCGGTTCGATTCCAGCACCTGGCGGTAGCGGGTGCGCCAGTCCTGCGCCAGCGCCAGCGCCTGCGCGGCGGTGGCGCCCAGCGCGTTGACCACGCCCACCAGCAAAGCCATCACGGCCACATAACCCTGGACCTCGATCACCGCCTCGCCCGGAAAGCCCTCGACCTCGGCGAAAGGCCCGCCGCCGCTGTTGGTCCAGGCGATCAGCGCCAGCGCGCCCAGCAGCGTGGCCAGCGTGGCGCCGCGCTCCTTCCAGAGGATGGCGGTGACCACCATAAAGGGCAGCGGCAGGTAGGCCAGCGTGGGGCCCAGCGAGGCGCCGAAGCGGTCGGACACGTCGCTCGAAAAAATCAGCGCCGCCACCACAAAGAACAGCACAAAGGTGCCGGCGCCCGCAAGAAACTGGCTGCTGGCCATGCCGCCCGAACGCTTGACCTTGAAGCCCGCGAAGGAAGTGATGAGCGGCGCGACCAGCAGGATGCCGACAAAGGTCGTGCAGGCCCAGACACGCCACTCGGTCAGCAGGGGAATGGGCTGGGGCAGGGCCCAGCTCCAGAGCACGATGGCGATGCTGGCGCCCAGTGCGGAAGTCAGCAGCGCACCGACCAGCAGGCCGGCGTAGGCCTTGCCCGGCTCGATGCGGCCGTCGGGACGGGGCGCGCGCAGCAGGCGCGCCACCCAGGCGCCCAGGCCGGCCGCCAGCGCCTCGTTGGCGCCAAAGGCGAGCGCCGGCAACAGCGCCAGGCCGTCCAGCAGCGACAGCACGACGGCCGCCAGCGCGGCGCCGGCCAGCACGGCAAAACGTTTGGCCGGCTTGACCACCAGCAGCGCGCCAAAAGTCACCCCGGTGGCCAGCCAGACGGAAGCGCTCAGCGTCATCGCGTCGCCCATGCTCTGGGACACGACGGCCGCGACGGCCCAGGCAAGAAAGGTCACGGCGAGGGTGACGATAAAGGGCAGGGCCATGGGAGTTCTCCTCGGAGAGTCGCGTGTTATTGCTCGGCGCAGGCGCCGGATGGTTGGCGTAGTTTATCCAGTCTGTTGCAAATGCCGGCCTGCGCGCTTAGGGGTAAATCCCCGCACTTTCGAAGTCGTTGTTTTCTACAATATGGACACGTATCCACAATATGGACAAATCCCATGCCCGTAGACACCCCCGACCAGACGCCGCTGATGCCCTACCAGTACCCCAACCCGCCCGACGCCAGGCCGGAAATCGTGGTGCAGCACGCCATCCCCACTGATGAACGGCTCTGGGTGCCGCAGGCCGAGAACGTCTGGTTCCGCCCGCTGTGCCTGAACGCCAGCCAGGGCTACTGGATGAATCTGCTGCGCGTGCGCAAGTCCGGCGTGCTGAGCCGGCATCGCCATCCGCAGGCGGTGCACGGCTTTGTGCTCAAGGGCCGCTGGCGCTACCTGGAGCATGACTGGGAGGCCACCGAGGGCAGCTATGTGTTCGAGCCGCCCGGCGAAACCCACACGCTGTATGTACCGGAAGACGTCGAGGAAATGATCACCTACTTCCAGGTCAACGGTGTCATGTACTACACCGACCCCTATGGCAAAGGCATGGGCTATGAGGACGTGTTCACCAAGATCGAGATGTGCAACAAGCACTTCGAAGCTGTCGGCCTAGGCGCCGATTACACACAACAATTTATCCGCTGACTGCGGCCGTTTTTTCAGGAACTACCTATGACCTACCAGGCCGGACTTTTTAAAGGCAAGCGCGCACTGGTCGCCGGCGCGACCCAGGGCATAGGCGCCGTCATCGCCAACCACCTCGCGGCGCTGGGCGCCGAGGTCACGGCCCTGGGGCTGGGCGGCGGCGACGGCACGCTCGACGCCGCTGTCGAGGTGCGCCAGGCCGACGTGACCTCGGCTACCAGCCTGGATGCGGCGCTGGCCGGCATCGACAAACTGGACATCGTGTTCAACTGCGCCGGCATCATCCAGCGCGGCGCCGAGCACGACATCGAGGTGTTTGAAAAAGTGCTGGCCGTCAACCTGACCGGCACCATGCGCGTGTGCACGGCCACGCGCGGGCGCCTCAAGGCCAGCCGCGGCTGCATCGTCAACACGGCCTCCATGCTGAGCTTTTTCGGCGGCGGCCTGGTGCCCGGTTATGCGGCCAGCAAGGGCGGCGTCGCCCAGCTCACCAAGTCGCTGGCAATCGCCTATGCGCCCGACGGCATACGCGTGAACGCCATCGCGCCCGGCTGGATCGCCACGCCGCTCACCAAAGCCCTGCAGGACGACCCGGCGCGCGCCGGCCCCATCCTGGCGCGCACGCCCATGGGCCGCTGGGGCACGCCAAAGGACGTGGCTGAGGCCGCGATGTTTCTCTGCACACCGGCCGCCGCCTTTATGACCGGTGTGATCCTGCCGGTGGACGGCGGCTACATGGTGTCGTGATGGCGCCGACCGTCGCTGCGTCGCAGGTGGCCGGCACGGCCGCGTTCTCCAAATTCATGCACGTGCTGCAGCTGGTGGCCGACTCGGAGCAGCCGCTCAACGTAGGCGCGCTGGTCAAGGCCAGCGGCTACCCCAGGCCCACGGTGCACCGCATCGTCGCGGCCCTGGTGGCCGAGCGCCTCTTGGTCGAGAACGAGCGCGGCGCACTGCTGGCCCTGGGTCCGCGCCTGATCCAGCTGGCCAGCCGCAGCTGGGGCCGCTCGGACCTGCGCCTGGCCGCGGTCGACGAACTCAAGCGCCTGCGCGATATCACCGGCGAAACCGTGCACCTGGCCGTGCCCAACGGCAGCGCCATGGTCTATATCGAAAAACTCGAAAGCCCGAGCGCCGTGCGCATGGCGTCCCGCATAGGCAGCAGCGTGGCGCTGCATGCGACAGCGGTCGGCAAGGCTTATATGGCGGCGCTGGAGCCTGCTGTGCTGGAGCCGCTGCTGCAGGGGCTGCCCTTGCCGCGCTATACCGGCAACACTTTGGTGAAGCTGCCCGACTTGCGCAAGCAGCTGCAGCTCACGCGGGAGCGCGGCTGGTCTGTGGATGGGGAAGAGCATGAGGCCGGCATTTTTTGCTACGGCGCCGTGATACGCGGCGGCGGTGGCACGCCTGTAGCGGCCATCAGCGTCAGCACGCTGATGTTCCGGCAGAAGGACAACCCCGAGCAGGCCTATGTGGCGCCGCTGCTGGAGGCTTGCCGGGCCATCTCGGCGCGGATTGCCGAGACGCCGGCCTTGTCTTCGGCCGAGGTCTTGTAGGCGCCTGGGTCAGTCCAGGAAATTCCGCAAGGCCGCCTCGATGGCCGCCGCCGTCATCAAAGGCTTTTCCATGGGGAACAGGTGGCTGCCGTCCAGCATCATGATCCTTCCCTTGGTGACTTTCTCTGTCATCCCCATGCCGACCTGCTTCATCTCGGCCGACTGGCGCCCGCCTATAAAGGCGACGGGGCATTTCAGGGGATGGCGCTTGAGCAGGCCTTCGAGGTTGTCGGGCAGGGTGTTGTAGATCGCGGTTTCCACGTCGCGGTCAAAGCTCAGCAGCTGCTTGCCCTCGTCCTCGCCCGTGCCTTCATAGGTGCCGTGCGCGATGTAGTCGCGCAGCACCTGCTCGTCCCAGGCGGCAAAGGCTTTTTTGCTTCGGAAGTGCTCGAACACCTCGTCCTTGCCCAGCCACTGGTTTTTGCGTTTGCGGCTGATGGCGCCGGGCGAGATGGCGCCGACCAGCTGCGCGCGTTTGGCCACGCTGAGGGCGCGGGCGCGCCAGCCGCCCAGGATGGGCGAGTCGACCAGTACCACGCCCTTGACGGGCTGGCCGCCCAGCTGCGGGTTGCGCGCGGCGCACATCAGGCTTAAAAAACCGCCCAGCGAATGGCCGACCAAAAAGGCCGGCTGGCCGGCTTTTTCAACCTCGCGGGCCGTGAAGTCGGCCAGTTGCTGCACCAGGTGGGGCCAGTTGCTGGTGACCGGGTAGCGCGGGTCGTGGCCGAATTTGTCAACCGCCTTGACCTGAAAGCCGCGGGCTTTCAGGCTATTAAAAACCGCGCTGTAAGTGCCGGCCGGGAAGCTGTTGCCGTGGGAAAAAATGACCAGCGGTTTGGCGGCGGTGGGCACGGCTTAAATCAGTTTCTCGTCGGGCGTGCTGATCTTTTTCAGCGGCTCGTGGCGAGTGGCCGGCATCTTCAGCGGGATGTCGGTGTGCGCGTCGTCCCAGACCGGGTCCTCGATGCTGTCGAAGACCTCGCGCAGCTTCTGGCCCCAGCTGCTGTGCATCATGCGGTAGTAGGGGTTGTCGTTGTCGATGCAGACGATCTTGTCGCTTTTGTAGGTGTCGGCCTCGTAGACCACCAGGTCCAGCGGCAGGCCCACCGAGAGGTTGGACTTCATGGTCGAGTCCATGGACACCAGCACACATTTGGCGGCCTCGGCCAAGGGCGTGGCGGGGGTCAGCACGCGGTCCAGCACGGGTTTGCCGTATTTGGATTCGCCGACCTGGAAGTAGGGCGTCTCGTCGGTGGCTTCAATGAAGTTGCCGGCCGAATACATCTGGAACAGGCGCATGTTCTCGCCGCGGATCTGGCCGCCGAAAACCAGCGAGACGTTGAAGTCCACGTCGGCGTTTTTGAGCGCCTCGGCGTCGCGGTCGTAGACGCGGCGTATAGCCGAGCCCAGCACGCGCGCGGCGTCGAACATGCTTTTGGCGTTCCAGATGGTGATGGGCTCGCCGCCTTCATGGTCCTTGAGCTGCTCGACCTGCAGGATCTCGCGTATCGACTGCGAGATCGACAGGTTGCCGGCCGACAGCAGCACCATGAAGCGGTCGCCCGCTTTTTCATAGACGATCATCTTGCGGAAGGTGCTGATGTGGTCCAGGCCCGCATTGGTGCGGGAGTCTGACAAAAACACCAGCCCGGCGTTGAGTTTGGCGGCGACGCAGTAGGTCATGAGATGGCTTTGGGGTGTGGGGGAGTTCGGTTTGCGCTGGTTCACGGCGAGGCGGACATCTTTTTGAGGCGGTACAGGGCGTCCAGCGCCTCGCGCGGCGTCAGTGCATCAGGGTCTATGGTACCCAATGCCTTGTCCACCGCGCTTTGTTCGGGCACGGCGGCCTCGGGCGGTGCGGCGAACAGGTCGACCTGGGCGCGCGCTTCGTTCTGGTGGGCCTCCAGCGCATTGAGCGCATGGCGGGCGTGGTTGACCACGGCGGCGGGCACACCGGCCAGCTTGGCCACGGCAATCCCGTAGCTCTTGCTGGCGGGGCCGGGCTCGATGTGGTGCAGGAACACGATGTCGGCGCCGGACTCGACCGCGCTCACGTGCACATTGATGGCGCCGTGGTGCTGGGCCGGGAATTCGGTCAGCTCGAAGTAGTGCGTGGCGAACAGCGTGAAGGCCTGCGTCTTGTTGTGCAAATAGGCAGCGATGCCGCCGGCCAGCGCCAGGCCGTCGAAGGTGGAGGTGCCGCGGCCTATCTCGTCCATCAGCACCAGCGAGTGCGGCGTGGCGGCGTGCAGGATCTGCGCGGCCTCGGTCATCTCCAGCATGAAGGTCGATTGCGCATTGGCCACGTCGTCGGCTGCGCCTATTCGGGTGTGGATGGCGTCTATGGGCCCGAGCCGGCAGCTGGCCGCCGGCACGTAGGAGCCCACGCTGGCCAGCAGCACGATCAGGGCCACCTGGCGCATATAGGTCGATTTACCGCCCATGTTGGGGCCGGTGATGACCTGCATGCGGTGTTTGCCGCTCATCACACTGTCGTTGGCGATGAAGGAACCCCCGCCGGTTTCGGCCAGGCGGGCCTCCACCACCGGGTGCCGGCCCTGGATGATGTCTATGCAGGGCTCGCGCACAAACACCGGCGCGGCCCAGTTCAGCGTGAGCGAGCGCTCTGCCAGCGCGCACAGCGCGTCCAGCGAGGCCAGGGCGCGCGCCAGCCGGCTCAGCGCGGGGATGAAGTCCTGCAGCTGGTCCAGCAGCTGTTCGTACAGCCATTTTTCGCGCGCGAGGGCGCGCTCCTGCGCCGACAGGGCCTTGTCTTCAAAGGCCTTGAGTTCGGGCGTGATGTAGCGCTCCGCATTCTTGAGCGTCTGGCGGCGGCGGTAGTCGTCGGGCACCTTGTCGACCTGGCCCTGCGTGACCTCGATGTAAAAGCCGTGCACCTTGTTGAACTGCACGCGCAGGTTGGCGATGCCGGTGCGGGCTTTTTCGCGCACTTCCAGGTCCAGCAAAAAGCTGTCGCAATTGGTCTGGATGGCGCGCAGCTCGTCGAGGTCGGCATCGCAGCCGTGGTTGATGACACCGCCGTCGCGTATCAGCGCGGCCGGCTCGTCCAGCACATAGCGGCCCAGCAGCGCGGCGCAGCCGGCCGGCGGCTGCAGGTCTTCGAAGATGCGGGTGAGCAGTTCGGGGAAATCACTGCCCGCGGGCGCGGCCAGCTCGGCTTTTTGCAGCGTGTCCTTGAGGGCGACCAGCTCGCGCGGCCGCGCCTGGCGCAGCGCGATGCGGGCGGTGATGCGTTCCACGTCGCTGCAGCCCTTGAGTTTGGCGCGCAGCGTTTGCTGCGAGCCGCCGCGCAAGTGCGTGATGGCATCCAGCCGCGCGGCGGCCTGGGCGCGGTCGCGGCGCGGCGTGAGCAGCCAGCTCTTGAGCGCGCGGCTGCCCATGCCGGTGGTGCAGGTATCCAGCAGCGAAAACAGCGTGGGCGAATCCTCGCCGCGCAGGGTTTGCGTGAGTTCGAGGTTGCGCCGCGTGCTTTGCGGCAGCTCGATGAGCTCGCCGGATCGCACCACCTGCAGGCCCTGCACATGCGACAGCGCGCGGCCCTGCGTGTGTTCGGCATAACCGAGCAGCGCGGAGGCCGCGGCATGGGCTTCGTTCAATGCTTCCGCGTTCCAGGAAGCCAGTGAGGCGACCTTGAGCTGGTCCAGCAGCCGGCGCGCGCCCAGGGCGGCGTCGAACTGCCAGGCCGGGCGGGCGGTGGAGGCGCAGCGCTGGGCCTTGAGCCGCTGCTCGAAGGCCGGCGTCACGTCGATGTTGTAAAGCAGCTCGCTGGGCGCCACGCGCGCCAGCCAGGCTTCAAGTTCGTCGCCGGCGCAATGCGCCAGGTGGATTTCGCCCTGGGTCACACTGAGCCAGGCCAGGCCGCAGGTGTTGCGCGCGCCCTGGTGCACGGCCAGCAGGATGGATTCGGTCTTGTCGCTGAGCAGCTCGGTGTCGGTCAGTGTGCCGGGCGTGACCACCCGAACTACCTTGCGCTCGACCGGCCCCTTGCTGGTGGCGACGTCGCCGACCTGCTCGCAGATCGCCACCGATTCGCCGAGCTTGATGAGTTTGGCCAGGTAGCCTTCGAGCGAGTGGAAGGGCACGCCGGCCATGACCACCGGCTCGCCGGCCGACTGGCCGCGCCGCGTCAGCGTGATGTCGAGCAGGCGCGAGGCTTTCTCCGCGTCGGCGAAGAACACTTCATAGAAGTCGCCCATGCGGTAAAAAACCAATGTGTCGGGATAGTCCGCCTTGATGCGCTTGTACTGCGTCATCATGGGGGTGTCCTCAGCCCCCGTTGCGGAATTTTTGCCCCGAATTGTTTCCTTTTGCATCAATGAACCGGCGCGCCGGCGCCCCCTTTATTTGGCATTTTTTTCATTCAAACCGCTATCTTAGGGGGAGGCCTGGCCGTCCCCGCAGGCCCCGATTGTCCTTTACTCCCGGGTACTCCCGGGCAATCCCGGGCACTTGCGGCTTTCAGCCGGCTTGCGCCCGAAAAGCCGGCGGGCAGCCACCAGACGGCGTGAAACCTGACGCCGCAAACCGGCAATCGGCCGAAAAACGGCTGTCGCGCAGAGGTAGACTCGCTGGAATTCACCCATTCCAGCAGCGTCCAGCCAGCAGGCACCCGCCCGCGCCGGGCTCCACAACCCTTCGCAAGGCCAACAACCGGGTCGCCGAGAGCCGCAAAACCACCGCAAGCCAATAACCAAAAGCCACCCTGCGAAACCGCTCCATGGACAACAAATCCGACGCCTTGCTTGCCGAAGCGCCCGTGCTGAACACGGGCCGCAGGGCCCTGCATGAAACCGCGCGGCTGGGCCTGGGTTATGCACTGCTGGTGCTCCTCTGCCTGGGCGTCTCGGTGATGGCCATCGCCATGCGCGCGCTGCTGCCGAGGGCGCTGAGCCGGCGTTGGGGGCGCAAGCTCGCGGCGGGGAGCTTTCGTGGCTACCTGCGCCTGCTGGAACTCATGGGCGCTTGCCGCTTCGACCTGGCGGCGCTGGACGCGCTGCGGGACGGCCCGCCGCTGATCATCGCGCCCAACCACCCGTCGCTGCTGGATGCGATCATGATCCTGTCCCGCCTGCCGGACGCCACCTGCATCATGAAGGCCGACATCGTCAACAGCGTCTTCTTCGGCGCCGGTGCGCGCCTGGTCGGCTACATCCGCAACATGCCGCTGCGCACCATGGTGCAGCTGTCGGTGGCCGACCTGCGCCAGGGCAGCAGCCTGCTGCTGTTTCCCGAAGGAACCCGCACCCGGCGTTTTCCCGTCGGGCGCATGCAGGGCACGACCGGCCTGATTTCCAAGCATGCGGGCGTTCCGGTGCAGGCCGTCTTCATCGAAACCGATTCGGCTTTCCTGGGCAAGGGCTGGTCCCTGCTGTGGACGCCGAAAATGCCCGTCACTTACCGTGTGCGCCTGGGCAGGCGCTTTGAACCCGCCGGCGACACCGCGCAATTCACGGCGGAGCTGGAGCGCTACTTCGAGGCCGAATTGCAACGGTCCCAGCCGCTTTCGTCCATCGCCGCGGCGCCGCCGGCCTAGGGCCGGCGCACGCCTGGCGACCGGTTTTCCGCCCCCTTGATCCCTCCTTCTCCCCGCCGATGAACAATCCCGCCCGCGCCGTCTCCGCCACGCACCTGGTCCTGATCCCGAGCTACAACCCCGGCGTCAAGCTCGACGAAACCGTGCGCGGCGCGCTGGCGCAGTGGGCGCCGGTCTGGGTGGTGGTCGACGGCAGCACCGACGGCAGCGCCGCGCGCCTGCAGGCGATGGCCGAGGGCGACGACCAGCTGCGCGTGCTGGTGTTGCCGCGCAATGTTGGCAAGGGCGCCGCCGTGCTGCACGGCATCGAGCTGGCCGCGGCGCAGGGCTTCACGCACGTGCTGACCATGGACTCCGACGGCCAGCACCCGGCCCACCTGATCCCGGAGTTCATGGCTGTTTCGCAGGCCCAGCCCGACGTCATGGTGCTGGGCGCGCCCGTGTTCGCCGCGGACGCGCCGCGCCTGCGTGTGAACGGGCGCAAGCTGTCCAACGGCTGGGCCGACCTGGAAACCTTGTGGGCCGGCATAGGCGATTCGCTGTTCGGCTTTCGTGTCTACCCGATCGCGCCGCTGCGCGAAGTCATGGCCGGGCAACGCTGGATGCGCCGCTTTGATTTCGACCCCGAGGCGGTGGTGCGCATGTGCTGGCTCGGCGTCAAGCCCATCAACCTGCCGGCCACCGTCCGGTATTTCCGCCCCGACGAGGGCGGCGTGTCGCACTTCAACTACCTGCGCGACAACCTGCTGCTCAGCTGGATGCACGGCCGCCTGCTGCTGGGTTTTTTGCTGCGCCTGCCCTTGCTGCTGGCGCGCAGGATCCGTGGGACTTAGATCATTCCACCGTTGATCGAAATCACCTGCCCGCTGATGTAGGCCGCACGTTCGGAGGCCAGGAAACTCACGAGGTCGGCGACCTCCTGGGGCTGGCCGGCCCGCTTCATGGGCACGAGCCGGGCAATCTCGGTCGCATCAAAACTGTCCTGGCTCATGGGCGTGGCGATGATGCCGGGCGCGACCGCATTGACGGTGATGCCGCGGCTGGCCACTTCCAGTGCCAGCGATTTGGTGGCCGAGTGCAGCGCGCCCTTGGCCGCCGCGTAGTTCACCTGGCCGCGGTTGCCGGCCACGGCGGCCACCGAGGTGATGTTGATGATGCGGCCCCAGCGCGTGCGGATCATGGGCATCATCAGGGGCTGGGTCACGTGGAAGAAGCCGTTGAGCGAGACGTCGATGACCTGCTGCCATTGCCGCAGCTGCATGCCCGGGAAGACCGCGTCGTCGTGGATGCCCGCGTTGTTCACCACCACCTGCACCGGCCCCTGCACCAGCAGCGCCTCCAGCGCCGCACCGGTCGCCGCGGCGTCGGTCACGTCGAAGGCCACGGCCTCGGCCTGTCCGCCCGCGGCCTGTATGGCCGCCACCACGGCTGAGGCGGCGTCCAGGCTGCGGTTGCCGTGCACCAGGACATAAAAGCCGTCGGCGGCCAGCTGGCGGCAAATGGCCGAGCCGATGGCGCCGCTGCCGCCTGTGACCAGCGCGCGTTTGGGTGAAGGGGCGGTCATGGGGTCTCCTTGGGGCTTATGGCGGCGGTAGCGTCCAGCATCACCACGGCGCGGCCCGACAGCAGCAGCGTGTCCCCCGCATGCACGCTGAAGTCGTAGAGCACGCTGCCGGCGTTGCCGCTGCCGCGTTCGGCGCGCACGGCCAGCGCTGCGCCCACATCGTCCAGTCTCGCCACATGCAGGCTCACGCCGCGCACGCTGACCAGGTAGCCGGCCTTGGGCGCTTCATCCGGTGCGGCTGCCTGCATTTCGGCGACCAGCGCCCCGTGCACGGCCATAGCCTGCGCCGCGTATTCAATGCCGCAGGCCGCGCCCAGCCGCCCGTGGGCGCGCAGCGGGTTGCCGGGGTCCAGGTGGCTGCTGGCTTCGCAGCGGATCCGCTGGCTGTCCCAGGCGCTCACGCGATCGAGCAGGCACATGCTGCCCTGGTGCGGAATGCGGCGCGCGATCTCCTCGTGGTCCAGGCTTGCGGGCGGGGTAAAGGCAAGGGGCATGGCGAAGGCTCGCAAAGCTCAGGGCGCGACCTGCAGGGCCAGCTGCAAGCCCTCCAGGTAGTCGAGCACGACGCGGCCCGACTGCCGGCCCGCGACGCCGCGCAGCAGGGGCAGGCAGCGCGCCGCCGGAATGTCCCGGCGTAGTTTTTCGAGCGCGCCGTCGTCCAACTGGTCAGCGGGCAGGCGGCTCAGACACCCGGCCGGCTCCAGTGTCCATTGCGCCAGGCTGCGTTCGCTGCGGCCGGGCGCCAGCACCAGGGCCACGCCGAAGCTGTCGGGAATGGCGCGTGCGCTGTACAGCGGCTCCGGGTAGTTGGTGTCATAGGCAACCAGCAGCACCGGCACTTGCTCCACCACCACCTGGGTCATGGCCTCGAGCAGGCCGGCGGCAAAACTGGCATCGCGTGCGCACAGCACCGAAGAGGTCGCCATGGCGCCGCTGGAGATGCTCCAGTAGCCGGCCGCGGCGTTATGCACCGAGTTGTGAAAGCGCGTGGGAGAGATCAGCCTGTCGCTGGAGGCCAGCGTGCTGCAGATCTCATGGCAGTTGACGGCGTCGCCGCTGGATGAGGAAAAAACCGAGGCCAGCGTGGCCACCCGCAGGCCCGAAGCCGCCACGGCTTCCTCCCCGACCGCCAGCGACACCTTGACCACCGCGCCGGCGCGGCGGCGCTCGGCCTGCGGCAAGGCCATGGGCGGCGGCAGCACGCAGCGCGCGGCCTGGTAGGGCACGGCGCCCAGCAGGCATTCGCGGCCCAGCGCCCAGTTCGCCAGGCCGGGGCCCAGCAGGCCTATGCCTTGCACATACGCGGTGAGGGCGGCGGCGGGGAGAGGGGATGTCTGCGTCATGTTGGGTTTAGCCGGCGCGGCCCAGCAGCAGGCTGCAGTTGGTGCCGCCGAAGCCGAAGGAATTGCTGAGCACATGGCGCGGCGCCGCTTGCTGGTTGTCCACCAGGTAGTGGACCGGCAGCGCCGGGTCGAGCGTACGGGTGTTGAGGCCGCCGGGCAGCAGGCCGTGCTGCAGCGCCAGCGCGCAGACCACGGCCTCCAGGCCGCCGGCGGCGCCCAGGGTGTGGCCGGTCGCGCCCTTGGTGGAGCTGCAGGGGACGCTCGTGCCGAACAGCGACGCCACCGCCTTGGCTTCGGCGGCGTCGTTGCTCTGTGTGGCGGTGCCGTGCAGGTTGATGTAGTCGATGTCGGCCGCGCCCAGGCCGGCCATGGCCAGGGCCTGCTCCATGGCCAGGCGCGCGCCCAGGCCCTCGGGGTGGGGCGAAGACATGTGGTGCGCGTCGCTGGATTCGCCCACGCCCAGCAGCAGCACGTCGCCGGGCTGGGGCCGCGCCGGCGCGCGTTCGAGCAGCGCAAAGGCGGCGGCCTCGCCGATGGAGATGCCGTCGCGCTCGGCGTCGAAGGGGCGGCAGGCCTGCCCGGAAATCAGGCCCAGCGAATTGAAGCCGTACAAAGTGGTCAGGCACAACGAATCCACACCGCCCACCACCGCCGCGTCGATCAGGCCGGCGCGCATCATTCTTTGCGCCGAGGCGAAGACCTTGGCGCTGGACGAGCAGGCCGACGAAACCACGACGGCCGGGCCGGCCAGGCCCAGGTACTGGCGCGTGAAGTCGGCCACCGAGAAGGTGTTGTGGGTGGTGTTGTAGTGGAAGTCCGCGGGCAGCGCGCCGCTGAGGGGGTCGCGCCGGCGGTAGGCGAGCTCGGTTTGCAGGATGCCCGACGTGCTGGTGCCGACAAAGACGCCCACGCGCTGCGCGCCATGGTGCTGGGTGGCGGTAGCCACGGCGGCCTCAAAGCCGTCCTGCCGCAGCCCGAGCAGGGCGAGCCGGTTGTTGCGGCAGTCGAAAGCGGCCAAGGGCTCGGGAAGCACGACCTCGTCCACGCCTTGCACCTCGCCGACAAAGGTGGGCAGGTCGACCGTGTCGAAGCCGCAGGGTGCCAGCCCGCCGCGCCGCGCGCGCAGCGCGTCCAGGGTCTGTGCCAGGCCGCGGCCCATGCTGCTGGTCGCGGTGAAATGGGAAAGCCAAAGGGGGTACAGGGGGGAGGACCTCTCTGAAGAAAAAGACACTTTAGCAAACCGTCACGATGGGCGGCATGCCGCGCCGCGGGCCGGCGCTCACGCGCGTCCCCCGCGTTGCCGGTGCAGGCGCAGGGACAGCCAGGCCGCGAGCCCGCCCAAGGCGATGCCGGCGGCGACGTCCACCGCGACGTGCTGGCGCGTGGCCAGTGTCGAGTAGGCGATGCCGGCGCACCACAGGGCGTTCAGCCACAGCAGCCAGGACGGTGCGGAAAAGCCGCGCAGCAGGCGGTGCAGCCACAGGCCCGAAAAAACAGCCGTGGCGACATGCAGCGAAGGGCAGGCGTTGCCCGCCGCATCGATGTTTTTCAGGAATTGCATATCGGGATATTTCAGCCAGTCGACGTCGGCCGGCGGGGCGGCCGTGGGCCAGACAAAAAACACCGCCAGGCCGAAAAGGCAGGTCAGTGCGATCGCCAGGCCGTAGTGCAGCAGTTCGCGCCTGTCGCTGAAGAACAGCGGCGGCAGCGACACATAGACCCACAGCGACAGGTAGACCGGCAGGGCCAGCGGCGCAAAGCCGACCAGATGGTCGGCCCAGATGCGCGGCATCACGGTGAGGGGAAAGGCCGGGTACTTGAGCAGGTAGAAATAGGCGCCGAAAAACAGGCCGATGAACAGCATCGTTCCCACGCCCTTGAGGAAGAAGTGCCGCGAAATGGCTTCGGCCATGCGGGACCAGGCGGCGGGGCGGGCTTGCGGCGGTTTCATGCGAGGGCCTGGCGCAGGGTCACGGTGCGCAGCCCGGCCGCCTTGATCGATTCGAGCAGGGGCGGCAGCACCTCGAGCACGACCGGAACGCCTTGCGGCGTGCGCGCCGCGTTGCCGTCATGCAGCAGCACGATGGCGCCGGGACGCAGCCCGGCCTGGAGCCTGTGCAGCACGCGCGCGGCGTCGCCGGTGCGCGTGTCGAAACCGCGCACCGACCAACTGGCGAGCTTCAGGCCCAGCCGGGCCAGCACCGGGTCGAGGAAAGGGTTGCGCAGGCCGGCCGGCGCGCGAAAGAACAGCGGGCGCTGGCCGCTGGCGCGGGCCAGCGTGTCCTGCGCGGCCTGCAGCTCGCGCAGCATGCTGCGCGGGCCGGTCACGGAGAAATGGTGGCGGTGGTGCTGGCTGTGGTTTTCGACGGCATGGCCGCGCCGCACCATCTCGCGGCACAGCTCGGGATGGCGCGCGGCTTTTTCGCCGACACAGAAAAACGTGGCGCGGACCGCGTAGCGGTCCAGCAGGTCCAGCACCATGGGGGTCACGGCGGGGTCGGGCCCGTCGTCTATGGTCAGCGCGATTTCGCGCCGCGCTTCGGCCGCGGCGGGCAGGCGCGTCCAGTTCGGGCCCAGCCAATGGCTGCGCGGCCAGAGGCCCGCAAAGGCGATCAGCGCGTGGTTGAGCACCAGGGCCGCAAGGGCCCAGGGCCAGAGGCCCACTTTCAAAACAATGGCCGCCAGCGCCAGCAGGTGCACGCCGGCGCTGGCGCGCAGCAGGGCGCCGGGTTTCCAGGCTGTGCCGAGTTCAGGCATGGGCCCTCCGCGCAAAAATCGCCGCATACAGCAGCGCCAGGATGACGCCGGGCGCGACCGTGGCACCCATGGCCTGCAGGATGGAGACCTTGGAAAACGCCAGCAGCCCAAAGCCCGCCACCGTGGTCAGGTTGGCCAGCAGCATGGAGGCCAGGGTGCGCGGCGCGATCGGCGTGGCCGGGTCGGGCCGGTCAAAGAACAGCGCGTAGTTGGAGCCGACGGCCACCACCAGCAGCAGGCCGACCAGGTGCAGGATGATCAGTTGCTGGCCCAGCAGCGCCAGGCCGGCGGTGACCGTGACGACCGCGGCGGCCAGCGGCGCCAGGGTGCGCAGCACGCGAGCCGGCGAGCGGAACACCGCCAGCAGCAGCACCACGATGATGGCCAGCCCGCCCAGCGACAGCACGATGGCTTCGTGCAGGTAGCCCGCGTACAGGCGGTCTGATTCTGCTTTCAGGTCGACAAACAGCACGCCGGGCAGGGCGGCCGCCGCCAGGGCGGCGCGGATGTCGGCGGCCTGGATGTTTCCGCCCTTGGGCGCGGTCAGCGGCAGCAGGGCGTTCCAGCGTTCGGCTTTGCCGAGCAGCAGGGCGTCCAGGCCCATGGCCATGGAGGTTTTTTCCAGGTCGGCCGGCTGCAGCGGGGGCCGGCCGCGGGCCGCGGCGACGTCGGCCAGAAAAGGCGCGAAGACTTCGGCACGCACCGGCAGGCCTTGCACCGCCCGGGCCAGCCGCGCCTGCAGCTGTTCGGGCGGCGGCAGGCTGGCCTGGCGGGCGCTTTGCGCGGCCAGGCTGGGAAGGTAGCGGCTGGGGCTGTCAAAGCCGGCGATCTGGCCGCGCTCGACCTGCGCCTGCAGCACGCCGGACACCCGCTCGGCGGTTTGCAGCACCGCTTCCCGGCTGCCGGCGGAGACCACCACCACATAACGCACATCCGGCGCGCCCATGTCGGCGCGCAGGCTTTCGTCGAGCGCCACATCGGCTTGTGACACCGGGCTCAGCGAAGAGATCTTGTCGTTGAACAGGCTGGCATGGTTGCCGGCCAGGACGGCGCAGGCGGCCAGCAGCAGGGCCGCGGCCGGCCAGCGCAGGGCGGGCGCGCGCCCGGCCAGCGCCTGCAGCATACGCCCGATGGCCGAGACGTCATGGATGCGAAAGCCCGCCGGCAGCAAATGCGGCAGCACATAGCGGGTAACCGCGGCGGCCGTGACCAGGCCGGCGATCGAATACAGGCCCAGCTGCGCCAGGCCCGGAAAGCCGGACAGCAGCAGCGAGGCAAAACCGGCGATGGAGGTCAGCACGCCCAGCCGCACCGTGGGCCAGAAGCGCCTGACCCAATGCTGCGGGTCCGCGCCGGCATCCTCGGACTGCACGAACAGGTAGATGGAATAGTCCACCGCCTCGCCGATCAGGGCCGTGCCGAAACCCAGCGTGATGCCGTGCACCGAGCCGAAGCCCAGGCTCACCGCAGCAATGCCGGCCAGTGCGCCGCTGATGACGGGCAGGAAACTCAGGACCAGCGCGCCGACGGAGCGGTAGACCAGCAGCAGCAGGCCCGCTATCAGCGCCACGCTGATCATGGAAAGCAGGCTGACCTGGCTCTGGATGGCCTCGCGCGAGGTGACGGAGAACACGCCGGGGCCGGTCATGACCAGCGAGGCGCCGCTCTGGCCGGCGGCCGCGTCGAAGGCCTTGCGGACCGCGGCCATGGCCTGCTGCTGGGCGTCGGTGTCCGAGCCCGCCGCGCGGGTTTGCAGCAGCATCAGCGCGCGCCGGCCGTCGCGCGAGGCCCAGGCGCCGTCGAGCTGCCTCGGCTGGCTGCCGGCGTTGAACTGCCCCAGCAGCTGCAGCATTTCACCGGTCGGGTCGCGCGGCAGCAGGGCCTTGGCCATCAGGCCCGCGGGCGAGGCGAGCAGGTCTATGCTGTCGCCCAGGGCCGCGTGCAGGCCGGCTTCGCTGAAGCGCTCGGGCGTGACGGCGGGGCTCAGCACATAGCGGTTGGCCAGCAGGAAGTCGCGGTCGCGCGCGCTGTTGACGGGCTCGCCGTTGGACACGCTGGTGAAGGCGGGGTCGTCGCGCAGTTGCTGTGCGAGCTGGTGCGACAGCCGGGCCCGGGCCGGGGCATCGGCGCCCTCTATGCCCACCAGCACCAGGCGCGAGGCCAGGCCTTCGGTGATCTGGTCCTTGAGCAACTGCTGCTCGGGCGTGGGCGTGCGCGGCAAAAAAGCCGACAGGTCGGTGGTGAAATGGGTGCGGCTGATGACCAGCGCGCAGCCGGCCAGGAACACCAGCCACAGCGCGATGGCGGCCATGCGGCCGCGCGGCGCGGCTGCCGTCACGGCGCCGCCTGTTCGATGGCCATGCTGGAGCTGTCGCCGTCGGCCTGGGCGATGTCTATGCCGCGCACCTGGTTGCGCACGCCGCTGATGCGGATGCGCTGGATCACCGCCTGCATCTTGGGGTCCAGCGGCTGCAGTTGCAGGGTCCAGCGCTCGGCGCTGCCTTCCAGGCTGAGCCGGTAGCTGCGCTCGAGCGCGCCGCGGTCGCCGGCCAGCGTGCCGCGTATGCTGTCGATGAAGGCGGCCAGCTCGGGGTAGGCCTGCAGCTGCAGCTGGTATTTCTGCCGGCCGCGTTCTATCACCAGTTCGCCGCCATTGACGACCATGGATTCGGGTTTGGGCTTGAGCGTGCGTTTTTCGAGGCGGTCGGGCGCGGTGTAGAGCAGTTCCCCGGACGACTCCACCGGCTGGTTGAGCAGCGCGATGTGCTTTTTTTCGATGAAGGTGGCGCGGCCCGACTTGGTTTGCGCCAGGGTGTCCATCAACTGTTGCAAGTCCCAGGCGGCCAGCGCGCCGGGACTCCACACAGCCAGGGCCAGGCCCGCCAGGACGGCTGCCAGCCGCGCTGCCAGGGACGATGCCGGGGCCGGTGTAGTGGGCGAAAGAGGATGGGTCATGCGCTGCTCAGGGCTGTTGTCCGGGACGGCCGGCCTGCGGCGGCGCGGCGTGCCAGAAATCGAAAAAATTGAACCAGTTGTAGGGTGCGCTGCGGCAATGCCGCGCCAGCAGTGCAGCATAGCGCGTCACGGCCTCGTGCACCGCCTGCGTGCGGCCGCGCGGCGGCAGCGCGGAGAAGTCCGCGAGCGCCTCGAAGTGGACGTCGTAGCGGTTGCCGCCGCGGTAGAGCCCCGCCATGAACAGCACCGGGCGCTTGAGCACTGCGGCCATGCGAAAAGGCCCCAGCGGCAATTCGGCCGGGGCACCCAGGAAGTCGACGGGATAGGTATCGTCAGTGCCCAGCGTGCGGTCGCCCAGCATGCCGACCACGGCGCCCTGGTCCAGCAGGGCGTGCACGCGGATCATGGAATCGATGTGCCCCAGCGCTATCACGTCCATTTGCGCCTGGGGATTGATGGCGCCCATCGCGGCGTTGATCTTGCGCGCGTTGTCCTCGTACATCGCCATGGCGACGCGCAGCCCGGGCTGGCGTCGCCCGATGGCGCGCAGCACTTCAAAACTCCCCAGGTGGGCGCCTATGAGGAAGACGCCCTTCCCGCTGGCCACCGCCTCGTCGATCAGCGCCTGGTTGTGCACCCGGATGTCGAACAGGTCGAAGCGGTCGTTGAGCAGGAAGACCCGGTCGTGGACGGCCGAGGCGAAACTCAGGAAATGCCGGAACAGGTGGCGCCAGCCGACGGCGTCGGGCGAGGGCAGTTCGAGCACGCGGCGCAGGTAGTTGCGCGACATGCGGCGTGCCGTGGGCGCGAAGGCCAGGAAGTAGGCCGCGATGCCGTACAGGACGGCGCGGCTGGCGCGGCGGCCCAGGCGCAGGGAGATCAGCGTCATCACGCGCAGCATGAAGACGCTGCTGCGCTCAGGCTGGCGCCGCCATTCGGCCGCCGATGCCTGGGAGGTTTCCCGCGGCGGCGCGTTCATGGTGGGGGCAGCGGCAGCAGGGTGCCGGTGGCGACTTTTCGCGCGCCGCTGCGGATCTCGAAATGCGTGCCGCCGCGGGCGCCGGCCGTGCAGCACATCGTGAGGGTTTCGCCGGGGCCCACGGGGCTGAGGAATTTCGCCGCGCTGATCTGGCAGGCCTGCGCGGCCGCGCCCGCCTGCTGCAGCGCATGCACGGCGGCGTCGAGCAGCAGCACGCCCGGCACGATGGGGTTACCGGGGAAATGCCCGGCAAAGGCCGGGTGATCCGGCGCCACGACAAACTGGGTTTCAAGCTGCATGGCCGGGCCTTTTGCGAAGATGCTCGCGCGCCAGGGCCAGCAGGGCCTCGCGCGGCAGTTTGCCGGTGCTGTTGCGCGGCAAGGCCTCCAGCAGCACCAGCGGCCGGGGAATGAAGATGGCGTCTATGCGCTCCCTCAGCGCCGCCAGCAGGGCGGGTGCCGCCAGGCCGGGCGCCACCACAAAAGCCATCAGCCGCACCACGCTGTCGCCGTCCTGCTCGTCCGGCATGAAGAAGGCGCCGTCGAGCACGCCCGGTATGGCGGCCAGCTGGTGGTTCAGGTAGCCCAGCGAGCTTCGTTTGCCGGCGATGTTGACCAGGTCGGCGGTCCGGCCGTGCAGCAGGAAGCGGCCTTCGGGCAGCACTTCGAGCTCGTCGGCCAGGGGTGTGGCCTGCTCGACATGGCCGCCCGCCGCCCAGGTTTGGCCCAGGCTGGCGCTGAGCGCTACGTCCGGGAACAGCGTCCAGGCCTGGCCCTGGCTCAGGCGCCGGGTGGCGATCTGCCCGGTTTCGGTCGATCCGTAGATTTCAAGCAGCGGGGCCTGCAGCCGGGTTTCGGCGGCCAGCGCCAGCTGCGGCGGCAGGGCGGCGGTGGCGGACAGCAGCAGGTCTATGGGCGGGATGTCCAGGCCCGAAGCGAGCAAGGCCTTCAGGTGCACCGGCGTGGTCACCAGCATGCGCGGGCGCGCCGCCTCGGCCAGCGCGGCGCAGATGTCGGCCGGGTAAAACGGGTGGCCCGCGCCCAGCACGCCGCCGCCCAGCAGGGGCAGCAGCACGGTGGATTCGAAACCGTACATGTGCTGGGGCGGCACGGTGGCCACGATGCTGTGCCGCTGCTCGCCGAGCAGCCCGAGGCGGGCGGCTTCGGCCCGGGCGCCGCGCACCAGGCTGCCCCAGCTTTTGCGGTGCTCCACCGGCACGCCGGTGGAGCCGGAGGTGAACATGATGGCCGCGACGCGCGAGGTGGGGATCTGCGGGATCTCCCAGGCGCCGCCCTGGGCCGGCGCCTGCGGCGAGGCGCCCGCCATCGCGTCGGCCCAGGCCAGTTGCGGCAGCGCCAGGGACTGGGACTGGTCCGACAGGCAGAACACGTCGGGCGCAAAGGCCTGGATCTGCCTGACCATTTCCGGCGTCAGCGTGGGCGGCAGCAGGCTGAGCTTGTCGGCCAGCAGCGCGGCCGCCATGCCGACGGCAAAACGGTAGCGGTCCGCGCAGGCGTTCAGCACATGCCGGCCCGCCGGCAAGGCCGCGGCCAGCCGCCTGGCGTCGGCGAGGAATTGCCCGGCGCTGACGGGCTGGCCGTGGCGCAGGGCCAGCAGGTCCTGCTCGCGGGTGTGGGCCAGCAGCGGCAGGCTGGTCATGGCCGGGGCGCGTGGCGCTGTGAAGCCTGCCGGTAGGCCCGGATCGCCTCCAGCGGGCCGGCGCGCTCCCCCGGGGGCAGGACGTAGCAGCGCGCGGCGTATTCCGCGGCAAACATCAGCCCCAGCAGCGGAATGCCCAGCAGGTAGGCAAAGGTGGACCAGACCGCCATGGGCGCGAACCAGAACAGCAGCAGGGACATCCCCGCAATGCCGGCGAAATACAGGGTCCAGGCCCAGGTGGCGCAGCGGGTGTAGGCGCTGATCGCCGGCGTGAGCTCTCCGTGCACGATGCGGGCGAACTGCGAAATCATGGGGGTTCGGCCGCGCGCCAGTGTGCGGCCGAAGGTGGCGCCCAGCAGCGTGTAGCTGCCTGCGTGCTCCAGAAAAAACACCCAGCCGTAGTGCGAGAGCAGCCAGTCCCTGGCGGCGTAAAACCCAAGGCAGGCCAGCGCGCACAGGGCCAGCATGACCGGGCGCTGCGGTGAACGCCAGGCCAGGAGCAGGGCCAGCGCCAGAAGGGGCAGCACGGCGACCGATGCCTGCAGCAGGCCCGGCGCGGCCGAGGTGGCGGCCAGGTGGGAGGCCAGAGCGTAGCCTATGCCCAGGGCCAGCGCGCCGCCCCAGCGCCAGGCCTGGCCAAACCGCGCCGCCCCGCTGCTGTTCACTGGGTTCGCCAGGCGGCGATATGGTCGCCCAGGCTGCGCAGCGAGTGGAAGATGGCGTGGTTGTCTTCGTGGTCGGCCCTGAGCTGAAGGCCGTAGTGCTTGGAAACCACCAGCGCGATCTCCAGGATGTCGATGGAGTCCAGTCCCAGGCCGTCGCCATACAGGGGCTCGTCGGGCTGGATCTCATCGGCGCTGACTTCCAGGTTCAAGGCGCTCACCACCAGTTCCGCGACTTCGCGCAGCAGGGCTGCGTCGGCCGACGCGACAGAGGCTTTGACAATGGATTCAGGCATGGTGCTCGCTAGGGTACGGGAAGGGTTCGGAGGACAGGGGCGCCGCGCACGCGCCGCCCTGCTGGAACCAGAAATTTTAGCCGAGGCGACAGGGGCGAAACCCTCTTCGCGGCTTGTCGCGGCCTTTGCCTACAGCACCTGGCGCTGGATGGGCGCTTGCGCCGCGGCCGCGGGGCCCGAACCCCAGGCCAGCACGCGGGCCTGGGTCAGGCGCAGTTCCCGCGCCATGGCGCAGGCCAGGTCCAGCCGGCGCAGCAGCCAGGGCGTGAGGTCCAGGATCATCAGCGGATCGGGCCGGGGCTGGAAAGGCTGGCCGGCGACGGCCGGGCCGGTTTCGGGCGCGGCGGCCCCGGCGCCCGAGAGCTCGGCCTCTATGCAGCCGGCGGCCCGCGCCAGCGCGGGCCTGACCACCGCGAGGTTGAGCTGGGCGCGGTGCAGCAGCAGCAGCGATTTGACGGCCGTGAGCTGGGCCAGCAGCTGGTAGCTGCGCGCCTGCAGGGCCTCGAGCGGCTCCAGCGCCGGGCGCACCTTGTGGGGCTCGGCCAGGCTGCGCTGGGCGGCCAGCGTGAGGTCGGACAGGCTGTTGTAGGCCTCGCGCCGGGCCAGCCGCCAGGGCAGGTCGGAAGCCCGCGCCTCGTCGAGCAGCGCGAGCGCCAGCTGCGCGTGCCTGGCCTGGGCGCCGGTGCTGCGCAGCACCAGCGCCGGAAGCTGTTTGCGCTCCCAGGCCGGCAGCACGTAGCTGAACAGCCAGGCGATCAGCGCGCCCAGCAGGGTGTCGGCCAGGCGCTCGGCCATGGCGAAACCGGGCTCCACGCCGGACAGCAGCAAATGCGCCTGCAGCAGGCCGGCCACGGTGGCCGCGATGGAGGTGAAAAGGTAGCGCCGCAGCGCGAAGGCATGGGCCAGGCCCATGCTCAGCGCGATCACGCCGAACAGGGTACGGGCGCCCGGGTGCGGCGCCAGCACGGCCATGACCAGCGCGCAGCCCAGCAGCGTGCCGGCCACGCGCGCATTGCGGCGCTGCACGGTCTGCGCCAGGTTGCCGCGCATCACCACCACGATGGTCAGCAGGATCCAGTATTCATGCGCCACCCAGGGCAGGCGCAGCGCCACCGCATAGCCGGCCGCCACGGCCAGCGTGCAGCGCAGGGCGTAGCGCAGGATGGGGGCGCTCCAGCCCAGCTGGCCCAGCAAGGGCTTCCAGGACCAGTGCACGGTGCTGACGAAGAGCTGCCACTGGGTGCGCACGGCCGAGAGCCCCGGCGGGATGTCGCCGCGCGCCAGCGCCGCCATCTTCACGGCCTCGTCGTTGATGTGGCCTATGCGGTCGGCCATGTTGTGCAGCAGCGCCAGCGGGTCGGTGGTGTCTACCAGCAGCGGGTCGGGTGCCAGCGGGTCGGCGCGTTTGGTGCGCGGCGGCAGCGCGCCGGCGAGTTCGGGCCGCAGGTCGGTGATGGCGGCGATGGCCGCGCCGCGCCGGCCCAGCAGCAAGTCCATGCCCAGGGTTTCGAGCCGCGCGGCGGTGCTGTCCAGCGCCAGCTGCAGGGCGGGCAGCAAGGCCACGGCGGCGCTGTGCTCCAGCAAAAAATCCAGGTCCAGGTCGCAGGCGAGCTGGTGGTCGCGCGCCTCCAGCAGGCTCAGCAGCATGGCCGCCAGGCGCTGGCGCTCCGGCGTGGTGGGTGACTCCAGCACCAGGTCGCGCGTGTTTTGCAGGTGGTCGGCCAGCGCGGCTTGCTGCTGCAGCATGCGCGCCAGCAGCGCGTTGTGGTCGGGCCGCGGGCCGAAGCGCTGGGACTGGGTGCGCAAGATCTGCGCGAAGCTGTGCAGGCATTCGGCCAGCAGCTGCGCACGAAAGCGCCGGTTGAGCAAATGGGTGGTGAACACGGCCCACAGCAGGTAAAGCCCGGCGCCGGCGACAAACCAGGCGCCGTGCAGCGCGATCTGCTGCAGCGAGGCGACCGGCGGCGCGGCCATGGAAAACAGCGTGGAAAACAGCAGCGAAAAACAGATGGGCCCGCCGCGTTTGCCCCAGGCCATCATCATCACGGCCAGGAATGTGGCGGCCGCGACCACGATGCCCAGCAGCAGCTCGTCGTGGCGCACCAGCTGCACCAGCGTGAAGAGCGGCGCGCCCAGCAGCGGCGCGGGCAGCATCTGCATGATCTTGCGCCGGCGCGGCGCCGGCACGTCGGGCAGGCTGGTGATCATCACGCCGACGGCGGCGGTGGAGGCGGCGGCCAGCCCGGCGGCCTCGAAGATGGCCAGCATGATGAGCACCAGGCCCAGCGATACCGTCAGGCCGTTGGTGACGTACTGGCTCAACAGCACGTGCAGGCTTTTGTGCAGCCAGCCCCGCACCCGGCGCTGCAATCGGGTCGCCAGCGCGGCGGGGGGGTCGGGGTCGGGCCGGTTCATGGTGTGCCTGGCTCACACTTTACCTTTCCCCGAAACGCGCGGCCATGAAAAAAGCCCGCGAGGCGGGCTTTGTTTAGAAGGGCGCGTCCGGCGCCTTGGGGGCGGTGTCGCCGGCCTTGATGCGCTTGGCTTTGAGCGTGGGCTTTTCGGCCGGGGCGGCGGGCGCCGCGCTTTCCTCGGCGCCTTCTTCAGCTTCCTGCGCCGCGGGCGTGTCCTGCAGGGCTTGGCGCACCACGGCCTTGTCGCCGGCGCCGGCGAATTTGCTGTATTTGCCCAGGGTGGCCACCAGCTGGCCGTAGACGCGCGGGTTGCCGGCCACACATTCGCCGTGGTCCATGAAGTCGGCTTCGCCGGTGAAGTTGCCGATCAGGCCGCCGGCCTCGGTCACCAGCAGCGAGCCGGCCGCCACGTCCCAGGGTTTGAGGTTGGCTTCAAAAAAGCCGTCGCTGAAACCGGCGGCCACATAGGCCAGGTCCAGCGCCGCGGCGCCGGGGCGGCGCACGCCGGCGCACTGGCTCATGACTTCGCCCAGCATGTTGAGGTAGGCCTTGAGCTTGTCGCCGGGGCGGTAGGGGAAACCGGTGGAAATCAGGCATTCCTGCAGGCGCGTGCGCTTGGCCACGCGGATGCGGCGGTCGTTCATGTAGGCGCCGCGGCCCTTGGTGGCGCAGAAGATGTCGTTGCGGGTGGGGTCGTAGACCACGGCCTGCTCGACCTTGCCCTTGACGGCCAGCGCGATGCTGACGCAATAGACCGGGAAGCCGTGAATGAAGTTGGTGGTGCCGTCCAGCGGATCGATGATCCAGACGTAGTCGGAGTCCTTGGCGCCATGCTCGCTGCCCGATTCCTCGGCCAGGATGCCGTGGCCGGGGTAGGCGCTCAGCAGGGTTTCGATGATGGCGGCCTCGGCGGCCTGGTCGACCTCGGTGACGAAGTCGTTGGTCTGCTTGACCGAGACGCGGACCGCCTCGACGTCAAGCGCCGCGCGGTTGATGATGGCGCCGGCAGCGCGCGCAGCCTTGATGGCCACGTTGAGCATGGGATGGAGATTGCTGGACATAACTTGTAGGGAAGAACGGGATAAACCGGCGCCGGCGATGCGGGCGGCGGGCAATGGCGGTATTTTCCCATAAACGCGGCGCGGCCCCCTCCGAGGGCCTCCTTAGAGCTATATCGCGCCTGAACAGGCCTAAGCGCCTTGCGCGATCAGGAAATCCGCGTCCGCGTACTGCTGGCGTATGGCCCGCGCCGCCTGGTATTCGGGGCTGGCGTAACAGGCCTGGGCGGTCGCCATGTCGGCGAACTCCACGACGACGTTGCGCTCGCGCGAGCTACCCTCCATGCTCTCATAGGCGCCGCCGCGCACCAGGAAGTTGGCCCCGAACTTCTCGAAGGCGGGCCGCGCCGCCGTGAGGTAGCGGGGATATTCGTCGATGTTGCGCACCGAGACGCGCACGATCCAGTAAGCCTTTGGCATGTTGTTCCTTGGTTGTTGTGAAGTGGTCAAGTGCTGGACGATACGCGTGACAATTCATTCTGGGAAATGAATAATAAGGATTATTTATATCTTTTATGGAGATGCATGGAGCTCAGCGACCTGGCGATTTTTCGGGCGGTGGTGGAGGCCGGCGGCGTGACACGCGCGGCCGAGCGGTTGCACCGGGTGCAGTCCAACATCACGACGCGCATACGCCAGCTGGAGGAAAAACTCGGAACGCCGCTGTTTATTCGCGAGGGCAAGCGCCTGCATTTGTCGCCGGCCGGGCAGGTGTTGCTGGACTACGCCCAGCGCCTGCTGGACCTGGCCGACGAGGCGCGCGATGCGGTGCGCGACGGCAGCCCGCGCGGTGCCCTGGCGCTCGGCGCCATGGAAAGCACTTCGGCCGTGCGCCTGCCCGGCCCACTCAGTGACTTTGTGCGCCTTTACCCGGAAGTGAAGCTGGCGCTCAAAACCGGCAACCCACAGCAGCTGGCGGCGGCAGTGCTGGCCGGCGCATTGGACGCCGCTCTGGTGACCGGCCCCATCGTCGAGGGGCCCTTCGAGCGCGAGCCGGTGTTCAGCGAGGAACTGGTGATCGTGGCAAGCGCAGGGCATGCCGCCATCACCTCCGCGGGCGCCGAGCCCCCGCGCAGCATCGTCGCCTTTGAACAGGGCTGCCCGCACCGGGCCCGGCTCGAGCAGTGGTACGCCGGCAAAAACAGCATGCCGGTGCAGACCATAGAAATCACGTCTTATCACGCGATGCTGGGCTGCGTGGTGGTGGGCATGGGTATTTCGCTGGTGCCGCTCAGCGTGCTGGCGACGTTTCCCGAGCGCGCGCGCTTGAGCGTGCATGCGCTGCCGCCTGGAAGCGACCGGGCGCAAACCGAGCTGATCTGGCGCAAAGGCGCGATGTCGCCCAAGATCAGGGCCCTGATCGAGGTCCTGAAGCCATCCGCATAGGACAATCCTGTCCCATGCATACGCGATTCATCTTGATCAACACCAGCCATGCCGGCAATGTCGGCGCCACCGCCCGCGCCATGAAAACCATGGGTTTTGACGACCTGGTGCTGGTCGCGCCGCGCTGGGCCAATGTGCTGAACCGCGAGGAAACCATACAGCGCGCCAGCGGCGCGCTTGACGTGCTCAAGAACGCCCGCATCGTCGCCACGCTGGACGAGGCGCTGGACGGCATGGCCCACCTGTGCGCCACCGCCATGACGCCGCGCGACTTCGGCCCGCCCACGCGCGCGCCGCGCGAGCACTTCGCGGCCCTGCTGGGCGCTGGCCAGCCCTCGGGTGCGGCCACCGCGAAGCCCGAATCGGTGGCTTTTTTGTTCGGTTCCGAGCGCTTCGGCATGCAAAACGAGGATGTCTACCGCTGCCATGTGGCACTGAGCATCCCGACCGACCCGAAATTCGGCTCGCTGAACCTGGGCGCGGCGGTGCAGCTGATCGCCTACGACTGGCGCCAGGCGCTGGGCGGCTTCAGCGTGCAGCCGGCGACGACCGAACCCACGCAGGCCGACGCGGCGGCGGTGGCCGGCATGCTCAAACATTGGGAGGAGGCGTTGGCCGGCATAGGCTTTCTGGACCCGGCCTCGCCCAAAAAACTGATGCCGCGGCTCAACCAGCTGTTCAACCGCGCCCAGCTGAGCCCCGAGGAAATCCACATCCTGCGCGGCGTGGCCAAGGCCATGCTGCAAAACGCTGCCATGGCCGCCCAAATGCCGCCTAAAGACAGCACGCCAGCACGGTCTGCGGACGGCCACTAAACTCCCACCATGTTTTCCCGACTCCGCTCCGACATCCAGTGCATCCTAGCCCGCGACCCCGCCGCCCGCACGGCCTGGGAGGCATTGACCTGCTACCCGGGGCTGCATGCCCTGGTGCTGCACCGCCGGGCGCACTGGTGCTGGAACCACGGCTTCAAGTGGCTGGGCCGCTTTATCTCGCATGTGTCGCGCTGGATGACGGGCATTGAAATCCACCCCGGCGCCAAAATCGGCGAGCGGGTGTTTTTTGACCACGCCATGGGCGTTGTCGTCGGCGAAACCGCCGAGATCGGCGACGGCTGCACGATTTACCAGGGCGTGACGCTGGGCGGCACCTCGCTCTACAAGGGCACCAAGCGGCATCCAACCCTGGGCAAGGATGTGGTGGTGAGCGCCGGCGCCAAGGTGCTGGGCGGCTTTGTGGTCGGCGACGGCGCCAAGATAGGCAGCAATGCGGTGGTGATCAAGCCCGTGCCGGCGGGGGCCACGGCCGTGGGCATCCCGGCGCGCATCATTCCGTCCAAGACCGGCGAAAGCGCCGACGTCACGCCCACCCCGTTTTCGGCCTACGGCATCACGCTGGAAGACGACCCGCTGTCCCAGGCCATGCACGGCCTGATCGACACCGCGGCCGGCCAGGAGCACCAGATCGCCCTGCTGTGGCAGGCGATTGAAAAGCTCTCCGGCCCGCAAACCGCCATGAGCAAGGACTGCGTGCCCAAGGATGCGGCGCGCACCGAAACCTTCGAGGCCGACAAGCTCAACCAGCTGGTCGGCAAGTAGGCAGGAAGCAAGGAAGCAGGGCGGCCAAAAAAAAAGGAAGGGCGAGCCTTCCTTTTTGCTTTTCCGCCCGGGGCGGTCAGCGCATCAGTTGATCAGGCGCAGCGCGAAGGGCACGCGAAAGGTTTTGCCGTTGGAAGCGCCTATCGCGCCCATGACGCAGAACACCAGGTGGCAAATGCCCAGCGCCACAAACACCAGGAAGCCGATCAGCACAAAGGTGAGGATCATCGCCGCGACATAGCCTATGGCCGCCGTGATGGACCAGTTCAGCGCCTCCTTGGACTGGTCCAGGATATAGGCGTCGTCCTTTTTCACCAGGTAAACAATCAGGCCCGGGATAAAGCCCAGGAACAGGGTTCCTATCCAGATCAGCACGGCGGTGTTTTTCGAGTCCTTGCCCGGCGTTTCAATCAGCTCGTCCATCTCAGCTCCTCGAGTTGTAAAGCCCGAATACTACGTGAGAAAAACCGGCGGGCCGAAAACCCGCGGCGGCAAGGCTCAGCGCGGTGGGCGCTGGGCGCTTTTGGGCCTGAAGGCCTGGCACACGGCTTCGTCGGTTTCCAGGTAAGGGCCGCCTATCAGGTCTATGCAATAGGGCACGGCGGCAAAAATGCCCGCCACGGCCTGCGAACCGTCGGGGTTTTTCAGCCCCTCCAGCGTTTCGGCGATCGATTTGGGCTGGCCGGGAAGGTTCAGGATCAGGCTCTGATCGCGAATGACTGCGCACTGGCGCGACAGGATGGCCGTGGGCACAAATTTCAGGCTGATCTGCCGCATCTGTTCGCCGAAACCGGGCATTTCCTTGTGGGCCACGGCCAGCGTGGCCTCGGGCGTCACGTCGCGCGGCGCGGGGCCGGTGCCGCCCGTGGTCAGCACCAGCGAGCAGCCGGCGTCGACCAGCGCGATCAGCGCGGCGCTGATGCTGGCCTGCTCGTCGGGAATCAGGCGTTCTTCAAAGGTGATGGGGTTGCGCAGCGCGCGCGTGAGCCAGTCCTTGAGCGCCGGCAGGCCTTTGTCGACGTAGACGCCGGCCGAGGCCCGGTCGCTGACCGAGACGATGCCGATCCTGACGGCGTCAAAAGCCTGGCTCATGCCTGGGGCTCCTCGGGCTCTCCCGGCCCCTGGGCCATGGCCTGGCGTACCAGCTGGAAGATTTCGCGGTAGGACTTGCCGTGGCGCGGCGCTTCACCGGGTTTTTCGGGCTTGGCGTCCTTGCGGGCCTGGCGCACCAGCGCGCGCAGTTGTTGCGAATCGGTGCCGGGGTATTCGCGCAGCCAGTCGCCCAGCGCGGCGTCGTCGGCGATCAGCTTGTCGCGCCACTGCTCGGCCAGGTGCAGGGCCAGCGTCAGGTCGGCCGAGCCGTTGAGCTGTTCGTTGATCGCCTCGCGAATGGGTTCAGGGTCCAGCGGCCGCATCAGCTTGCCGATGAACTGCATCTGGCGGCGTTTGCCCTCGAAATTGGTGATCTTTTTGGCGTCGGCGATTGCGTCGCGCAGTTTGTCGGGCAGGTCCAGGCGCGCCATCAGGTCGGCGCGCAGGGTCAGCAGCGCTTCACCGAGCGCCTGTTTTTCGTCGGCCTCGGCCTTGAGCTGGGTTTTGCTGGGCGGGCCGGCTTCCTCGAGCGCGATTTCCTCGGGTTTGACGAAGCGGCCGTTGGACCAGTAGCCCTTGATGGCCTTGGGAGTCTTGTTGTTCATGGCAGTCAGTATCATAGCTACCCATATGACCCAAAAAGCTTCCTCTCGCGCCGGCGGCGCCAAACGCGGCGCATCCCGGCCCTCCCAACAGCCTGAAAGCGGCTTCAGCTACCACCGCGATTTTTTCGAGGACCTTGTCGACACCGCCCTGGGGCACGCCAAAAAACTGGGCGCCACGGATGCCGCGGCCGAGGCCTCCGAAGGCTGCGGCCTGTCGGTCAGCGTGCGCAAGGGCGAGCTGGAAAACGTCGAGCGCAACCGCGACAAGTCCCTGGGCATCACCGTCTACATCGGCAAAAAGCGCGGCAATGCCGCGACCAGCGATTTCTCCAAGGCGGCCATAGAGCAGACCGTGAAAGCGGCCTACGATATCGCGCGCTTCACGGCCGAAGACGAAACCTCGGGCCTGCCCGACGAGCGCGACATCGCGCGCGTGCACCCCGAACTCGATTTGTTCCACCCCTGGGCCATAGACTCCGAACAGGCCGCACAGTTGGCCCTTCAGTGCGAAGCCGCGGCCCTGGGCACCAGCCGCCTGATCACCAACAGCGAAGGCGCGGGCGTGTCGGCCCAGCAAAGCCATTTTTTCAGTGCCCACACCAAGGGCTTTCGCGGCGGTTATGCCAGTTCGCGCCACAGCATTTCGGTGGCGCCGATTGCCGGCAAGGGCGACCAGATGCAGCGTGATGCCTGGTACAGCTCCATGCGCGATGCGGCTGAACTGGCGCGCCCCGAGGCCGTGGGCCGCTACGCCGCCGAGCGCGCGCTGGCGCGCCTGAAAAGCCGCAAGATCCCGACCACGCAGTGCCCGGTGCTGTTTGAGTCGCCGCTGGCCGCGGGCCTCTTGGGCGGCTTTGTGCAGGCCGTGAGCGGCGGCGCGCTGTACCGCAAAAGCACCTTCCTGGCCGACAGTCTGGGCAAGCCGGCTTTTCCCAAACACATCGACGTCGCCGAAGACCCGCACCTGCGCAAAGGCAAGGGCAGCGCGCCTTTTGACGAGGAAGGCGTGAAGACCCAGGCGCGCAAGGTGGTGGCCGGCGGCCGTGTCGAAGGCTATTTCCTGAGCACCTATTCGGCCCGCAAGCTGGGCATGCGCACCACCGGCAATGCCGGCGGCTCGCACAACCTGATCCTGACCAGCCGGCACACGCGCCCGGGCGACGACCTGGACGCCATGCTGCGCAAGCTGGGCCGCGGCCTTTTTGTGACCGAGCTGATGGGCCAGGGCGTGAACTACGTGACCGGCGACTACTCGCGCGGCGCCTCGGGTTTCTGGGTCGAAAACGGCCGCATCGCCTTCCCGGTCGAGGAAATCACGATTGCCGGCAACCTCAAGGACATGCTCATGGGCATTGAGGCCGTGGGATCGGACGCCTACAACTACGGCGCCAAAACCGTGGGCTCCATCCTGGTCAACCGCATGAAGGTGGCGGGCAGCTAGCCTCCCCGATGATCCTGCCCGCCGAGACCCTGGCGCTGGCCGCGGCGGCCACCTGGGCCTGCTCCAGCCTGTTGTCGGCCTCCGCCGTGGCCCGCATGGGGGCTTTTGCCTTCAGCCGCTGGCGCCTGGCGTTTGCCTGCGCGATGCTCTGGGCCCTGGCCTTCGCCACCGGCAGCTGGCGCGGCTTGCGGCTGGACGGCGCGGGCGTGCTGGCGCTCTCGGGCGTGATCGGCATTTTTGTCGGCGACACGGCGCTGTTCGCCTGCATGGGCCGCCTGGGGCCGCGGCGCTCCGGCATTTTGTTCGCCACGCATGCGCTGTTTTCCGCGGTGCTGGCCTGGCTTTTCCTCGGTGAGACTTTGTCGGGATGGGGCCTGCTGGGCAGCGCCTTGCTGGTGGCCGGCGTGATGACGGCGATTGCCTTCGGCCGGCGCGAGACCGAGCTGCACCACTGGGAGTCCACCAAAGGGCGGCTGGCCGTGGGCATTGCCCTGGGTTTGGTGGCTGCGCTGGGCCAATCGGTGGCCACGCTGATGCTCAAGCCCCTGATGCAAAGCGGCATGGACCCGGTGGCGGCCTCGGCCGTGCGCATGAGCAGCGGCCTGGCGGCCCATGCCGCGCTGCTGTTCAGCGGCTGGCGCGTGGTACAGGCCACGCAGTCGCCGCGCTGGGTGGACCTGGGTTACACCTTTGCCAGCGCCGCGCTGGGCATGACTTTGGGTATGACGCTGATCCTCAAGGCCCTGCAAAACGGCAGCGCCGGCATGGTGGGCATGCTGTCGTCCGTGACGCCGGTGCTGCTGTTGCCCTTGTTGTGGTGGGTGTACCGCCGCCGGCCCGCCCTGGGCGGCTGGTGCGGCGCCTTGCTGACGGCCGCAGGCTGCGCGCTGATTTTGCTGCGCCACTGAAGGCGCAAACAGGGCTTAACCGGCCAGCGCGGCCTTGACGGCGGCCGAGACCTGGCCCATGTCGGCCTTGCCGGCCAGTTTGGCCTTCACCGCGCCCATGACCTTGCCCATGTCGCCGGGGCCGCTGGCGCCCAGCTCGGCCACGATGGCTTTCACGGCGGCGGCGACTTCGTCGGCGCTCAGGCGCGCCGGCAGGTAGGCCTGCAGCACGGTCAGTTCGGCGGCTTCCTTGTCGGCCAGGTCCTTGCGTTCGGCCTTCTGGAAGGCTTCCAGCGAATCCTTGCGCTGCTTGATCAGCTTGTCGACGATGGCGATCACGGCCGCGTCGTCCAGCACCACGCGCTCATCGACCTCTTTTTGCTTGAGGGCCGCCAGCAGCAGGCGTATGGTGCCCAGGCGCTCACTGTCCTTGGCGCGCATGGCGGTCTTCATGTCTTCGGTGATTTTGTCTTTGAGGGCTGACATTCGGGGCTCCTGGGGGGCGGGAATAGAGGGGAGGGGACGGCGCGGCGGGCGCCAAAAGCACAAAAGCCCGCAGAGCGTCCTCGTGCGGGCTTTTTGTTGCCGTGAGGCGGTACTAAAGGATTAGTACAGCTTCTTGGGCAACTGCATCGAGCGGATGCGCTTGTAGTTGCGTTTGACGGCGGCTGCCTTCTTGCGCTTGCGCTCTGCCGTTGGCTTTTCGTAAAACTCGCGGGCGCGCAGGTCGGTCAGCAGGCCGAGTTTTTCAATGGTGCGCTTGAAACGGCGCAGAGCCACGTCGAAGGGCTCATTGTCTTTTACACGGATGGTGGTCATTGTTCAATTGATCCAAAAGGTGCGCCCTAAATGATCTGATCAGGATCAGGCCAGGCGCGGGTTTGCTAGCAAAGCCTAGGATTATAGCACCCCCACGCTTTTCACTTCGCCTTCGGCTACGTGTAATGCGCTGCCCCCCGAGGGGGCGCTGCGCCTGCGGCCCGGCAAAGCCGGTTCCGCGGCCCCTGCTGGCCTTAAGAATTCAGGGCGTATGCGGGGTATTTCACCAGTGGGGGCCGCGGGACTGGCTTTGCCAGACCGCAGGCGCCGCCCCCTCGAGGGGGGAACAGGCTACACGCAGTGAGCCTGGACGGGGGGGGCGTGGACTGCCCGGCGAAGCCGGTTCCGCGGCTCATGCTGGCTTGAAGAGGGGGCCGCCAGTGGGGGCCGCGGGACTGGCTTTGCCAGACCGCAGGCGCCGCCCCCTTGAGGGGGGAACAGGCTACACGCAGTGAGCCTGGACGGGGGTGGGCCTATTCACTGATGAAATTCAGCAAATCCTGGTTGAGCCGCTCCTTGTGGGTATCGGTCAGGCCGTGCGGCGCGCCGGGGTAGACGATCAACCTGGCGTTTTTCACGAGTTTCGCGGCGGCGCGGCCGGAGGCGTCGATTGGCACGATCTGGTCGTCGTCGCCGTGGATCACCAGGGTCGGCACGTTAAAGCGCTTGAGGTCCTCGGTGAAGTCGGTGGCGGAGAAAGCCGCGATCGAGTCATAGGTATTCTTGTGGCCCGCCTGCATGCCCTGCACCCAGAACGACTGGATCAAACCCTGCGAGACCTTGGCGCCGGGGCGGTTGAAGCCGAAAAACGGGCCCGAGGCGATGTCCAGGTAAAGCTGCGAGCGATTGGCCAGTTCGCCCTGGCGAATGCCGTCGAACACCTCGATCGGCAGGCCGCCCGGGTTGGCCGTCGTCTTCAGCATCAGGGGCGGCACGGCGCTGACCAGCACCGCTTTTTTGACCTTTGCCGTGCCGTAGCGGCCGATGTAGCGGGCGACTTCACCGCCGCCGGTGGAGAAGCCAACCAGGGTCACGTCCTTGACGCCCAGCGAGTCGATCACCGCCGCCAGGTCGGCCGCATAGTGGTCCATGTCGTTGCCGTCCCAGGGCTGGCTGGAACGGCCGTGGCCGCGCCGGTCATGGGCGATCACGCGAAAGCCCTTGGAGGCCAGGAAAATCATCTGAGATTCCCAGCTGTCCGAGTTGAGCGGCCAGCCGTGGCTGAAGCTCACCACGGGGCCATTCTTCGGGCCCCAGTCCTTGTAATAAATCTGCACGCCGTCGGAGGTGGTGATGTAGCTGGCGCTGCGCGCCGCGGAAGCGGGCTGCTGCGGTTCGCCAGCGGCCATGGCCGGGCTGGCGGTGAGGGCGGCAGTGGCCAATGCTGCTGCGGCGGCGATGCGGGTAAGAGCGTTCATGTCTGTCCTTTGCGGTGGTTGAAGTCAAGTCGGAATCGACAGTACGAACTTTACGCTTTGAAAAATACGATAAGTATTTAATAATCTTAAAAAATTGATCCAAAGTATCAAATGGAGAATTTCATTGGTTGATCGACTTGAGACTTTGTTGAGGCATTTCTCGGTGAGCGCGAACGTTTTTCATTCGGGCGCGCTCTGCGGCGTGAACGAACTCGGCGAGGAGGAGGGCGCTGGGCAACTGCACCTGGTGCGCAGCGGAGAAGTTGGCGTCAGCCATGGCGGCGCCGAAGTCGTGCGCGTCAGCGGTCCCTGCCTGCTGCTTTACCCCAGGCCGTTGGCGCACCGGTTTATCACCGATGCGGCCCATGGCGCTGATTTCGTCTGCGCACACTTGCGCTTTGAGGGCGGGGCGGCCAATCCGATCGCGGCCGCTTTGCCGGCCTTTGTGCATCTGCCGCTGGCGCAGGTCGAAGGCGCCGCCGGCGTGCTGCAACTGCTGTTCGAAGAGGCATTCGAGCAGCGCTGCGGGCGGCAGGCGCTGCTGGACCGGCTGTTTGACGTGGTGCTGATCCAGGTGTTGCGCCACCTCATGGAAAACGGCGAAACGCGCTCCGGCATGCTGGCGGGGCTTTCGCATCCGCGCCTTCGCAACGCCATTGTCGCGATGCACCAGCACCCCGCGCAGGAATGGAGCCTGGAGGCCTTGGCTGATCGCGCGGGCATGTCTCGCAGCGTATTTGCCAACCAGTTTCGCGACGCGGTCGGCTGTACGCCGGGGGTGTACCTGCAACGCTGGCGGGTGGGCCTGGCACAGCAGGCATTGCGGCGGGGACAGCCGCTCAAGCTCATCGCCGCAGACGTCGGCTACGGCAGCGAAGCGGCGCTTTCGCGCGCCTTCAAGGTGCAATGCGGCCAGACACCGCGCGAGTGGAAGCTGGCCCTGCCGGGCTAGTGCGCTGCACTGAGCGCCTCGGCACAGGCATGTGCCGAAGCCCAGGCCCACTGGAAGTTGTAACCACCCAGCCAGCCGGTGACATCGACGACTTCGCCTATGAAATACAGGCCCGGTTGCCTGGATTCCAGGGTCTGGGAGGACAGGTCGCGGGTGTCTACGCCGCCCACGGTTACTTCGGCTTTTTTGTAGCCTTCGGAGCCGTTGGGGATGAGCTCCCAGTCCGCCAGGCGCTGGGCCAGGGCCTGCAGGGCCTTGTCGGTGGCTTCGCTGATGGGTTTTTGCAGCGCCGGGTCGGTGCTGACCCAGGCGTCGGCCAGGCGGCTGGGCACCAGGCTGGCGAGTTCGTTGGCGATCAGTTTTTTGGAGCTGGCCTTGGCGCGCAGCAGCAGGGCCGGCAGGTTCACGCCGGGTGCGAGGTTGATGCGTATGGGTTGGCCTTCGCGCCAGAAGCTGGAGATCTGCAGCACGGCCGGGCCGCTGAGGCCCCGGTGGGTGAACAGCAGGTCTTCCGAGAACACCACGGCTTTTTTGCGCTGTTTCGGCGTGGCGTCCGCCGCGCTGGTTTCTATCAACACCGGCAGCGCCAGGCCGGCCAGCTGGGCATAGGGCGCCCAGCCTTGGCCGTCGAAGGTCAGCGGCACCAGTGCGGCACGCGGCTCCACCAGGCGCAGGCCGAACTGTTTGGCGATGCGGTAGCCGAAATCGGTGGCGCCTATCTTGGGAATCGACAGGCCGCCGGTGGCGATCACCACCTGCGGCGCCGTGATCAGGCCGCGATCACTGTGAAGTTCGTAGTTTCCGCCCGCCTCCTGCGGGCCTTTGAGGCTCTGCACGCCGCAGGGCTGCCAGCGCGTCACCCCACCGGCTTCGCATTCGGCGAGCAGCATGTTGATCACGTCTTCGGCCGAGCGATCGCAAAACAGCTGGCCCTTGTGCTTTTCGTGGAACGGGATGTTGTGGCGCTGCAGCAGGGCGATGAAGTCCTGCGGCGTGTAGCGCGACAGCGCCGAGCGGCAAAAGTGCGGGTTCTCGCTCAGGAACTGCGCGGGCGTGGCGTCGCGGTTCGTGAAATTGCAGCGGCCGCCACCCGAGATGCGGATCTTTTCGGCGACTTTTTCGCTGTGGTCCAGCAGCAGCACCTTGAGGCCACGCTGGCCCGCCTGGGCCGCGCAGAACAGCCCGGCGGCGCCTGCGCCCACCACCACGGCGTCAAATTGGTGCGTCAAATCGGCCCCTGGTCCATGCGTCGTGCTCAGGGTTTCCAGATGAACGGGAACTTGAGCTGTTTCAGGAAACCGTTGGGCACGTAGTCGCCCAGCACGCCGTAGCGCTCGGGCCAGAGTTTGGTGCTTTTGACGGCGGTGCCGAACAGGTAGTCGATGAAGGCATAGTGCGCCGAGTAGTTGCGGTCCAGCGCTTCCTGGTCCTGGCTGTGGTGCCAGTGGTGGAAGTTGGGCGTCACGATCAGGTAGCGCAGCGGGCCCAGGCGCACGCTCACATTGGCATGGTTGAACACCGCCTGGAAGCCGACGATCACGATGTAGGCGTCTATGACTTCCTTGGAAAAACCCAGCACATAGATGGGCGCCAGGATCAGCGTGCGGGTCAGCAGCAGTTCCAGGATGTGCTGGCGCGAACCGGCCAGCCAGTCCATGCTTTTGGCGCTGTGGTGCACCGCGTGCAGGCGCCACAGCACGGGCACCTCGTGGTAGGCCCGGTGCGTCCAGTACTGCACCAGGTCGGCCACCAGCACGATCAGCAGCACGCCGGCCCAGAAAGGCAGGCCCTGCACCCAGCCGCGTATGCCGTCGTTGGCGGCCCAGCCGAAGAACTTGTGCACCAGCAGGTTGGTGGCCAGCAGCACAAAGCCCACGATCATGTGGTTGACGATGAAGTGGTGGAAGTCGGTCTGCCACTCGGCGCGGAACACCGGCTGGTCCTTGCGCAGCGCAAACAGCTTTTCAATGAAGATGAAGATCAGCGAGGAGCCCAGCAGGTCCAGGATGAACCAGTCCAGGCCGATGTAGGGCGTGTTGTCGGCGAAATCGTTGACCGGCACCTTGTGGCCGCCCAGCAGCGCTGTGGCCGCGACCAGCAAAAAGGCCGCGCCGGCCAGCCAGCGCGAGCGGTTGAAGATGATGTTGACCAGCGAGATGCCGCCGGCAATCACCAGCGAGGTGAACATCACGATGCGGATCACGTCGACGTTGTAGCTCTTGCGCAGCTCGGGCGTGGTCAGGTATTCGGGGAAGTGAAAAGCCAGCACGCCCAGAAAGCACAGCACGCCCAGGCTCAGCGCGATCACGCCGCTCATGATGCCGCTGCCGGGGCGCAGTTCGCCGTGGCTTTCCGTCAGTTCGTTGAGTTTGTCTAGCATCGCGCCATTCCCCCTGCTGTTGTTTTTGACATCGGGAGTGTAGCCGCGCACGCCGGATTCGGGGCCGGCCCTCGCCGGCCGGCCCACGGCCTTGTCACTGTTTCACGATGACGGGCTGGACGGTGAACACATTGGGGTTTTTGGGCTCCACGCTGACGCGCACCCAGTGGATCAGCGGGCTGCCGAAGGTCTGCAAACGCGTGAGGTTGGCCAGCAGCTTGGTGGGGCTGTAAAGCGGCTTGTCGACCTTGAAGAAATGCGTGTCGCCGTGCACCAGCAGCACCTGCCCGGCGAACTGCTCGGTTTCGGCGATGACATGGCTGATGAAATTGCGGTAGCCGCTGACCCCCGGCGCCTGGCTTTCGTCAATGCCCTCGGTTTCCGGCAAGTCAAAGCCCGGGTCGGCCTGGATCACCAAAACAAGGCCGCGCGCCTTGGCGGCTTTCGCCTGAGAGAAAGCCTCCTGCATCCAGCGCACATTGGCCGCGTCGCGCTCCAGGTATTCGGCGTTGGAGGCCTCGCACTGGGCCGCGGTGCGCGCGCTTTTCTGGCTGCAGTCTTTATCGTCCAGGATTTTGTTGTTGTTGCTGCCCGGCACGTTCAGCGTCGCGAACACGATGCCCTGGTGGGCAAATCGCGTGTTCTCGACGAATTTCTCACCCAGCGGCGCCTGGTGGACCAGCGCCATGCTGCGCTTGCCCAGGCTGCGGGTGGTCGGGAACATGGTTTTGCGCAGGTAGGCCAGGCGCTCCAGGGCGTCGTATCCGCCGTTGTTGAGGCGGTGGCAGTCCGTCCATTCGTTGTCGCCGGGCACATAGACCACGGGCTTTTTCAGCTCGCCGAACATGGCCAGCGCCGAGGCATAAATGTCCTCGGTGCATTTGGAGCTGCCGTCCTTGATGTCGCCGTCGTAGATCGAGAAGGCGATGTCCGACTGGTTGATGCTTTTGAGCAGCGCCGGGATTTTCGGGTCGTCGCCGGCTTTTTGGTAGGGCATGTCGCCCCACAGGCCGAATGAAAAACTCTGCGCCTGCGCGCAGGCCATGCCGAGCGCCAGCAGCGCGCCGGCCAGGAAACGGTGGGACATCTTTGCTCCAGTCGAAAGACCGGGAGCTTAGGTGGGCCGTGTGACCGCTGTGTGACGCGGTATTGCGTTCAGGCTGCGCGAACGGCGTCGGGGTGCGCCGCCGCCACGGCCACGCCGCTGATCACATCGCCCACCACGATGACCGAGGGGCTGGCCAGGCCGGCCTCGCATATCGCGCTTGCCAGCTCGCCCAGCGTGGTGGTGATGTGGCGCTGCGCCGCCAGCGAGGCACTCTGGACCACGGCGACCGGCGTGGCGGCCGGCAGGCCGGACAGCAGTTCATCCTGGATGCGTTCGGCGCCGCTGACGCCCATGTAAATCACCAGCGTGAGGCGCGCGCTGTGCGCGGTGGCGGCCAGGGCCTTCCAGTCGGTGCCGCTGTCGCCGGGCTTGGCATGGCCGGTGACGAAGACCACGCCGTGCGCATGCTGGCGGTGCGTGAGCGGCACGCCCAGCGAGGTGACGGCCGCCAGGCCCGCGGTGATGCCGTTGACGACTTCCACCTCAATGCCGGCCTCGCGCAGGTGCTCGACCTCTTCGCCGCCGCGGCCGAAGATAAAGGGGTCGCCGCCCTTGAGCCGCACCACGTCCTCGCCCTCGCGGGCGGCCATCAGCATGAGTTTTTCAATAAAAGCCTGGGGCGTGGACTTGCAGCCGCCGCGCTTGCCCACGTAGACGATGCGCGCTTCGGGCCGCGCGAAGGCCACGATCTCGTCGCTCACGAGGTCGTCCACCAGCAGCACGGTCGCGCGCTGTATCGCCTTCAGGGCCTTGAGGGTCAGCAGTTCCGGGTCGCCGGGGCCGGCGCCTACGAGGGTGACTTTTCCGTGGTTCATCGTGGTCATTTGATTTGGGGCAACAAGTGCAAGATATGTTCCACCTGCCGCGCAATCGATGGCGGCACGGGTTTGTCGCCGGCCAGTACCGATTGAATATAGGCCGCGGTGGCGGCGGCGTCCACCGTCCTGGGCAGCTCGGGCAGGGTGGCCAGCGTGCCGGCCTGGGTTTCCTGCAGCAGCGAACGTTTTCCGCCTATGAAAGCCTCCATCTGCGGCATGCGGCGCGCGTCGGCCACGCCTTCGCCTTCGGTGCCGCGCAGCAGCATCGCATTGGCACCCGTCAGCTCGAAGGTCTGCGCCATCGAGATGGCGTATTCCGGGTGTGTGTAGCTGCTCACCACCAGGCTTTTGCCCAGGCAGGGGCTCATGATCTTGACCAGGCTGTGCGCCGGGTTGCGCAGGCCCACGGCGCGGCGCACGTCCAGCAGGCGCTTTAAAGACGGCAGCAGCAGCTCGGTGGGCGCGAAAACGGCTTCGCCGCTCCCGATTTTGCGCACCGCCGCCAGCGCATGGATGCCCAGCGCCTGCAGCACTTCCGAAGCAAACACCCGGCTGGTTTCGGTGGGCGTGCCGTGCACCAGGACGGGCACGCCCTCGCGCGCCAGCAGCAGGGCCAGCAGCGGAGTGAGCACCGGCAGCTTGCGCGCGCCGTTGTAGCTGGGCAGCACCACGGTGGGGGTCTCGCCGGCGGGGAAATGCGCCAGGCGCTGCTGCAGCGCCTCGAGGAAACCCGCCATTTCTTCGGGCGTTTCGCCCTTGATGCGCATGGCCAGGCAAAAGCCGCCGATTTCCAGGTCGGTCACGGTGCCGTCCAGCACCTGGCCCAGCAGGTCGGCGGCCTGCTCGCGCGTCAGGGCGCGGGCGCCGTCCTTGCCGCGGCCGATTTCCTTGATGTATTGGCTAATGCCCATAAGCGTGATTGTCTGCGAATGCAGATAACTTCTTGTTATGAGCTTAAGCGAGCTGCCGGATCGGGATCACGGTACGTGGTGCGGCGGCTTGTTCCTCGCTGCGCGCCGAGCGCACGCGGCGCTTGAGTTCGGGCACGCAGGAGCCGCAATTGGTGCCGCATTTGAGTGCCGCCTGCAGCGAGGCCAGCCGCTCTTCGTCGGTGTGCAGGTGGCCGCCGCCGCCCCCGCCGCCGGCTACCAGCGCCAGGTGTTCGTCGATGGCCGTGTCGCTGACATTGAGGCAGGTGCAGACCAGCTTGCCGCGCGACTGCACCGCCACCGGCGGCTTGGCGCCGGGCAGCAGCAGCAGCCGGCCGTAGGCCTGGGCCGGCAGCTCGTCCTGCAGCAGGGTTTTGATCCAGGCCTGGGCGCTGGTGTCGCCGGCCAGCACAAAACCGGCAAGCTCGGCCGCCTCTCCCTTGCGCAGCAGCCGCACGGTGCGCCGCTGGCCTTTTTTGCGGTCGGCGTAGCGCAGCACGTCGGCGCCGTCCAGGCCGAGGATGGACTCCAGCCTGGCCAGCAATTCATCGGGCGGGGCTTCGTGGCCGGCCGCGCGGAACAGCAGGCCGGAGCGCTCGCGGCCGTGGTCGGCCAGCGCGGTGTTGTTGGAAAAAGGCACGCAGCTGGTGAAGGGAAAGGCCGCCATCAGCGGCTTGAGCTGCTCGCGCGCGGCCAGCACCTCGCCGCCCGGCAGCCAGGCCATGGCCAGCAGCGTCCAGGGCATGTCGGCCTTGAGGATCTTGACCGCGGCATGTTTGAGTTCGGGCTGCTTGGAGCTCGGGCAGTAGGCCGAGGTGGTGATCGCATTGACGCCGGCCAGCGTGACGCCGCTGGTGGACTGCCCGCTCAGGTACTCCTCGCCCCAGTGCATGGCGATAAAGGCCTGGCTCACTGCCACCTCGGGCGAGGCCTGCAGCGGCACGACGATGGAGCCGCGCTTGGAGGTCACGTAGACCAGGTCGCCGTCTTTCAGCAGGCGGCGCGCCATGTCCTGGGCATTCATCTGCACAGACGGCTCGGCCACATGGCCGAACAGCCGGCCCAGGGTGCCGGTGCGGCTCATGCCGTGCCACTGGTCGCGCAGCCGGCCGGTGGTCAGCGAAAACGGGAAGCGCGACTCGCGCGGCTCGGCCACCGGCTTGTAGACGGTGTTGGCAAAACGCGCTTTGCCGTCGGCAGTGGGGAACACGCCGTCTTCATAGAGCCGGGCCTTGCCCGCGCTGTCGCCGGGCTTGAAGGGCCACTGCCGCGGCGCTTCCTCGAGCAATTCATAGCTCAGGCCGGTGATGTCCAGGTCGCGGCCGCGCGTGGATTCGCGGTGCTCGTTCCAGATGACTTCCACGCCGAGGGCGGCGTCTTGCAGCGGGTAGGGGAAGAGGGTGGTACGGGGAAGAGGGGGCGGGGCCTCGGCGACGGCTGCCTCTTGCTCGGAGAGAGGCTCAGGCTTGTCCGCCTTCAGCAGCTTTTCCAGCCGCTGCGCGAAGTCCACCACGATGGCCCAGTCATGGCGCGTTTCCCCGGGCGCGGCCACGGCCGGGCGCACGCGGCTGATGCGGCGCTCGCTGTTGGTCACCGTGCCGGTTTTTTCGCCCCAGGTGGTGGCGGGCAGCAGCAGGTCGGCATAGTCGCAGCTCGAGGTGGTGGCAAAGGCTTCCTGCACGATGACCAGTTCGGCGCGCTCCAGCGCGCGGCGCACCGTGGCCTGGTCGGGCATGGACTGGGCCGGGTTGGTGCAGGCTATCCACAAGGCCTTGATTTCGCCGTCGGCGGCGGCCTGGAACATCTCGACGGCGGTCTTGCCGGGTTTTTCCGGCACCGAGGGCACGCCCCACAGGGCCGCGATTTCCGCGCGGTGTGCGGGGTTGGCCAGGTCGCGGTGCGCGCTCAGCAAATTGGCCAGGCCGCCCACCTCGCGCCCGCCCATGGCATTGGGCTGGCCGGTCAGCGAAAACGGCCCGGCGCCGGGCTTGCCGATCTGGCCGGTGGCCAGGTGCAGGTTGATCAGGGCGGCGTTCTTGGCTGTGCCGCTGCTGGACTGGTTCAGGCCCTGGCAATACAGGCTCAGCGTGGCGGCCGAGGTGGCGAAGAGTTTCGCTGCGGCGAGCAGGTCTTCCTTTTTGATGCCGCAGGTCTCGGCCACCAGGTCGGGCGTGTAGTCGCGCACCGTGGCCTTGAGCGCGTCAAAGCCCGTGGTGTGCGCGGCGATGTAGGCCGCGTCGGTCCAGCCCTCCCACAGCATGATGTGCAGCATGCCGTTGAAGAGCGACACGTCGGTGCCCGGCTGTATCGGCAGGTAGAGGTCGGCGATCTCGGCCGTGTCGGTGCGGCGCGGGTCGCAAAAAATGATCTTGAGCGCCGGGTTGGCGGCCTTGGCGTCCTCGATGCGCCGGAACAGGATGGGATGCGCATAGGCCGTGTTGCTCCCGACGATGAAGATGCACTGCGCATGGTTCACGTCGTCGTAGCAGGCCGGCGGCGCGTCGGCGCCCAGCGTCTGCTTGTAGCCGGCCACCGCGCTGCTCATGCACAGGCGCGAATTGGTGTCTACGTTGTTGGTGCCTATCAGGCCCTTGGCCAGCTTGTTGAAGACGTAATAGTCCTCGGTCAGCAGCTGGCCTGAAATATAAAAACCCACCGCGTCGGGGCCGTGGTCGCGGATGATCTGCGCAAAACTTTCGCTGGCAAAACCCAGCGCGCTGTCCCAGGACACCGGCTTGGCCGCTTCATGGCGGTGCTCGCGCCGCATGGGCTGCAGCAGCCGCGTTTGCCGCGTGACGGCGGCCGAAGCCGTCAGCGCCAGCGTCGAGCCCTTGGTGCAGAGCCGGCCGAAATTGGCCGGGTGGTCGGGGTCGCCCCTGACTCCCGTGATCTGGTTGCCTTGCGATTCGATCACCACCCCGCATCCCACGCCGCAGTAAGGGCAGGTCGAGCGGGTTTCCTTCAATCCTGCATCAACAAGGGTCATTGGGGCGTTCAGGCGTTGGTCAGTTCTTTGGCCGCGGGGCCGGCTACCACGGGTTGCAAGTCCAGTGCCAGCGTCGCCAGCTCCGTGGCATCGAGGTGCACGGCGCCGTCCTCGACGCGCACGCTGAATTTCTGCGCGCAGCCTTCGTCGGGCGCCTTGGCGCAGCCGCCTTCCAGGTCTATGGTCCAGTTGTGCAGCGGGCAGGCCACGCTGGTGCCGAACACAATGCCCTGGCTCAGCGGGCCGCCCTTGTGCGGGCAGCGGTCCAGCAGCGCGAACACGCCGTCTTCATCGTTGCGGAACACCGCGACGTCGATGCCGCGCTCACGCGCCACGCGGCGCGAACCCAGCACCGGGATGTCGGTGACCAGGCAGATTTTTTTCCATTCAGACATAGTGATCTCTCAATTCAGGCGGGCGTGAGTTTTTCAAACTGCCGGGTGTCGACCGCGGCTTCCTTGAAGTCGAACCAGGGATCGGGCTCGCCGTCGAGCGCGAACTGCAGGCGTTCCCACAGCGCCTTGCGGCCTTCGTGGTCTTCCAGGATGCGCTTTTTGACGTAATCCAGGCCCACACGGTTCACGTAGTGCACCGTGCGCTCCAGGTACCAGCCTTCCTGGCGGTAGAGCTCGCAGAAGGCGCCGGTGTATTCGAGCACTTCCTCGGCGGTCTTGAGCTTGGTGAAGAAGTGGGCCACTTCCGTCTTGATGCCGCCGTTGCCGGCGATGTACATCTCCCAGCCCGAATCGACGCCTATGATGCCGACGTCCTTGATGCCGGCCTCGGCGCAGTTGCGCGGGCAGCCGCTGACGGCGAATTTCACCTTGTGCGGCGCGTACATGCGCCACATCGCGCGCTCCAGGTCCTTGCCCATCTGCGTGCTGTCCTGGGTGCCCATGCGGCACCATTCGCTGCCTACGCAGGTCTTCACCGTGCGCAGGGCCTTGGCGTAGGCGTGGCCAGAGGGCATGCCGATGTCCTTCCAGACGTTTTGCAGGTCCTCTTTTTTCACGCCCAGCAAATCGATGCGCTGGCCGCCGGTGACCTTGACGGTCGGTATCTTGTATTTGTCCACCGCGTCGGCGATGCGGCGCAGTTCGCTGGCCGTGGTTTCGCCGCCCCACATGCGCGGGATGACGCTGTAGGTGCCGTCCTTCTGGATGTTGGCGTGGCTGCGTTCGTTGATGAAGCGGCTTTGCGGGTCGTCCTTGGCCTCCTTGGGCCAGGTGCTGGTCACGTAGTAGTTGACGGCCGGGCGGCAGCTGGCGCAGCCGTTGGGCGTCTTCCATTCCATGAACTTGTAGACCTCGGAGATCGTCAGCAGCTTGTTGGCGCGTATCGCATCGCGCACCGCCTGGTGGCCATGGTCGGTGCAGCCGCACATGGCCTTGAGCTTGGGCGTGGCCGAGTAGTCGCCGCCGGCCGTGAACATGAGGATCTGCTCGACCAGGCCGGTGCAGGAGCCGCAGGAGGCGCTGGCCTTGGTGTGCTTCTTCACCTCGTCGAGCGTGAACAGGCCTTTTTCCTTGATGGCCTTGCAGATGGTGCCCTTGTTGACGCCGTTGCAGCCGCAGACCTCGGCGTCGTCGGGCATGGTGGCGGCCTTGTTGTGGCCTTCATGGCCTGTGTCGCCGAGATTGGACTCGCCGAAGATCAGCTTGTCGCGGATGTCGCTGACGCTGCGGCCGTCGCGCAGCAGCTTGAAGTAGTAGCTGCCGTCCACCGTGTCGCCGTAGAGGCAGGCGCCGACCAGCTTGTCGTCCTTGATCACCAGCTTCTTGTAGACRCCGCCGAAGGGGTCGCTCATCACGATTTCCTCGGCGCCGTCGCTGCCCATGAACTCGCCGGCGCTGAACAGGTCTATGCCCGTGACCTTGAGCTTGGTGGAGGTCAGCGAACCCGAATAACGGCCTATGCCGAACTGCGCCAGGTGGTTGGCCGCGACCTTGGCCTGCTCAAACAGCGGCGCCACCAGCCCGTAAGCGATGCCGCGGTGCGCCGCGCATTCGCCCACCGAGTAGATGCGCGCGTCGGTGACGGTCTGCATGGTGTCGTTGACGACGATGCCCTTGTTGCAGTGCAGGCGCATGGATTCGGCCAGCTGGGTGTTGGGGCGTATGCCCACCGCCATGACCACGAGGTCGGTGGCCACTTCGCTGCCGTCCTTGAACTTGATGGACTTCACGCGGCCTTCTTCGTTGCCGGTGAGCTCCTGGGTCTGCGCGCCTATCAGGAACTTCAGGCCGCGGTCTTCCAGCGATTTCTGCAGCAGCTTGCCCGCCACGTCGTCGAGCTGGCGCTCCATCAGCCAGGGCATGACGTGCACCACGGTGACTTCCATGCCGCGCAGCATCAGGCCGTTGGCCGCTTCCAGGCCCAGCAGGCCGCCGCCGATGACGACCGCCTTCTTGTATTTCTCGGAGGCCTCGATCATCGCGTTGGTATCGGCGATGTCGCGGTAGGCGATCACGCCTTGCAGGTCCTTGCCCGGCACCGGCAGGATGAAGGGGTTGGAGCCGGTGCACATCAGCAGGCGGTCGTATTCCTCTTCGGTGCCGTCCTCGGCGCGCACGATGCGCTTGACGCGGTCGACTTCCACCACTTTTTTGCCGGCATGCAGCGTGATGTGGTTGTCCTTGTACCAGTCCCAGGAGTTCAGCACGATCTCATCCAGCGTCTGCTCCCCGGCCAGCACGGGCGACAGCAGGATGCGGTTGTAGTTGGGATGGGGCTCGGCGCCGAAGACCGTGATGTCGTACAGGTCGGGCGCGACCTTGATCAGCTCTTCCAGGGTGCGCACGCCGGCCATGCCGTTTCCGACCATTACCAGTTTTGATTTTTTCATGGGGCTACTCCAGGGGATTCAGTGTGTCCAGGTGCAAACGTCATGCCACGGCCGTGCCGCGCAGGCGCGCGTCCACGCAGCTTGTCAGGGGGTGCAAGCCGGTCCGGCTTGCCTGAAACAGGATGAAATTCATGATGCTCTCTCCCGGTCAACAGGGATCCGGGCCGTTGACCCGGTATGAGGCACACCATTACGCACGTCGTTGTGCGCAGGACCCGCAGTGCATTCGCTAAGGTCGGGCGCGTCGTTACGCCCGCGATAGCTAATGCAAAACTTGTGCCATATCATTGGCCTGCAAGCCGCGCCCGGAATCCGCAGCCGGCGCGTGGCGCGCGACTTGCATCCTGACCAGCCTTATTTCCCTCCCAAGCTATTGATTTGTATGACTTCCGCATTGGTAAACCTGAACGGCCCCGCCGGCGCCAACCCGCTGGTCTCCGACCTTGAGGCGGCCGGCATCCAGGTCCTGGGGGTGCTCCACGAGCGCAGCAAACTGGTGCAGGAGGCACTGCGGCAGGCGCCCGACGTGCTGGTTTGCCACGATGCGCTGCCCGATGAGGCCTTGTTCAAGCTCTTGCAGGTGGTCGGCGAGACCGCGCCTTGCCCCGTCCTGGTGTTCACCAGCGACAGCGATGCGGAAAAAATCACGCGTGCCACGGAAGTCGGGGTCCATGCCTACGTGGTCAACGGCTACAGCCCGCAGCGCCTGCGGCCGCTGATCCACCTGGCCCAGGCTCGCTTCAGGCGCGAGCAGGCCCTGCAGGACGAGATGCGGGACATCGCCGGCCGCCTCGAGGAGCGCAAGGTGGTGGACCGCGCCAAGGGCATTTTGATGCGCGCCCGCCAGATGTCCGACGACGACGCCTTCCAGATTCTGCGCACCGCTTCCATGCACACCAACCAGCGTCTGGGCCAGGTGTCGCAGCACATCATCCATTCAGCCCGTTTCGCCGAAGACGTCAACCGCTCGGGCCAGTTGCGCATGCTGTCGCAGCGCCTGGTCAAGCTGGTGCTGCTGCGGCTGGCGGGCGTGCAGCCCGAGCGCGTGGCGCAGCTGCTCGCGGAGTCGGTGCAGCGCATAGATGCCAATATCGCCTCTCTCAGTAAAAGCCTGTCCAAGCCCACGTTTGGCGACCTGCTGGGGCAGGTGAGCCTGACCTGGGCGCGCCTGAAGCCCGCCCTGGAGGAAAGCCGCGCGGCCGGCGAGATGGCGCACCTGGACGAGCTCGCCGAGCTGCTGCTGCAGGAAGCCGAGCGCATGACCGCCATCCTTGAAAGCGCCGGCGCCATGCCGCCGCTGCAGATGCTCAACCTGGCCGGCCGCCAGCGCATGCTGAGCCAGCGTTTCGCGAAATACGCCTTGCTGCAGGTCCTGGGCGGCACGGCCTCACAGCGCAGCGAGGTGGGCATGGCCGAGTCGCAGGCGGCTTTTGAGAAGGCGCTGCAGTACCTCAACGACATCCCGCTGACCAGCAGGGAGATCCGCGAGTCCCTGGACAAGGCCGCCGCGGGCTGGGCGCAGATGCGCGCCGGTGCCGCGGGCATCGCCAAGGGCAAGGATGTGAAACGGCTGGAGGGCCTGGCCACCGCCAGCGAAGACCTGCTGGACGTGTTCGAGCAACTCTCGGTGCAGTACGAGCGCAGCATGCAAATGCTGGTGGGCTAGGGCCCGCCAACGGGCGCCAGCCCGGTGCATTGCTGCATTGCACCAATATTGGGCATTGAACTTGCTTACATTGGTGCATGGCATTTGATCTGGACATTGGCTTCGCCACGCTGGCGGGCCGTAAAAACAGCAACGAGGACTTCTGCGCGGCCATGCTGCCCGAACCGGGGCAGGAAGGCATGGGCTCCATCGTGGCGGTGGCCGACGGCGTGAGCACCGGCGGCATGGGCCGGGAAGCCGCGCAAACCACGGTCACCAGCCTGGTCCGCGACTACTACGGCACGCCCGAGACCTGGGACACCACGGTGGCGCTGGACCGCATCATCGGCGCGCAGAACGCCTGGCTGGCCGGCATCAACCGCCGGCGCCGGCCGGCCGTGGGCCTGACCACCCTCACGGCGCTGGTGCTGCGCGGGCAGTCCTACACCCTGGCGCATGTGGGCGATTCACGGGCTTATCTGCTGCGCGGCGGTGCGCTGCAGCAGCTTACGCACGACCATGCGGTCAACCATCCCGACTTCAGGCACCAGCTGCTGCGCTCGGTGGGCGCCGAAGACCATGTGGTGGTCGACTACATGCAGGGTGACCTGCAGGTGGGCGATGTGTTTGTGCTCGTCACCGACGGCGTGCACGGCGTGCTGCGCGATGCGCGGCTGCGGGATTTTGCCGGCCTGCAGGAAGCGGGCGGCTCCCAGCTGGCCAGCCAGGGACTGGTCGACGCCGCCCTGGCCGCCGGCAGCAACGACAACCTGACGGCCGTCGTGGTGCGCGTGCGCGGCCTGCTCGACGCCACCCTGCAGGACGTGAGCCGTATTGCCCAGACTTTGCCGGTGCCACCCAAGCTGAAGGTCGGCGACGTGATCGACGGCCTTGTGGTGACCGCGAAAGTGGCCGACAACGAGATCCATGTGCTGTACCAGGTGCGCGACCCGGCCACGCGTGTGCTTTACGCCCTCAAGGCCTTGAACCCCGCGAGGTCCCACGATGGCGAGGAGCGCGCCATGCTGGCGCACGAGGCCTGGCTGGCCCTGCGCATGCAGTCGGGCCCGGCGGCGGGGCATCTGGTCAGGCTTCACGAAAGCCCGCCAGCCGGGCAGGAGCGCAGCGCTTTTTACCTCCTGTACGACTGGCACAGCGGCGAGACGCTGCAGCAACTGCTGGAACGCGGCCACAAATTCAGCGTTGAACAGGTGCTGGGCGCGGCCACCCAGGCGGCGCGCGCGCTGGGCCGGCTGCACCGCCAGTGCGTGATCCACCGCGACATCAAGCCCGCCAACCTGCACCAGGGCGAAGACGGCGTGCTGCGCCTGCTGGACCTGGGCGTGGCCCTCAGCGGGCGCGAGCCCGAAGCCATGCGCAAGCTGCACGCCGGCACCCCCAGCTTCATCAATCCCGAGCAATGGGGCTTCAGCGCCACAGGCAGCGACGGGCCCGAGGAATTGCCCGACGCGCAAAGCGACCTGTTTGCGCTGGGCGTCACCCTGTACCAGCTGCTGACCGCCAGGCTGCCCTACGGTGAGGTGCTGCCTTACCAGGCCGGCCGCTACTACCGCGACCCGGTCGCGCCCAGCCGCATCAACCCCGAAGTGCCGATCTGGCTGGACCACGTGGTGCTCAAGGCCGTGTCCCGCGACAAGCGCCGCCGCTTTGAAACCGCCGAAGAGTTACTGCTGGCGCTGGAACGCGGCGCCTCGCGCCCGCTGACCGCGCCGCAGGGGACGCCCTTGATTGAGCGGGATCCGGTGATGCTGTGGAAGTTGCTGTTGGCGGTTAGTGTTGTGGTGAATGTTTTGTTGATTTATTGGGTTTTGTTTTTACCTCGCTGAGAGTTGCCGGTCTTGCTCCGGCGGTGTGCCCTCCTCTGAGGCTTGCTGGCCGGGGGTAGCCCGGCAGCTACTCACTTTTATCGAAACCCGCAAAGCGGGTTTTCTTTTGTTCGCCAAAAGGCGCGCTACGCGCGCGGGGTTTGCTCACTTCGCGCAGCGAAGTTACGCAAACACCAAAAGTAAGCAAAAGAAAAGGCGACCCTGGTGTCTGCGTCCCTTCGCTTCGCTACGGGCAACCTGCGGTGCTCGGTCCAGCCGGGGTCTGGCTAAACTCGCTACGCTGCGCTTCGCTCAGACAACGCCAGCCCTGATCCGTCTGGCCCTCCGCTCCTCGGCGCATACACAAGGGGTGGGGACAGGAATACCAAACAGCTGAATACCTGAAGAAACAAGGACACGCCATGGCGTGTCCTTGTTTGTATTGGTCTTCTTGGTATTTCGGTATTCGGTTCCCGATTGCCCCGTCCTGGCTGGGCCGAGGAGCGCAGACGTAGGCGGATCAGGGCTCGCGCTTGTTTGAGCCGAAGGCGAGTTTGCGCGAGACCCCGCCGTAGTCGAGCACCGCAGGTTGCCCGAAGCGAAGCGTAGGGACCCAGACTGCGGGTCGCCTTTCTTTTGGGTACTTTTCTTTGGCGAAGCAAAGAAAAGTGCCTCGCCCGCCGGGGCGAGACCCGGTCAGCTGAACTTAGAAGAGAGCACTCCGCCGGAGCAAGACCGGCCTTTCTTCACGCGCCGCGAGCACGACCCCCCTTTTCAGCCCATGTCCGCGTCCACCGAATCTGCATAACCCGGAGCATCACCAACATCCCCAAAGCCAAAGCCGCAAAAAAGAAGAACCCCCACATATAGGTCCCGGCATATTGTTTGGAGATGCCCATGGCGTTGGGCACCAGGCCGCCGCCCAGGGCGCCTATCTCGCCGATCATGGAGCCGGCGACCGCGGTGGCCAGGGGCCAGCGCAGGGGCACGAGCTGGAAGAGGGCGCCGTTGCCTGCGCCCAGGGCGGCAAAGCACAGCATCACCAGCAGCGTGGTGCCGGCCAGGGAGCCGCCGGCCAGGCCGCAGGCGATCAGCGTGCCGGCGATGGTGAGCAGCACCACGCTCAGGGTGTTGACGCCACCCCAGCGGTCGGAAATCCAGCCGCCGAAGATGCGCAGCGCCGCGCCCATGAAGGCCGCCAGCATGGACAGCTGGCCCGCCTGCACCTTGCTGACGCCGAACTGGTCGTAGTAATAGGAGGGCAAAAACGTGGCCAGGCCTATGAAGCCGCCGAAACTCACGGCATAGATCAGGCTGAAGGCCCAGCCGTCTTTCTCGAACAGGCAGGCGACGTGCTCGCGCAGCGTGGCGTGGCTGTCCACGTCGTCGGGTTCCTTGGCAAAAAGAATCATCGCGATCATGGGCAGCAGCATGGCCACAGCAGCAATGCCGTAAACCGACTGCCAGCCGAAGCGCTGGGCCAGCGCGGGCGCCACCAACACCGAGACGGCGGTGCCCACGTTGCCCGCGCCGACCAGGCCCATGGCCAGGCCCTTGTAGCGCGGCGGAAAGGAGCCCGAACCCAGGCTCAGCGCGACGCCGAAGCTGGCGCCGGCAATGCCCAGCAGCACGCCCATGGCCAGCAGGCTGCTGTAGGAGTCGACCACAAAGTAGCCGAACAGCAGGGCCACCATGATCAGCCCCATTTCCACCAGCGTGGCGTTCTTGCGGCCTATGTACTGGGCCAGCACGCCCAGCGGAAAGCGCATCAAGGCGCCGGCGAAGATGGGCACCGAGAGCATCACACCCTTCTGAGTGGGCGAGAGGTTGTAGGTTTCCGAAATGAAAGGGGCCATGGCCCCGTTCATCACCCAGATGCAACATGAGAAGGCGAAGTAAAAAAACGCCGCACCCAGCGTGGGTGCGTGACCTGCCTTGAGAAAATTACGAAACCCCGCCATGGTGCAAGCTCTTTCTGTGAGATGGTTAACTCCCAGAATCAGTGCGAAAAGCGTGCCACCTTGGGGCGTGCAAAACGCACCCTTGCAGCGCGATTTCAGCCTTTACGCCGGTTTCTTTTGGTGCGCTGCACAAAATGCGTGCACCGAGGCGGGAGTTCAGCTCAGTTCTTGCGGTCCATGTCGACGCAGACCATGGCCGAATAGTGGTTCCAGCGCAGCGTGATGACATAGGGACGGGTGCGCACCCTGGCCTTCATGCCCTGCGTGCCCTGCATCTTGACCGGCACCGAAATCTGCAGCTCGGAGCCCAGGGCCTTGCGCGCGTTGCCGGCCAGCGTGTTGGCGATCTCGCCCACGGCGTCCAGCAGGTTGCCGTCGCTGAGGTCGGTTTCATGCTGTAGCAGCAAAATTTCCCGCACCAGCTTGCCCGGCATGGAGACCATCACATGGCCGTTGTGGCTGCCCGAAAAGGCCACGATGCCGTTGAATTCAAAGCCCTCGATATCGCCCGAGCCGAGGTAGGCCGAGGTGATCTGCGGCTCCTGCCGGGTGGTGACTTTCAGGTAATTCCGGATCGAGTCGACAAACAGCTTGAGGTCGTTTTCGTTGAGTGTGGCCATGGCAGCCCTCCTTAGCGCATGTCGGCGATGTCGAGCAATGCCATCTGCAGCTCTTCATCGGTGAAGGGTTTGGCGACGAAGCCGCGTGCGCCCAGCTTGAGCGCCTGGATGGCCGTCGACTTGTCGCTGAGCGCGCTGACCACGAGGATCTTGACGGCCGGGTCCAGCTTGAGCAGCGCGGAAATGCATTCGATGCCGTCCATCTCGGGCATGGTCAGGTCCATGGTGACGACTTCGGGCCGGGTCGCCCGGGCCAGCCGCACGGCCTCGTTGCCGTTCCTGGCCAGGCCCGCGAGCACGATGCCCTTGATGCCGCCGTTTTGCACCACGCGCGAGATGCGGGTGCGGATCATGTTGGAGTCGTCAACAATCAGCAATCGCATGGTGAGCCTCCTTGGGGGTTGGGGATGTTTGGCATGTCTGGCATGTCTGGCATGTCTGGCATGTCTGGAAATTGGTCATGTGGGGCGGCCTCAGGAAAACACGACCCGGAATTCGGTGTGCTGGCCGGGTGTGCTCGATAGCAGCAGGCGCGCACCCAGGCTTTGCACATTGGCCTGCACCAGGTCCAGGCCGACACCGCGGCCGGCATGCCGCGACGTCGCGGCGGCGGTGGAAAAACCGGGCTTGAAGATGTTCGCGACGATCTGCTTGTCGCTGAAACTCTGCAACTGTTCGGCGTTGTACCAGCCCAACTCCAGCAGGCGGCGGCGTACATCGGCGGCGTTCAAGCCGGCACCGTCGTCGCGAACCGTGAGCTGCCATTGGCCGGCGTCGTCAGGGGCCAGCGCCACGCTGAGCTGGCCTTCGGCGGGTTTGCCGGCGGCCTGCCGCGCGGCCGGGGTTTCCACGCCGTGCACCACGGCATTGCGCAGCAGCTGGATGGCGATCTCGCGCACCAGGCCCATCTTGGCCGGTGGTAATTCCGGCGCGCCGGCGATGCGCACATCGGCCTTCACGCGTTTGCCGCAGTCCGTGGCCACTTCGGTGGCCAGCCGGGTGAGCGCGGCGTGCAGGTCTTGCGGCGAATCGCCTTGCCGGGATGACGCGCCCTCGCCCGAACGCCTCTGGCCCAGGGCTTTGAAGGCGCCCACCTTGGAGAGCAGGTCTTCCAGCGGTAGCGGCAGGGCCAGCAGGGCGTCGCCGGTGGCTGCGCCGCTGTCCTTGAGTTTTTGCAACTCACTCTCGAACTGGTGGGCCAGCGTGGCCAGGATTTCCAGGCCCAGGGAGGCGGCGTCACCCTTGAAGGCGTGGATGCGGCGGTAGGCGCCGTCCACGGCCTTGAGCACCTGGATCTCGGAGGCGGCCGAGGAGGTGCTGCGCAGCAGGTCGTTGACCTCGAGCAGCGAAGCCTCGGCGCGCTCGACGAAGGCCCGCATCATGGCTGGCTCGGTCTCGAAGGCCTTGAGCATCATGGACAGCTCTTTTTGCGAGCGCTGGCGTTCGCCGGCAAGCCTGGCCTGCAGTTCGACCTTTTGCGTGATGTCCTGCACGGTGACCAGCAGGTGCCGCACGGTGGCGCCGTCCTGCACCCGGTTGAAATGGAAGGACAGGTAGCGGGGGGTTTGCTGGCCCAGGCGGTTGGCAACGGTGAGTTCCACTTCCGAAAGCGGGTTGATGCCCTGGACCAGCTGCTCCTTCACATGCGGGGAGAACAGCAGCTCGACATAGTCGCGCGCGTCGGTGAGGGCTTTGAGGGACACCATCGTGGACAGCACCTCAAAGAAGTTCTGCCCCGGCGCCAGCGTCTTGCCGAACAGCGCGTGGGTGGAGCGGGACAGCTGCGAGCCCAGCTGGTGCCCCGGCGTGAGCAGGAACAGGCCTTCGCGCACACTCGCGAGGATTTCGCGGTTTTCCTCGGTCGCCGCCTCGATCGCCGCGTCGGAGGTCTTCAGCCGGCGCAAAAACTTGAACAGGATGAAGGCGAAATTCAGCAGGGCCAGCACGATGCCGCCGGTTTGCACCATGCGCAGCACGCTGGCGCGCGACGCGCCTATCTGCTGTGTTTCGGTCACGAAGTCGTTGGCCGCGCTGAGCAGCTCGCTGTTGTGGGCCTGGCTGTAGGCCAGCGCGGCGGCCAGTTCCTGCTGCGTGAAGTTGTCGCCGCTCAGCAAGGGCTGGAGCAGGGCGAAGTAGGGTTTCCACAGGACTTCCACCTTTTCTTCGAGTTCGCGGCCGCGGCTGGATGTCACGGGGTGCAGGTAGACCGGCTTGCCGTCGCCGCCGGGAATCGTTCCGCCTTCGCGAAAAGCCACTTGCGAGATCTGGAAGACCTTGGCGCCCGAGCGCAGCTCCGCCAGGGTTTCGGGCTTGTAGAAAAGCCCGGCGGCGCGCATGGCGTCAAGCTCCAGCAGGGTGCGCGCGACGCGCTGCGACACATAACGCTGGCGGCCCGACAGGTTGATGGTCACGGTGTCCTGGTCGATCTTGAACGAGGTGTAGAAATTCAGCACCAGCACCCCGAGATCGAACAGCAGGAAGAAGGCCACCGCGATGATGATTTCGCGGTATTTGCCGAACAGGCCGGGGCCGGCTTTGCGTGCGGGCCGGGCGGCCGCGATCCTGTCGGCGCCTTGGACTGGCAAAACTGCAGACATAGCAAACCTCCCTTGTGCGAACTTGCGGAACGGTTTATCCCGTTTTCTTGCGATGCGGCCGCCGGCCGGTTTTCCGGCTTCTCGGCGGCCCTGCCTCAGGCTGCCTTTTCGACGTGGCCCTGGCGCGTATAAAGAAAGTCGATCACGGCTTTGCGGTAGCCCAGGTAGCGGATGTCCTCGGCCAGCGCCACGCGCGAGCGGGGCCGCGGCAACTCGACCTGCAGCACCTCGCCGATCGTGGCCGAGGGGCCGTTGGTCATCATCACGATGCGGTCGGAGAGCAGCACCGCCTCATCGACGTCGTGGGTCACCATCACCACCGTGCTTTGTGTGGTGGCCACGATCTGCAGCAGCTCGTCCTGCAGCTTGGCGCGGGTCAGCGCGTCCAGCGCGCCGAAGGGTTCATCGAGCAGCAGCACCTTGGGCTCCATGGACAGCGCGCGCGCGATGCCGACGCGCTGCTTCATGCCGCCCGAGATTTCGCCGGGGCGCTTTTGCGCCGCCGCGCTCAGCCCGACCATGGCCAGCGCCGCATCGGTGCGGGCCTTGAGTTGGGCCTTGCTTTCGGTGGCCGAGAACACGCGCTCGACGGCCAGGTAGACGTTTTCAAAACAGGTCAGCCAGGGCAGCAGCGAGTGGTTCTGGAACACCACGGCGCGCTCCGGGCCGGGCCCGGCGATTTCGCGGTTGGCGCACAGCAGGCTGCCCTCGGTGGGCGTCGTCAGGCCGGCGATCAGGTTCAGCAAGGTGGACTTGCCGCAGCCCGAGTGGCCGATCAGCGCGACGAACTCGCCCTTGGCGACCGTCAGGTTGATGTTCTGCAGCGCGCGGAACGGCCCCTTGCGGGTCTTGAAGGTCTGCTCGACGCCCTGGATTTCGATGTACTTGGTGGTGAAGGATGTCATGGCGGGGCTCCTGGGGGCTTAGTTCTTGACTTCTTCGAAGGTGAAGGCCGTGGCCAGCTTGATCAGCGCGAATTCCAGCACCAGGCCGACGATGCCGATCACGAAGATCGCGATGATGATGTTCTTGACGTTGAGGTTGTTCCACTCGTCCCAGACCCAGAAGCCGATGCCGACGCCGCCGGTCAGCATCTCGGCCGCGACGATCACCAGCCAGGCGGTGCCCACGGCCAGGCGCACGCCGGTCAGCATGTAGGGCAGCACGGCGGGGAAGAGAATCTTGGTGACGATCTTCCATTCGCTGAGATTGAGCACGCGCGCCACGTTCATATAGTCCTGCGGCACGCGCTGCACGCCGACGGCGGTGTTGATGATCATGGGCCAGATCGAGCAGATGAAGATGGTCCAGATGGCGGCCGGGTTGGCGCCCTTGAAGACCAGCAGGCCTATGGGCAGCCAGGCCAGCGGCGAGACCGGGCGCAGCAGGCTGATCAGCGGGTTGAACATGCGGCTCAGGAAATTGAAGCGGCCGATCATGAAACCGACCGGGATGCCGACAACCGCCGCCATGCCGAAGCCCATGGCCACGCGCTTGAGCGAGGACAGCACATTCCAGCCCACGCCCTGGTCGTTGGGGCCCTTGCTGTAGAAGGGGTCGCTGAAGATCTGCACCGCCTGGGCGAGGGTGTCCTTGGGAGACGGGATGCTGCCGCCCGTGCCCATGAACACCAGCTCCCACACCAGCGCCAGCAGGCCCAGGCCCAGCAGGGGCGGCAGCACCGCCAGCCAAAGGGCGGAGAGGTCCCAGGACGCACGGGCCGGCGCGGCGGGTGCGGCCGCTTGTGCCGGGGAAGGAGTGGTAGAGGGGTTTGTCATGTTCTTTTGGGCGGGCGCCGATGGCGCAGGGCCGGCATCCCTGGTTTTGGGTTTGTCGCCGCCGCGGGCTGTGGGCGCGGCGTCGAGCGGGCTGTGAAATACGGCACTGACCATGGCGTGACCTCTTTGCGTGAAGGTGGAGTGGCGGTGGTGGCTGTGATCGCGGCTTTTTCAGGCCTGGAGCTTGAAGCTGTCGGCGTACTTTTTCGGGTCCTTGCCGTCCCAGACTGCGCCGTCCATCAGCTTGCTGCTGCGCATGACGTCCTTGGGAACGCTGGCCTTGGCGGCGGTGGCGGCCTGTTTGTAGACATCGATCTGGTTGATCTTTTTGGCGATGCCCAGGTAGTCCGGGTGCTCCTTGATCAGGCCCCAGCGCTTGTGCTGCGTGAGGAACCACATGCCGTCGGAGAGGTAGGGGAAATTCACCGCGCCGTCGTTGTAGAACTTCATGTAGTTGGGGTCGTCCCAGGTCTTGCCCATGCCGTTCTGGTAGCGGCCCAGGATGCGCTGGTTGATCGCGTCGACGCTGGTGTTGACGTAGCTCTTGTCGGCCACGGTTTCGGCCATCTTGTTCTTGTTGGTGAGGCTGGCGTCAATCCACTTGCCGGCCTCGATGATGGCGGCGGTCACGGCGCGCGCCGTGTTGGGGTATTTCTGCACGAATTCCGCGGTGGTGCCCAGCACCTTTTCGGGGTGGTCCTTCCAGATGTCCTGGGTGGTCACGGCGGTCACGCCAATGCCGTCGATGATGGCGCGGTGGCCCCAGGGCTCGCCCACGCAGTAGCCGTCCATATTGCCCACACGCATATTGGCCACCATTTGCGGCGGCGGCACGGTGATGACCTTGGCGTCCTTCATCGGATTGATGCCGTTGGCAGCCAGCCAGTAATAAAGCCACATGGCGTGCGTGCCGGTGGGGAAGGTCTGGGCAAAGGTGTATTCGCGCTTGTCGCTGGCCATCAGCTTGGCCAGGCCGGGGCCGTCCACCGCGCCCTTGTCGGCGAGCTTCTTGGACAGCGTGATGGCCTGGCCGTTGTTGTTGAGCGTCATCAGCACGGCCATGTCTTTCTTGGGGCCGGCCGTGCCCATGTGCACGCCGTAGACCAGGCCGTAGAGCACGTGGGCGAAGTCCAGTTCGCCGTTGACCAGCTTGTCGCGCACGCCGGCCCAGCTGGCTTCCTTGGTCGGGATGATCTTGACACCATACTTCTGGTCTATGCCCAGCACCGAGGCCATCACCACCGAGGCGCAGTCGGTCAGGGGAATGAAGCCGATCTTGACTTCCTTTTTCTCCGGCGCGTCCGATCCCTGGGCGTACACGGCGGCGCGCAGGGCGGGGTTGATGCCCACGGCGCCCACGGCCGCGGCCTGCAGCACGGTGCGGCGTGTCAGCGAAGATTTCAGCAGTTCAGTCATGTGGTCGGCTCCAGCTAAGTAAAAACAAAAGACAAAAACAAAAAAGGCGCTCGACCCGGGCAACACGTTGAACGTGATGCAGGGTGCGAACGCCTTTGTTCCTTGGGGCACCACACACTTCGTCGTTGAAGTGCTGTGCCGTATGGCCATCCTTGGCCAGTGCTTAGGGCATTGCAAAAGCTGTGCCAGGGGCGCCTAGCGTTGCCGAAAGCCTTGTTCTACAGAGTGGGGATGCCGGGAAATTCTCCGTTGTGAGCCCCCAGGTCGAAAGCCCTGAACAGGTGTTGCGGGGCGGGATGCCAAAACGGTGGGGCTTGCTGCCTGCACCTAATTTGTGCGCCGCACCAATTGAGGGTGGCGGATCAGCCCAGCAGGTCCAGGGCGTCCAGCATGCGCTGGGCCACCTCGCCCAGGCGCAGGCCCTTGTCCATGGCGGCCTTGCGCAGCTTTTCGTAGGCGGCCTGCTCGGACAGCCCCTGGCGCTGCATCAGCATGCCTTTGGCCCGGTCTATGACTTTTCGCTCATGCAGCTCGGTTTTGGCGTGCGCCAGCTCTTTTCGCAGGCCTTGCTCGTGCTCAAAGCGCGCCATGGCCACGTCCAGGATGGGTCGGATACGGTCTGGCGAGAGCCCGGCCACCACGTAAGCCGACACGCCGGCGGCGACGGCGTCCTTGACGTGGCTGGTGTCGTTGTCGTTGGTGAACAGCACGATGGGCCGCCGCGCGTCCCGCGTCGCCATCACCACATGCTCCAGGGAGTCGCGCGCCTCGCTTTCGGCGTCCACGATGATCATGTCGGGCTGCAGCTGCGCCAGGCGCTCGTCCAGAAAGGTGTCGGCCGGCAGCACCGCGACGATGTTGTAACCGTTTTCCAGCAGGCCTATGCGCAGCTGGCGCGAGCGCTCGGCCAGCTCCCGGGCATGGGCGTCATCGGACACGGACTCCAGGAGGTCCGGTGCGATGATGACCAGGCGCAGGGATTGTGACGGCGTCATGGGAGAACTCGTGCAAGAACTGTGCCCCTGACGGCTCCGCAGCCCTGCTGCTGTGGGGAGTTCTCTCCAAACCTTACACTCGAAGAATATGCGAGTCTTAGGTATCGAATCGAGTTGTGATGAAACCGGCGTGGCGCTGGTGGATGCCAGCGGCGCTGGCGTGCCGCGCCTGCTGTCGCATGCGCTGTACAGCCAGATCGCCATGCACCAGGCCTATGGCGGCGTGGTGCCTGAGCTGGCCAGCCGCGACCACATACGCCGTGTATTGCCCCTGACGCAGCAGGTGATGGCGCAGGCGGGTAGCAGCCTGGCGCAAGTGGATGTGGTGGCCTACACGCGCGGGCCCGGGTTGGCCGGCGCGCTTCTGGTGGGGGCCGGGGTGGCTTGCTCGCTGGCGGCGGCGCTGGGCAAGCCGGCCATGGGCGTGCACCACCTGGAAGGCCATTTGCTCTCGCCCTTCCTGAGTGCCGACCCGCCCGAGTTTCCGTTTGTGGCGCTGCTGGTGTCGGGCGGCCACACCCAGCTGATGCGGGTGGACCGCGTAGGCAGCTACGAGCTGCTCGGTGAAACCATTGACGACGCGGCCGGCGAGGCTTTCGACAAGTCGGCCAAACTCATGGGCCTGCCTTATCCGGGCGGCCCGCACTTGTCGAAACTGGCCGAGGGGGGCGATGGCGCGGCTTTCAAGCTGCCGCGGCCCTTGCTGCACAGCGGTGACCTCGATTTTTCATTCGCCGGGCTGAAGACCGCGGTGCTGACGCAGGCCAAAAAGCTGGGGCCCGACCTGGAAAGCCGCAAGGCCGACCTCGCGGCCGCCACACAGGCGGCGATTGTGGAAGTGCTGGTCAAAAAATCACTGGCGGCGATGACCCAGACCGGGCTCAAGCGCCTGGTGGTGGCCGGTGGCGTGGGCGCCAATGCGCTGCTGCGCAGCCAGCTCAATGCCGTGTGCAAACAACGCGGTATTCGCGTGCATTACCCCGAATTGCATTTGTGCACCGACAACGGCGCGATGATTGCGCTGGCGGCCGGCATGCGCTTGCAGGCGGGGCTGGAAACGCTTCAGCGCGGCTACACATTCGATGTAAAGCCGCGCTGGAATCTTGCTGAATTGCAGGCTGAGCCGGCCTGAGCCGCTCCGCCCGCAACCCAGAGTGCCTCGATTACTGGATGTCGAGGTGCGTGACGTTGCTCACCGGGACCTTCTTGCCCAGCGTCAGGGTCAGCACGCCGTTCTCGAGCTTGGCGGAGCTGTTGGCAGTGTCGATTTCCAGAGGGAAGCGCCATGCGGCCTTGACCTTGCGGGGCGCGTCTTCCTTGCTGGTCACGCGGACCACATCACCTTCGATGCCGATGTCCAGGTGTTCGCGGGCGAGACCCGGGACGTCGAGTTGCAGGGTGTAGGCTTTTTCCTGGTCTTCCACGCTGGCGGGCTTGGCGGCGCCGGCATCGGAGAGCGAGGAGAAGGTGTCGTTGAGGAATTTTTCCAGGGCGCCGTTGCTCACGACGGGCGCGTAGTGGCGATGAAAGGCGCGGGCGGGGCGATGGGCGAGAGAGTAAAACATGGCTGTTCCTTGATGGGTTAACAAGGGGCGGTTTCCCCTTACACTGCGCGGCGTTCACCGTGATTGCCGCATGCACACCAGTTAGGTGTGCAGCCGGTTTATTCAAGCCATATCCAGCGAAAAACAGGGAGTTATTTTTTTATGCGCCAACACTTGAAACGCCTTTTCACGGCCCTATGTCTTTGCGCCGCCGTGGGTGCCGGCGCGCAGACCGCCGGCCAGCCGCCGGCGCCTGCACCTGTCCGTATTGCGCTGATCGAAAGCCTGTCGGGCGCCTTCGCCAACACCGGCGAGGCCGTGTTCCGCAACCTGGTCTGGGCCACCGAGCGGGTCAATGCGCGCGGCGGCGTGAAGCTGGCCGGCGGGCCGCGCAATCTGGTGGTCGAGCGCTACGACAGCAAGGGCCAGAACGAAGAGGCGCTGGCGGCTTTGCGCTCGGCCATCGACGACGGCGTGACCATCATCGCGCAAGGCAATTCCTCGGCCATCGCGGCGGTGCTCATTGACGCCATCAACAAGCACAACGAGCGCGAGCCGAAAAAGCGCGTGCTGTTCCTGAACTACTCGGCGGTCGATCCCATCCTGACGAACGAAAAATGCAGCTACTGGCATTTCCGCTTCGACGCGCACGCCGACATGCGCATGGCCGCGCTCATGGACGTGCTCAAGGACGACAAGGCGCTCAAAAGCATTTACCTGATAGGCCAGGACTACAGCTTCGGCCAGGCCGTGTTGCGCGAGGCCCGCAAGCAGCTGGGTGCGCAGCGCCCCGACGTGCAGATCGTGGGCGACGAGTTGCACGCGCTGGGCCGCGTCAAGGATTTCATTCCCTATGCCGCGAAGATCAAGGCCAGCGGCGCGCAGGCGGTGCTCACGGGCAACTGGGGCAACGACCTGACCCTGCTGATCAAGGCGGCCAGGGAAGTGGGTTACGAGGGCAAGTTCTACACCTTCTATGGCAATGCACTGGGCGTGCCGGGCGCGTTGGGCGAGGCCGGCGTGGGCAAGGTGGTCGCCGTGGCCGACTGGTTTCCCAACGAGGCGGGCGCGCAGTCCGAGGCTTTCTACCAGTCTTTCCGCCAGCGGTTCCCGAAGCCGCAGGACGACTATGTGCACATGCGCATGCAGCTCATGGTCGAGGCCCTGGCCCAAAGCCTGGACAGGGCCGGCAGCACCGAAGCCGGCGCGGTGGCGGCGCAGCTCGAGCGCGGCACCGTCACTTTCGCGGGCCACCAGGGTGCGATGCGCGCGCAGGACCACCAGTTCCAGCAGCCGCTGCTGGTGGCGCTGATGGGCAAGCAGGGCTCGCCGGGCGTGAAGTTCGACGTGGAAGGCTCGGGCTACGGTTTTCGCGTGATCAAGACCATCTCGCCCGAGCGGGCCGAGCAGCCGAGCAACTGCAAGATGGTCCGGCCCTGAGCTTTAATTTCCTTGTTTTTTTGACGGACGCCGGCAGGCAGATCGAACATTCCCATGACCATGAGACAGGCTGTTTTAAACCTTGAAGAATCCATGATCCGCCAGGTGGCCAATGCCGGCATGGGGCGCAGCGACGTGCTCAAGTTCTGGTTTGGCGAAAGCGACGAGGTCACGCCGGCCTTTATTCGCGACGCCGCCGCCGCCTCGCTGCAGCAGGGCGAGACCTTTTACGCCCACAACCTGGGCCTGCCCGAGCTGCGCGAGGCCATCGCCGCTTATGCCGCGGGCCTGCGCTGCCCGGGCGCCGCGCCCATCACGGCGGAGCGCATTGCGGTCACTTCGGGGGGCGTCAATGCCTTGATGCTGGCCGTGCAGGCGCTGGTGGATGCGGGCGACGAGGTGGTTGCCGTCACGCCGGTCTGGCCCAACCTGACGGCTCAGCCGGCCATCATGGGCGCGCGGGTGCGCTGCGTGAGCCTCAAGCCGGTGGCGGGCGAATGGCGGCTGGATATGGCCGAACTGCTGGCCGCCATCACGCCCAAGACCAAGCTGCTGATCGTCAATGCCCCCAACAACCCCACGGGCTGGACTCTGGCACGCGCCGAGCAGGAAGCCATCCTGGCGCATTGCCGTCAAACCGGGACCTGGATACTGGCCGACGAGGTGTATGAGCGGCTGTATTACGAGCCCACGCCCAATGGCTGCGCGCCCAGTTTCCTGGACATCGCGGCGCCGGAGGACCGGCTGGTGGTGGTCCACAGCTTTTCCAAGAGTTTTCTGATGACCGGCTGGCGCCTGGGCTGGCTGGTGATGCCGGCCGCCATGACGCCGCACATGGGCAAGCTGGTGGAGTTCAACACCTCCTGCGCGCCGGTGTTCGTGCAGCGGGCTGGGTTGGCGGCCATAAACCGTACCGCCGACATCACGCCGAGGGTGGTGGCCCACCTGAAAACCTGCCGCGACACCCTGGTGCCCCTGCTGCAGGCCGTGCCCGGTGTGCAGCTGGCGCCGGCCAAAGGGGGCATGTACGCCTTTTTTCGGCTGGAAGACCCCGCAAACCCTGGGCGCTTTGGCGATTCGCTGGAAACGGCCAAACGCCTGGTCGTGGAGGCCGGCCTGGGCCTGGCGCCGGGCAACGCCTTTATGGTCAAGCCCGGGCCCGAGGCCCAGGGCTGGCTGCGCTGGTGTTTCGCCAGCCAGGACCTGGCCAGGCTGGGGCAGGGGGTGGAGCGGCTCAGGCGCTGGCTCTAGAACCTGCTCCCCGTCTTCAGGCTATAATCCAAGGCTCTGTGCAGTTTGAGGCCTTTTTGGGGCCTTTTCCATGCCGGAACACGACGAAAGCGGTTTATTCATCTCCCATGTCGGGAACACTGCTTCGCTCGCAAGCGCACCTCGGTGCAGGAAAGAGAAAACATGATTGCAAAATCCGTCAAGGCCGAAATCGTCCAGGCCAACGCACGTGCCGCCGGCGACACCGGCAGCCCTGAAGTTCAAGTGGCGCTGCTGACCGGCCGCATCAACGAACTGACCCCCCATTTCAAGGCCAACGCCAAGGATCACCACGGCCGCCGCGGCCTGCTGCGCATGGTGAGCCGCCGCCGCAAGCTGCTGGACTACCTGAAGTCCAAAGACGCAGACCGTTACACCGCGCTGATCGCCAAGCTTGGCCTGCGCAAGTAATCGGTAACAACGATTTGAAAGCGCCTGAGTTAGTTCACTAGCTCAGGCGCTTTTTACTTCGGAGCAAGGCAAAACGAGCACGCGCTGTGTCATTCCACAAAAAAAGCCCTGGGCAGGTCCGCTGACCCCAGGCATTTTGTGGAATGGCATCGTGTTCAGCCAGCCGCCGCTCCGGGCCTCCCGCGCTGCCTCAAGCGTGTGAATTTAGTGGAGATAAGAACATGAGCATTTTCAACAAAGTCACCAAGTCCTTCCAGTGGGGCCAGCACAAGGTCACGATGGAAACCGGCGAAATCGCCCGCCAGTCCAGCGGCGCCGTCGTCGTCGACATGGACGGCACCGTGGTCTTGGCCACCGTGGTCGCCAAGTCCGATGCCAAGCCCGGCCAGGATTTCTTCCCCCTGACCGTCGACTACCTCGAAAAAACCTATGCCGCCGGCCGCATTCCCGGCAGCTTCTTCAAGCGTGAAGGCCGCCCCAGCGAATTCGAGACGCTGACCTCCCGCCTGATCGACCGCCCCATCCGCCCGCTGTTCCCCGAAGGCTTTTTCAACGAAGTGCAGGTCGTGATCCACGTGCTGTCGCTGAACCCCGAAGTCGAAGGAGACATCCCCGCGCTGATCGCTTCGAGCGCCGCCCTGTCGATTTCCGGCATCCCCTTCAACGGCCCGATCGGTGCCGCGCGCGTGGCCTACATCGACGGCCAGTATGTGCTGAACCCCGGAAAGACCCAGCTCAAGGATTCGAAGATGGACCTCGTCGTGGCTGGCACCGAAGCCGCCGTGCTGATGGTCGAGTCCGAAGCCCAGCAGCTGTCCGAAGAAATCATGCTCGGTGCCGTGGTGTTCGGCCATGAGCAGGGCAATATCGCGATCAACGCGATCCACGAACTCGTGCGCGATGCCGGCAAGCCGGTCTGGGATTGGCAAGCCCCCGCCAAGAACGAGCCGCTGATCGCCAGGGTCAATGAACTCGCCGGCACCAAGCTGCAGGCCGCTTACCAGATCCGTGCCAAGCAGGCGCGTACGCAAGCCTGCCGCGTGGTGACTTCCGACGTGATGGCCGCGCTCAAGGCCGACGGCGTGGAATTCGACAGCGTCGCCGTGGAAGGCATGCTGTTCGACATCGAAGCCAAGATCGTGCGCAGCCAGATCCTGGCCGGCGAGCCCCGCATCGACGGCCGCGACACGCGCACCGTGCGCGCCATTGAAATCCGCAACAGCGTGCTGCCCCGTACCCACGGCTCGGCCCTGTTCACGCGTGGCGAAACCCAGGCGCTGGTCGTGACCACGCTGGGCACCGAGCGCGACGCGCAGCGCATCGACGCGCTGTCCGGCGACTACGAAGACCGCTTCATGCTGCACTACAACATGCCTCCGTTCGCCACCGGCGAAACCGGCCGTGTCGGCAGCCCGAAACGCCGCGAAATCGGCCACGGCCGCCTGGCCAAGCGCGCGCTGGTCGCGGTGCTGCCCACCAAGGAAGAGTTCCCCTACACCATGCGCGTGGTGTCTGAAATCACCGAATCGAACGGTTCGTCGTCGATGGCGTCGGTCTGCGGCGGCTGCCTGTCGCTGATGGACGCGGGCGTGCCGATGAAGGCCCACGTGGCCGGCATCGCCATGGGCCTGATCAAGGAAGACAACCGTTTTGCCGTGCTGACCGACATTCTGGGCGACGAAGATCACCTGGGCGACATGGACTTCAAGGTCGCGGGCACCACCTTCGGTATCACCGCGCTGCAGATGGACATCAAGATCCAGGGCATCACCAAGGAAATCATGCAGGTCGCGCTGGCCCAGGCCAAGGAAGCCCGCATGCACATCCTGGGCAAGATGCAGGAAGCCATGGGTGAGGCCAAGGCCGAAGTCTCCGACTTCGCGCCCCGCCTCTACGTCATGAAGATCAACCCCGAGAAGATCCGCGACGTGATCGGCAAGGGCGGCGCCGTCATCCGCGCGCTGACCGAAGAAACCGGCACGCAGATCAACATCGAGGAAGACGGCACCATCACCATCGCCTCGAACGACAGCGCCAAGGCAGATGAGGCCAAGCGCCGCATCGCCGAGATCACCGCTGAAGTCGAAATCGGCAAGGTCTACGAAGGCCCGGTCACCAAGATCCTGGACTTCGGCGCGCTGATCAACCTGCTGCCCGGCAAGGACGGCCTGCTGCACATCAGCCAGATCGCCCACGAGCGCGTCGAGAAGGTCACCGACTACCTGAGCGAAGGCCAGATCGTCAAGGTCAAGGTTCTTGAGACCGACGAAAAAGGCCGCGTCAAGCTGTCGATGAAGGCCTTGCTGGACCGTCCGGCCCAGGACCAGGACCGGGGCTGATCCGCACCGGCCATGGATGTTGCGCCGCTAGCGCCCGGATGCCGGGCGCCGGCGGTGCAAACGAATTGCATACCCCATGAAAGCTGTTGAAATTACCTCCTACGGCGGGCCCGAGGTGTTGCGTCTGGGCGCGCGCCCGGCACCCGTCGACGGCCCGGGCGAGGTGGTGATCCGCGTGAACGCCAGCGGCGTGAACCGCCCTGACGTGCTGCAGCGCATGGGCCACTACCCGGTGCCTGCGGGTGCGTCCGATATCCCGGGCCTCGAAGTGGCCGGCGTGATCGTCTCCGGCGACGCCAAGGCCATGGCCGCGGCCGGGCTGAAGCCCGGCGACCGCGTCTGCGCGCTGGTCGCCGGTGGCGGTTATGCCGAACTGTGCGTCGCGCCCGTCGGGCAATGCCTGCCGGTGCCCGAGGGCTTCAGCGACGTCGAGGCGGCTTCGCTGCCCGAGACCTTCTTCACGGTCTGGAGCAATGTATTCGAGCGCGCCCGCCTGCAGCCCGGTGAAACCCTGCTGATCCAGGGCGGCTCCAGCGGCATAGGTGTGACGGCCATCCAGATCGCCAAGGCCCTGGGCGCCACCGTGCTGGTCACGGCCGGCAGCGACGACAAGTGCGCGGCCTGCGTCGCCCTGGGGGCGGACCACGCCATCAACTACAAGAGCAGCGACTTCGCCGAAGAGGTGAAGCGGCTCACCAACGGGCAGGGCGTCAACGTCATTCTCGACATGGTGGCCGGCAGCTATGTCGCGCGTGAGGTCGAATGCCTGGCCGAGGACGGCCGCCTCGCCATCATCGCGGTGCAGGGTGGCGTCAAGGCCGAGGTCAACGCCGGCCTGGTGCTGCGCAAGCGCCTGACCATCACCGGCTCGACCTTGCGCCCGCGCTCCGTCGAGTTCAAGGCGGCGATCGCAAAAGCGCTGAAAGAAAAAGTCTGGCCGCTGATGGCCCGCGGCGCCGTCAAGCCGGTGATCCACAGCACCTTTGCCGCGGCCGACGCGGCCAAGGCCCATGCGCTGATGGAGTCGAATTCGCATATCGGCAAAATTGTTTTGACCTGGTAAGCCAGAGATGAAAAAACTCATTGCAGGAAACTGGAAGATGAACGGCAGCCTGGCGGCCAATGCGGCCTTGCTGGACGCGCTGGCGCAGGGCCTGGACCGCGCGCCGGCCTGCGAGGTCGCCGTTTGTGTTCCCGCGCCCTACCTGGGCCAGGTGCAGGCCATGCGTTCCGCGCAGGCCGGCCTTGCGGCCATCGAACTCGGCGCCCAGGATGTCTCGGCACAGGCCTCGGGCGCCTACACGGGCGAGGTGAGCGCCGCCATGCTCAAGGATTTCGGCTGCCGTTTTGCCATTGTCGGCCATTCGGAGCGCCGCCAGTACCACGGCGAAAGCGATGCGCTGGTGGCCGACAAGGCCAAAGCCGCGCTGGCATCGGGCGTCACGCCCATCATCTGCGTGGGCGAGACCCTGGCCGAGCGCGAAGCCGGCCACACCGAAGAGGTCGTCAAGCGCCAGCTGGCCGCGGTGATCCATACCAATGGCCACTGCATCAGCGAAATCGTCGTGGCCTATGAACCCGTGTGGGCCATAGGCACCGGCAAGACGGCGTCGCCCGAAGAAGCCCAGGCCGTGCATGCGGTGTTGCGCGCCCAGCTGAAGGCTGCGACCGACCAGTTCGCGCGTGTGAAAATCCTGTATGGCGGCAGCATGAACGCCGCCAATGCGGCAGCGCTGCTGGCCCAGCCCGACATCGACGGCGGCCTGATTGGCGGCGCCTCGCTCAAAGCCCCCGATTTCTTGACCATTATTGCTGCGGCCCGCAAGTAACGAGCGCAGAACGCTATTAATTTAGGAGTAGATATGAACGTTGTATTGACCATTGTCCTCGCTGTGCAAATGCTCTCGGCGCTCGGCATGATTGGCCTGATCCTGGTGCAGCACGGCAAGGGCGCCGACATGGGCGCGGCGTTCGGCAGCGGCGGCTCGGGTAGCCTGTTCGGCGCCAGCGGCAGCGCCAACTTTCTATCGCGCACCACGGGGATTCTCGCTGCGCTGTTTTTTGCATGCACCTTGCTGCTTGCTTACTTCGGCGGCAGCTCGCTGCCGCGCAGCGGCTCCAGCGTTCTCGAAGGTGCCCCTGTGACGGCGCCGGCGCCTGCCGGCGCGGCTTCCGGCGCGGCCCAAATCCCCGCGACCACGGCACCCGCGAGCGGCAGCGCCGCGGTTCCCGCGCCGCCTGCGTCCGCCGCATCGGGCGCCGCGCAAATCCCGACGAAATAACGTGATTTTGCTGCCGCCTCTCGTCGGGAGAGGCGGTATTTCAGGGTAAACTCTGAGACTGTCTGGAAAGCCCAAAACCGCAAGGTTTCCTCATGCCATCCAGTCAGTTAAATACCGCGGACGTGGTGAAATTGGTAGACACGCTATCTTGAGGGGGTAGTGCCGAAAGGTGTGCGAGTTCGAGTCTCGCCGTCCGCACCAGATTGACAAGCATCGGCAGCAGCGCTCCGGCGGTGCTGTCGGCTCAAACGGCAAGCTGAAACAAACCGCGCAGGTGGCTTTTCAGAAGTTGAATCCACGATGAACCTCGATCAATACCTCCCTGTTCTCCTGTTCATTCTGGTTGGTGTGGGTGTCGGTGTGGTGCCCCAGGTCCTGGGGCGTTTGTTGGGTCCCGTGCGTCCCGACAGCGAAAAAAATTCTCCTTACGAATGCGGCTTCGAGGCTTTCGAAGATGCCCGCATGAAATTCGATGTGCGCTACTACCTGGTCGCCATCCTCTTCATTCTGTTTGACCTCGAAATCGCCTTCCTCTTTCCCTGGGCCGTGGCGCTCAAGGAAATCGGCCCCGTCGGTTTCTGGTCGGTCATGATCTTCCTGGGCATTCTGGTCGTGGGCTTTGTCTACGAGTGGAAAAAAGGTGCGCTGGACTGGGAATAAGAAGCTAAAAATCCCGAGGGTTCTCTAGGGCTAGGGCGAATCTCGCCACAAAGGTACGGGTATGTCACTTGAAGGTGTTTTCAACGAAGGCTTCATGACCACGAGCTATGACTCGGTGGTGAACTGGGCCAAGACGGGTTCGCTCTGGCCCATGACGTTCGGCCTGGCCTGCTGCGCCGTCGAAATGATGCATGCGGGCGCGGCGCGCTACGACCTGGACCGCTTCGGCATGTTGTTCCGTCCCAGCCCGCGCCAGTCCGACCTGATGATCGTGGCCGGCACGCTGTGCAACAAGATGGGTCCGGCCCTGCGCAAGGTCTACGACCAGATGTCCGAGCCGCGCTGGGTGCTGTCCATGGGCTCGTGCGCCAACGGCGGCGGCTACTACCACTACAGCTATTCCGTAGTTCGCGGCTGCGACCGCATCGTGCCGGTTGACGTTTACGTGCCGGGCTGCCCGCCCACGGCCGAAGCGCTGATGTACGGCATCATCCAGCTGCAGCAGAAAATCCGCCGCACCAACACGATTGCGAGGGCATAAAGCATGTCCTCTTCTCCCGTGTCCATGGAGCAGCTCGCCGAAACGATTCACGCCGTCCTCGGCGACAAGGTCAAAAGCCTGAAGACAGCGCTCGGCGAAATCACCCTCACAGTCTCCGCCGCCGACTACCTGGCGGCCGCCACCCAGCTGCGCGATGCGCCCGGCTGCCGCTTCGAGCAACTGATCGACCTGTGCGGCGTCGACTATTCCGAATACCGGGACGGCCAGCACGACGGCCCGCGCTACTGCGTGGTGTCGCACCTGCTGTCGGTCAGCCTCAACCAGCGCGTGCGCCTCAAGGTGTTCTGCCCCGACGACGATTTCCCCGTGGTGGATTCGCTCAACGGCATCTGGAATTCGGCCAACTGGTTCGAGCGCGAGGCCTTCGACCTCTACGGCATCATCTTTGAAGGCCACAACGACCTGCGCCGCATCCTGACCGACTACGGTTTCATCGGCCATCCTTTCCGCAAGGACTTCCCGACTTCGGGCCATGTGGAGATGCGCTACGACCCCGAGCAAAAGCGCGTGATTTACCAGCCGGTCACCATAGAGCCGCGCGAGATCACCCCGCGTGTGATCCGCGAAGACAACTACGGCGGCCTGCAATAAGCGGCGCCGGCAAGAGATACCCACATGGCTGAAATCAAAAACTACACGCTTAACTTTGGGCCGCAGCATCCCGCGGCGCACGGTGTGCTGCGCCTGGTGCTCGAGCTTGACGGCGAGGTGATACAGCGCGCCGACCCGCACATCGGCCTGCTGCACCGCGCGACCGAAAAGCTCGCCGAGAGCAAGACCTACATCCAGTCGCTGCCCTACATGGACCGGCTGGACTACGTGTCGATGATGTCCAACGAGCACGCCTACTGCCTGGCCATCGAGAAACTGCTCGGCGTCGACGTGCCGGTGCGCGCGCAGTACATCCGCGTGATGTACGCCGAAATCACGCGCCTGCTCAACCACCTGCTGTGGCTGGGCGCGCACGGTTTCGACTGCGGCGCGATGAACATCCTGATCTACTGCTTCCGCGAGCGAGAGGCCCTGTTCGACATGTACGAGGCCGTCTCCGGCGCGCGCATGCACGCGGCCTATTTCCGCCCGGGCGGCGTCTACCGCGACCTGCCCGAGAGCATGCCGCAGTACCGCGTCAGCAAGGTCAAGAACGCGAAGGCCATCGCGGCGCTCAACGAGAACCGCCAGGGCTCGCTGCTCGACTTCATCGAGGACTTCGCCAACAAATTCCCGGGCTACGTCGATGAATACGAAACCTTGCTGACCGACAACCGCATCTGGAAGCAGCGCACCGTCGGCGTGGGCGTCGTCTCGCCCGAGCGAGCCCTCAATCTCGGCTTCACCGGTCCCATGCTCAGGGGCTCGGGTTTTGCCTGGGACCTGCGCAAGCAGCAGCCCTACGACGTCTACGACAAGATGGACTTCGACATCCCGGTCGGCAAGACCGGCGACTGCTACGACCGCTACCTGGTCCGCGTCGAAGAAATGCGCCAGTCCAACCGCATCATCAAGCAGTGCGTGGACTGGCTGCGCGTGAATCCCGGCCCCGTCATCACCAGCAACCACAAGGTCGCCGCGCCGGACCGCGAGTCCATGAAGACCAACATGGAAGAGCTGATCCACCACTTCAAGCTCTTCACCGAAGGCTTCCACGTGCCCGAAGGCGAAGCCTATGCGGCGGTCGAGCATCCCAAGGGCGAGTTCGGCATCTACATCGTCAGTGACGGCGCGAACAAGCCCTATCGCCTGAAGATCCGTCCGCCGGGTTTCCCGCACCTCGCGGCCATGGACGAAATGTCGCGCGGCCACATGATCGCCGACGCCGTCGCCGTGATCGGCACCATGGATATTGTGTTCGGTGAAATTGACCGCTAGCCCCCATGATTTCTGAACAAACCAGAGCGCGCTTCGACCGCGAAGTCGCCAAATACCCCGCGGACCAGAAACAGTCGGCCGTCATGGCCTGCCTGACCATCTTGCAGGAAGAGCACGGCTACGTGAGCGCCGAGAGCGAAAAAGCCGTGGCCGAATACCTCGGCATGGCGCCCATCGCCGTGCACGAAGTCACCACCTTCTACAACATGTACAACCAGCGTCCCGTTGGCAAGTACAAGCTCAACGTCTGCACCAACCTGCCGTGCCAGTTGCGTGACGGCGCCAAGGCGCTCAAGCACCTGGAGCACAAGCTGGGCATCGCCGTGGGCGAGACCAGTGCCGACGGCCTGTTCACGCTGCAGCAATCCGAATGCCTGGGCGCCTGCGCGGATTCGCCGGTGATGCTGGTCAACGACCTCACCATGTGCAGCTTCATGAGCAACGAGAAGCTGGACCAGCTCATCGAAGGTCTCAAATCCGCCGAGGCAAAGCAACCATGACGCTCGCACCCCTGTCTCCCAACAGCGCAGCCGCGCAAAGCGTGCTGTCCCAGTTCGCGGCCACCGGCGTGCAGACCTGCTTCCACGGCCGGCACATCAACCCGCAAATCCTGGCCGACCTCAACGGCAGCAACTGGCGCCTGAAGGACTACGAAGCCCGCGGCGGCTACCAGGCCCTGCGCAAGATCCTCAAGCAGGACGGCGGCGAGGGCATGACGCCCGACCAGGTCATTGCCGAAGTCAAGGCCGGCAGCCTGCGCGGCCGCGGCGGCGCGGGTTTCCCGACCGGGCTCAAGTGGAGCTTCATGCCGCGCCAGTTCCCGGGCCAGAAATACCTGGTCTGCAACTCGGACGAGGGCGAGCCGGGCACCTGCAAAGACCGCGACATCATGCAGTACAACCCGCACAGCGTGATCGAAGGCATGGCGATCGCCGCCTATGCCATGGGCATCAGCGTGGGCTACAACTACATCCACGGCGAAATTTTCGCGACCTACCAGCGCTTTGAAGAAGCGCTCGAAGAGGCGCGTGCCGCCGGCCTGCTGGGCGACAACATCTTCGGCAGCGGCTTCAGTTTCCAGCTGCATGCCTCGCACGGCTTTGGCGCCTATATCTGCGGCGAGGAAACCGCGCTGCTCGAGTCGCTCGAAGGCAAAAAAGGCCAGCCGCGCTTCAAGCCGCCGTTTCCGGCCAGCTTCGGCCTCTACGGCAAGCCCACCACCATCAACAACACCGAGACCTTCGCGGCCGTGCCCTGGATCATCCGCAACGGCGGCCAAGCCTACCTCGAATGCGGCAAGCCCAACAACGGCGGCACCAAGATCTACTCGGTCTCGGGCGACGTCGAACTGCCGGGCAATTATGAAGTGCCCATGGGCACGCCGTTTTCCAAGCTGCTGGAGCTCGCCGGTGGCGTGCGCAAGGGCCGCACGCTCAAGGCCGTGATCCCCGGCGGGTCGTCGGCCCCCGTGCTGCCGGCTTCCATCATGATGGAATGCACCATGGACTACGACTCCATCGCCAAGGCCGGCTCCATGCTGGGCTCGGGCGCGGTGATCGTCATGGACGACAGCCGCTGCATGGTCGAGTCGCTCAAGCGCCTGTCCTACTTCTACATGCATGAATCCTGCGGCCAGTGCACGCCTTGCCGCGAAGGCACGGGCTGGCTATGGCGCGTCGTGGACCGCATCCACAACGGCCACGGCAAACAGACCGACATGGACCTGCTCAACTCGGTGGCCGACAACATCCAGGGCCGCACCATCTGCGCGCTGGGCGATGCCGCGGCCATGCCGGTGCGCGCCATGATCAAGCATTTCCGCCATGAGTTTGAAGCCATGATCAAGCCACAAGTCTCCCACGCTCCGGTTTCGGCTGCCGCGCAAGCCTGAACCGCGGAAAGAAAAAAATATGGTTGAAATAGAACTCGACGGCCAGAAGGTGGAAGTGCTTGAAGGCAGCACGGTGATGCATGCGGCCGAAAAAGCCGGCACCTATATTCCGCATTTCTGCTATCACAAGAAGCTCAGCATTGCCGCCAACTGCCGCATGTGCCTGGTCGATGTGGAAAAAGCGCCCAAGCCCATGCCGGCCTGCGCCACGCCCGTCACCCAGGGCATGATCGTGCGCACCAAGAACGACAAAGCCATCAAGGCCCAGAAGGGCGTGATGGAGTTCCTGCTGATCAACCACCCGCTGGACTGCCCGATCTGCGACCAGGGCGGCGAGTGCCAGCTGCAGGACCTGGCCGTCGGCTACGGCGGCAGTGAATCGCGCTACGAGGAAGAAAAGCGCGTGGTCTTCCACAAGGACGTCGGCCCGCTGATCTCCATGCAGGAGATGAGCCGCTGCATCCATTGCACGCGCTGCGTGCGTTTCGGCCAGGAAGTGGCCGGCGTGATGGAGCTCGGCATGTCGCACCGCGGCGAGCACGCCGAGATCGAAACCTTCGTCGGCATGTCGGTGGACTCCGAACTGTCCGGCAACATGATCGATATCTGTCCGGTCGGCGCGCTGACCAGCAAGCCTTTCCGCTACAGCGCCCGCACCTGGGAGCTGTCGCGCCGCAAGTCGGTCAGCCCGCACGATTCGACCGGCGCCAACCTGATCGTCCAGGTCAAGAGCAACAAGGTCATGCGCGTCGTGCCCCTGGAGAACGAAGACATCAACGAATGCTGGATCGCCGACCGCGACCGTTTTTCGTATGAAGCCCTCAACGGCGACGAACGCCTGACCAGCCCCATGCTCAAGCAGGGCGGTGAATGGAAAACTGTCGACTGGCAGACCGCGCTCGAATACGTGGCCAACGGCCTCAAGCAGATCAAGGCCGACCACGGCGCCGCCAGCATCGGCACCCTGGCCAGCCCGCACAGCACGCTCGAAGAACTCTACCTGGCCGCCTCGCTGATGCGCGGCCTGGGCAGCGAGAACATCGACTACCGCCTGCGCAATGCCGAGTTCGCCGCGCCTTCGGCCATACGCTGGCTGGGCACGTCTATCGCTTCGCTGTCGCAGCTGCAGCGTGTGCTCGTGGTGGGTTCCAACCTGCGCAAGGACCATCCGCTGTTCGCACAACGCATACGCCAGGCCGTGCGCAGGGGCGGGGCGCTGAGCACCATCAATTCCGCCACCGAACTGGCAAACGCCGATGCCTGGGCCATGCCCGTCGCCAACACGCTGCTCGCAGCGCCTGAAGCCTGGGCCCAGGCCCTGGCCGATGTGGCCGCCGCAGTTGCCGCCGACAAGGGCGTCACGGCCCCGGCAGCCGGCCAGGCCACCGATGCGGCCAAGGCCATCGCCAAGTCCCTGCTGGGCGGCGAGCGCAAAGCCATTTTGCTGGGCAATGCCGCGGCTCACCACGCCAAGGCCTCCAGCCTGCTGGCGCTGGCCAACTGGATTGGCGCGCAGACCGGCGCCAGCGTGGGCTACCTCACCGAAGCGGCCAACACCGTGGGCGCACAGCTGGCCGGCGCCTTGCCAGCCGGCAAGGGCCTCAATGCCGGCCAGATGCTGGACGGCCAGCTCAAGGCCGTGATCCTGCTCAACAACGAACCCGAGTTTGATTCGGCTGCGGGCGCCAGGGCCAAGTCCTCGCTCAATACCGCGCAAATGGTCGTGACGCTGAGCCCCTTCAAGGCCAACATGGCTTTCAGCGACGTGCTGCTGCCCATCGCTCCCTTCACCGAAACCTCCGGCACCTTTGTGAACGCCGAAGGCCGCGTGCAGGGCTTTCACGCCGTCGTCAAGCCGCTGGGCGATACGCGCCCGGCCTGGAAGGTGTTGCGCGTGCTTGCCAACCTGCTGGGCTTGCCCGGCTTTGATTTTGAATCCTCGCAGGACGTGCTCAAGCAGGTCGCTGGTGCCGATGCGGCGCAGCTGCCCGCGGACAAGCTGGGCAACGGCACCCAGGCAGGTATCGACCTGTCGGCAGTTGCCGCCCAGGCGCCTGCCGTGGCCAGCATTTACCAGCTCGACGGACTGGTCAGGCGCGCGACCTCGCTGCAGCTCACGGCCGATGCCCGCCAGGCCGCCGGCCTGCAAGCCCAGCTTGAAGGAGCAGGCGCATGATTGACGGAATCTTCGCCTTCGGCCAGGGTTTGATGGGCGGCATCTGGCCGGGCACCGTGTGGCCCGTGCTGTGGACGCTCATCAAGATCGTCTGCGTGCTGGCGCCGCTGATGGGTTGTGTGGCCTACCTCACGCTGTGGGAACGCAAGGCCATCGGCTTTACCCAGATCCGCCTGGGCCCCAACCGTGTCGGGCCTTTCGGCCTGCTGCAGCCGATCGCCGATGCGCTCAAGCTGCTGACCAAGGAAATCATTATCCCCACGGCGGCCAGCAAGGGCCTGTTCGTGCTCGGTCCCATCATGACCATCATGCCGGCTCTGGCCGCCTGGGCCGTCATTCCCTTTGGCCCCGAGATCGCGCTGGCCAACATCAACGCGGGCCTGCTGTTCCTCATGGCCATCACCTCGCTGGAGGTGTATGGCGTGATCATCGCGGGTTGGGCCTCCAACTCCAAATACGCCTTCCTGGGCGCCATGCGTGCCTCGGCGCAAATGGTGAGTTATGAAATCGCCATGGGTTTTTGCCTGGTGGTGGTGCTCATGGTGTCGGGCAGCCTCAACATGACCGACATCGTGATGAGCCAGGGCAAGGGCATGCTGGCCAGCAGCGGCTGGACCTTCCTGTCCTGGAACTGGCTGCCGCTGTTGCCGATCTTTGTCGTGTACTTCATCTCCGGCCTGGCCGAGACCAACCGCCACCCCTTTGACGTCGTTGAAGGCGAATCCGAAATCGTGGCAGGCCACATGGTCGAATACTCGGGCATGGCCTTCGCGATGTTCTTCCTGGCTGAATACGCCAACATGTGGCTGGTCGCCATCCTGGCCGTGCTGATGTTCCTGGGCGGCTGGTTGCCACCCGTTGAAGCGCTGAGCTTCATCCCGGGCTGGATCTGGCTGGGCGCCAAGACCTTTGTCGTGGTCACCATGTTCCTGTGGGTGCGCGCCACCTTCCCGCGTTTCCGTTATGACCAGATCATGCGCCTGGGTTGGAAGATTTTTATCCCTGTCACCCTTGTCTGGCTGGTGGTGGTCGGTGCCTGGATGCAGACCCCCTACAACATCTGGAAATAGAACCATGTCTTCCGCAGTTGCTTCCGTCAAGGATTTTGTTTCGAGCTTCATGCTCACCGAGCTGTTCAAGGGCATGGCCCTGACCGGCAAGTACATGTTCAGCCGCAAGATCACGGTCCAGTTCCCCGAGGAAAAAACCCCGCTGAGCCCGCGTTTTCGCGGCTTGCACGCCCTGCGCCGCTATGACAACGGCGAAGAGCGCTGCATCGCCTGCAAGCTCTGCGAAGCGGTTTGCCCGGCCATGGCCATCACTATCGAATCCGATGTGCGTGAAGACGGCAGCCGCCGCACCTCGCGCTACGACATCGACCTGACCAAATGCATCTTCTGCGGTTTCTGCGAAGAAAGCTGCCCGGTCGACTCCATCGTCGAGACCCACATCTTTGAATACCACGGCGAAAAACGCGGCGACCTGTATTTCACCAAAGAGATGCTGCTGGCCGTGGGCGACCGTTATGAGTCCGAAATCGCCGCCAACCGCGCGGCGGATGCCAAGTACCGCTGAACCCCAGGCCGCTGGCTCAAGAAAGAATCCACAACAACATGGACGCTAAAACAGGTCTTTTTTATGTTTTCGCCGCGGTGCTGCTGTTTGCGGCATTCAAGGTGATTACCGCGCGCAACCCGGTGCATGCGGCGCTGTACCTCGTGCTGGCATTCTTCCAGGCGTCCGCCGTCTGGATTCTGCTCAAGGCCGAGTTCCTGGCCATCACGCTGGTGCTGGTCTACGTGGGCGCCGTGATGGTGCTCTTCCTGTTCGTCGTGATGATGCTGGACATCAACATCGACAGTGTCCGCAAGGGCTTCTGGAAGCATTTCCCGCTGGCCGGCTCCGTCGGCGCCATTATCGCGCTGGAAATGTCTTACGTGCTGATGGGCGGCTTTCGTGAGCCACCCAAGGTCGCGGCCGGCGCGGGCCAGATAGGCGCGCAGCTTTCCAACACCAAGGAGCTCGGCAAGCTGCTGTACTCCGAATACCTGTATCCGCTGGAAGTCGCCGCGGTGATCCTGCTGGTGGCCATCATTGCCGCCATCGCGCTGACCCTGCGCGCGCGCAAGGACTCCAAATACCAGAACCCGTCGGAGCAGATCCGGGTCAAGCGCTCGGACCGCGTGAGCCTGGTCAAGATGAAATCCGTCGTCGTCGCCGCACCGCCGGTTGTGGCAGCTGTACCCGCCGAGGAGAAGAAGGCATGACGCTCACCCTGGGACATTTTCTTTCGCTGGGCGCGATGCTGTTCGCGCTGTCGGTCATCGGCATCTTCCTGAATCGCAAAAACCTCATCGTGCTGCTCATGGCCATCGAGCTCATGCTGCTGGCCGTCAACATGAATTTTGTGGCCTTCTCGTACTACCTGAACGACATGGCCGGCCAGGTTTTTGTGTTCTTCATCCTGACCGTCGCCGCGGCCGAATCGGCCATAGGCCTGGCCATCCTGGTGCTGCTGTTCCGCAATAAGTCCAGCATCAACGTCGACGAACTCAACACGCTCCAAGGCTAAAAACAAGATGAGCCAAACCCTCTCCGCATCGGCCCTGCTGGCCGTCCCGCTGGCGCCGCTGGCCGGCGCCCTGGCGGCCGGTATCCTCGGCACTTCCTTCGGCGGCAACTGGATAGGCCGGCGCCTGTCGCACAGCCTGACGATTCTCGGCGTGCTGGTGGCCTTCATCATTTCGGCCATGACGCTCAAGAGCGTGGCCGTCGACGGCGCGCGTTTCAACGAAACGCTCTACACCTGGATGAACGTCGGCGGCCTGAAAATGGAAATCGGCTTCCTGGTCGACGGCCTCACGGCCATGATGATGTGCGTGGTGACCTTTGTGTCCCTGATGGTGCACATCTACACCATAGGCTATATGGAGGAAGACGAGGGCTACAACCGCTTCTTCGCTTACATCTCGCTGTTCACTTTCTCCATGCTGATGCTCGTCATGAGCAACAACATGCTGCAGCTGTTCTTCGGCTGGGAAGCCGTGGGCCTGGTGTCCTATTTGCTGATCGGTTTCTGGTTCAACAAGCCGACCGCCATCTTCGCCAACATGAAGGCCTTCCTGGTCAACCGCGTGGGCGACTTCGGCTTCATCCTCGGCATCGGCCTGATCGCCGCCTATGCCGGCACGCTGAACTACGCCGAGGCCTTTGCCAAGGCCGATGAACTCTCCAAACTGACATTCCCCGGAACCGGCTGGATGCTGGTGACCGTGGTCTGCATCTGCCTTTTCATCGGCGCCATGGGCAAGTCGGCGCAATTCCCGCTGCACGTCTGGCTACCCGACTCCATGGAAGGCCCGACCCCCATCTCCGCGCTGATCCACGCGGCCACCATGGTGACCGCCGGTATCTTCATGGTGGCGCGCATGTCGCCGCTGTTTGAGCTCAGCGACACCGCGCTGAGCTTCGTCATGGTGATAGGCGCCATCACGGCCCTGTTCATGGGCTTTCTCGGCATCATCCAGAATGACATCAAACGCGTGGTCGCGTATTCCACGCTGTCGCAGCTGGGTTACATGACGGTGGCGCTGGGCGCTTCGGCCTATTCCGTCGCGGTGTTCCACCTGATGACCCATGCCTTCTTCAAGGCACTGCTGTTCCTGGCGGCAGGCTCGGTCATCATCGGCATGCACCACAACCAGGACATCCGCTGGATGGGCGGCGTGCGCAAGTACATGCCCATCACCTGGATCACCTCGCTGCTGGGCACGCTGGCCCTGATAGGCACGCCTTTGTTCGCGGGTTTCTACTCCAAGGACAGCATCATCGAAGCCGTGCATGAGAGCCACCTGGCGGGTGCCGGTTTTGCATATTTTGCGGTGCTGGCAGGCGTCTTCGTGACGGCCTTTTATTCCTTCCGCCTGTATTTCCTGGTGTTCCACGGCAAGGAGCGCTTCGACCAGAACCCCGACGCCCACCACCACGGCCACGACGACCACGGCCACCATGGCGAGCACCATGCGCCGCACGAGTCCCCCTGGGTGGTGACGGTGCCGCTGATCCTGCTGGCGATTCCGTCGGTGGTCATCGGCTTCATGACGATCGAGCCCATGCTGTACGGCGGGTTCTTCAAGGACGCCATCTTCGTGAACCTCGAGAAACACCCCGCCATGGAAGAGCTCAAGCAGCTGTTCCACGGCCCGGCCCAGATGGCCTTGCACGGCCTCACCGCCGCGCCGTTCTGGCTGGCCCTGTCGGGCTCGGTGCTGGCCTGGTATATGTACATGGTCAACCCGGCCCTGCCGGCCGCGATCAAGCGCATGTTCATGCCCGTGTTCACGTTGCTCGACAACAAGTATTACTTCGACTGGTTCAATGAAAACGTGCTGGCCCGCGGCACGCGCATGCTCGGCACCGCGCTCTGGAAGGGCGGCGACCAGAAGCTGATCGACGGCGCGCTGGTCAACGGCTCCTGGAAACTGGTCGGCTGGGTCTCCGGCGTGGTGCGCCGGCTGCAGTCCGGTTACATCTACCACTATGCCTTCGGCATGATTGTTGGCGTGTTTGTGTTGATGACGTATTTCGTCTGGCTCAATCGCTGATCAGTTCAACAAAATCAAGGAAGAACAAGAATGGGTTTGTTGAGTCTTGCGATCTGGACACCGATTGTTTTTGGTGTGGTTCTGCTGGCGCTGGGGCGTGACGAGCAGGCGCGCAGCGTTCGCTGGGTCGCGCTGATAGGCGCGGTCGTCAGTTTCCTGGTCACGCTGCCTTTGTACGGCGGCTTCGAACTGGGCACCTCGGCCATGCAATTCGTGGAGAAGGGCAGTTGGATCCAGCGCTTCAACGTCAATTACCACGTGGGTGTCGACGGCATCTCGCTGTGGTTCGTGCTGCTCACGGCCTTCATCAATGTGGTGGTCGTCATCGCCAGCTGGGAAGCCATCACCACGCGCGTGAACCAGTACATGGCTTCTTTCCTGATCCTGAGCGGGCTCATGATCGGCGTGTTCTCGGCGCTGGACGGCATCCTGTTCTACGTGTTCTTCGAGGCCACGCTGATCCCGATGTACCTGATCATTGGCATCTGGGGCGGCCCCAACAAGATTTACGCGGCCTTCAAGTTCTTCCTCTACACCTTGCTCGGCTCGCTGCTGATGCTGGTGGCGCTGATCTACCTGTACAACAAGTCGGGCGGCAGCTTCGACATCCTGACCTGGCACAAGCTGCCGCTGGGCGGCACCATACAGACGCTGCTGTTCTTTGCCTTCTTCGCCGCCTTTGCCGTCAAGGTGCCGATGTGGCCGGTCCACACCTGGCTGCCTGACGTGCACGTCGAGGCGCCCACCGGCGGTTCCGCCGTGCTGGCGGCCATCATGCTGAAGCTGGGCGCCTACGGTTTCCTGCGTTTTTCCATGCCCATCGCCCCGGACGCTTCGCACGAATGGGCCTGGCTGATGATCGCGCTGTCGCTGATCGCCGTCGTCTACGTCGGCCTGGTGGCCCTGGTGCAGCAGGACATGAAAAAACTGGTGGCCTACTCGTCGGTGGCCCACATGGGTTTTGTCACGCTGGGCTTTTTCATCTTCAATGACCTCGGTGTTTCCGGCGGCTTGGTGCAGATGATTGCCCACGGTTTTGTCTCGGGCGCCATGTTCCTGTGCATAGGCGTGCTGTACGACCGCGTCCATTCGCGTGAAATTGCCAGCTACGGCGGCGTGGTGAACACCATGCCCAAGTTCGCGGCTTTTGCCTTGCTGTTCGCCATGGCCAACTGCGGCCTGCCGGCCACGGCGGGTTTTGTCGGCGAGTGGATGGTGATCCTGGGCGCCGTGAAGACCAACTTCTGGATAGGCGGCGCGGCGGCGACCGCGCTGATTTTCGGCGCGGCCTATACCTTGTGGATGTACAAGCGCGTTTACCTGGGCCCCGTGGCCAATGAAGACGTCAAGGCGCTCACCGACATCAACAGCCGCGAGTTCCTGATGCTGGCCATGCTGGCCATTGCCGTGCTGTACATGGGCATTTATCCCAAGCCTTTCACGGACGTGATGAACACGTCGGTCGCCGACCTGCTCAAGCATGTCGCAGTCTCCAAGCTGAACTGAAGCCGACCGAGCAACTACAAAGAATTCAGATGATAGACAAACTCTCCTGGATCGCGGTTTATCCCGAACTCATACTCCTGACCATGGCCTGCGTGATCGCGCTGGTGGACCTGGGCGTCAAGACGCCGCAGCGCACGCTCACCTATGTGCTCACCCTGCTGACGCTGGCCGTGGTGGCCGCCATGGAAGCCGCCTACGCGGTGGGCGGGCAGACTTTCTACGGTTTCGGCAACATGGTGGTCGTCGACCCCATGGGCAGCTGGCTCAAATGCTTTGCCTGCATCACCCTGATGATCACGCTGGTGTACGGCCGGCCTTATGCCGCGGACCGCGAGATGCTGCGCGGCGGCGAATTCTTCACGCTGAGCCTGTTTGCGCTGGTGGGCATGTTCGTGATGATCTCGGGCCACAACTTCCTGGTGATCTACATGGGCCTGGAGTTGCTGACGCTGTCCAGCTACGCGCTGGTGGCCCTGCGCCGCGACAACGCCATCGCCACCGAAGCGGCCATGAAGTATTTTGTGCTGGGTGCGCTGGCCTCGGGCTTCCTGCTGTACGGCCTGTCCATGCTCTACGGCGCGACCGGCTCGCTCGATCTCAACGACGTGTTCAACGCCATCGCCAGCCGCCAGGTCCGCCACCAGGTGCTGATTTTCGGCCTGGTCTTCATCGTGGCCGGCCTGGCCTTCAAGCTCGGTGCCGTGCCCTTCCACATGTGGCTGCCCGACGTTTACCAGGGCGCGCCCACGGCGGTGACGCTGCTGATAGGCGGCGCGCCCCAGCTCGCGGCCTTCGCGATCTGCATACGCCTGCTGGTCGAGGGCCTGCTGCCGCTGGCGATCGACTGGCAGCAGATGCTGGCCCTGATGGCGATAGGCTCGCTGCTGGTCGGCAACCTGGCCGCCATCGCCCAGTCCAACCTCAAGCGCATGCTGGCCTTCTCGACCATCTCCCAGATGGGTTTCCTGCTGCTCGGCCTGCTGGCCGGCGTGGTCAACGGCAACCAGCTCAACACCGAGTCCGCCTACAGCGCGGCGATGTTCTATGCCCTGACCTATGTGCTCACCACCCTGGGCGCCTTCGGCATCATCATGCTGCTGGCGCGCGCCGGCCACGAGTCCGAGGACATCGTCGACCTGGCCGGCCTGAACCAGCGCAGCCCCCTGTACGCGGGCGTGATGGCCATCTGCATGTTCTCGCTGGCCGGCCTGCCGCCGCTGGTGGGTTTTTATGCCAAGCTGTCCGTCCTGCAGGCGCTGGTTTCGTCGCAACAGGCCAGCTATATCGCATTGGCCGTGTTTGCCGTGGTCATGTCGCTGGTCGGCTCCTTCTATTACCTGCGCGTGGTCAAGGTCATGTACTTTGACGCGCCGCTGGCCCACAACGCCCAGCCGGTTTCCGGGCCGACGGACGCCAAGGTGGTGCTCGCGATCAACGGCGCGATGATCCTGATCCTGGGCATGCTGCCCGGCGGCCTGATGACGCTGTGCTCCCAGTCGATCAGCAGCATCGTCAAGTCCCTGGGTTCATGACACAAACGGCTTCGGTCTGGCTGGTGGTGTTGCTGGCCCTGCTGGCGGCCAACCTGCCTTTTGTCAGCAACCGCCTGTTCGCGGTCTACGCCCTCAAGCAGCCCAAAAACCTCGCCGTCCGGCTGGGTGAAATGGTCGTCTGGTATTTCCTCATAGGCGGCTTGGGCCTCTACCTCGAGCAGCGCGGCGGCCAGATTGCGCCGCAGGGCTGGGAGTTTTACGCCATCACCGGCGCGCTCTTCATCACCTTCGCCTTTCCCGGTTTCACCTGGCGCTACCTGTTCAAGCACCGGCCATGAAAAAAGCCGCGCTACCGGGCGACCTTGAAGCCGGCAAGCCGGCCGATGCGCATCTTGTGGAGACCCGGCTGGCTTCCACGGAAATCCTCAAGGGTCATTTCCTCCACGCCATGCGCGACACCGTCAGCCTGCCGGACGGCACGCAGGCGACGCGCGAATACATCATCCACCCCGGCGCCGTGATGATCGTGGCCCAATGCGACGACGGCCGCCTGGTGCTGGAGCGTCAATACCGCTACCCGGTGCAGGCCGTCATGGTCGAGTTCCCCGCGGGCAAGCTGGATCCGGGCGAGGCCTCTCTGGCCTGCGCGCAACGCGAGCTGCTCGAGGAAACCGGCTACACAGCGCGCGAGTGGGCGCGCGCCGGTGTGCTACACCCGGTGATCTCCTATTCAACCGAGTTCATCGACATCTGGTTCGCGCGCGGGCTGGCGCAGGGCCCGCGCAAGCTCGACGCCGGTGAATTCCTCGATGTCTTTACCGCCACGTCCGCCGAGTTGCTGGCATGGTGCGCGAACGGGCAGGTGACCGACGCCAAAACACTGACGGGCGCGCTGTGGGTGCAAAACGTGCTGTCGGGCGCATGGGCTTTGGACTGGCAGCCCGCCATTGCCTGACTCCCCGGTGATAATCCGCCCATGAAGGTCCTGAATCTCCAGTGTTCGCACCAGCATGCGTTTGAAGGCTGGTTTGCGTCCGAAGACGATTTCCAGAGCCAGCTGTCGCGCGGCCTGGTCGAATGCCCGCTGTGCGCCGACAAAAGCGTGCAAAAACTCCCAAGCGCGCCACGCCTGAACCTGGGCGGTCGCCAGGACCCGGACGCGTCGGCAAAACAGTCCCCATCGCCTTCCACCGCCGTGAATGCGCAGGAGGGCGTTGCGGGGCGCAGCATGGCCGCCGTCGCGGGCATGCCGGCCGGCGCCAGCCAGGCGCAGCAGGCCGCATTTCTGCAGGCCCTGCGCCACGTGCTGGCCAATACCGAGGATGTGGGAACGCGTTTTGCCGACGAGGCGCGCCGCATGCACTACGGTGAGCAGGAAGCGCGCAGCATACGCGGCCAGACCAGCGTGCGCGAAGCCGTCGAGCTGCTGGAAGAGGGCATTGAAGTCATGCCCTTGCCGCTGCCGGCGGCGGTCAAGGAAACGCTGCAGTAGCCTGGCCGCTCAGCCGCCGGGCACTGCCATCTGCCGCCGCCGCACCATGCGGCTCGCCGCATAAAGCCCCAGGGGGATGGCGACAAAATGCGGCCAGATGAAATAGGCCGGCTCATAACTCACCCAGCTGAACGGGCTTTCGCCGACGGCCATGGAGTCCAGGGTGCCGGTCACGGCGACGTAGAGCAGCCACGGCAGGCTGCTGATCACCACCAGGGTGAGCGAGGTGTTTTTGAGCAGCCTGAACGCCACATTGCCGGCCGCCACCGCGAGCAGGAACATCGGCAGGTGGCGGATGGCGATCAGCGCGAAGGCGGCCCGCAGGTTTTCGTCTTCATAACTTTGCACGCTCCAGCGCGCCACGGCCGGGCCGTCGAGCAAAGGCCCCAGCAGCGCCGCAAGGACCGCCACCAGGGCACCCAGAAACAAGGCGGCCGCGGGCCGGCGAAAAGCGGCCATCGCGGGCCGCCCGTCGCCGGGGCCGTCGGGCGCATGCTCCATCAGGGATAGAGGCCGCGCAGCTCGCGCGTGTGCAGTATGCGTTTGCAGGCCACGATGAAGGTTGCGGTGCGCAGGCTGACCTTCTGGTCCTGGGCCACATGCCAGACGCCGGCGAAGGCGTCCTTCATGATCTTGACCAGGCGCTTGTTGATTTCTTCCTCGTCCCAGAAGAAGCTGGAGAAATCCTGCACCCATTCAAAGTAGCTGACCGTCACGCCGCCGGCGTTGGCGATCACGTCCGGCAGCACCAGGATGTTGCGGTCGTGCAGGATGTCGTCGGCGGCCGGCGTGGTCGGGCCGTTCGCGCCTTCGATGATCATGCGCGCCTTGATGCGGCCGGCGTTGGCTTCGGTGATCTGTTGCTCGAGCGCGGCGGGGATCAGGATGTCGCAGTCCACGTCCCAGAACTTGTCGTTGGCGATGACTTCGGCTTCAGCGAAACCGGCGACGCTGCCGTTGGCTTCCACATGCCTGAGCAGGGCCGGCACGTCCAGGCCGGCTTCGCGGTAAATCGTGCCGCCGTGGTCCTGCACCGCCACCACGCGCGCGCCGGTTTCGGCAAACAGCTTGCCCGCCACGCCGCCCACATTGCCGAAACCCTGCACCGCGATGCGCGAGGTCGCGATGTCCAGGCCTATGTGCTTGGCCGCTTCCACGCCCACGGTGTAGACGCCGCGGCCCGTGGCCTCACGCCGGCCCAGTGAGCCGCCCAGGTCCACCGGCTTGCCGGTGACCACGCCGGTGGAGGTGGAGCCGGTGTTCATCGAGTAGGTGTCCATCATCCACGCCATGATCTGGTCGTTGGTGTTGACGTCGGGCGCCGGGATGTCCTTGTTGGGGCCGATGATGATGCCGATCTCGCTGGTGTAGCGGCGCGTCATGCGCTCGAGTTCGCCGCGGGAAAGCTTCTTGGGGTCCACGCGTATGCCGCCCTTGGCGCCGCCGTAAGGCACGTTGACCGCCGCGTTCTTGACGGACATCCAGGCCGACAGGGCCATCACTTCCGACAGCGTGACGTCCTGGTGGAAACGCACGCCGCCCTTGCCGGGGCCGCGCGAGACGTTGTGCTGCACGCGGTAGCCCTCGAAGTGGGCCACGGTGCCGTCGTCCATGTGGATGGGCACGTCGACGATCAGCACGCGCTTGGGGCGCTTGAGCGTCTCGGCCCAGCGCGCAAGGCTGCCCAGGTGGGGGATGACCCGGTCGACCTGCTGCAGGTAGTTGCCCCAGGGGCCGAGGTTGTCGGCCTGGAGGTAGGAGGGCAGGGGGTGGGCGCCCGCGGAGACGGGGCCGGATGAGGCGTGCGACATGAAAACTCCTTGTGGGATGTCTTGGTGAAACTCAGTGCACGGAGCTTAAAAGCCCGCTCCCGAATAGTCCAAGGCATTGTGCACCACAATCTATGCGAATAATGCATAACGCCGGACTTGAATTCGGCAACCGGCTCGGGGCGGCCGTTTCGACGGGCCTCATACAGTGAACTGAAGGGCGGCCAGCCGCGCATAGACGCCGCCACGGGCCACCAGTTCGGTGTGGGTGCCTTGTTCCACCAGCCGGCCGTGGTCCAGCACCAGGATGCGGTCGGCCTGCTGCACCGTGGCCAGGCGGTGGGCGATCACCAGCGTGGTGCGGCCCTTCATGGCCGACTCCAGCGCCGCCTGCACCATGCGTTCGCTTTCGGCGTCCAGCGCGCTGGTGGCTTCGTCGAGCAGCAGCAGCGGCGAGTTCTTCAGCATGGCGCGTGCGATCGCGATGCGCTGGCGCTGCCCGCCCGACAGGCGTACGCCGCGCTCGCCCAGAAAGGTGTCGTAGCCCTCGGGCAGGGCCGTGATGAACTCGTGCGCGAAGGCGGCTTTCGCGGCGGCGCAGGTTTCCTCGTCGCTGGCCCCGGGCTTGCCGTAGCGGATGTTTTCCAGTGCGCTGGTGGAGAAGATCACCGCGTCCTGCGGCACCATGCCTATGCGCTGGCGCAGGTCCTCCAGCGCCATGGCGTCGGTGCGCACGCCGTCGAGTTCTATGCGGCCCGAAGCCGGGTCGTAAAAACGCAGCAGCAACTGGAACACCGTGCTCTTGCCCGCGCCGCTGGGCCCGACGATGGCCACGGTCTCACCGGGCGCCACGCTGAGGCTGAAATCGCTGAGCGCGGCTTGCGCCGGGCGCGAAGGGTAGTGAAAGTTCACCGCCTCAAAGCGGACCGCGCTGCCCGCCTGCGTCAGCCGGGCCGGTACAGGCTGGGCCGGTGAGCTGACGGGCGAGCGCGAGGCCAGCAGCTCCATCAGCCGCTCCGTCGCGCCCGCCGCGCGCAGCAGGTCGCCGTAGACCTCGCCCAGCACCGCCGAAGCGCTGGCCAGGATGATCACGTAGACCACGGTCTGGCCCAGGTGGCCCGCCGTGATGTCGCCGCGCATCACGGCCTGCGTGCCCTGGTACAGGCCCCACAGCAGCGCCGCCGAGGTCGCGATGATGATGAAGGCCACCAGCACCGAACGCGCCCCGGCGCGGCGCACGGCGGTGTTGAAGGCCCGGGTGGTCGACTGGTCGAAACGCCCGGCTTCACGCGCTTCGGCCGTGTAGCTTTGCACCACCGGAATCGCATTGAGCACCTCGGCGGCGATTGCGCTGGAGTCGGCCACGCGGTCCTGGCTGGCGCGCGAGAGCTTGCGCACGCGCCGGCCGAACCACACCGAGGGCGCGACGATCAGCACCAGCACGCCCAGCACCTGCACCATTAAATAGGGGTTGGTATAGACCAGCATGCCCAGCGCGCCCACGCCCATCACGGCATTGCGCAGGCCCATGCTCAGCGAGGAGCCCACGACGGTCTGCACCAGCGTGGTATCGCCGGTCAGGCGCGACAGCACCTCGCCGGTCTGCGTGGTCTCAAAAAATTCCGGGCTTTGCCGTAATACATGGGCATAGACCGCATTGCGCAAATCGGCCGTCACGCGCTCGCCCAGCCAGCTCACCATGTAAAAACGGCCGGCCGAAAAAAGCCCCAGCGCGGCGGCCACGGCAAACAGCTCGAAGAAATGCGTGCGCAAGGCCATTAGTTGCTCGCCTTTGCCGGCCGCGCTGAAGCCGCCGTCGATCAGGCCGCGCAAGGCCAGCGGGAACACCAGGGTCGCTACCGCTGCCAGCACCAGGAAGACCGCGGCCAGCAGGATGCGGCCTCGGTAGGGACGCAGAAAAGGCAGCAGGCCGGAGAGGGAACGTGGTGAGCCCTTGGGGCCGGAGGAGGGGGGAAGTGTCGCCATCCAGGGAGTTTAGTCATAAATAGGTCAGAAAATTGCCAAAACAAACACAGCCTTGACATTATTTGTCTAGGCATGTATTATTCGACCCCATGAATGCCAAATCCCCCCGCCCGGAAGCTCCCGGCCCCGCGCTTTGCGGCCTGCCGGCCGAGTTTTACTGCGCGAGCGACTACGACGCCGGCCAAAGCACCGGTTATTTGATGCGCCAGATCATCAACAGCGTCTCCCAGCAGGTCGCGCGCGAACTCGAGCCCCAGGGCCTGACCAACGCGCAATGGGTGCCCATGCTCAAGCTCTATCTGGGCAAAGCCTCCACCGTGGCCGAACTGGCGCGCCAATGCCAGCTCGACGCCGGCTCCATGACCCGCCTGTTGGACCGGCTCGAAGCCAAGGGCTTTTGCCGCCGCATCCGCTCCAGCGACGACAGGCGCGTGGTGAACATCGAGCTCACGCCCGAAGGCCGCGAAGCCGCCAAGGAAATCCCCGCCGTGCTCAGCCGTGTGCAGAACGCCCACCTGGCCGGCTTCTCGGTCGAGGAGTGGCAAAACCTCAAAGCCTATCTGCGCCGCATCCTTGAAACCGCGCACACCCTCCAAGCAGCGAATGAACAAGATGACAAATAACACCTGTGACTTTCCCCGGGCCGCCCCCGGTATGACGCCCGATGCGGGCCCCAAGCTGCCGGTCTGGCAGGCATCCTTTCGCATGGCCCTGGTGGCTGCCGCCAGCGTGGTGGCCGTGGGCCTGATGGCGACCGGCCTTGCCGGCTGTGCCGACATGTCCGGCATCGCGCCGCAAGCCAGCCTGCGCGACGCGCCCTCGCTGGGCCTGAAGGCCAACCCGGATTCCGGCGCGCAAGCCGCGGCGCAGGCGCCGCTGGCCGCTGAATGGTGGCGCGATTTCGGCGACGAGCAGCTCAACACCCTGGTCGCGCAAGCCCTGCAAACCAGCCCCAGCCTCAAGCTGGCGCAGGCGCGTCTGGCGCGCGCGCAGGCCGTGATCGAGGTGGCCGACGCCGCCACCTTGCCGCAGCTCACCGGCCAGCTGGACCTGACCCGCCAGCGCTACACCGCCAACGGCGCGGTGCCGCCGCCGCTGGCCGGCTCCATCCGCGAAAGCGGCACGGCCCAGCTCAACGCCAGCTGGGAGCTTGATTTCTTCGGCAAGAACCGCGCGGCGCTCGACGCCGCGCTGGGCAGCGCCAATGCCGCCGAGGCCGACGCCCAGGCTGCGCGCCTGCTGCTGGCCAGCAATGTCGCGCGCAGCTACTTCCAGCTGGTGCGCCTCAATGAACAGGCCAACGTGGCGCGTCGCACGCTCGCGCAGCGCGAAGAGACCCTGAAGCTGGTGCGCGACCGCGTGGACGCCGGCCTGGACACCCGCCTCGAACTGCGCCAGAGCGAGGGCGGCCTGCCCGAAGCGCGCCTGCAGCTCGAAACCCTGCTCGAGCAGATGGCGCTCACGCGCAATGCGCTGGGCGCACTGGTGGGCCAGCCCGACGGTGCCGCCGCGCTGCAACCACCCGCGCAAGCCGCGATCAAAAACGTCGCGGTGTCCGCCACCATCCCGGCCGACCTGCTGGGCCGCCGCGCCGACATCGCCGCCGCGCGCTGGCGCGTCGAGGCCTCGTCCAAGGATGTGGCCAATGCCAAGACCCAGTTCTATCCCAACATCAACCTCGTCGCCTTTGCCGGCTTCTCCAGCATAGGCCTGGGCAATTTGCTCGACTCGGGCAGCCGGCAGTGGGGCGTGGGCCCGGCGCTGCGCCTGCCGATATTTGACGCGGGCCGGTTGCGCGCCAACCTGCGCGGCAAGACCGCCGACCTTGACGCCGCGGTCGAGAGCTACAACGCCGCCGTGATCGACGCGGTGCGCGACGTCGCCGACCAGGTCGCGTCCTCGCAAGCCATTGTTCGCCAGCAAACCGAGCAGCGCGCCGCCCAGGACGCCGCCGAAAGCGCTTATGAAATCGCCGTGCAGCGCTACAAGGCCGGCCTGGGCAACTACCTCAATGTGCTCACCGCTGAAACCAGCGTGCTGGCCCAGCGCCGGCTCGCGGTCGACCTGTCGGCCCGTGCGCTGGACACGCAGGTGGCGCTGATACGCGCACTGGGCGGCGGCTACACCCCTGGCCCCGCCATGACCGCAGGCCGCCATGCCAGCGCCGCAGCCTTCTGAGCCAGCCGCAGACGACCCCCAGATACAAACACCAACAGATAACCAGCAGACCCAAACACCATGAGCACTCCTGAATCTTCCAATTCCGCAGCTTCTCCAACATCCACGCCCGTCGCCGCACCGGTGCAGGCACCCGCGGGCAACCCCAAGCGCAAAAAGGCGCTGACCGCGCTGGCCGCCGTCGTGGTGGTCGCCGGCCTGGGCTGGGCCGCCTATGAATACCTGGTGGCCAGCCACTATGAGTCCACCGACAACGCCTATGTGCAGGGCAATGTGATCCAGATCACGCCGCAGATCGGCGGCACCGTCATGGCCATCATGGCCGACGACACCGACTTTGTGAAAGCCGGCCAGGCGCTGGTGCAACTGGACCCGGCCGACGCCAAGGTCGCGCTCGAGCAGGCCGAAGCCGCGCTGGCCCAGGCCGTGCGCCAGGTGCGCACGCTCTACGCCAACAACGGCACGCTGGCCGCGCAGATCGCTTTGCGCGACGCCGATGTGGTCAAGGCGCAAAGCGACATCGCGCGCGCCAATGACGACCTGAACCGCCGCCAGTCGCTCACCGGCAACGGCGCGGTTTCCAAGGAAGAACTCAACCATGCCCAGACGCAGCTGGCCAGCGCCAAGAGCGCGCTGGCCGCCGCGCAGGCCGGCGTGACCGCCGCGCGCGAGCAGCTCGCCAGCAACCAGGCCCTGACCGAGGGCACCAGCATCGAGCAGCACCCCAGCGTGCAGGTGGCCGCCGCCAAGGTGCGCGAAGCCTACCTGGCCACGCAGCGCGCCGGCCTGCTCGCGCCGGTCGACGGCTATGTCGCCAAGCGCACGGTGCAACTGGGCCAGCGCGTGGCCGCCGGCACGCCCATGATGTCCATCATCCCGCTCAAGCAGGTCTGGGTCGATGCCAACTTCAAGGAAGTGCAACTGCGCAATATCCGCATCGGCCAGCCCGTGACGCTGGTCGCCGATCTGTACGGCAAAAAGGTCGAATACAAGGGCTCCGTCGCGGGCCTGGGCGTGGGCACCGGCGCGGCTTTCGCGTTGCTGCCCGCGCAGAACGCCACCGGCAACTGGATCAAGGTGGTGCAGCGCGTGCCCGTGCGCATCGCGCTGGACGCCAAACAGCTGGCCGAGAACCCGCTGCGCGTGGGTCTCTCCATGGAAGCCGAGGTCGACGTGAGCAACAAGGACGGCAAGACCTTGGCCGACGCACCGCGCGATGCCGCCCTGGCGCACACCCAGACCTATGGCGCGCAGGACGATGCGGCCGACAAAGATGTGCAGCGCGTGATCGCCGCCAACACCGGCAAGGCTGCCGTGAAGTCGGCCAAAGCGGCCAATGCGGCCAAGCCGGCGCCGCAGCCGGGCGGGGCAGCCTTGCCGGCCCAGGCGGTCGGTGATGCCCAGACCCTGGCGTTCAGCCACACGCTGTCGCTGTCCGGCAACCGCACGGCGCCTTAAGCGCCACCACCACCAGGCACGCGTAACCGCGGCGAATCCCATCGCGGTTTCCACCAGCTCTTTCTTCGCAAGGCTTTCATGGCTTCCGCACCTGCTTCCGCCTATATCCCACCCCCGCCGCTGACGGGGTCGGCACGCCTGTGGGGCACGCTGGCCCTGTCGGCCGCGACCTTCATGAACGTGCTGGACACCTCCATCGCCAACGTGTCGCTGCCCGCCATCGCCGGCGACCTGGGCGTGAGTCCCAACCAGGGCACCTGGGTCATCACCAGCTTTGGTGTGGCCAACGCGATTGCCGTGCCGCTCACCGGCTGGCTGTCGCAGCGCTTCGGCCAGGTGCGCCTGTTCACGGCCAGCGTCATGCTGTTTGTGCTGACTTCCTGGCTGTGCGGCCTGGCGCCCAACATGACCACGCTGATTTTTCTGCGCGTGTTGCAAGGCCTGGTCGCCGGGCCCATGATCCCGCTGTCGCAGGCGTTGCTGCTGTCGAGCTATCCGAAAGCGCTGGCCGGGCTGGCCATGGCCCTGTGGTCCATGACGACCTTGATCGCGCCGGTGATGGGGCCGCTGCTGGGCGGCTGGATCACCGACAACATTTCCTGGCCCTGGATTTTTTACATCAACATTCCCGTCGGCTTCGGCGCGGCCTTCATCACCTGGAGCATCTTCCACAAACGTGAAAGCCCCACCAAAAAGCTGCCCATCGATTCCGTGGGGCTGGCGCTGCTGGTGGTCTGGGTCGGCTCGCTGCAGATCATGCTCGACAAGGGCCAGGAACTCGACTGGTTCCATTCCGGCGAGGTCATCGCGCTGGGCATCATCGCGGTCGTCGGCCTGGCGGCTTTTGTGATCTGGGAGCTCACCGAAGAGCACCCGGTGGTGGACCTCACGCTGTTCAAGAAGCGCAACTTCTGGGCCGGCGCGCTCGCGCTGTCGGTGGGCTACGGCCTTTTCTTCGGCAACGTGGTGCTGCTGCCCCTGTGGCTGCAGCAGTACATGGGCTACACCGCGACACAGGCCGGCATGGTGCTGGCGCCCGTGGGGGCTTTTGCCTTGCTGCTGTCGCCGGTGGTCGGCAAGAACATCGCCAAGGTCGACCCGCGCCGCTTTGCCGCCTTTGCCTTCATGGTGTTCGCGCTGGTGCTGTGGATGCGTTCGCACTTCAACACCCAGGCCGACTTCCAGACCATCATGATCCCGACCATCATCCAGGGCGTGGCCATGGCCTTCTTCTTTATCCCGCTGGTCACCATCACGCTGTCGGGTATTGCACCCGAGAAGATTCCGGCGGCGTCGGGCCTGTCCAACTTCGTGCGCATCACGGCCGGCTCCTTCGGCACCTCGATCGCCACCACCATCTGGCAGGACCGCGCCGCCATGCACCATGCGCAGATCAGCGAGTACGTGAACCAGGGCAGCAGCGCCACCAACAGCGCCCTCAATGGTCTGGCAGGCGCCGGCCTTACGCCAGAACAAGCCCTGGGGACCCTCAACCGCCTGGCCGACCAGCAGGCTTATATGCTCGCGGCCAACGACGTGTTTTATGTGTCGGCGCTGATCTTCCTGCTGCTGATTCCGCTGGTGTTTTTGACGCGGCATACCCATGCCGGGGCGGGGAGTGCGGACGCCGCGGCAGGCGCGCATTAGCCAGCGCACCTTCCATGACGCAGTCCTTCGAACTCAACACGCATATCAAGGCACCCACACCGCTTGTGTGGGACAGCCTGGTCGACACCGGGAAAATGAAGCTGTGGATGGGCGAGCCAGAGATGGAGATCGGCATAGAGACCGACTGGACGGTCGGTGGTCCGATGGTGGTGAGTGGCCTGCACCACTTGCCCTTCCGGAACACCGGCGTGGTCCTGGAGTTCAAGCCCATGGAGCGGCTCAGTTACACCCATTTGAGCTCCTTGTCCCGGCTTCCCGATGAACCCGAAAATTTCACGACTTTGACGTTCAGCCTGGCACCCCAAGGGGATGCCACATTGCTGACACTCATGGCGGCAGGCTTCCCGACGGTCAGCATCTTCAAGCACCTGCAGTTTTACTGGACCGGGACGCTGGGTATCCTGAAGCAGTTCGCAGAGCGGTGTTATTGCCGCGATGCCTGAGTAGCACCGCAGGCGCGAACTTCTATGGTGGTTTCGCTGGTGTTTTGACAGCTCCGGCTCGCCCACGCAAGGGCTTGCACGGTCGTGTTGCAATCGGTGTTTGACGTGCGGGCCAGCGCATGCCCGCCAGGCCGCGCCGCAGTCTGGCCCCTTACACTAGCCCAGGCTTCGCCAGCCCCATCACCACACGAAGGAGTTACCTTGAGCATAAAAAATCACCTGGGCCTTTTTCTCATCGCCGGTGCGGCCGTCATCTCGGGCTGTGCCACCACGACTCAAACCGGCTCGGCGCCCCAGGCCAGTGCTGCTCCCATGGCTGAGCTGCCTGCCCTCAAAGTGACCCTGGATTGCGGTCCCTGCGTGGTCAAACCGCAGATTCCTTCCCTTATTGTTGCCGGCTACAACGAAGCCGCCGCCAAGGCGGGGCGCAAGGTAACGACGCAGAAAGAGGCAAGCCTGACTGTCAAGTCGTACACGGCCCGCGAGGACGCCTCGCGTTTCCTCGCCGGGGCGTTCGCCGGCAAGGACGAGATCAAGGCCGTCATTGCCTACCAGGGAAGGACCTACTCCGTTGAAGACTACTACCGGAACGCCTGGCTGGGGATAGACACGCTTGCCAAGAAGATTGGCGAGATGAGCTACGCCGAGTTGAAATAATTGCCTGTTCCTGACCCTTACCTCCAGGTCTAGGCTGCCATGTCAGACGCCGTATTTGTTTTGCTGCGACTTTCAGGAGACCCTGATTCGCTGGCATCTTGCCGCGATGCCCATTTCAGCGCGGAAGCCTTCGATTTCAATTCGGTGATTCCGATGCCGCCGGAACTTGAGATTGAAGAAAGCAGCGCGGTGACGACGGGTTACGACGCGCTGTATGGCGACTGGACAGAGCCCGCCAAGTACTGGACATGGAAGGAATCGGCCGCGAAGCTCGGCCATCCGTTTCCGCTCGAGTCCCGCGAACAACTGCTGGCATGCATTCGCAGCCTTGATTGCGCGGAGATGTACCTGGCGCCCGCGCGCCAGTACAAGGAGAACATCGAGAAGCACGGCTTTGGGTCCTGGTACGACTGGTGCAAAAAGCATTGGGGCGCCAAGTGGAACGCCGAAGATTCAAAGATTGAAGCGGGGCCTGATCAGATCACCGTCCGCTTCACCACCGCATCAGCCTTTCCCAAGCCGCTGGTCAAGGCGTTGTCGAAGAAGTGGCCGGCGCTCGAAGTCCGGGTCCTGTATGCGGACGAGCATCTGCGTTGGGGCGGTGACTATGTTCTCAAGGGCGGCCGGGAAATTGAGAAGCTCAATCGGCCCGCGGCGGACATACTGCGGGAGATTCGGAACGATGGCATCAGAACTTGACAGATCTTCTGACATACATTTCATTGGAGGCCTCCAAGTCATGGCAGCATGCGTTCGCTTCAATCCATTAGTCTGGGCTCTAAACGCAATCCTGGTTTTCGCAATGGCCACGTCTATTGCTGCAGCAGCAAGCGAGACCGTTGATGCTCCGTCGAATTTCAAATATGCRGGAGGCGAGATCCCGGAATGGCCGGCTGATGCTCGTGAGCCGCCGGAAAACGGAGCCTATTCGGTAGCCTGGAAATACCCTGTGTTCTCGGATAAAAACGCAGCACGCCTTGGAAAGCTAAATGGCTGGGCTCGAACGGTTGCGCTGACAGCGTTGTTTCAAGGTGACACGGAGATTTCACGTCGAGCACGGGCCATGAAGGACTCGCGTGTTTTGGCGGAACTTGGCCGCGACAAAGAATTCCGCGGTTCTGCCAATACGCAATCTGAGTTGTTCCCTGAACATATCTTCGGCCCCTATATTCTCTTTACCTTGTACACGGAATGGCTTGGAGGTACCCGGCCGCAGCATGCCATTGAGACTTTGGTTTTCGACTACGCAGCGGGAGTCCAGGTTCCTGTTCAATCACTGTTCAAGGCCGACGCCCAGGAAGAACTGAATGCTCTCCTTGGAACAGCCATTGAAAGAACGTTCCGGGAGGACAAGCAGGCGCACGCCACTTGTTTGAAGCGCAAATCTCGTGATCCCAAGTCAATCTGCGAAAGACAATTGAACGACGACGACATGGATGCCTGTGTCAACTGGCGTTCTTTCGATTGGCGCCTGCTATCGATAGACGGACCACAAAGGCTTTCCCTGACATTTCCATTCCATCCTGGTTGGCGCCAGACATGTGGGGATGAAGCTTATGTACTTGAGGGAAGGGCCGTTGAGCGCTTATTTGTTACGCCGAGCCTCTTTCGCCAGGGGCGGATGCCGAAGGAACTGAAACCGTAATTTCGTTCTGCAACTTTCGTCAGAGCTCAATCCTTCGGTTATGACGCACCTCCTGAAAGCACCGAACACGTTTTGGGGACACTGAGGCTATAGTGCATACCCAACCAGTTCGCAAACCCGGCCCCAAGTGACGCTCGATCGATCACCGTCCTCCGCGAGACCCGTTGAGCAGGGCATCCGCAGTGTCATGCTTGTGCTTCTTGTAGGAGGCATCGCTTTCGTACTCGCTGTCCTGTTATGGCTCTTTCCTCAGTCTCCTCAGAACAACGAACCCCTCGTTGGGCGGTTGGAGGCCAGGTACAGGGTCGAAGGTGGCAATCTGCTTCGCGCAGCTGGCGTCTCGCCTGAGGCTATTCGCTGCTCATACTTTAAAAAGTCACTCACTTTGGCATGCGAGGTGGCATCAACAACCGGCATCAATCTGCGAGCCGCGCTGCAGCAGGCCGGGTGGGTGCTGGTAACCGGTAGCCCCAAGGAAGAACTGGTGTTCACCAGGGAACGGGATACCGCGTCTTTTCGGTGCCCTGCGTCGGGTTCGAACCCGCGTTGCGAGTTCGCGCTCAAATTTCGGCTCAAAAATACAGCAGGCTAACCCTTCCATCGAGGGCGGTGCCCTATGACAGGCAAGGGCTTATCCGTTTCAACTGTTCAATCACATAAGCCCTCAGCTGCCGCGATAAGGTGTGCCCTTCAATTGAAATGAAATGCCGGAGATCTGAATGCGCGCCGAATACCGTTTCCGTTTCTCGGAAGACCATTTGCTCACGACTTTCCTGCGCTATCGCCAGCAACTTTGGTGGCGCCGCCCATTTCTTGGGTTGAAGTGGATTTTGGCGGGTGTGTTTGGACTCCCCTTGCTTTTTGCCGTATACAAAAGCGTTCCTATCCTTGCGGTCTTTTGTGGAGCCGTACTTGGCACGCTTTTGCTGGGTTGGCCCATTGATGCATGGATCATTCGGAGGCGATTTCGGAAATCGCCTTTCTATAACGACCAGATTGCGTTGTCTCTATTGGAGACTGGCGCCTACGCAGTCGGCCAAAGTAGCGAAGTGCGCATCGACTGGGTTAATTTCACCAAAGCTCGACGCTTTAAAGACGGGTTGTTGCTGTTTCAGGGAGCGGGCGCGTTCAATTGGCTTCCCGATGCCGCTGCTGCCGATGCAACGGCGGTGGCCAATGCACAGGAACTGGCGCGCTTGAATATTCCGGATTACCGTGATGTTTAAGATCGTCGGAAACACTGTGTCGGCGCGTTGATCGTAGGTCTTCAGGCGGCTAAGGCTGCCCGACCGACGGTTCCACCGGCACGAGAATTGCCTCGCCGGTTGCCACCAGCAGCGGTGCACCGGTTTCCTGCTCGGCAAATAATTCGGCGGCGGCAAACACCTGCTTGCGCCCGGCCTTGACCACGCGCCCGCGCGCCACAAAGCCGCGGCCCACGGCCGGTGCCAGGCAGTTCACTGAAAAGTGTGAGGCCAGCACGCGGCCCGCTACCGTGGCGGCCGCATAACCGCAGGCCGTGTCCAGCATCGCGCCTATCAGGCCCGCGTGCAGATAGCCCGCGTACTGGCCCATGTCCTCCTCGCGCCAGGCCATGCGTATCTCGGCCTCGCCGGCTGCGGCGCGAACAACCTCAAAGCCGGCCCAGCGGTTGAAGGAAGCGGTGTGGTTTACCGCTTGCAGTGTATTCAGCAGGGTGGAGTCCGTCATGGCTGGAAATATAGGACGGACAGGGGTAGCGCGCTGTAGCGCGGGTGACAGGCGGGTGGCCGGTGGCGTCACCGGCCCGTCAAGGCGAGATAGGCCTCGCGCGTCTCGGGCGACACCGAGGCCACGAGCTGCTCATGAGAAGTCTTGTGCCGCACCATCATGCGCGCCGAGGCCACGGCCTTGGACTTGCAGAACCAGTGGCAGCTGTGCTGCATCAGGAACAGTTCGGCCGACATCGTGAAGGCCTTGTCCTTGGGCGTGCGCTGGGCGCTGTTTTCCGTTGCGCGCAGAATGCCCTGGGCGTGGATGGCCAGCATTTTCCGCATGTCGAAGCTCAGGCCCGGCAGCAGCTTGGTCGCGAAGGGAAACGTGATCGGCAGCTTGCTGGTGCGCGCCTCCACTTCATCGACCTTGGAAAAGCCCGCGGCAAAAAGGGTGAATTGCTCGCACAGCTTGAGTTCGCTGCCGGCCAGCTGGTTCCAGACCTGTTCGCGGCGCTCCGGTTCTTTCTCGCCCAGGGCCCGCAGGTAACCGTCGGTCAGGGTCTCCATCAGTTTTTCGATCTGGTACTGGCCCAGGTGGCTGCCCAGCAGGGCAATGCGCCGGCGTTCCTCCGACAGTTTGAGGATGTAGACGGCGATGGCGACGCAGGTCACCAGGGTGAAGAATTCCATTTTGGAGGTTTGAGTCTGGGGCTGGGGGATGTACCAGTGTAGTCACACTGGCGCATGGCGTTTCCAGGCGCTCGCTTTATCGTTCAACGCACCGACACTGCGCCTTTGCCGGGAGAAAATATATAAACCCGGTTGTCTATTTCACGCGCGTCGTTTTTGCGTCTCAGTACCCAGCGAACTTGCAGCGAATGCGGCGAGCCGCGGTAGTCAAAATCGATCTGTTCAATGGTGAGTGTTGTGACCATCTCGGCAGGGAGGCGGCTCGCCCCCGACGCATACCAGCAGCGGTATTCAAATTGCCGGACTTCCGACTGCGTCCAGTAGCCCAGCGGGTATTTGGCTTCCTGGTCACAGCTATCGATATCAAAACGGCTGTCGGCCACCCGGCCGATCGCGCTCCCATCGGCACGTAGCGCGAATTTTTGCCAGACGCCGCGGCGGGAGCGGTCGTACACCATCAGCTTCTCGCCGGTCTGCGGGTGCCGCCACTCAACCGGGCCGTGCCAGGTGCTGGGGTCGCGCGCCACGCCTTCGGTGAAGTGACCTTTCGGGAGGGCGATTTCCTTCTTTCCGTCCCAGGGCGCACCCAGAATCAACTCGAGCGGGATGTAGCGTGTCCGTGACGCGGCATCGTATGACTGGCTCCAGGCGTCATCGCCGGATTGCGCAAGGGCTGGCGAGCCCGGCAGGCACAGGCCCAGGACACAGGCGACGGCGAGGGTCCTGAAACCTGCCGGTTTCACAGCACGGCTTCTTTGTCGGCCAAGGCTTTGCCCCAGGTCAGCAGCCGGTAGCTGCGGCAGGTCGGGACGAAGTAGGGATCGTTTTCGACAAGTGCAACGGCGCGTTCCCTGGACGCAACCTCCAGCACCCAGAGCCCGCCGACAAAGCCGCCGCCCGGCGCCTCTCGCAAACCGCCCGCGATGAGGATTTCGGTTTCATGGGCAAGCAGATAGGCCAGGTGCAGGGGCTCTCGCTCCTGGCGTACGGCCAGCATCCCGGGTTTGTCGTCAAAGATGGCTACCCAACGCATGGGCCTTCTCCTGTTGAAATTTGAAGAGGGGTGGCGAATTCACATCCGCAGCGGCTGCGCATACCCCGTCATCTCGAGGTAGCCCATTCCCACGAGCTTGCCGTTGCTATCGATCAGCTCACTCAAGCCTTCCCAATAAATGGAGCCCGTGGATTGGCGGCTGTCGAGTTCCTGGTTGTCGATGACGGCGCGCACGGTATAAAAATCGGCCGGCGTGCGGACTATCCATTCAACCGGGTAGCTGGTTTGCGTCAGCGGGCTTTTCCAGTGGCGCACGGGCTTGAAGATGACTTCGCCGCGGCTGAAGCTGTACAAGCCGCCCTTGGGCGAGCGGAAGGAGCCGCCGTCCCACAGCGTGCCGCCGTCCTTGCCGCGCAGCCGGAAGGCGGTCAGGGCGCTGCCGTCCGTGAGGTTCATGCCTATCCAGTCCCAGCCCGCGGCGTCGGGGTGCAGGATTTCCTCGCTCCATTCGTGGTCCAGCCAGGCCTTGCCGCTCACGGCAAAATCCTGGCCTTTGAGCCGCAGGCTGCCGCGTGCGGCCAACTGCGGCTGGCTGTAGTAGTAGCTGGCCTGCTTTTCCTCGGGGCCTTTGCGCGACAGGCCTTGTTTGCCCTGCAGCAGCACCTGCTGCGTCTCCTCAAACGCCAGCTTGAGCGCGAAGTCGCTGGACGGCAACTCCGCGATGTACTTGCCGCCTTGGGCTTTGAGCGACCAGTCGCGCAGCTTGAGGTCCATGTCGCGTTCGCTGGCGGTGGCGATGCCAAAGCCGCCGCGCGCGATGCGCTGGTCGTGCCAGAGTTTTTTGCCCTGCACGTCGGTCAGGGCCGCGTGGGCAAAGAGCAGCTGTTTGGCGGCGAATTTCGAGGCCATGCCCTGGGTGGCGTCCACGCGCGAGCGGAAAAAAGTGAGCTGGAAGCCGAACACCCGCTTGCCCGCTTCGGCGCTGGCCTGGCCCGTGATGTACCACCACTCGGTGCGAAATTCGGGGTGGGCGCCGCGGTCGCGCGGGAACGCCAGGGTTTTGGCGGGCAGGGCCAGTGCCGGGCGGGTGATGCCTCCCCACCCGGCCAGCGCGGCGCCGGCCAGCAGCAGGCCGCGCCTGGGCAGCAGGGCGGGCAGGGTGCGCGTGGGCGGCGGCAAAGGCATGGGGTTTCTTCAGGCGGTGGGCGCGGGTCGCAGCAGCCTGGCGATCTGCGCCTGGGCGGCCGTGCAGTCGCCGATGGTCCCGGCCACCCACTCGGCGTTGTAGTAAGTCGGCAGGTAGCGCTCACCCGAATCGCACAGCAGCGACAGGATGGAGCCTTGCTCGCCGCGCGCCAGCATCTCGTGCGCCAGCGCCAGCATGCCGACCAGATTGGTGCCGGTGGACGGCCCGACACGGCGGCCCAGTAGCTGCGAAAGCGCCTGCATGGCGGCAAGCGAGTCCACATCGGCGACCTCCACCATGCGGTCTATCACGGTGCGGATAAAGCTGGCTTCCACGCGCGGCCGGCCTATGCCCTCGATGCGCGAGCCCGCGCCGGTGAGGCCGGCATCGCCGCTGCGGTGATAAGCGGCAAAGACCGAACCCACCGGGTCGGCCACGCAGAGCCGGCTGTCGTGGCGCTGGTAGCGCACATAGCGGCCTATGGTGGCGCTGGTGCCGCCCGTGCCCGCGCCCACCACGATCCAGCGCGGCACGGGGTGCCTTTCGCGCGCCATCTGGCTGAACATGCTTTCGGCAATATTGTTGTTGCCGCGCCAGTCGGTGGCGCGCTCGGCATAGGTGAACTGGTCCATGTAGTGGCCGCCGGTTTCCCGGGCCAGCCTGCGCGCTTCGTCGTAGACCTGCGCGGCGCTGTCTACCCAGTGGCAGCGCCCGCCGTAAAACTCGATCTGCGCGACTTTTTCGGGTGAGGTGCTGCGCGGCATCACCGCGATAAAGGGCAGGCCCAGCAGGCGCGCGAAGTAGGCCTCGCTGACCGCCGTGGAGCCGCTGGAAGCCTCCACGATGGTGCTGCGTTCATGGATCAGGCCGTTGCACAGCGCGTACAAAAACAGCGAACGCGCCAGCCGGTGCTTGAGGCTGCCGGTCGGGTGTGTGGATTCGTCCTTGAGGTAGAAATCGATGCCGCGCGCGGCGAACTCCGGCAGCGGCAGGGGGATCAGGTGGGTGTCGGCGCTGCGCTGGTAGTCGGCTTCAATGCGGACGACGGCGGCGCTGAGCCAGGAGCTGCTGGAGGTTGGAGGGGCGGCCATGGCCCCGATTCTCGCAGCAAGCAAGGCCTTGGTGGCCGGCTTTTAATGCCGGCTGGACCTCCAGGATGAGGGCTCGCCGAACAGGGCCGGGATCTCGCTGCGGCCTATGCCCAGGTCGTTCAGCTCGTGGCTGCTCATGGCCATCAGCTCGTCCCGCTGCAATCGGGGCGGCGTCGGTGCGCCGCCGCGCGATGGCCTGAACCAGGCGCCACCAAGCCTGCACAGCGCAGCCGCCAGGCCCGCAAAGCGCTGCAGTCCCGCTGTGAGGGGCCAGCCCGGTGAAACGGTGGGAATGGTGGCGGAAGGCATGGGGTGCTCCTTGGGGTGTGACGGTGTGGATGAAGCCAGGCGCCCATGGTGCAATTTATTCTGGTATTGTGGAAGTTGAGTTTTCTGATTAAAACTATCAGTAATCCTGATGAAGGACTTTATGAGGCACCTTCCATGCGCGAATTGAACCTGGACCAGCTGCGCACCCTGGTGGCCATCACCGACCTGGGCACTTTTTCGGCCGCGGCGCAGGGCCTGCACCTGGCGCAGCCCACCGTGAGCCTGCACGTGAGCGAGCTCGAAAGCCGTCTCGGCACGCCGTTGGTGGTGCGGGGCGGGCGCAAGGTCGAGCCCACGCCGGCGGGTGCCGTGCTGGTGGAGCGGGCGCGCCGCCTGCTGCGCGACGCCGACGACGCGGTCGATGCGGTCAAGCGCCACGTCGAAGGCCGCGCCGGCCGCGTGCGCCTGGGCAGTACCACCGGGGTGCTGGTCTATTTTTTGCCGCAGGTGCTCAAGGCCATGGAGCTGGCCCATCCCGACATCGACGTCGAGGTCAGCATCCTGGGTTCAGCCGACACTCTGGAGCGGCTGGCGCAGGGCACGCTGGACGTGGGCCTGGTGGCCACGCCGCCGCCGGCGCAGCGCGGCATGGTGATCACGCACTGGCGCAGCGACCCCATGATGGCTTTTGTGCCCAGGCGCTGGAAGGCGCCGAAACACGCGACGCCCGCCTGGCTGGCCGGCAAGCCGCTGATCTTCAACGAGACGCCCACCCATATGTACCGCATGACCATGGCCTGGTTTGCCGATGCGGGCTTTACGCCGCGCGCGCGCATAGAGCTCAATTATTCCGAGGCCATCAAGAGCCTGGTGGCCGCCGGTTACGGCGCTGCCGTGCTGCCCCGGGAGGAGTCGGAGCAAGAGTCGCATGTGCGGCACGATGTGCAACTGCTGCCGCTCAAGCCCGCGCTGGTACGCCACACGGCCATGGTGCACCGGCCGCCGGAGGTGCTGGACGGTGCCACGCGCAACCTGCTCAAGATCCTCGCGAACTTCCGCCAGGTCTAGGACCTTTGCCAAGCCGTGGCGACTCCCTCCATTCGCCGCGAAAGTTCGGAGCCGCGCCGGCGCAGGAACTGCGTGAGGGCGGCCGCATAGTCGCCGCGCACGGCCTGCCGCACGGAGGGTCGCCGCGCCAGTGCGGCGCGCCAGGCGAGCACCTTGGGCGTCGCGTCAAAGAAGCCGCTTTGACCAAGCGCCTCAAAGACGTCGAAATAACGGAATACCGGGCCGAAGACCGCGTCGACGAGGCTGAAGGCGCTGCCTGAAAAGAAAGGCCCTTGTGCCGGTAGCACGGCCTCCAGCTGCGCGAACCTGCCGGCCAGTTCTTCGCGCCGCTTTTGCAGGGCGGCGGCATCGGGCGCGTTGTAAAAGGCGGCGATGGTGTTCAGCACGCTGGAGCCGAACTCCATCCACGCCCGGTGCCGTGCGCGCTGGAGCGCATCGCCCGGGTGCAGGCGCGGCAGCAGGGTGTCGTCCAGGTATTCGCAGATCACGGCCGATTCAAAAACCGCGTCCTCGTCCACCAGCAGCACCGGGGTCTTGCCCAGGGGCGAGACGGCCTTGAACCAGTCGGGTTTGTTGGCGAGGTCCACATCGTGGCGCTCAAAGGCCACGCCTTTTTCGGCGAGCACGATGGCCGCGCGCTGGACGTAAGGGCACAGCGCATGGCTGATGAGGGTGAGCTTCATGGCATGTTCCTTGTGCAATCAGCGGGGCGCCAGCAGGCTGCTGCGGCGCGCGGCCCATACGCCGTCGCCGAGCAGCCATTGCGCCAGCGAGGCCACCAGCAGGAACAGCGGGTATTCCCAGCCGCCCTTGGGGCTGGTGAACACCCAGCCGTTGGGCCAGTGCACCCAGACGACCACCGCCAGCACCGGCGCCAGCAGCAGCGAGGCCTGGCGGCCGTAAAAGCCCAACAGCAAGGCCGCGCCGCCGGCCAGCTCGGCCGCGACCACGGTATAGGCCATATAGCCCGGCAGGCCGACTGATTCGAAAAACTGCGCCGTGCCGGGCAGGGTGAAGACGAAAATTTTCAGCAGCGCGTGGGTGATCCACATGGTGCCCAGGGCGATGCGCAGCAGCGCGGCGCCGTGGCTGGCGGCGGGGTTGTCGGCAGAAGAGGTGGTGTTCATGGTGCGGTGCCCGGTCAAGGGCTGGAGTTGAAGGAGTCGCCACTTTATGATTGCAAGAAAGCAATGTAAATTAGCAACTATGAAAACATCCGTTGCAAAAACGCAATATGCCTTGACAGCCTACGACCTGCAAACCCTGCTGGCGCTGGTGCGCGGCGCCACGCTGGCCGAAGCCGCGCGGCGGCTGGGCGCCGATGCCTCCACGGTGTTCCGCTCGGTGCAGCGGATCGAGAAAAGCCTGGGCCAGCGCCTGTTTGAGCGCTCCCGCCTCGGCTACCTGCCGACCGAGCCCATGCTGGGCCTGGTGCCGCATGCCGAGCGCATAGAGGCCGAGCTCGAAGCCGCGCGCGCCGGCGCCCAGCACCCGCATGAAGGCGTGGCCGGCCGGGTGCGGCTCACGACCACCGACGCCGTGCTGCGCGGGCTGGTGCTGCCCTCCCTCAAACCGCTGCTGGCGCAGCACCCCCTGCTGCAGCTGGACCTGCGAACCGGCAACGAGCTGGCCAGCCTGAGCCGGCGCGATGCCGACCTGGCCCTGCGCGCCACGCGCAAGCCGCCCGACCACCTGGTGGGGCGCAAGCTGGGCACGGTGCGTTTTGTGCTGTGCGGCCTCAAGGCGCAGGCCAAGGCCTTGTCGGCGGCGAAGAAACCTTCAGCGCCGGACGTGCTCGCCGGCTTTGACTGGATAGCCCCCGATGAAGCCTTGCCCGAACATCCCTCGGTGCTGTGGCGCCGCAAGCAGCTGCCCAAGGTGACACCGCGTCACTACGCCGACGGCATTGTGGCGGTGATGGATGCGATCAAGGCGGGGCTGGGGGTGGGCATTGTGCCGGTGTTCATGCTGGCCGGTGAGCCGGCGCTGGTGCCGCTGGGCGGTGCGCTGGAAGGCTGCGAGTCAGACCTGTGGTTGCTGGCGCATGCCGAATCGCGCCACCTGCGAAGGATCTCGGTGGTCTACGACCATTTCGCGGCCAGCGTGCGGCTGGCCTGAGCTGTTCGCAAAATCAAAACGACTGGCTGGCGCCGGAAGAGCCGGAAGTGCGGAACACGACTTCGCCGCTGGGGATGTGGACCACGCGCACTTCCTGGCGCGTAGGGTCGGCGACGCTTTTGACGGCGACGGCGACCGCCAGGGAATAGTCCGCAAAAACATGGTTGGAACTGCTGGGCGGCAACAGGCTGCCCTTGACCGGGTCGACGTTTTCAATGCGGTAGTCATGTGGCGGTGCTTTGACGTATGCCATGGTGAAGACCTCTTTGAAGTGATTTCGGTTTGGGGGTTATGGCCTCCATGGTAGGAGCGCAGGGCGGCGCCGTGATGACAATTGCGGGACAAAAACGTGACCATGCGTAAGCAAAAGAAAGCGCCTTCACCGGAAGGCGCTTGCATTGGCAAAAACTAAGCCGATGGGTTTGCGGCCAGCCCCGCCACTAATCCTTTAGTTCAGTGCAGGCCCTGGCCCGGGCTGCGCTCCGACAGCTCCAGTTTCTTCATCTCCACGGCCACCGACTTGAGCATTTCCAGCGAGGCCTCGGGTGTCTGCACGATGCCCAGCCAGCCGAAAAGGTGGTGCCGCAGGAACAGCAAAATCTTGCCGGTCAGCGGGTCGCAGGCTACCCAGTGGCGCGGCGTGTAGCAGGGCTCCAGCGCGCACAGTGGCGGGCAGTCCAGCGGGTAGGGCGGGTCCAGCTCGGCGCGCAGGCCGGCCAGGTCCGTCACCAGGTCTTCAAGCTCCTCGGCCTGCAGCGTGAGCGGCTGCGCCATCTCCAGCGTGACGCTGCCGTCCTCGTTGCGCACGGCCAGCAGGCCGTGGGCGAGCCGTGTTGCCATGTGCGGCGGCCGCTGGCCGGCCGCGCCGGTATGAGGGTTGGCGTGGGAGGCGGGATTGGCGTTCAGGGTGGTGCTCATGGCGTGCTCCCGTGCGTGAGGGGATGACAGAAGGGGGCGAATGTGACCCGGGTGTTTGGCCGGGCGCATGGGAACCAGTGTGCGGCGCGGCAGGGCCGGGCGGCGTGGGAAACCGGCCTTGCGCGCTGTAGGACGGCGCGGCTGCGTGCACCCAGCCGCACTCCCGACGAAGCGCGGCTGCGGCCTACCAGTCTTCCTTGACCGCCAGCACCGCATCCTTGCCGGCCGCGGCGCGCCCGGCCAGCCAGGCGGTCGATGTGCCCGCTACCACCACGGCCGCGCACAGCAGGCCCAGGCGCAACCAGGGCGCCATCAGGTCCATGGTCCAGTGAAAGCTTTGCGGGTTCACCACGTAAACCAGCACGGTGGAGACCGCCAGCCCCAGTGTGAGGCCGGCCAGCGCGCCTATCAATGTCCAGGCCGCGCCTTCACCGGCCACCACGGCGAGGATCTGCCGCCGCGTGAGGCCCAGGTGCGCGAGCAGGCCGAACTCCTTGCGGCGTGCCAGCACCTGGGCACTGAAGCTGGCCGCCACGCCGAACAGGCCTATGGCAATCGCCACCGCCTGCAGCCAGTAGGTGACCGCGAAGCTGCGGTCGAAAATCCGCAGCGAGGTCGCGCGCAGCTCGCTGACCGAGGCCAGCTCCAGCAGTGCGCCCGCGCCCGACTGCCGCTCGGCCAGCGTGCGCACCGATTGCTGCACCTGGGCATCGCCCGCGCTGCCGTCCAGCCATAGCGCCAGGTCGTTGGCGCGCCGGTCGCCGCTCAGGCCTTCGAAGTCGGCCCTGGCCATCGCAATGGCGCCGAACTGGCGCGCATAGTCGCGCCAGACGCCCGCCACATAAAACGGCGGCGCCGGTGTGCCGGCGGCCGTGACGCCCAATGATTGCGAGAGCGGGCGAAAGACGGTGCCCGGCTGCGCGCCATACAGGTCGACCATGGGCTCGCTCACATAGATGCCGATATGCCCGGGCGGCACCGGCAGCAGCCGGCCCACCAGCGGCAGCGCGCTGGCCGGGTCGTCCAGCGGGCGCGCGATCAGGGTGACCGCCGGCCTGGCCGGGTCCAGCAGCAGCTGCACGGTGCGCGCAGCGCCCACGCGCGCCACACCGGGCAGGCGTCCCAGCGCCTCGACGAATTCCGGCGAAAAATAGGCGGTGTCGCTGGCCGAGCTGCCCAGCGCCGTGCGCACATAAAGATCTGCCGGCAGCACCACGTCCAGCCAGCGCGTGACCGATTCGCGAAAGCTCGCGACCATCACCGTCAGCGCCACCGCCAGGCTCAGCGAGGCCACCACACCGCTGACGGCCACGGCCGCGCTTTCGCGCACGCGGCGCGCGCGCTCCACCGCCAGCAGTGGCAGGAGGTAACGGGCGACATGGGGGCTGAGCCTGTCGTACAGCAGCGCGATCAGCCAGGGCAGGGCCGTGATGCCGCCCACCAGCAGCAGGCCCACGGACACATAAGCCGCCAGCGGAATACCGAACAGCGGCGGCACCAGTGCCAGCAGGCCGCCGGCGGCGACCAGGGCGAGGCTGAGCCAGTGGCCCTTGCCGGCGCCGGCGCTGGCACCCAGGCCCTTGAGGGTTTGCGCGGGCGGCAGCTTTTGCGCGGCCCGCGCCGGCCACCAGCCGCCCACGGCCGCGGCCAGCACGCCCAGCGCGCCATAGCTGAAAGCCGCCGCGCCATTCCACTGCAGGCTGGGCGCGACACCGGAAAAATAGCCGCCGCCCAGGTCGCCGCCCAGCAGCCGCAGCGCCAGCGCGGCCAGCGTGGTGCCCAGCGCGATGCCCAGCACGCTGCCGGCCAGGCCCAGCAGCACGGACTCGGCCAGCACCAGTCGCAGGCGCTCGCGGCCGGTAAGCCCCAGCACGCCTAACAAGGCGAACTGCTGCGCGCGCTTGGCCACGCTGAGCGAGAGCACCGAGAAAACGAGAAAGGCCCCGGTAAACAGCGCCACCAGCGCCAGCACCGTGAGGTTGACGCGGTAGGCGCGCGAGAGCCTGCTCACGCGTTCGGCCGCATCGCCCGGCGCGGTGGCCGTGATGCCGGGCGGCAATTGCAGCGAGGCGATAAAGCCTTGCGCCGCGGTGCCCGGCTTGAGCCGCACGTCGATGCGCGAGAGCTGGCCGCCCTTGCCGAACAGGTCTTGCGCGGCGGCGATGTCCATTACGGCCAGCGGCCCGCCGCCCGCGCCCACGCTGCCGGCCACGCTCACGCCGCGCAGTTCGAGGCCGCTTTGCAGGCGCAGCGAAGATGCGCCGAACAACTGCCGCGCGGCCGGATTCAAAAACGCCGTGCCGGGCGCGAACAGCGCGAATCGGTCCGCGGTCGACGCGGGCACAGGCATCAGGGCCGGTGCCATGGCGCCGACCGCCAGCACGTCCACGCCCATGATGCGCAGCGGCAGGCGTTCGGTCTTGCCGGCAGCGCTTTGTGTGGCCGCATAAGTGCTGATCTCCAGCACGGGGCTGGCCAGGGCGACCCGCGGGTCGGCGGCCACGCGCTGGTAAAGGCTTTCGTCAAAGCCGCCCTGCACGGCGCGCAGTTCCAGGTCGGGCTGGCCGTTGACCGCGCGCACCGCCTGGGAAAACTCGCTGAGCGCCGAGGCATTGATCAGCTGCACCGAAAACGCCAGCGCCACACCCAGCATCACCGCCGCCGCCGCGGCGGCGTTGCGCCAGGGATGGTGTTTTAATTCCCGCCAGGAGAAACTAAAGAGCAGGGCGCGCATGGGCTCATTGTGCTTCAGCGCCGCAAATGCGGCGCCAGCCGGCATCTGTACCGGTACAGAAAGGGCTTGCCTGTTGCTGCCGGGAAAACACCACCTTCGTTTAAGCTAGGCCCTGAATTTTCCGTCCTGCCATGAAAGCCTGCTCCACCATGCAACTCCCTACCTACGACGATGTCACTGCCGCCGCCGCGCGCATTGAAGGCCATGCGCACCGCACACCCGTGCTGCAATCGGCCACCGCCCACGCGCGCTGGGGTGCCCAATTCTTTTTCAAGTGCGAGAACTTCCAGCGCATGGGCGCCTTCAAGTTTCGCGGCGCCTTCAATGCGCTGTCGAAGTTCGATGCGGCGCAGCGCAAGGCCGGGGCCATCGCGTTCTCGTCGGGCAACCACGCGCAGGCCGTGGCGCTGTCGGCGCGCATGCTGGGCATGCCGGCGGTGATCGTGATGCCGCAGGACGCGCCGGCCGCCAAGCTGGCCGCCACGCGTGGTTACGGCGCTGAAGTAGTGCTCTACGACCGTTTCACCGAAGACCGCGAAGCGCTCACCCAGGGCCTGGCCGCCGAGCGCGGCATGACGCTGATCCCGCCTTACGACCACCCCGACGTGATCGCCGGCCAGGGCACGGCCGCCAAGGAACTGTTCGAGGAGGCCGGTACGCTGGACCGTCTCTACATTTGCCTGGGCGGCGGCGGGCTCACCAGCGGCTCGGCCCTGGCGGCGCGCGCGCTGGCGCCGAAGTGCAAGGTCTACGGCGTGGAGCCCGAAGCCGGCGACGACGGCCAGCAATCGCTGCGTGCCGGCCGCATCGTGCGCATCGCCACACCCAAGACCATCGCCGACGGCGCGCAAACCCAGTACCTGGGCGAATACACCTTTGGCATCATCCGCCGCGACGTGGACGACATCCTCACCGTGAGCGACGCGCAGCTGGTGGAGGCCATGCGCTTTTTCGCCGAACGCATGAAGATGGTGGTCGAGCCCACGGGCTGCCTGTCCTTTGCCGGCGCTTGCAAGGCGCTGGGAGAAAAACCGCCCGCCAAGGGCGAGCGCATAGGCGTCATCGTGAGCGGCGGCAACGTCGACCTGGCGCGCTACGCGGAGCTGCTGGCCGCGCGCTGAGCCGCCGCAAGGGCAGGGCGCCAGGCTTGCCCTGGGCAGCTGGGGCCCGCTTTTTTTGAGGCTTGCCGGCTGTCCGGGACGCTGGCTCGCGCGTGCTTGGCTGCCCGCGTTCGGACTTGAACGCGGTTTTAGTACGGAAAATCCAACAAACAATGGCCGCGCCAGGACAATGTCCGCGGGTCTGCCTGCTGAGTTCGCATACGGTTCAGGGTCTTAAAAAAGTGCTTCATCGAAGTGCTTCTCCCACCCGGCCCCATGGCCTGAACCCAGCGCGGCAGACCCGACCATGTTTAGAACCGACTACCAAAATCCTTTGCGCCGCATCACCCGCGTCGAATCCGATCGCGAGCGAAGCTGGCGAGTCTCCGTCCGCCGCTATGGGCAAACCATTGTCAGGTCGTTTACCGACCTGGGCTACGGCGGCAAGCGCAAGTCACTGGCCGCGGCCAAGATTTACCGGGATGCCCTGGAAGCGCATATCGCCACCTTTGACGCGGACCACCGCCTGTGGCGCCGCTCGCAAAAAAGCAGAGGCAACTCATCGGGAACGGTAGGCGTGGCGCGCTACCTGGCGCCTTCCAAAGTGCCGGGTGGTCCGCCTGCTCCCTATTGGCAGGCGTTCTGGCTCGACGAGCTGGGCAAGCGCCAGAGCAAGGTCTTTCGGGTAGGTGCCCATGGCGAGAGAGGGGCCAGGCGGCTGGCCCTGCAAGCGCATGCCCAGGGCCTGGCCGAGGTGCATGCCGCCTTCCAGCGCAAGGCGTGGCCGGAGCCCCAGAACAGCAAGCTGGGCAAGGAACACGAGTCCCTTCTTTTTGCCGCCGCCTTCGCCGCCGAATCCTTGCGGCCCTGATGTTTGGCCGGTGGTGATTTCGCGGACGAACAAGGCCGCTCAAGTGCCCCGGCCGCTTCCGCCTTGTTTTCCGATGAACTGCGTCACCGCCAGCATCAGCGAGGTGCTCGCGACGATCAGGGTGGAGATGGCGGCGATGGTCGGGTCCACCTGGTCGCGCAGGGCGTTGAACATATTGCGCGTGAGCGTGGAGTTGTCGCCGCCCGATACAAAAAGCGAGACGATGATTTCGTCAAACGAGGTGAGGAAAGCCAGCACCGCACCGGTAAAGATGGAAAAGCGGATCTGCGGAAGAGTCACCATGCGGAAGGCCTCCAGCCGTGAAGCGCCCAGGCTGCGCGCCACCATCTCCTGGTTCAGGTCGAAAGTCTTCAGGGCTGAACTGACCACCATCATGACCACCGGGATGGCCAGCATGCTGTGGGCCAGCACCAGGCCGGTCAGCGTATTGACGAGCTGGAGTTTGACGTAGGCGTAGAACACGCCGATACCGATCAGGATGACCGGCACGACCATAGGTGTGAGCAGCAGCAGGGTCAGGTAGCCCGCATGGCGTATGCGCGAGACCAGCAGGCCGTAGGCCGCCATGGTGCCCAGCGGCGTCGCGACCAGGGCCGTAAGCACGCCGGCCTTGAGCGAAGTGGCCGTGGCCTGCATCCAGGACGCCGAACTGAAGTAGCTCTCATACCAGCGCAGCGACCATTGCCGGGGCGGAAATTCCAGGTATTGCGAGGCTGAGAAACTCATGGGGATGACCAGCAGCGTGGGCATCACCAGGAAAATCATGACCAGCGCCGCGATGACGTAAAGCCACAAGCGGCCGCCGCGGCTGATCTGCGTTTCGGTGACGGGGTGGTTCAACCACTGTTTCATCATCAAGCTCCCCTGTCGCGCAAGGCGTCTTCGAGCTTGACCAGGCGCGAGGCCGCGAGGATGAGCAGCAGCGTCAGCAGCAGGAGCACCACGCCCAGCGCGCTGGCGGCGCCCCAGTTGAAAAAGATCTCGATGTCGTTGGCGATGCGGCTGGACACCATGATGACCTTGCCGCCGCCCAGCACCGCCGGGGTGATGTAAAAGCCGAGGCAGAGGATAAAGACAATCAGCGAGCCGGTCGCCAGGCCCGGTATGGAGAGCGGGAAGAAGATTTGCCAGAAGCTGCGCGTGGGCGAGGCGCCCAGGTTGGCCGCGGCCTTGAGGTAGTCGCGGTTGATGCCGCGCATGCAGGCGTACAGCGGCAGCACGATGAAGGGCAGCATCACATGCACCGTGCCTATCAGTGTGCCGGTCAGGTTGTGCACGAGCTCCAGTGGCTCGCTCCACAGGCCCAGCTCCATGCCCCAGCCATTGATGAGGCCGCGCCGCTGCAGCAGCACCAGCCAGGCGTAAGTGCGCACCAGCAGCGATGTCCACAGCGGCAGCAGCACCGCGATCATGCAGAGGTTGGCCGCGCGTTTTGGCAGTTCCGACAGGAAATAGGCCAGCGGGTAGCCCAGCAGGATGCAGATGCCGGTGGTCAGGAAGCTGACCTCGAAGGTCACCCAGAAGGTGCGCGCATACGAGGGCTGCTCCCACATGCGGCGGTAGTGCTCGAGGCTGAAGCTGCCGGCGTCGGACAGCACCGAGAGGTAAAACAGCCAGCCGACGGGCAGCACCATGATCACGGTGACCAGCAACAGGGCCGGGGACACCAGCGACAGCAGCACCAGGCGCTCGCGGTGTGCGCTGCGCCCCAGCGCTTCGGCATTCGGTGCGATGTTGGCCGCGGCGTTCATGCGGCGGCGTCCTGCGGCAACAGCACGGTGTCGTCAACCGCCAAGCCCAGCGTGACCATGTCCCCGGCCGAAGGGCAGGCATGGCCGGCGTTGCTGCCCGAGGCGCCGCGCACGCTGACGATGCTGCCATCGGCCAGGGCCGCCTGCACCAGCGAACTGTCGCCCTGGTAGACGGTGGCGTGCACGCGGGCGTTCAGGATGTTCATGCCCGCGCCCATGCCGGCGGCCGCACCGCCGGCCAGGATCTTCAGGCGCTCGGGCCGCAGCATCAGCAGGCGCGGCCCGTCGCCGCCGGGGTGGGCGGTTGTCGTGAGCACGGCGCCGCCCAGCATCACCGCGCCTTCGCGCACGGCCACCGGCACAAAACTCGATTCACCGATGAACTCGGCCACAAAGCGGCTGGCCGGGCGCTCGTAAAGCGCGCGCGGCGTATCGAGCTGGACGATGCGCCCGCCGTTGATCACAGCAACCCGGTCGGACATGGTGAGCGCTTCGCGCTGGTCGTGGGTGACGTAGACGGTGGTCATGCCCAGCTTGTCATGCAGCTGGCGCAACTCGATCTGCATGTGCTCGCGCAGTTGCTTGTCCAGGGCCGACAGGGGCTCGTCCATCAGCATGATGCGCGGCTCGAACACCATGGCGCGCGCCAGGGCCACGCGCTGGCACTGCCCGCCCGAAAGCTGGTGCACACCGCGCCCGCCATAGCCGCCCAGGCGAACCATCTCCAGCGCATGCTCGACGCGGCGCGCCATCTCCTCGCGTTTGACGCCGCGCAGCCTGAGCGGAAAACCCACGTTGCCCGCCACCGTCATGTGCGGAAACAGCGCGTAGTTCTGGAACACCATGCCGACGTCGCGCTTTTGCGGCGGCGTGCAGATGACCTCGGTCTCGCCGAACTTCAGGCTGCCGCTGTCGGGCCGGGTGAAGCCGGCCAGCACCGTAAGCAGCGTGGTCTTGCCGGAGCCCGAGGGGCCCAGCAGTGTGAGGAATTCGCCGCTGCGGATGTCCAGGTCGACGTGGTCCAGGGCATAGGCGGCGCCATAACGCTTGGTCACTTGCCGCAGGGTGATGGGCAGCGACGACTTGTTGCTCATGGATACGCCTTCTCTTTTTGTCTTTGCTTTGTTCTGTTGTCCCTCGGCGCCGTGCCTGCACGGCGCCGACCCGCCTTTTTACTCTGTCAGCATGTTCTGGTACAGCTCGGAAGCCCTGGCTTCGTTTTTGGTATACCAGTTCAGGTCGATGATGAGCTGTTTGGCCGCGTTGTCCGGGAAGGACGGCAGCGTTTTGGCGTAGGCTGCGGGGATGGCCGGGCCGTCGTAGGCTTTTTTGTTGGTCGGCCCGTAGGTGATGTACTTGGTGAATTCGGCCTGGTACTGCGGCTTGCTGATCTCGTTGAGGAACTTCACCGCCAGGGCCTTGTTGGGCGCGCCCTTGGGAATGCCGAAGCAGTCATAGTCCAGCAGCGCCTGGTTGAAGGTATAGGCCACCTTGGCGCCGTCCTTGGCAACCACGTCGAAGCGGCCGTTCCAGCCCGTGACCATATCGACCTCGCCGTCCTTCATGAGCTGGGCGTGCTGCGCGCCGGACGACCACCACACGGCGATGCTGGGCTTGAGCTCCTTGATCTTCCTGATGGCACGCTCTATGCCACCCGGCGCCGACAGCACTTCATAGACCTTGCCCGGCGGCACGCCGTCCGCCATCAGCGCAGGCTCCAGCGCGCCGGCCACGCCCTTGCGGTAGGCGCGTTTGCCGGGGAATTTCTTGACATCCCAGAAGTCGGCCCAGGTCTGCGGGCCCTTGTCGCCGTAGGTCTTGGTGTTCCAGGCCATCACGGTGGAGAACACGTCGCCGCCCACGCAGAACTCCTGCGTGAGGCCGGGCGCGAAGGAGGAGACGTCGATGGCCTTGTAGTCCAGCGCTTCAAGCAAGCCTTCGGCGCCGGCGCGCGCCGCGCTGCCCGAGCCGCTGGCGACGATGTCCCAGGTCACGGCGCCGGCCTTGACTTTCAGGCGCAGGTCGGCGATGCCGGTGTAGGTTTCTTCCTTGATGGTGATGCCCAGCGCCTTGGCGGCGGGCTGGAACAGCGCCTTGCTCTGACCCTCCTGGTAGGCGCCGCCGAAAGACACGATGGTCAGCTGCGCCGCGGCGTTGCCGCACCACAAGGCGGCCAGGCCCATGACCACACCGAGCATCGCGATGCGGTTGCGCACCGCCTTGTTCATTGACTTGTTCATCATTTCATTGACTCCTGTTGAACTGACATCCCATCGACTCCCTTGAACCTGTGTCGCCTGCTTCAAATGCGCGCCGCCACGCTTTTGAGCTTGCTGTAGCTGCGCAGCGCCTCCAGCCCTTTTTCGCGGCCGAAGCCGGAGCGCTTGTTGCCGCCGAAAGGCACCGACACGCCACCGGCGAAGTATTCGTTGATGTAAATCTGGCCTGCATCGATGCGCCCGGCGAGCCGGTGCGCACTGGCGAAGTCGCGCGTGAAGATGCCCGCGACCAGGCCGAAGTCCGTGCCGTTGGCCAGTGCCACGGCTTCGTCAAGGTCGTCAAACACTTGCACGCATAAGACGGGCCCGAAAATTTCCTGCTGGACTGCTTCGTCATCCGGTGCCAGCCCGTCCAGGATGGTGGGCTCGTAAAACCAGCCCTGGCCGGTCAGCGGGTCGGCGGCGCGCTTGCCGCCGCAGCGCACGGTCACGCCGCGCGCACGGGCGCGGTCCACGTAGCCGGCGATCTTGTCCAGGTGGGCCTCGGAGTTCACCGCGCCCATGTCCGCATTGCGCAGGCCGTGGCCCAAAGTCATGGCGGCGGCGCGCGCCGTCAGCCGTTCCACGAAGCCGGCGTGGATGCGGCGGTCTATCACCAGGCGCGAGCCGGCCGAGCAGATCTGCCCGGCGTTTTCAAAAATGCCGCCCAGCACGTTGTCCGCCGCCTTGTCGATGTCGCAGTCGGCCAGCACCAGCACCGGCGACTTGCCACCCAGCTCCAGCACCAGGCGCGTCACGTTGGGGGCGGCGCCGCGCATCACGTCCATGCCGGTGGCGACCGAGCCGGTGAAGCTGATGTGCTGCACGCCGGGGTGGCGTGCGAGCGCGGCGCCGGCCAGCGCGCCGGTGCCGGTCACCACATTGCAGACGCCGGGCGGCAGGCCGGCCTCGATGCACAGCCGGGCCAGCATCAGCGCCGTCAGCGGCGTCTGCTCGGCCGGCTTGGCGACCACGGTGCAGCCGGCGGCCATCGCCGGCGCGATGCCGCGCGCGGCCGACGACAGCGGATAGTTCCAGGGAATGATGTGGGCGGTGACGCCGACGGGTTCGTGCACGGTGTAGGCAAGATAGTCTTCGCCCAGCGGAATGCTGTCGCCCTGGTGCTTGTCGCAGGCGCCGGCATAGTATTCAAAGGTGGCTGCCGCGCCGGCGACGTCGCTCAGCGACTCGGCCAGGCGCTTGCCGCTGTCCAGTGTTTCGATCACGGCCAGGCGGTCGGCATTGGCGCGTATCAAACCGGCGACGCGGTAGAGCAGGCGGCCGCGCTGCGCCGGCGTGAGGGCGCGCCAGGGGCCCGCGAGCGCGGCCTGCGCGGCGGCCACGGCCGCATCCACGTCGGCCGCATCGCCGGCGGCGAAGCTTGCAAAAGCGCGTCCCGTGCCCGGGTCCAGCGTCTCCATGCGCGCGCCGTTCAGCGAGGGCACGAACACGCCGTTGACCAGGTGGCGATCCGGCAGGCCGGCGAGCGTGCCGCTGGTCTGCGCTTCGTGCACCAATGCGTTCAGGGAGGTGGCCATGGTCAGGAAATCTCGCTTATCTGGTAGCTGGACTTTGCAAGCCATTCGGGGTTGATCTCCACCCCCCATCCCGGCGCGTCAGGCAGGGTAACCCGGCCGCCCCGCACGGTGTAGGGGGAGTTCACGAACAAACCCTCTTGCCAGGGGTAATAGTCCGGGCCCTCGATGGACAGCTCCAGGTATTTGCCGGCGTTGGGGATGGCGCACAGCATATGCATGGTGAACAGCGTCACCATGGAGAGGTTGGCGCTGTGCGGCGTGCAGGGCAGGCCCGCGGCTTCGGCCATGCGTGCCACGCGCAGCGTGCGGGCCAGGCCGCCCATGTAGCAGACGTCGGGCTGCACGATGTCCACGGTTTTTGAATCGATGATGTGTTTCCACAGCGGCATGTAGCAGTCCTGCTCGCCGCCGGTCACGTCGATGGACAGCGCCTCGCGCACCTCGCGCGTCTGCCCGAGTTCCCAATACGGGCAGGGCTCCTCGAAGTGGTTGATGCCGTGGTCTTCCAGCATGCGGCCCACCTCGATGGCGCGGCGCGGCGAATAGCAGCTGTTGGCGTCCACCAGCAAGGCCGGGCCTTCGCCCAGCGCGCTGTGCATGGCCGCGATGATTTCTTCTGTGCGTCCCGGCCATTCATCCCTGTCGTGGCCGTACTCGGCGCCCACGCGGAACTTGAAGGCGTCGAAGCCGCAGGCGTCGCGCAGCGCGAGCATGCGTTTGACTTCATCCCGCGGCGTGATGTCGCGCTTCATGGACGAGGCATAGGCGGCCAGCGGCCTGGCCGTGCCGCCTATCAGTTCGCAGACACGTTTGCCTTCGGCTTTGCCGCGCAGGTCCCACAGCGCGGTGTCCACGCCGCAGACGGCGCGGTACAGGTGCGAGCCGGGGAACTTGTGTTCAAGCTCGGCGATGGCGTCGACCAGGCCGTCGACGTCCAGCGCGTCGCGGCCCAGCGACCAGGGCGCGACCTGGCGGTGCAGCACCTGCACGCTGAGGTCGGCGTGGTAGGGCGAGACCTGTCCCCAGCCCTGTGCGCCGTCGTCCGTGGTGACGCGCACAAAGCCCACGAAGGGGTCGCAGAAGGTTTCGATTTTCCGGATGAGCATGGAGAGGGCCTGGAGCCGACAAGAGTGTTGGATGCAGCCATCATCTCGCTCAAGTGGATGGCGGAACAGGTCCATTTTGATTAATGCGTGATACCATTTTTTGAGCAATAACAAAGGCAATCCATGGTCAAGCGCGCGGGTGGCTCCCTTTTGCTGTCGATCCGTATCGATCACAGCCACCATCACCCGGTGAGCACGCAGCTGTGCATGGCCTTGCGGGAAATCATCCTCTCGGGCGGCTTCGCCCCCGGCGATCGCCTGCCGGCCAGCCGCACTTTGGCGAGCGACCTGGGCGTCTCGCGCACCACGGTGGTCGAGGCCTTCAGCCGCCTCACGGCCGAAGGCCTGATCGATTCACAGACCGGCTCTGGCACCTTCGTCAGCGCCGTGCTGGGCGCCGACCGGCCCATGCCCTCCAAAGCCAGGGCCTCCTCCCCCGAGCCCGCCGCGCCGCGCCTGTCCGCCGTGATGCAAGACGCCCTCGGCCGCTTCGTCGAACGCCGCCGCCTGCCGCATGCGCCGCGCGCCTTCACCACCGCGCTGCCGGCCTTCGACGTGTTTCCGATGGCGCAGTGGGCGAGGCTCTCGGCGAAATGGCTGCGCGGCAACCACGATGAAGTCATGGGCTACGGCGACCCCTACGGCGCGCCGCAGCTGCGCCGCGCGGTGGCCTCGCACCTGCGCGCCAACCGCGGCATCACCTGCGACCCCGAGCAGGTCTTCATCCTGGGCGGCGCGCAGCAGGCCTTCCACCTGATCGGCTCCATGCTGCTCAATCCCGGCGACAAGGTCTGGTTCGAGAACCCGGGCGCGATAGGCGCGCGCAACAGCCTGGTGGCTTCGGGCGCCGACCTGGTGCCCGTGCCGGTGGACGGCAACGGCCTGCGCGTGGAAGAAGGCCTGCGCCTGGCGCCGCGCTTTCGCCTGGCCTTTGTGACGCCCTCGCACCAGCAACCCCTGGGCTGTGTGATGAGCCTGGCGCGCCGCTTCGCGTTGCTGCAGGCGGCCGAGCAGGCCGGCGCCTGGGTCATTGAAGACGATTACGACGGCGAGTTTTTCTTTGCCGGCCGGCCGCCGCCCACGCTCAAGAGCGTGGACACCACGGGCCGCGTGATCTATGTGGGCACCTTCAGCAAGTCGCTGTTCCCGGCATTGCGCCTGGGTTACCTGCTCGCGCCGCCGGCGCTGGTGGAGACCTTTCGCGCCGTCATGAGCCGCTTCCTGCCGGGTGTTCCCTCGCACACGCAGGGCGTCACCGCGGAATTCATCGACGAGGGACACTTCGCCGTGCATGTGCGCCGCATGCGCCACATCTACTTCGAGCGGCACGAGGCACTGGCCAGCGCGGCCGGCAAGCACCTCAAAGGCCTGTTGGACGTGGTCCCCGCCCACAGCGGCCTGCACACCGTGGGCTACCTGGCGCCGCGGCTGGCCGAGGGTGATGCCTCCCTGGAGGCCGACCAGCGCGGCATCACGGCATCGCCGCTGGGCCGTTTCGCCATCACGCCGCTGAACGTCAGCGGCCTGGTGCTGGGCTTTGGCAGCAGCCCGCCGCCGGCCATCGAGGCGGGCGTCAAGGTGCTGGCCGACGTGCTGGAAAAACAGCTGAAAGCCAAGCCGCAGCGCGAGGCACGCAAAACCCGCGCGGCCTGAGTTCCGCATGGACAAGCCGATCCCGGCATTCGGAAATGGTCTGGCATTTAGTCTAAAACGGACCTGTGCAGCAGGCCACCTGCCGTGAGATGCTCCATCCGGTGACAGAATTTGATTTCATCATCGTGGGCGCCGGGTCGGCCGGTTGTGTGCTGGCCAACCGCCTTAGCGAATCCGGCGAGCACAGCGTGCTGCTGCTCGAAGCCGGCGGCAGCGACCAGCGCGTCTGGCTGCGCGTGCCCATCGGTTACGGCAAATCCTTCTACAACCCGGCCGTGAACTGGATGTACCGCAGCGAGCCTGAGCCGGGCCTCGCCGGCCGTGAAGCGTATTGGCCGCGCGGCAAGGTGCTGGGCGGCTCCAGCAGCATCAACGCCATGGTGTTTGTGCGCGGCCAGCCGGCCGACTTCGACGAATGGGCCGCGCTGGGCAACCCCGGCTGGTCCTGGGACGAGGTGCTGCCCTGGTTCAAGAAGCTGGAAAACAACGAACATGGCGCCGACGCCTGGCGCGGCGCCGGCGGGCTCATGCATGTGAGCGACGTGGGTGGCCAGGTGCATCCGCTGTGCCGGGTCTACCTGCAGGCGGGCGCCCAAGCCGGCCTGCCGCGCAACCCCGACTTCAATGGCGCTTCGCAGGAAGGCGTCGGCATCTACCAGATCACCACGCAAAATGGTTTGCGCGCTTCGGCCAGTAGCGCCTACCTGCGGCCCGCGATGAAGCGCGGCAGGCTCAATGTGCAGACCGGTGCGCACGCCATGCGCATTGTGTTCGAGGGTCTGCGGGCCAGTGGTGTGGTGTACCGGCAGGGCGGTCAGTCCCTTTTCGCCCAGGCGCGGCGGGAGGTGATTGTGGCGGCCGGCGCCGTCAATTCGCCGCAATTGCTGCAGCTGTCGGGCGTTGGGCCCGCGGCGCAACTCAAGGACCTGGGCATCGCGGTGGTGCATGATTTGCCGGCCGTGGGACAGCACCTGCAGGACCACCTCTGCATAGACCATCTCTACCGCTCCAGGCTGCCCACCCTCAACAACCAGCTCGGTTCCTGGCATGGCAAGCTGTGGGCCGGGTTGCAATATGTGTTGATGCGCCGCGGCCCGCTGGCGCTCAGCGTCAACCAGGGCGGTGGTTTCTTCCGCTCCCGGCCCGGCCTGGTGCGGCCCAACATGCAGCTGTATTTTTCGCCGCTGAGCTACCTCAAGGCCACGCCCGGCAAGCGCGCGCTGATGGCGCCCGACCCGTATCCGGGTTTTCTGCTGAGCGCCCAGCCCTGCAAGCCCAGCAGCCGCGGCCAGCTGCGGTTGTGCTCGAGCGACCCCATGGCGCCGCCGCTGATAGAGCCCAACTCCCTGTCCACTATGCACGACCAGCAGGAGATGCTGGAGGCGACCTTGTTCCTGCGCCGGCTGGCGGCGACGCCCGCGTTCAGCGCGATCATCGAGCGGGAGCTCGTGCCCGGCGCCTCCGTCCAGTCGCAGGAGCAGCTCATGGACGACATACGCCGGCGCGCCTCCACCGTGTTCCACCCGGTCAGCACCTGCCGCATGGGACCGGACCCGGCCACAAGCGTGCTCGACCGCCGCCTGCGGGTGCACGGCCTGGCGGGCCTGCGCGTGATCGACGCGTCGGCTTTTCCCTCGCTGACCTCGGGCAACACCAATGCGCCCACGCTGATGCTGGCGGAAAAAGGCGCGGACCAAGTTTTGCGCGATGCGCGCTCCTGAAAGAAACGCCGTGGACATTCTTGAACGCTGCAAGCTGGCGCCCTACTGGTGGGACGAGGTGCCGCGCCCCGTGCTGGCGCCGGCGCCGCTGCCCGCCAGTGTCGACGTGGCGGTGATTGGCGCCGGCTACACCGGCTTGCACGCGGCGCTGCAAACCGCGCGCGGCGGCCGCTCCACCCTGGTGTTGGATGCCGAGGATGCCGGCTGGGGCTGCAGCACGCGCAACGGCGGCCAGGTGTCCACCAGCATCAAGCCCGGCTTCGAACTGCTGGCTGCCCGTCACGGCAGCGATCGCGCGTTCGAGATCCTGCGCGAAGGCCAGCGCTCGCTCGCCTGGGTCGGCGACTTCATCCGCGGCGAAGGCATTGATTGCAGTTACAGCCAGGTGGGGCGCTTTCATGCGGCGCACAACCCGGCGCAGTATGAGGCCCTGGCGGCCAGGCTGGCGCGCCAGCCCAAGGGCCTGGAGGTGCAGGCGCACATGGTGCCGCGCGGCGAACAGCGCGGCGAACTCGGCAGCGATGCCTACTGGGGCGGCGCGGTTTACGCGCAGCACTGCTCGGTGCATCCCGCGCGCTACCACCAGGGTTTGCTGGAACGCACGCTGGCCGCCGGAGCGCAGGTCGCGCCGCGCAGCCCTGTCACCGGCATCGACAGGCAAAGCGGCCACTTCCTGGTGACGACGCCCGGGGGCACGGTGCGGGCGCGCGACGTGGTGGTGGCTACCAACGGCTACACCGGCAAGGTCACGCCCTGGCTGCGGCGACGCGTGATCCCCATCGGCAGCTACATGATCGCCACCGAGCCCTTGCCGCAGGGACTGATGGACCGCTTGATGCCGCGCAACCGCATCGTCAGCGACACGCGCAAGGTGGTGTACTACTACCGCGCTTCGCCGGACCGTCAACGCATGCTGTTCGGCGGCCGCGTGTCGCACCAGGAAACCGATTGCCGGATCAGCGGGCCCCTGCTGCATGCCGATATGGTGAAGATATTTCCGGAGCTGGCCGGCGTGGGCATCAGCCATTCCTGGTCGGGCCTGGTGGCCTACACCTTCGACGAATTGATGCACGTCGGTTTGCATGACGGGCTTTACTACGCCATGGGTTATTGCGGCGCGGGCGTCGGAACTTCCAGCTACTTCGGCATGCGCGTGGGGCAACAGGTGCTGGGGCTGAAGGAGGGGCGAACGGCGCTGGACGGGCTGGCTTTCCAGACACGGCCGTTTTACACGGGTAACCCGTGGTTCCTGGCGGCTTCCGTGCGTTACTACCGCTGGCGAGACCAGAGCGGCGTTTGAAAAATTTTCCGGAAAAAACCATGACCATCCGCAAACTCGACACCCCTTCGACCGCCGCCGCAGCCGCGCTGCAGGATTGGGGCGCGGCAGGCCTGCCGCTCAGCGAGCCGGCCTGCACGCTGCGCGGCGAAAAAATGGTGCTGCCGCTCGATGGGCAGCCCGAGGTCGGCATCTGGGAGTGTTCGCCGGGCAGCTACCGCCGGCAGGTGCGTTCCGCCGAAACCATGCACGTGCTCAGCGGCAGCGCGGTATTCACGCCGGACGGCGGTTCAGCCGTGGCGCTGCGCCAGGGGGATGTGTATTTCTTTCCGGCCGAAACGACCGGCGTGTGGGACATCCAGTCGACGATGCGCAAGGTCTACGTGCTGTTCAACCCGCATTAAGCGCGGATCAATCAGCCCGTATCCCGCCCGCACCCAGGTGCAGTATGCGGTCGGCGCGCGCGGCGGCGGCTTCCGAGTGCGTGACCAGCACCAGCGAGGCGCCTTGCCCGCGCGTCTGGGCGATCAGCGCGTCCATCACGCGGGCGGCGGTGGACGGGTCCAGGTTGCCCGTGGGTTCATCGGCCAGCAGCAGGCTGGGCTTGTGCACCAGCGCGCGCGCGATGGCCACGCGCTGCAGCTGGCCGCCGCTGAGCTGCTGCGGCAAGCGTGCGCCCAGGCCGGCCAAGCCTACGGCTACCAGCATGGCCTCCACCCGGGCCGCGTCGGGCTGATCGAGCAGCAGCAAGGGCAGCGCCACGTTTTGCGCCACGTCCAGATGCGGCAACACATGGAAAGCCTGGAACACAAAACCCACATGGCGGCGACGCAGCAGCGCGCGCCCATCGTCGCCAAGCACACCCAGGTCCTGGCCCTTGAGTTGCACCGAGCCCTCATCCCAGCTGTCCAGCCCGGCCATGCAGTTGAGCAGCGTCGACTTGCCCACGCCCGATTCGCCGACGATGGCGACGAACTCGCCGGGTGCGACGTCCAGCGAGACGTCGCTGAAGACGGGAGTTTGTAAGTAGCGCTTGGCGAGGTGGCGGACTTGGAGCATCACTTATCCTACCCCCGCCCAGGCTCACTTCGTGTAGCCTGTCCCCCAAAGATTGGCACACCCCCGTCCGGGCTCACTTCGTGTAGCCCGTTCCCCCCTCAGGGGGCGGCGCCTGGGGCCGGCAAAGCCGAAAAAGTTGCACACCCCTATCGGGCTCACTTTGTGTAGCCCTTTTCCCCTTGCAGGGGACGGCGCCTGGGGCCGGCAAAGCCGGACCCTCGGCCCCCACTGGTGAATATCCCGCCCGGGGTTACGCCCTGAATCTTCAAGCCAGCAGGGGCCGCGGAGCCGGCTTTGCCGGGCCGCAGGCGGGCGGCCCCGGAGGGGCTGGAGCCCGCGGCTCCAAGCCTGCCTGCTCAGGCTTGGACGGGCGACAGAGGCGAAGCGTCTCGCGAGCCGCGGGCCTGCAAGGCCTCGGGAGCTACACGAAGTGAGCGACCGTGGGGGCTAGTCTTTATTCCAACGTTCCAGCCACCGTGACATCAGCTTGCCGGCGGCTTCGCGCCCGCCCAGCCCGAAGGACAGCGCCACGGCGACGGCCACCGAGCCCAGCGTGAGGCCGAAGGCCAGGTGCACGATTTCGTTGGCGATGCCCATGGCGCGCAGGCCCATGGCGATCACCAGACCCAGGATGGCCACGCGCGCCACGCCGGCCAGGCCGGCCGTGTGCTTGCCGCTGGCCTTCTGGATGGCGTCGAAGGCGAGGTTGGAAATCCAGAAGCCCACGGCCAGGATGGCGCCGCCCAACAGGATGTCGGCGCCGAAGCGGATGAAGGAGGCCACCATGACGCCCACCTGCTCAAAGCCGAGCTGGCCGGCCGCCTCCGTAGCGGCGAACAGCATGGCAAAAAACATCAGCAGGTTGGAGGCCAGGCGCGAGGGCCGGCCCGCGCCCGACAGCAGGCGCTGCACGCCCATTTTTTGCGGCAGGTTGTCGGCGCCGGCGCTTTCCAGCAGGCTGGCGAGCAGGCGCGAGGCAAAACGTGCCACATACCAGGTCAGCAGCAAAATCACCGAGGCGGCCACGATGCGCGGCACGGCCGCGAACATCAGGCTGAGCATCTGCGAGGCCGGCCGCGAAATGGCTTCTATCTTGAGCGCGTCCAGTGCCGCGATCAGCGAGGGCACGAAGACAAAAATGAAGACCAGTGTGCCGGCCAGCGCCGACAGGCGTATGGAGCTGTCCAGGCCTATGCGCTGGTTGATGCGGTCGGCGCCGGCGGCGGCCAGCAGGTTGCTGACCAGGCCGCTCAGCACCCGGCCCACCACATAGCCGACCCCCGCGATCAGCAATGCCGCGAAGGCGCTGGGCACCATGCCGAGTACCTGGTTGAGCATCAGGGTTACGGGCTCCAGCAGGGCGTTGAGCTCAAAGGCCTTGAGGATGGCCGGCAGCAGCATCAGGATGACCAGCCAGAACAGCACGTTGCCGACGTTGTGGCTCATGGGGGCCATGCCGGCCTCGCTGGAGAGCTTTTCGTCCAGCGTGGTCAGCGCCAGCGCGCGGGTGGCCAGCGCGCGCAGCACGGTGGCCAGCAGCCAGGCCAGCAGCGACAGCACCACGCCGGCAAGCAACTTGGGCAGGTAGCCGATGATGTCGCTCATCATGCTGGCGAAGGGGTTGGTCAGCAGCGACAGGTCCAGCACGTTGAGGACCGCGATCAAGGTGGCCAGCAGCACCAGCCAGAACACGCCCGCCGCCACCGGCGACTCGGCGTCCATCTGCACGCCCGAGCTTTCCTCGATGCGGACGTTGACCTTGAGCAGCCTCAGCAAGCGCCGCACCGCCGCGCGCGCGGCCACGGCCAGCAGCCAGCCCAGCGCCAGCACGGCGACGGCGCCCAGGATTTGGGGAATGTGCGCGCCCAGGCTGGCTTGCAGGGCGTTGGCAAAGGGTGACAGCTCCATGATGCGCTCTCCTTGTTGTTGTGACACTTCAGGCAGGCGAGACGGGTGCGCTTGTTACCTCAGGGGGCAGGCGCGCCCCATTCTTGCAGCTATGGATGCGGCGATCAAGCCGGGCGTGTCGGGCGTGCGGCGGCCGTGTCCAGGCTGTGCGCGATGGCTTGCAGCACTTGCGCCACCGGCTGCCCGCCGTCGCAGGCCACCACCTGGCGCTGCGGCATGGAGCGCAGCCAGGTGATCTGGCGCTTGGCCAGCTGGCGTGTGGCGAAAACACCCTTGTCGCGCAGCTCCCCCATCGGGTAGTCGCCGTCCAGCGCTTCCCAGGCCTGGCGGTAGCCGACGCAGCGCATGGACGGCAGGTCGCGGTTCAGGTCGCCGCGCGCGCGCAGGGTTTTGACTTCGTCGAGGAAACCGGCCGCCAGCATGGCGTCAAAGCGCTGGGCGATGCGTTCATGCAGCCAGGCGCGGTCTTGCGGTTCCAGCGAGATCAGGGTGAAGGCTTCTGCGGTGCCGGCGGTGGATTTGCGGGCCGCGCCTTGCGCATGGAAAAAAGACAGCGGCTTGCCCGAGACGCGGAACACCTCCAGCGCGCGCGAGATGCGCTGCGAGTCGTTGGGCGCCAGCCGTTCGGCCGTGGCCGGGTCCACGCGCGCGAGTTCGGCATGCAGCGCGGGCCAGCCGCGCGCGGCGGCTTCATCGGCCAGCGCGGCGCGCACGGCGGCATCGGCCTTGGGCATGTCGTCCAGGCCGTCGAACAAGGCCTTGAAATACAGCATGGTGCCGCCCACCAGCAGCGGCAGCTTGCCGCGCGCCCGGATGTCCGCGATCAGGCGGCCGGCGTCGGCCACGAACTCGGCGGCGCTGTAGGCCTGCAGCGGGTCGCGGATGTCGATCAGGTGGTGCGGCACGGCCGCGAGTTCATCACGCGTGGGCTTGGCCGTGCCTATGTCCATGCCGCGGTAGACCAGGGCCGAGTCGACGCTGACGATCTCGGCCTCATGGTGTTGCGTGATCGCCATCGCGGCGGCCGTCTTGCCCGATGCGGTGGGGCCGGCGATGCAGATGCAGGGAAGGTTCACGGTTTTCTCGCGGCGGCCTCATGCGCCGGCTCGCCGTATTTGCGCACCACCGTCCAGGCCGTCGTGGCGATCAAGACACTCCAGAACCAGACGCCGTGCGTCAAGGGCCGCACCGTGCCGTCCATGTGGGTGCCCAGCCAGCCGCCCATGCCGAAGGCCACCAGCATCATCAAAAAGCCGTTGAGCGCCGAAGCCGCGCCGGCCGCCTGCGGGAAGGGGCCGACCGCGCCGCTCTGGCCGCAGGGCTGGTGCACGCCGTGGCCCAGCATGAAGAGGTAGTAGGGCAGCATGATGGCCCAGACGTTTTGCACGCCGGCCCAGGCCAGCACGCCCATGGTGGTGCCGCCCGTCAGGCTCAGGCAGGCGGCAATCGCCACCGAACGGCGTACGCCGAAGCGCGGCAGCAGGCGCCGGCAGATGAAGGTGCCGGCAAGGTAGCAAAAACACATAGAAAACATCACCAGGCCGTAGCCCGTCTTGCTCAGGCCCAGCACCTTGATGAAAACGAAGGAGGAGGTCGCAAGGAAAGTGAACAGCCCGCCGTAGGAGGCCGCGGTGAGGGCCGAAAAAGCCAGGAAGGTGGGATGGCGCAGGATGGTGAGCCAGGTGCGCAGCAGCGTGCCGGGGCGCAGGGCCAGCGAATTTTTCTGCGCCAGCGATTCCTCAAAACGCAGGCCGACCAGGGCCAGCGTGGCTGCGCCGAACACGGCCAGCGCCGCCAGCGCGATGCGCCAGCCATAAAGCTCTGACAGCAGGCCGCCCAGTGGCGCGCTGACGCAGGCCAGCACGCCCAGGCCGCTCAGGCCTTTGGACATGACACGCGCGCCTTCGAGCGGCTGGTACAGGTCGCGCACGATGGCGCGCGCACACATCACCACCGCGCCCATGGCCGCGCCCTGGACGACGCGCCAGACGATCAGCAACAGCATCGAAGGCGCGAAGGTGCTGCCGACCGAGGCCAGGGTGTAGGCCGACAGGCCCCACAGCAGGATGGGCCTGCGGCCGAAGCGGTCGGACAGCGGCCCCCAGATCAGCTGCGAGGAGCCGAAGGCCAGCAGCAGCGCGCTCAGCGTGAGCTGGGCCTGCGACATGGGCGCGTCGAAGCCTTCGGTGAGCGCGGGCAGGGCCGGCAGGTAGAGGTCGGTGGTGACGGGCTGTATGCCCAGCAGCATTGAGAGGATCAATACGACCAGGCCGGCCGGCATGGCAGGCGCCGGGGTCTTCGAAACGGAAACATCCATTCAACTGAGCGTATCAGACAAACGCCGGTGCGGCAGCGCGGCCGCCACCGCGTTTCAGCGCAGGCCCGACTTGTACCGGGCGATGGCCTTGGCCCGTAGGTCTTCGCTGATTTCCGTTTCACTTGCCGCTGGTGCTGCCGGCAAGGCTTCGGCCGCGCCGGAAGCGCTTGGCGGCAAAGGTTCACCGCCGCGAGGGCCGAAAATCTTGGTCTGCGCATAAGCGGCATAACCGCGCAGGCGCTCGTCCTTGCTTTTCAGTGCCTCCTGAATGACTTCGGTGGCGTAGGGCAGGTCGTGCAGGAATTGGTGGACGTTCAGTGAGCGTCCGAACTCCCGCTTCATGGGAATAACCATGCGCACTGCGTAGGTCATGAGGTCGGAATCCGGCGGATTCATGGTGAGCTGCATGCTGTACTGTGTTGATTCAGGGGCTCAGGCGCCTGAAATCATTTCACCGTGCTGGGCGAGGTCCAGCCCCAGTTGTTCCTCTTCCGCGCTCACGCGAAGGCCGGCCAGAGGCTTGACCACCAGCAGGATCAGCCAGGTCATGAAGGCCGCGTAGGCCGCAACGGCGCAGGCTCCCATGAGATTGGTCAGAACGGTCGCAGTGACGGGCGCAATTTCCTTGAGTGCAAAGACCGGCGTCAGGACTGTGCCTATGAACCCGCCCACGCCATGCAGTGCAAATACATCGAGCGAATCGTCAATCCCTGTCGCGCGCTTGAAACGGGTCACCGCGAGGAAACAGCCGACACCCCCCGCCGCGCCCAGCACCGATGCGCCTAGGACGCCGACAAAACCGGATGCCGGCGTGATGGCGACCAGGCCGGCAATGGCGCCCGTGGCCATGCCCAGCACGCTGAACTTTCCGCGCTGGACGTATTCGCAGATGCCCCACATGAAGGCGCCGACGCAGGCGGCCACCTGGGTGGCCAGCAAGGCGCCCACGGCGCGCGAACTGGCCTCAAAGGCCGAGCCCGCATTGAAGCCAAACCAGCCGGCCCACAACAGCCCGGCGCCGATGATGGTCACCAGCAGGTTGTGCGGCACCATGGGCTCGGTCCCGAAGCCCTTGCGCGGGCCAACCACCTTGGCGGCTACCAGGCCACTGGCGCCGGCGGCGATGTGCACCACCGTGCCGCCCGCAAAATCCATATGCCCCATGGCGGCGAGCCAGCCGGTGGGTTGCCAGATCCAGTGCGCTACCGGGGCATAGACCAGTATGGTCCAGAAGGCCGCGAAGAAGATGGTGGCGCTCAGGCGCATGCGTTCCACGGTGGCGCCGATGATCAGCGCGAAGGTGATGATGGCGAATGCCAGCTGGAACATGAAAAAAGCGGATTCCGGCACGGTGGGGGCCGAAAGGTGCGCACCGACCTTGGCGCCCAGCAGCCCGTCGCTGAGCGCGCGGCTCATGTCCCCGATCCAGGGATTGCCGGGTGTGAATGCCAGCGAGTAGGCAATGCCCGCCCATACCAGCGTGACGACCGTTGTGGCCGCAAAGGTATGCGCCACGATGGACAGGGCATTTTTGGCTCGCATCATCCCGCTGTAGAACAGCATGATGCCGGGAATGGTCATCAGCAGCACCAGTACGGTGGAGATCAGCATCCAAGCCGTGTCCGCCCCATTGAATTTTGCGAGCGCGGGCATCGCCGTGGTTGCGGCTGTCTGGGCGTGCAGGGGGGCTGACGCCAATAACGGCAGGGCAAGCGCCAGCAAGTTGAAGGCAGGCAACCTGCGGATTACCAGGAGTTGGCGCATAGATCCCTCTCGATTTTTGGAGTTTTCGAAAAGGGATGTTACATGCAGCTACATGTTGTGTGTAAGTTAAAAATACCTATTTTTAAAAAATTACTGCCTATCCAACAATGGTAATACCACTTTTTGATCAAGATTTTGGCGGTGGCCAGGTGTCGCAGACCACCGAGTTCTTCCCGTGGGCTTATTTCAGGTCGAACAGCTGCGCCAGCGCTTGCCGGTACTGCGGCAGTCCGACCAGGTTGGCATTGTGGTGCGAACCGCCCGGCACAAGCACGAACTGCTTGGGTTGCGCAGCGGCGTCATAGAGCTTGCGCCCCAGGTCGGGCAGTATCAACCGGTCCTCGTCGCCGTGCACCACCAGCAGCGGCGAGCCTATCTTGTCCACCTTGCGCACGGCCTCAAAGCGCTGGGTGATCAGCAGCGACACCGGCATCCAGCCCCACTGGGAACTGCTCACCACGTCGGCGATCGAGGTGAAGGTGCTTTCGACGATGGTGCCGCGCTCGTCGTTGACTTCGGTCGCCAGGTTGATGGCGATGGGCCCGCCCAGCGAGTGGCCGAAGATATAACGCGGCCGGTCCGGGTATTTTTTCGCCAGCCAGTCCCAGGCGGCGCGGGCGTCTTCGTAGGCGGATTTTTCGGAAGGCAGCTCCTGCGTGCTTTTGCCGAAACCGCGGTAGTCGATGGCCAGCACCGAAAAGCCGAGCTCCTGCATGCGGCGCATGCGCGGCGCGGAGCCGGTGACGTTGTAGCGCGCGCCGTGCAGGTAGAGCAGCACCGGGGCTTTCGCGGAATCTTCGGTATTGGGCCTGTCGCTGGCTAGCCAGAGGCCATGCAGGCGGACCGGGTGGTCGCCGGCGGCGGTGTAGTCTATCCAGACATCGTCCATGCCCACCGCCGCGGCGGCGCCGCCGCTCCAGGTGCGGTCGCTGGGCTGGAAGATCCAGGCGCGCTGCTTTTCGTCGAGGGTGGCGCAGCCGGCCAGCAGGGCCAGCGCCGTGCCGAAACTTGCGAAAAGGTGCCAGCGTTTCATGGTCATGACTGAGTACACCGCGTCCCAAAAGTTCTGGACGCTGGTGTTTGCCCTAGATGTAACAGCCCGCGGCGTGCAATCCTCACGCTTGCGCGCGGCGTTACGTGCGGCGTCAGCGTCCGCGCATGAACAATGCGTCCAGTTCCCTGATGCTGACCTGGCGCCAGGTCGGCCGGCCGTGGTTGCACTGGTCGGAGCGCTCGGTGGCTTCCATCTGGCGCAGCAGCGCGTTCATCTCGTCCAGCGTGAGCTTGCGGTTGGCGCGCACCGCGCCGTGGCAGGCCATTGTCGACAGCAGCTCGTTCTGCGCGCGCTGGATCACGGTGCTGGCGTCGTGCTGCGCCAGTTCGGCCAGCACGCTGCGCGCCAGCTCCACCGCGTCGCCCTGCGCCAGACTGGTGGGCACGGCGCGCACCGCCAGGGTCTTGGGTGAAAAAGGCGTGATCTCCAGGCCCAGCATTGCCAGGGTCTGGGCGCAGGCCTCGGCCGTGGCGACTTCCTGCGGGCTGGCGGCAAAGGTGGCGGGGATCAAGAGCGGCTGGCTGGCCAGGCTGGCGCCTTCGCCGCCGTCCATCTGGGTTTTCAGTCGCTCGTAAACAATGCGCTCGTGGGCCGCATGCATGTCCACGATGACCAGGCCCTGGGTGTTTTCGGCCAGCACATAAATGCCCTGCAGCTGGGCAATGGCCCGGCCCAGCGGCCAGTCGCCGGGGGGCAGTGGCACGGCATCCGCGGGGTTTGCCGCGCCGTTGGTGGGGGCGGGCGCCGGGGCATACGAAGAGGCAGGCGCCAAACCGCCGTTTGCCTGCGTGCGGCCTTCACCGGACTGCGCCGGCGCCGGCCACATGGCCTCAAAGTCGGAAACCCGGCTGCCGCCTTTGCCGCCATGGCTACCAAGGCCGCTGTTGCCGGCGAAATTCATGCTGGGCTGCGCCCATCCCTGGCGCGAAAAAGCCTGCTGCCCCGCGGAAACTTCCGCAGGCACCGCCGCGGCCGCGGCGAGGGCCGCATCGGCGGTGGCGGAGGAGCGCGGAATCGCCAGCGCGTTTTCGGTCGCATGGCGCACCGCCTGGTGCACCTCGCGGCTGTCGCGAAAACGCACCTCTATCTTGGTCGGGTGCACGTTCACGTCCACGCGGCTCGGGTCTATCTCGACATACAGCGCATAGACCGGCTGGCGGTGGCCGTGCAGCACGTCCTCATAGGCGCTGCGCGCCGCGTGGGTCAGCACCTTGTCGCGCACATAGCGGCCATTGACATAGGCGAACTGCTGGTCGGCGCGCGAGCGGGCGGCATCGGGGATGCCGGCCACACCCCAGACGCGCACGGCGGGCCGGCCGTCATGGCGCAGGGCCGAACTTTCGTAATTCACGGTAACCGACTGCTCGACGAACTCGCTGCCCAGCACATCGGCCAGGCGCTGCTCATGGGCCTTGTCGCCGCTGGCGGCGCGCCATTGTTCGACCAGCTTGCCCTCGTGCCAGATGGCAAAACCGACATCGGGCCGCACCAGCGCGTGGCGGCGCACGGCTTCTATGCAGTGGGCCAGTTCGGTGGCATCGGTTTTGAGGAATTTGCGGCGCGCCGGCGTGGCGTAAAACAGCTCGCGCACTTCCACGCTGGTGCCGCGGCTGCGCGCGGCGGGCTTGAGTTCACCGGTGCGGCCGTCCAGCTGCCAGGCATGTTCGCTGTCCTCGGTGCGGGACAGCAGGCTCATATCGGCGATGGAATTGATGGCGGCCAACGCCTCGCCGCGAAAGCCCATGGTGCCCACGGCTTCGAGGTCCTGCAGCGAGGCGATTTTGCTGGTCGCGTGGCGCCTCAGGGCCACCGGCAGTTCCTCGCGCGGAATGCCCAAGCCGTCGTCCTCCACCAGGATCAGCCGCACGCCGCCGGCCAGCAAACGCACCGTGACCTGGGTGGCGCCCGCGTCCAGCGCGTTGTCCACCAGTTCGCGCACCACCGAAGCCGGCCGCTCCACGACTTCGCCGGCGGCAATCTGGCTGATCAGTTCATCGGGCAGTTCGCGGATGGGGCGGCGGGTGGTGGCAAGGCTCATGCCAAGGATTTTAGGGTGTCACCCATTTTTCAGCCGGAAGCAGGACGCAAACCCGCAGTCCGCGAGGCTTGTAATATTCTGTTTCCGTTTTCTTCATGCTCAAAACCATGCCCCTCAAAACCCTCGGTTTCGCGGCCCTCGCAACTCTGCTGCTGGCGGGCCCAGCGGCCATGGCGCAAGCCCCGGGTGCCCCGGTGTGCGTGCAGGATGAAAGCGTCAAGGAGCGCTTTGTGCCGGTGGAGCTGCTGACCGGCAACCCGATCACCGAGTCGCGCGAGCTGGTGTTCGCGCCGGTGGACCGGGTCTATCCTTTTGTCGACGAGCTGCCCGATGGTTCCCTGGGAAAAGGCGAGGCCGCGCTCAAGGGGCCCCTGTCCTGGGAAGGCCAGGAAGTCTACGAACGCAAGGTGCCGCGTGCCCATGAGCGCTTCGCCCTGACACCGGACCGCACGGCCATAGGCCGCGTCTACGACCAGCGCTTCGGCAACGCCAGCAACGAAGGCAAGTTCCCCGTGGGTAGCTGGTCGCAAGGCCAGGTGCGGCGCTACAGCACCACCTATTTTTCGCCGCGCGGGCCGCGGCAGGAAACCACGACCCTGGAAATTGAAAAACTCTCCTGCACCTATGAGGGCGTGCCCGGCGCGCTGCAGTACGGCTGGAAAACCAGCGGCGGCCTGAGTTACGGCTATATCTATGTACCCGGCAAGGGGCTGGTGCATGTGATGACGCGCGCCGGCGGACGCTGAGCCGCCAAAGCCGGGTCGGCGCACCTGTCAGAATCGGGGCATGGAACTAGCCGCCTTTCTCATCGATTTCATTCTCCACGTCGACAAGCACCTGGAGGCCTTCGTCACCAGCCACGGTGCCTGGGTTTACGCCTTGTTGTTCATCATTATTTTTGTGGAAACCGGCGTGGTCGTCATGCCTTTCCTGCCGGGCGATTCGCTGCTCTTTGTGGTGGGCGCCATGTGCGGCGTGGGCCTGATGAGCTTTCCGCTCGCGGTGGGGCTGCTGTTCGTGGCGGCCGTGCTGGGCGACCAGTGCAACTACAGCATAGGCCGCGCCCTGGGGCCCAAGGTCTTCCAGTGGGAAAACTCGCGCTGGTTCAACAAAAAAGCGTTTGACCAGGCCCACGCGTTTTATGAGCGCTACGGCGGCATCACCATCATCGCCGCGCGCTTCATGCCCTTTCTGCGTACCTTCGCGCCCTTTGTGGCCGGGGTGTCGGAGATGACGCGCAGCAAATTCACGCTGTTCAACCTCGTGGGCGGCGCCCTGTGGGTGGGCGGCATCGTCACGGTGGGCTATTTCTTCGGCAACATTCCCTTTGTGAAGACCCATCTCGACAAGATCATCTGGGCCCTGATCCTGGTGCCCGGCCTGATCGTCATATTTGGTGCCTGGAAATCCAGGCGCAAGGCCGGTAGCGCCGGCGCCTGAAGCGTTTTGCGGCCGGCAGGAAGACCCCAATGAGCATCACTTCCCTGGACCTTGCCGCCGTGCAGGTTGCGACCGCCGGCGAGGCGTTGATTGACCTGATTGCCCAACCGGACGGGCGTTATGAAGCTTGCCCGGGCGGCGCGGTTTTTAACCTGTCGCGCGCACTGGCGCTGCAGGGCGTCAATACCCTGTACCTCAATCCTTTGTCGCGTGATCGTTTTGGCCGCCGGCTGGCCGCCACGCTGGCCGGTGATGGTGTGCGGCTGGCCAGTCCGCAGCCCGTGGCGCAAAGCACCTCGCTGGCCGTGGTGGGGCTGGATGACACCGGCCACCCCGACTACGCTTTTTACCGGCAGGATGTGGCGGACCGAGCGGTCACGGCGGACAGCCTGATCCAGTCATGCCATCGCGTTCCCGCGCTGCAGATGGTGTGCACCGGCGCTCTGGCCCTTGCGCCCGATGATGCCGGCCGCTACCTGCCATGGCTGCGTGCCCAGCACCAGGCCGGCAATGTGGTGGTGGTGGATGCGAACCTGCGGCCGTCGGCCATGCCGGACCTGCCGGCCTACAGGCGCAACGTGCACGCCGCGCTGCAGCACGCCGATGTGGTCAAGGCCAGCGATGAAGACCTGGACAACCTGCAGGTGTCCGGCGCGGATGCGGTTGCCCGGGCGCGGCACCTGCTGGACGTGAGCGGCGCGGCCTTGCTGGTTTTGACTCTGGGGCCGCAGGGGGCTTGCCTGTTGGCGCGCGACGGCCGGCAGTGGCGCGCCCGCGAATCCCGGCCATTGGCGGTGGTGGATACCGTGGGCGCGGGCGACTGTTTTCTCGCCGGCTTCATGGCCGCCTTGCTCGCGCGGAAAACCGGTGCGGGCGGCGCCCGCGCCTTGCTGGCGCTGCCCGACGATGCGGGGCGCAGCTTGCTGGCCCATGCGGTGGCCAGCGCCAGCCTGTGTGTCTTGCGGCGCGGCTGCGTGCCTCCGACCGAAGCGCAGGTACGGGCCAGGGTTGAGCAGGCCAGCTGCCTGTTTGACTGACAGCTTGGGCCGATGCCGTGCTGAAAAAATCAGGGAAAGACGACCCGGAGACACACAGATGAACGCACCTCAAACCCTGTCTCGCTGGGGCGAGCCCGGCTCCAGCCGCGTCCCTTTCTGGGCCTATACCGACGCCCAGCTCTACCAGCGCGAGCTGGAGAAAGTTTTTTACGGCGCGCACTGGTGCTACGTGGGGCTTGAGGCCGAGATTCCCAACGTCGGCGACTACAAGCTCAGCCACGTGGGCGAGCGCCAGGTGCTGATGGTGCGCGACCGCATCGCGCCCAAGGACCGCGCCACCGACCACGGCATACGCGTGGTGGAAAACCGCTGCGCCCACCGCGGCGTGCGCTTTTGCCAGAACCCCCAGGGCAATGCGCGCAGCTTTGTCTGCCCTTACCACCAGTGGACCTACAAGCTCAACGGCGACCTCGCGGGCCTGCCCTTCAAGGACGGCGTGAAGGAGGGCGACTGCGTCAACGGCGGCATGCCCGAAGGCTTTGACCTCAAGGACCACGGCCTGACCAAGCTGCGCGTGGCGCTGCTGCACGGCCTGGTGTTCGCCACTTTCAGCGAGGACGCCGAGCCGCTCGAAGACTACCTGGGCCCGCAGCTCATGCCCTGGCTGGATCGCATCTTCAAGGGCCCCGAGGGCGCGCGCAAGCTGACCCTGCTGGGCTACAACCGCCAGCGCATCCCGGGCAACTGGAAGCTGATGATGGAGAATATCAAGGACCCCTACCACCCCGGCCTGCTGCACACCTGGTTCGTGACCTTCGGCCTGTGGCGCGCCGACCAGAAAAGCCGCATGGTGATGGACGCTCATGGCCGCCACGCGGTGATGATTTCGCGCCGCAACGAAGGCGGGCAGAACGCGGCCGTGACCGAGGGCGTGACCTCTTTCAAGGGCAATATGGCGCTGCACGACGACCGCCTGCTGGACGTGGTGCCCGAGCCCTGGTGGAAGGTGGCCGACCCGGCCAACCCGGGCAGCGACATCACGCCCACCGTCACCATGATCACGCTGTTTCCCAGCCTGATCATCCAGCAGCAGGTCAATTCGCTGAGCACCCGCCACATCGTGCCGCGCGGCCAGGGCGAATTCGATTTCATCTGGACGCATTTCGGCTTTGCCGACGACACGCCCGAGATGACGCAGCGCCGCCTGCGGCAGGCCAACCTGTTCGGCCCGGCGGGTTTTGTCAGCGCCGACGACGGCGAGGTGATCGAGTTCAGCCAGGCCGGTTTTACCCAGGCCGGCGAGGGCGCCACGCTGTGCGAGCTGGGCGGCACGGGCACCGAGATGACCGAGCACATGGTCACCGAAACCCTGATCCGCAGCATGTATGCCTACTGGAAGAAAGTCATGGAACTATGACGGCGATCGAACAAATGCAGCGCCTGCTGCTGCAAATGCAGGTGGACCGGCTCAACGCGGACTATGCGGCGGCACTCGATGAAAAGCGCTTTGAGGAATGGCCGGAATTTTTTGTGGAAGACGGCCGCTACAAGGTGCAGGCCCGCGAGAATTTCGACCGCGGCCTGCCGCTGGCGCTGATGGCGCTGGAAAGCCGCGGCATGATGAAGGACCGGGTGTACGGCGTCACGCAGACGATTTACCACGGGCCGTACTACACGCGCCACGTCGTGAGCCCGGCGCGCATTCTTTCGCAGGAGGGCGATGCCATACGCGCCGAGGCCAACTATGCGGTGTTCCGCACCAAGCCGGGCAGCGTGAGCGAGGTCTACAACGTGGGCCGTTATATCGACGAGCTCACGCAAAAAGACGGCTCACTGAAATTCAGGAGCCGTCTTTGTGTGTACGACAGCGAGATGATCCTCAACTCGCTGATCTACCCGGTATGACAAGGCCTGGGGCTTAAACCAGGCGCTTGAACAGGGCGGGTGCGGGGTCAGCGTTTTTTGCCGACCTCGTTACCGATCAGCGCACCTGCGGCCGCGCCGCCCACGGTGCCCAGGGTGCTGCCGAAGACGGCATTGCCCACCAGGCCGCCGGCCACGGCGCCAACGCCGGTGCCTATCTGCGCATTCGTCGGGCTGGTGCTGCAGCCTCCCAGGCCTATCAGTGCCGCCACCGCGACCGGGATCATCAGTTTCGTATTCATGTTGTTTGCCTTTGCTAGGAGTTCCAGGCTCTTGCTGTGGCCTTCAGCTTATGAACGTGCCCCGGCTTGCCTGTGGCTTCAATGTAGGAGGGCTGTTGCCGCAAGGCTGTAGGAGAAGGCCGCCGCGAGCTGTCGGCTCGCTGCGGCCTTTTGTATTCAGTTTTGGCGCATCGGCGTGCGCCAAGGAGGGCCTAGACGGCGCGGTTGCGGGCCAGCGGCGGGTTGCGCGCGAAGTAGCGCGTGATGCCGCGCATCAGGGCATCGGCCAGCTGGACCTGGTAGTCCTCGCTGCGCAGTCTGGCTTCCTCGTCGGGGTTGCTGATGAAGGCGGTCTCCACCAGCACGCTGGGAATGTCGGGCGCCTTCAGGACGGCGAAGCCGGCTTGTTCAACCTTGGGCTTGTGCAGCTTGCCGACGTTGCCGATCTCGCCCAGCATGGCGCTGCCGAGCTTGAGGCTATCATTGATCTGCGCCGTGGTACTCATGTCCAGCAGGGCTTTTTGCACCTGGGCGTCCTTGGCCTTGACGTTGATGCCGCCCACCAGGTCGGCCGAATTTTCCTTGTCGGCGATCCAGCGCGCCGCGCTGCTGGAGGCGCCTTTTTCGCTGAGCGCGAAGACACTGGCGCCCTGCGGCCGCGCCGTGAAAAAGGCGTCGGCATGGATGCTGATGAAAAGGTCGGCCTGCACGCGCCGCGCTTTTTGCACGCGCACATGCAGCGGCACGAAGAAGTCGGCGTCGCGCGTGAGGTAGGCACGCATATTGGGCTGCTGGTTGATGCGGTCGCGCAGGCGGTGCGCGATCTGCAGCACCACGTCTTTTTCGCGCGTGCCGCCGGGACCGACGGCGCCCGGATCTTCGCCGCCATGGCCAGGGTCCAGTGCCACGATGACGAGGCGGTCGGTCTTGCCGTTCTTCGCGGTGGCGGCCGCCTCCGGTGCGGGTCTGGCGACGCCCGGGCTTACCGCCGGCCCTGGGGATTTGTCCTTGTCCTTTTCCGCGACGGCTGCCGGCGGTGGCGGCTTGCTGTCGGCCTGCTTGCCCGATTGCCGTGCGATCAGGTCGGCAATAGGGTCGCCGGCCGGTGGCGGCGCGGCGGCGGATTGCCGGTCGGCAAGCTTCTCGGCGATCAGGGCCTCGAGCGGGTCGGCGACCTGTGTCGGATACAGGTCGAACACCAGCCGGTACTGGTAGGCGGCCACGGGCGGCAGGGTGAACACCTGCGGCTGTATGGGTTGCTTGAGGTCTATCACCAGCCGCACCACGCCGGGGGCGTTTTGCCCCACGCGTATGCCCGAGATGTTCGGGTCGTCGGACTTGACCTTGGCCACCAGCTCGCGCAGCGCCGGAATCAGGTCTATGCCCTCGATGTCCACCGCCAGCCGGGGCGGCTCGGCGACAAAAAACTGCCGGGCCTTGATTTCACCGTCCGACTCGATGGTGAGCCGCGTGTAGTCCTTGGACGGCCAGACGCGCACGGCCACGATGGTGGCGCCGCGCGCGATGTGCTGCACGCCCAGCAACAGCACCACGCTGCCCAGTTGCAGGGCGCCGCGGCGGCTCAGGGTGGGGCGCTTCATGCGAGCAGTTCCGCGCCGGTGGGCGTGTGGGCCGTCAGGGTGACGGCGCGGCTGTCGTCCGGCAGCACTTCCAGGCGCAGCAGCAGGTCGGGTTGCGGCAGGTGCGGCCCGGCTTTCTCGGGCCATTCGACGAGCTTGAGGCCGGTGGCCGCGAAGATGTCGCGAAAGCCGGCTTCTTCCCACTCGCGCGGGTCGTTGAAGCGGTAGAAATCAAAATGCCAGATGTTCATGCCGCCATTTTGGCCTGCATCCGGCCCGGCCGCGGCCAGCGTGTAAGGCTCGACCACCGCATAGGTGGGGCTCTTGATGCGGCCCTGCACACCCAGGCTCTTGAGCAGGTGGCGCACAAAGGTGGTTTTGCCGGCCCCCAGGTCGCCCTGCAGTTCGATCAGCGCGCGGCCTATGGCGGGGTGCTTTGCCAGGGCCCGCGCGAAATCGGCCGTGGCCTCCTCGTCCAGCCAGCTAATGTTTTTTACAATCGGCGGGTGTCCGCCAGCAACGCTTTGAACAGTCATCAGTTCGTTTCTCAAATTCAGGCTTGGGCGCGCGAGCTTGGATTTTCGCAAATCGGCATCGCCGGCGTCGACCTCTCCTCGGCTGAACCCGGATTATCGGCCTGGCTGGCGGCGGGCTTTCACGGCGACATGCATTACATGGCCGCGCACGGGCTCAAACGCGCCCGGCCGGCCGAACTGGTCCCCGGCACGGTCAGCGTCATCACGGCGCGCATGAACTACCTGCCGGCAGCTACGCCCACCGGCCCTGGCGAGTGGCAGGCCCTGGAGTTCAGCCGCTTGGAGCGGCCCGCCGAGGGCATTGTGTCGGTCTATGCGCGCGGCCGTGACTACCACAAGATCATGCGCGGCCGCCTGCAAAAGCTCAGCGAACGCATCTCGGAGCATGTGGAGCGGCTGGGCCACCGGGCTTTCACCGATTCCGCGCCCGTGATGGAGGCGGAGCTCGCAGCCCGCAGCGGCCAGGGCTGGCGCGGCAAGCACACCCTGCTGCTCAACCGCGAAGCCGGCTCCATGTTCTTCCTCGGTGAAATCTATGTGGACATCGCCTTGCCGCCCAGCGAGCCGGTGGCGCCGCATTGCGGCAGCTGCCAGGCCTGCATCGATGTCTGCCCCACGCGGGCCATCATCGCGCCGCACAAGCTCGACGCCAGGCGCTGCATTTCCTACCTGACGATCGAACACGCAGGCCCTATACCACTGGAGCTGCGTTCGCTCATGGGCAACCGCATCTACGGCTGCGACGACTGCCAGCTGGTCTGCCCCTGGAACAAATTCGCCCAGCGCAGCGCCTTGCCCGACTTCGACGAACGCCAAGGCCTGACGGGGCAGCAGCTGGTGACGCTATTCGGCTGGAGCGAAGAGGCTTTTTTGCGTTTCACCGAAGGCAGCCCGATACGGCGCATAGGCCACGAGCGCTGGCTGCGCAACATCGCGGTGGCCATGGGCAATGCGCTGCGTGTGCTTGATGCGGCGGCCGGGCTGCCCTTGCGCGAGGCCCTGCGCGCGCGCGCCGCCGATGGCAGCGCGCTGGTCGGGGAACACATCGAGTGGGCCCTGGCCCAATGAACAAAGACATTCGCTAATATGCCCCGTGCATGAAAGGACACCCCCATGGACCCCACAATTTCAGGCGCGCTGGCTTCGCTGTTTGGCGCGGTCGTCGGCGGCGGCATCACTTTTTTCCTGAACCGCCAGCTGCACAAACACCAGCTGGCGCTGGCGCGCGAGCAGCACAAGACCGAGTTCATGGCCGAGGAGACGGCCCGCCACTTCCTGAGCCACAAGGGCTACACCGACCGCTCCTTTGACACATTGCAGATGCACCTGGGCGGCTTTGACGAAGACGAGCTGCGCAAGATCCTGGTGCGGGCGGGGGCGATACGGGTTTATCGCGAGGATGGGTCGGAGTGGTGGCGCTTGATGAGCCGGATGGGTGAGTTCATCGAGAAGAAGAACGCTTCCTGAGGCCTTCGACTCCGCAAGAACGCCTCAGCAGTCGGGGCGTCGGTAGTTCTGGTAGCACAGCTCGCGAATACGGGCTTTGTCCCTGGCAAGGCGCTGTTCTGCCGCCCTGGCCTCGTTTTGCTCGCGCGTTCGGGCCTCATAGTCCTTGCGCTGGGCGTCCCGCTGCTCGATGCTTGCCCGCTGTGTCTCCTGGTAGCTGCGCTGTGCTTCCGAGTAACGTGCATTGCTGATCGCCCGTTCGCTTTCCTGGCGGAACTGGCGCTCCTGCTGCTCCGCGCGCCTGGCGAGCTGCTGCCGGCTGGCTTCCTCGGCGGCGAGTCGAGCCGCTTCTTTCTTTTCTTCTTCTTCCGCCTGGGCTTTCAGTTGAAGTTCCAGGGCGGCCTGCGCTTTTCGCGCGGCTTCCCGCTTGTAGCTGACGTAGTAGGTCGTTGCGAAGATCAAGAGGACCAGTGCCAGCAGGATGGGCAGCGCCCGCACAGGCCATGAAGCCTCCGGCTTCACGCTGAGCGATCTGTCCACGCGCGCGGCTGGCGTGCTGGCTTGCGCACTGCTCAACTTGCGGTCATGCGCGGCCCTGGACTCTTCGTCACGCAGGATCTGGTGCGCGGTTTTGACCTCAAGGAATTTATCAAGGGCTTTCGGGTCTTCCGCAAGCCTGGCAGGAGAGTAAAAACTCTTGGCTTTTTCAAAAGCCGCTTCGATGTCTTCCCGGCTGGCGTTTCCCGGCACTCCCAGAACTAGATAGGCGGACTTCATGGGCTTCCTGTTGATTTGGCGTTGTTGTTGCCCCTGCGGCAGGGGATGCTGGGTTCAATAGCGGCGCGACGCGCGCTCGGCCGCGGCGGCCGCTCTTGCCGCGGCTGCCTCGGCACGCCTTTCGGCTGCGGCCTGCCGTGCGTTGCTTTCGGGATAGGGAGAGGCGGGATATGTCGCGTATGTGGACGGGGCGCGGGTCCTGGTGGAGGCCGGTATGTTGTCCATGCACTCCGTTTCGATGGCGGCCCGGATTTCCACGGGGCTGCCTTTTTTGGCGAAAACCGCGGACGCCAAATCCTTTTCCTTGATTTTCTCCAGCCTTGCGATGGGTTTGGCGTCAATGGCGGCGTGCAGGCTTTCCAGGGTCTCCTGCCGGGTCCGCGCCTGGATGAAGGGCAGGGCGCGCACGCCCCTGTCGGCGCACTGCGCGTCGGCTGTGGCGTTGACCTGTTCCTTGCTGAAAGAACCGGTCAGAGAGGAGTATTTTTTCTGGACTTCCGTGTCGCAGGGTTTGTCCTGGAAAGTCGCGCCGCATTTGTACAGGTTCTGGCCGCCGCTGGCGCCCGAACACGCCACGCCCATGACGATCAAGGCCGCAATTGAGCTTCGAATTCCCATCCCCTGATCCCCCTGTTGTTGTCTGGCCCTGTGGGCTACAAATTATTACATTAGTATACCCAGTGGCGCTGAGGGACGGGGCTTGGCCGGCACAGCCCCCAGGGGAAAGACAAAAACGAGAGCGGGAACGAATACCTTAGCGCAACACCGCCAGGGCAAAGGGCAAGCTCAGCACCCCCAGCATGGTCGACAAGGTCACCAAGCCCGCCACATAGCCGCCGTTGTAACCCATGCGCGCGGCCAGCACATAAGCGCTGGAGGCCGTCGGCAGCGCAGAGAAGGCCAGCAATATGGTGGTCTGCACCGGCGACAGGCCGAAGGCCTTGGCCAGGCCCAGGGCCACGACGGGCAGCAGCAGGTGGCGTATGGACAGCACGGCCACCGTCAGGGTCCTGGATTGCGCCAGGTGGACGAACTGCATGCCGGCGCCCGCCGACATCAGGCCCAGGGCCAGGGAGGCGGCGCCTATGCGGTTGACGGTGGGTTCCAGCCAGACGGGGATGTTGAAGCCCAGCAGGTTGGCAACCAGGCCCGTGGCCGTTGCCACGATCAGCGGGTTGCGCACCAGCTCGCCCATGAAGCCGCGCTGGGCATGCCTTGCCATGGGCCATACCGCGGCGACGTTGAAGAGCGGCACGCAGACGCCGATCAGCACCGCGATCAGCTGCAGGCCCTGGGCGCCTGCCAGGCGGTCGGCCAGTGCCAGGGCGATGAAGGAGTTAAAGCGAAAGGCCACCTGCGCGCTGGCCGCGTGCTCGCGCGTATCGATATGGCGGCGCAGCCAGGGCAGGTGCGGCAGGCTGTAGGCCATGGCGATGCCGGCCACGCCCGTCAGCAGGCCGGCGCCTATCAGGCTGGAGGCGGCGCCCAGGTCCAGCGGGCTCTTCACGATGGAGTGAAACAGCAGCACCGGAAACAGAAAGTAATAGACCAGGCTTTCCACCTTCTCCCAGACCGTGCGGTCGAGGGCGGTGTAGCGGCACACCAGGTAGCCGCAGACGATGAGTGAAAAGTCGGGGAAAAGAAGCTGGGCGTAGTTCACCGGCCCAAGAATAACCGCAATCCCTTCGGGTTTGCCCTTATGCGTAATCCACAACTGGCGCGATTGGTTCTTGCGATTACCATTTCAGCAGTTAGTTTTTACCGTAAGGACCTGAACATGCAACGTCGTTATCTCTTTGCCTACTCCGTGCTGTCCGCGCTTGCGCTGGGCGCCGCCGCAGGCCCCGCACTGGCGCAGGGTTACCCCAACAAGGTGGTCAAGCTGCAGGTGCCTTTCGCGCCCGGCGGCACCACCGACATCGTCGCCCGCGTGATCGCCGAGCCGCTGGGCAAGGCCCTGGGCCAGAGCGTCATCGTTGAGAACAAGGCGGGCGGTGGCGGCGTGGTCGGCGCGCTGGAAATCGCGCGCAGCATCCCTGACGGCTACACGCTGGGCGTGGCCACGGTGTCCACCACCGCGGCCAACCCGGCCATCAACCCCAAGATCCCGTACAACACGCTGACGGACTTCACGCCCATCATCAACATCGCGGCCACGCCCAACATCATCGCCGTGCACCCGAGCTTTCCGGCCCGCAACTACAAGGAGTTCCTGGCCGAGCTCAAGAAGAACCCCGGCAAGTACTCCTACTCGTCCTCGGGCACGGGCGGCATAGGCCACCTGCAGATGGAGCTTTTCAAGAGCATGTCGGGCACCTTTGTGACCCACATCCCTTACCGCGGCGCAGGTCCGGCGCTGAACGACACGGTGGCCGGCCAGGTCCCCATGATTTTTGACAACATTCCTTCCGCGCTGCCCTTCATCCAGCAAAAGCGTTTGATCCCCATCGTGGTGGCCGCGCCGCAACGCCTGGCCGTGCTGCCGGACGTGCCGACCTTCAAGGAGGTCGGCCTGGAGCCGGTGAACCGCATGGCCTACTACGGCATCCTGGGCCCCAAGGGACTGCCCAAGGAAGTGGTCGACAAGGTCAGTGCCGGCGTGAAGAAGTCGCTGGAAGACCCGGCCGTGCGCAAACGCATCGAAGACACGGGCTCGCTGATCATCGCCAACACGCCCGAGCAGTTCACGGCCCAGATCAAGGCCGAGTTCGAGGTCTACAAAAAAGTGGTGGATGGAGCCAAGCTCAAGCTTGACTGAGTCCGATCAGGTCTGAGCACCACAAGCCGCCGCGCGAGAAATTGCGCGGCGGTTTTTTTGTTATGGTTGCCCCATGCAAGCACAAAGCCAGTCCAGCATAGACGCGTTCATCGATGCGCTGTGGCTGGAGGACGGCCTCTCGAAAAACACGCTGGCGGCCTACCGCCGGGACCTGTCCTTGTTCGCCGGCTGGCTGGGCACGAAGGAGCAGGGCGCGCGCGCGCTGGACGCTACGGCCGAGAGCGACCTCAACCGCTATTTTTCCGCCCGGCACGCCGCGACCAAGGCGACTTCGGCGAACCGGCGCCTCACGGTGTTCAAGCGCTACTTCCGCTGGGCGCTGCGCGAGCGCCTGATAGACGCGGACCCGACGCTCAAGCTGCAGTCGGCCAAACAGGCGCTGCGGGTTCCCAAGACGCTGAGCGAAGCCCAGGTCGAAGCGCTGCTGGCCGCGCCGGATGAAAACACGCCGCTGGGGCTGCGTGACCGCGCCATGCTGGAGCTGCTGTACGCCAGCGGCCTGCGTGTGAGCGAGCTGGTGGGCCTGAAGACCTTTCACCTGAGCCTCAACGAGGGCGTGCTGCGCGTCATGGGCAAGGGCAGCAAGGAGCGCCTGGTGCCCTTCGGCCAGGTGGCGCGGGAATGGATCGTCAACTACCTGGCTGAGTCGCGGCCGGCCATCCTGGGCGGGCAGCAGACCGACGACCTGTTCGTCACCGGCCACGGCAAGGGCATGAGCCGCGTGATGTTCTGGATGCTGGTCAAGAAGTACGCTGGGCTGGCCGGCATCCATTCGCCGCTGTCGCCCCACACCCTGCGCCACGCTTTCGCCACCCATTTGCTGAACCACGGCGCCGACCTGCGCGCGGTGCAGATGCTGCTGGGCCACGCCGATATTTCCACCACCACGATTTACACCCATGTGGCGCGTGAGCGGCTCAAGGCGCTGCATGCGCAGCACCACCCGCGTGGTTAGACAGAAAATTTTCCCCCACTTCACCTTTTGGAACGCTTTATGTCAGGACTGATTCGACGGCGCCGCGCGGCCGCGCTGCTGGTGCTTTTATCGCCGCTTGGCGCGGCCCTGGCCCAGCCGGCTCCGGCATGGCCGGCGCGCCCGCTGCGCATCGTGGTGGCCTACCCGCCGGGCGGCATCAGCGATGCGGTGGCGCGCGCCCTGGCCGACAAGCTGTCCGTCCAGCTCGGCACACCGGTGGTGGTTGAAAACCGCGCCGGCGCGGGCGGCAGCATAGGCATGGACGCGGTGGCCAAGGCCGCACCCGACGGCTACACCCTCGGGTTTTCGTCTATCAGCCCGCTGGCCCTGAACCCGCACCTGGGCAAGCAGGCCTATGACCCGGCCCGCGATATCGCCCCGGTCGCCAGCGTGATGTATTCGCCCGTGGTGCTGCTGGCCACGCCGGCCTTTGCGGGCAAGGATTTCAAGGACCTGCTGGCGACGGCCAGGGCAAAACCGGGCGGCCTGCGCTGGTCGACCTCGGGGCTGGCCACGGTGGGCCATCTGGTGCTCGAGCAGGTCAGCCACGGGGCCAAGGTGGAATTCACCCATGTGCCCTACAAGGGCGGCGGCCAGCAGCTCACCGATGCGTTGGGCGGGCAGGTGGAACTGGTCTCCACCAACCTCAGCGGCACCGTGATGCAGCACATCCAGTCGGGCAAGTTGCGGCCGATTGCGGTGGGGGCGCCGGCGCGCGTGGAGGCCTTGCCGCAGGTGCCGACCTTTGCCGAACTGGGACTGGCGTCCGCCAACCTGAGCTCGCTGTTTGGGGTGTTCGCCCCGGCGAAGGTGCCGGCGGAGCTGCTGCAGCGGCTCAACACCGAGATCAACCTGGCTTTACGCACGCCCGAGCTGCGCAAGAAGCTGCTCGATGCCGACAATGTCCCGACCGGCGGCAGCGCGGCGGACTTTGCCCGCCAGATCGCCGCCGAGTCGGCCGGCAATGCCCGCATCATCAAAGCCGCGAACATCAAGGCCGAGTGATGATGGAGGTCTTTCACCAGTGGGGGCCGAGGGTCCGGCTTCGCCGGCCCCAGGCGCCGCCCCCTTGAGGGGGGAACGAGCTACACGAAGTGAGCTTGGACAGGGGTGTACCAATTTCTCCGCCCCCTTGAGGGGGGGAACAGGCTACACGGAGTGAGCCTGGACGGGGGTGTACATGTAGTCTCGGTTGAAGGGGTAGCCGGACTGGGCCCCGGTGACGACCGTGTTGTGCACATCGCCTGAAGGCCGCGTCGCCAGCATCTGGTGCAGCGAAATCCAGCCCTGCTCGAAGCTCATGGCGCTGCCGGCCAGGTAGAGCCGGTAGGCCCTCAGGGTTTTTTCGGCGCGCTCAGGGCCGCCGTCCTGGGCCAGCACCTGGCGGGCTTCGTCCAGCCTGGCTTCCAGCCCGTCGGACCAGTTCCACAGCGTGCGCGCGTAGTGCGGGCGCAGGTTCTCGGTGTCCACCATTTCCAGGCCGGCGCGCGACATGTGCTCCAGCACGGCGCTGACGTGCATCAGCTCGCCACCCGGGAAGATGTATTTTTCGATGAAGTCGCCCATGCCGGCACCGAGCTGGCGGTTTTCCAGGCCGCCGGCCGTGATGCCGTGGTTCATGACCAGGCCGCCGGGGGCCAGCAGGCGCATGATTTTCTGGAAGTAACCCGTCATCTTGGCCTTGCCCACATGCTCGAACATGCCGACCGAGGAAATTTTGTCAAAGGCCTGGTCCTCCGGCAGGTCGCGGTAGTCGCGCAGCTCCATGCGCACGCGCCCGCCCAGGCCTTTTTCTTCAATCAGCCGCTGCACGTGCGCATGCTGGTTTTTCGACAGGGTGATGCCGGTGGCGTCGACACCGTAGTGCTCGGCGGCCCACATCAGCAAACCGCCCCAGCCGGCGCCTATGTCCAGGAAGCGCTCGCCGGGCTTGAGCATGAGCTTGCGGCAGATGTGGTCCAGCTTGGCCTCCTGGGCCTGGGCCAGGCTCATGGAGGCATCGCGGTAATAAGCGCAGGAGTAGACGCGGCGCGGGTCCAGCCAGAGCGCGTAAAAAGCGTCCGACACGTCGTAGTGGAACTGGATCTGCGCCGCGTCGCGGGCATGGGTGTGGGCGGCGAGGGACTTGGCGTGGTGCAGCAGGCTGGACCACCAACTGGTGTCGCTTTGCACCGGGTTGCCGGGCAGCAGCTTGGTCACCGCGCGCATCACGTCGCGCATGGCGCCCTCGAGCTGGAGCTTGCCTTCGACATAGTCTTCGGCCAGGGCGCCTATCTGGCCGGCCTTGAGGCGGGCAATGCTGGACCAATGGGAAAACGCGAGCTTGACGGGCGCGTTGGCCGAGCCCAGGCGCTGGCCCTGGGGCAGCTGAAGGGCGATGTCCGCGGGCAGGCGCGGCATTTGCGATGGGATGTCTGGAACCAGGTGCCGGATCATGCGCAAACTCCTTTTCAAGAGATTTCCAGTCTAGCGCCGTTCGAAAATCCCTGCCGCAGCCGCGCGTGTAGGAATTCGCCGCGTTTTGGAGACTTTATTCTTAACCCAGCAAAGCCAGTTCCGCCTCGTCAAACCCCGCCCGGCGGCGCGCGTCCAGGTTTAGCGGGCCCTTGAGCCGGGGCGCCTCGTACTGGCGGGCCAGCAAGGCATAGGTCGCGACCGGTTCCAGCCCGCGCTGGGCGCACAGCTGGCGGTACCGCTTGGGGAGCGCCCCGAGCGTGACACCAAGCGGATGGTAAAACTCAACGGAGCCGGCTGTTTGGCCTGTGCTCGTCCATATTGAGGAGGCTGCGAGCACACTGTCCGCCTAGAATAGGCTTGCGGGGTTTGGTCCCTTTTTATCGAGCTGGGCGAAACTCAAAATGGACAATAAGTCTTTTAATAACAAGCACTTGGCTGGATTTTCAGTGGCCAGGTTATACCGCAGGCGCGATGTTATATCGAAGACTGTGCGGTATACATTACGTTAGGGCACATGAGCGACTACTTCACGTCTCGTCTTGCACCAATAGCATCGTTGCGAGTGCAGGAGCGCTTTGGCCGAAACGCAACCACTTCGGAGTACCTCGTACCCAGCGAGCTACTTCAGTGGGCATGCGAGTGTGTCGAGAAGCTTGAAGAGCGGGACCCACCTGCTGTTTCTCTCAACGCCGAAGCACAGGCATTCAACGCGGAAGCGAAAGCTGCGCTTGGCAAACTCACTAACCTGTTGCGTTCGAAACAGAGTGAACTTCTTGAAGAACTGCCGTGGTCCCTCCTGCTGGAGAACCAAACTTGGTTGGCAATCAGCCAACATGCCCGCACTGCTCTTGCCGCACTTGGGTTTGACATCACCGCTTGGGAAGACAACGAGGTTGGCGGACACAATGTGCCCTAACCCCTCCATCGAACGGACATGCCCCGGCAAGCCGGGTCATGCCGCTCATGTCGAACGTTAGGCCTCACATGACGACTCCGGACGATCAGAGACCGCTATGGATTGCTTTTCCAGATATTTCCTGGGGCAGTATCGGCTGGCGTATGGGGTTCGGCGAGGCATACGCACATGGTTGGATTCCGTGGTTCAAGGCGCTATCGGATGAGGAGCGTCACGCGTACATCGCACAGTGGCCAGAGCCGGAAGCTTGGACAGGTTTCTACGCAATGTTGTCCACTGGAGCAACGCCCCCCCACATCATTGAAAAGAATCGCAAGATCGCAGCAGCAGGCGGCATCCCGACTTCGGACGAGGTCGTAGTCACTGATTACCACCGCATCCTCTGGCTCCTGCGCCACCATCTGAAGCGTGTTGAGGTTCTGAGGGTTCGCCCAAATGAAGCGTGGGCAGAGCTGTGGAAGTCACCTAGTGGAGAAGCGTGGCGTATGTCGGCTCTTGAGCCACACGGTATGAAATTGGCTAGAGTTCAGGGCGATGAGGCCTAACCCTTCCATCGAGGGGACGTGCAACATCTGGCTTCGCCAGCTGTCGCCCGCCCCTCACGTCAAACGTTAGCCCTCATGGATTCGCAATACTGGGCACTCTTCGCACTGGCGGCTGTAGCGGTCACCGTCTACGCCTTGGACAGGCGCGTGTATAGGCGGGCGAAAGACGTGAGGACGTCCTGGCAGTGCATTCGCTGCGGCATTCAGTTGCGCCCAATGGAGTCGACGGAGATTCGTGTCGCTGGCGGACCAGAGTTCGCGACAGCTGCGCGAGCCTGCCAACGTTGCGCCAAGCGTAACCGTCGCATCTGGTGGGGGACGATGGGGTTCGTCGCGCTCGCCTTCCTGGTTACCATTGTTCTCCTATGGCAGCAATGAGGGCTAACAGGTCGTTCGACGCGGGCACGCAGCGGCATTGCGCCACCAGGCGTGCTGGTGAGCGTGCGCCACGCGGCGCGATGCCGCTTCATGCCGGTCAACTCCAACGTTAGGCTCAGGCGATGACACGTCTCTTCCGCATAATTTTTGGTGTCGCTGTAGCCCTGCCGTTGCTACTCTGTTCAAGTTACGTGTTGGCGGAGGATTGCATTCATGGAGCACGATATGTCCGAAAGGGAGGGTCGTATATTCATGTAGGTGAAGCCACTGAGTCTGACAATGGTTCAGCAACCGCGAAGGTGGAAATGCAGGTTCTTGGGAATATGGCACCGGACGGAGCACCGCGGTATGGCAACCTAGATGGGGAGATATCTCTGACACGCGATCGCTGTGCGGGGGTTATCTCAAGCCCTGAAAACTCCTGTTCCTTGATAGTCATTTTCACGAACAAAACCGCGAAAGTCTATGAGGTAGGCTACTGCTTCACTGGCACCGGGGTATACGGTGAAGGCCTCTATTTGAAGGCGAAGGCGCACAAGTGAAAACGCTTGGCCAATCATTGAAAATGCTTTGGGAACAACCTGAGCCTAACCAGTCGGCCTACGCGGACACACAGCAGCATGTTGCCGCTGCGCGGCGCTTGCTGCGTGCCGGTGGCCTCCAACGTTAGGCCTCACATGCAAGACAACCCGAACGCCGCCGCCGTGAATGCACTGTTGGCCGAGTTGAGCTCTGTTTTGGGCTTCAGTAAGGCTGCGAGAGATAGCGGGAGCTTCATCACCTTAGCGAAGGACGTCGATGGGTTTACGGACAGAGTGTTCGTTACGGAGGGAATGGACCCTCGCAGCGATTCAGCGCTTAGAGAAAAGGTAAGGGCGCGTGTTTCAAGGCGTCTTGGCTCGGAGGACTGAGGTGTGAGGCTTAACATTTCAATCGACACGGATCCACAACAGCAGGAGGCGGCTTCGCCGCAAGTGTTGGTCGTCCGGTCATTTCTACGTTAGGCCCCATGCTGAATATTGGTGCGTCCGTGCGGCAGAGACCTAACCCTTCCATCGCGAGCTTCTCATGTCAAACCTTATGCCCCTCTCGATCGATAGCTTGCGGCTTTTTATCGCCCGGCTTGGTGTTCGGCCCGGTATGTGGCTTGGTCCAACTATGTCCCTACGCACATTCGCCGCGGCTATCGTGGGATATGAGACCGCGCTATTTGATGCCGGTGTCGAACCGCTAATTGGGCAAGAGTTCAACGCGTGGTTGTCAGCCCAGTGGAGGGCATCGCCAATCGTCGGCTGGGAGGCGCATGTTGAGGAACGGTTTGGTAATGATGTGGACGCAATCTCTGAAGCGGCCAAACTTATTGAGCAGTGGTTTTGTGTTCGTGACGCGAAGGCATAACAAGGCGGTCAGACGGACGCCCAAGGGAGTCCACTCGCTACACTCGCAGGCACCCATGGTCACCGCTTACCTCTACGTTAGACGGCAGAGAGGCTAGGGCTTGTTCTACTACTATTGGGCGGAAGCCTCGTTCACCGCCGCGGGTCAGGAACTGTTTCTCGGACCGCAGGGTCCCGGCGGCTGGCGTAGGCGCTACTTCACAGATTCCGGGATGGAGCTCGGGCTGTTCGCCCGATCCACAGGAGACTATCGTGGCGTCTCCGTCCATCCAGGCGATTCGATAGTTCTTGAACTCACAATACATCCGGTAGGCAGCGAGGACCTGAAAGAGGGTGTCCGTTGTTGGATTCATCACTTTCCTGGGCAGGTGATTGGGACCTGTGAGATAGGAAAAATCTTGGGAAAGTGGCGCCACTTCGAAGAAAGACCGGAATGCTTGAGCAGCTCCAACGCCCGCTTTTCCAAGATCTGATGGGCATGCCGCCTAACAAGTCGCTCGACACAGCCGTCCTATCGGCCGGCTTTCGCCGGCCCACTGTCCGCCGCTCACTTCTACCTTGGAACGCGTCATGAAAATATCAATGCTGCTGTCGCTGGTCATGGTCGCGTGTCCTGCGCTTGCCCAGGTCTCTCCTGATTGCAACGCGCGGCTTGGCGACCTCCAGTTTTCCAACGAACAAAAGTACCTTGTACAACGGCTTTTGAGCACTGAGCCTCCGCCGGCCAATTCCTCACTGCGTACCAGGTTTTGGACCGATTGGCCCGTCATGCGGAGCGAAGACAAGGAAGGCCAGATTCGTTGCTGGCAAGCAGCCATTCATGTGCTCGCGAATCTCCAACATAGTTTTTGGTCTAACGTGATCAATGCGTATCGGAATGGCGATGGATCAATGAGCGTCGAATTGAATACAAACATAGCTCGTTTGGCCGACCTTCCTGCTGCGGCGAAGGTCTTGTTCTCAGAACCCGAAACGTCCGTATATAAGACGTATGTATCCGAATTTCTTGTTGAGGTTGCCGCACGAAAAGAAGTGGTTTGGATGGGTACGAAGATCCCGCCTCATGCCCTCGACTCGCACTTGGATACCGGGAACTGGACACGGGTGGAGCAGTTTCTTGTGCGGGGCCTTGCAGCCCAATGAGTTCGGCAATGCGCTCTAACCGCGTGTTCGACAGCGGACACGCCGAAGAGTGGAGCGCCGCTCAACGCGAACGTTAGGCGCCTCAGCTCTTGCTGCAATAGGTTGCCGTTTCGGCCCCCTTCAGCGTGTCGATCTCTTCATTGCTGAATCCCGCCCGCCGGCGGGCATCCAGGTTTAGCGGGCCCTTGAGCCGGGGCGCCTCGTACTGGCGGGCCAGCAAGGCATAGGTGGCGACGGGCTCCAGCCCGCGCTGGGTGCACAGCTGGCGGTACCAGTGGTTGCCGATGGCGACATGGCCGATCTCGTCGCGCAGGATCACGTCCAGGATGTCCACGGCCCGCAGCGCATCGGGCGTGCCGACCTTGCGCAGCTTGGCCTGCATGGGCGGGGTGGCATCCAGGCCCCGGGCTTCCAGGGTGCGCGGCACCAGGGCCATGCGCGCCAGCAGGTCGCCCTCGGTCTTGCGCGTCATGTCCCAGAGGCCGGTGTGGGCCGGAAAGTCGCCATAGTCATAGCCCATGGCCTGCAAGTGGGCGCGCAGCAGGCTGAAGTGCTGGGCTTCCTCGGCGGCCACCTTGAGCCAGTCCAGGTAGTAGGCGCGCGGCATGCCGGAAAAGCGCCAGACCGCGTCCAGGGCCAGGTTGATCGCGTTGAATTCGATGTGCGTCACGGCGTGGAGCAGGGCGGCCAGGCCTTCGCGCGTGAAGGGCGAGCGCTTGGGCACATCCAGGTGGGAGCGCAGCTCGGGACGCTGCGGGCAACCGGGCAGGCCGGGCGGGGCCTGGAGTTCCAGCCCGGCGTCGACTGCCAGCGTGCCCGCCTGCGCCATGGTCTGCCGGGCCATCAGTACCTTTTGCGCGGGATCGGTTTCCAGCAGCGCCCGCAGCGCCAGCTGGCGCAGTTCCGCGGGAGGAGACTCGCTCGTCATGGGGGGATTGTCGGCGATACGGCAGTGGCTCCTGAGAGCCTGTTCAATGTCTAAACGGGGCCGCGTTGGGGTGCAATCGGGATGAGTGGGCCGACCGGGCACGCCGCATGGGCTAATGCCCATGCAAGGGACCGGGTGGCTCAATCGCCCGACCGCCCAGCCGGCCGGCTGGGCGTCGTGCGGCTGCCCCAACGGGGATGCAAACGCGACCGCGTTTGCGTCACCCCAACCCGGAGGGCAAGCMCCTTCTCGGGCGGTCTGCGGYGTTGCGGCGCTAGCTCATAGCCATGCTATGGGCGTCGCACCGCGCCTTGCATCCCATCCCGAGAAGGCGCTTGCGCGGCCCCGTTTAGGCATTGAACAGGCTCTTACAATCGGGGGGTATCGGGGCCGGCTGGGTGCTGGCCCTGCTTTTTTGACCCTGCCCCCTCACAAAGTACAAAACCCATGGCCCTCTACCAACTGGACAACCTGGCCCCTGACGTTCATGAATCCGCCTGGGTGGCCGACGACGCCCAGGTGATGGGCAATGTGAAACTGGCCGAAGACAGCAGCGTCTGGTTTGGCGTGGTGATACGGGGCGACACCGAGACCATTTCCGTGGGCCGGGGCTCCAACATCCAGGACAACAGCGTGCTGCACGCCGACATGGGGCTGCCGCTCACCATAGGCGAAAACGTCACCGTCGGCCACCAGGTCATGCTGCACGGCTGCACCATAGGCGACGGCTCGCTGATAGGCATCCAGGCGGTGGTGCTCAATGGCGCGAAAATCGGCAAGAACTGCCTGGTCGGCGCCGGCTCCCTGGTCACCGAAGGCAAGGAGTTCCCCGACGGCTCCATGATCCTCGGAAGCCCGGCTAAAGCTGTCAGGCAGCTGTCCCCGGAGCAGATAGAGGGTTTAAAAATGAGCGCGAAGCACTATGTAGACAATGCCCGGCGCTACAAGACCGGGCTCAAGAAGGTGGGCTGAGGCCGGCCTTCTTTTTTTATTGGCCCGCCACTTTTACCCTTTTCCCGCTATGTCTGAACTCCATAAATTCATCTTTGACGGTTTGCCGGTACGCGGCATGCTGGTACGCCTGACCGGCTCCTGGCAGGAAATCCTCAAGCGCAGGGAAGCGGCCGGCGGCTATCCGGCCGAGGTTACCAACTTGCTGGGGGAAATGACGGCGGCCGGCGCCCTGATGCAGAGCAACATCAAGTTCAACGGCTCGCTGATCCTGCAGATTTTCGGCGACGGACCGGTCAAGCTGGCCGTGGCCGAGGTGCAGCCCGACCTGAGCCTGCGCGCCACCGCCACGGTGACGGGCACGGTGGACCCGGGCAGTTCGCTGAGCCAGCTGGTCAATGTGAGCAACCAGGGGCGCTGCGCGATCACCCTGGACCCGAAAGACAAGCTGCCGGGCCAGCAGGCCTACCAGGGTGTGGTGCCTCTGTACGGCGACCAGCGCGAGAAGATCGAAAACCTGGCCGAAGTGCTGGAGCACTACATGCTGCAGAGCGAGCAGCTGGACACCAAGCTGATCCTGGCGGCCGACGGCAATGTGGCCGCGGGCCTGCTGATCCAGCGTCTGCCGGTCAAGGGCCAGGGCAACCTCGAAGGCCAGATAGACCGCGACGCCAACGAAGACCAGATAGGCGTCAACGAGGACTACAAGCGCATCGCGATGCTGGCCGGCACGCTCAAGCGCGAAGAACTGCTGGGCCTGGATGCCGACACCATTTTGCGCCGGCTGTTCTGGGAAGAGCAGGTCACGCGTTTTGAGCCGGCGACGCCGAGCTTTGCCTGCAGTTGCTCGCGCGAGCGCGTGGGCAGCATGCTGCGCAGCCTGGGCACGGCGGAAATCGAGAGCATTATTTCCGAGCGCGGCAAGGTGGCGGTCGACTGCGAGTTTTGCGGTGCGCAGTATGAATTCGACCCGGTGGACGCGGCGCAGCTCTTTACCAGCCAGACCAACCAGCAGCCGCCGACTTCCACGGTTCAATAAGCGGCGCGCTGCGCCAGCAGGTCGCTCAGCAGGCGGTGTTCGCAGGCCGGGTCGCTGCATTTGTCGCAAACCCACACCCAGGCCTTGCTCCTGCCGGCCGGCGCCTGTTTCCGCGGCAGTGACCCCGGCAGCAGGCGTTCAACGGCGGCCAGCGCCTGCGCCAGGCGCTGCGGGGCGCTTCCATAGAGGACGCAGTAAGCCGTGCCGGCGGCGGCCAGGGCCGACCGTATGGACTGGTCGGCCGCCTGTCGGGCCGCTTCGGCCGACTCCAGCCCGCACAGCAGCGTCAGGCCGTAGCCGGCATGGTCGGCTGCGCTGCCTGAAGGCGCGGACGGGTCCGTCACGGCCACCTGCGCATCCCGGCCCGCGTCTTTGAGGGCGCGCTCCAAGTCGGAGGCAAGCGGGTGTTTTCCGGTCGACGGGGCGCCGGTGACGGCGATTTTCAGCACGGTCAATCCGTCAAGCGCACCGGCAGGCCTGGCAGGCTTGCTGAAGCCTACTTGGTGACCTGCACGAAGATTTCATTGGGCTTGACCATGCCCAGCTCGCTGCGGGCTTTTTCCTCGACCATTTCCAGGCCTTCCTTCAAGTCCCTGACTTCCGCCGTGAGCTGGTCGTTGGCGGCCTGGGCTTGGGCGTTTTTGGCTTGCTGCTCGGTCAGCCGGTGCTGCATTTCGCGCACGCTGGGAACGCTGCCCCGGCCCACCCAAAGTTGCGCATGGAAGATGACCAGCAGCGCAATCAGGACGGCAGGGACGAGTCGATTTCCCACGTGCGGTTCAGTGCTTAGCGCAGGTTGTAAAAGGCGGCGCGCCCTGGGTAGGACGCAACGTCACCGAGGTCTTCCTCGATGCGCAGCAGCTGGTTGTACTTGGCCATGCGGTCCGAGCGCGAGAGCGAGCCGGTCTTGATCTGGCCGGCGTTGGTGCCCACGGCGATGTCGGCGATGGTCGAGTCCTCGGTTTCGCCGGAGCGGTGCGAGATCACGGCGGTGTAGCCGGCGCGCTTGGCCATCTCGATGGCGGCGAAGGTCTCGGTCAGGGTGCCGATCTGGTTGATCTTGATCAGGATGGAGTTGGCAATGTGCTTGTCGATGCCTTCCTTGAGGATCTTGGTGTTGGTGACGAACAGGTCGTCGCCGACCAGCTGCACTTTTTTGCCGAGCTTCTCGGTGAGGATCTTCCAGCCGTCCCAGTCGCCCTCGGCCATGCCGTCCTCGATGCTGATGATGGGGTATTTGTCGACCCAGGTGGCCAGGATGTTGGTCCACTCTTCGGCCGAGAGGCTCAGGCCTTCGCCGGACAGCACGTACTTGCCGTCCTTGTAGAACTCGGAAGCCGCGCAGTCCAGGCCCAGGGCGATCTGCTCGCCGGCCACATAACCGGCCGCGGAAATGGCTTCCAGGATCATCTGGATGGCCGCTTCGTGGCTGGGCACGTTGGGGGCGAAGCCGCCCTCGTCGCCGACGGCCACGCTCATGCCCTTGTCGTGCAGGATTTTCTTGAGCGCGTGGAAGACTTCGGCGCCGTAACGCACGGCTTCACGAAAGCTCGGTGCGCCCACGGGGATGATCATCAGTTCCTGCAGGTCCAGGTTGTTGTTGGCGTGCGCGCCGCCGTTGACCACGTTCATCATGGGCACGGGCATCTGCATGGCGCCGCTGCCGCCGAAATAGCGGTACAGGGGCAGGCCGGCCTCTTCGGCGGCGGCGCGGGCCACGGCCATGCTGACGGCCAGCGTGGCGTTGGCGCCCAGGCGCGATTTGTTGTCGGTGCCGTCCAGGTCGATCAGCGTGCGGTCCAGGAAGGCCTGCTCGCTGGCGTCCAGGCCCAGCACGGCTTCGGAGATTTCGGTGTTGATGTGCTCGACCGCCTTGAGCACGCCCTTGCCGAGGTAGCGCGACTTGTCGCCGTCGCGCAGCTCGATCGCTTCGCGCGAGCCGGTGGAGGCGCCGGAGGGAACGGCCGCGCGGCCCATGACGCCGGACTCCAGCAGCACGTCGCATTCAACGGTAGGGTTGCCACGGCTGTCGAGAATTTCGCGGCCGACGATATCAACAATTGCGCTCATTTAGGCTCTTTCAAAAATCGGAAAAACAAAGATAAAAAAACAAAAAAGTTACACGCCTTCGACCAGCACCATGCGCATGACGGCAATGCCCTGGCGCGACTGGCGCGCCGCTTCGTATTCGGCGGATTCATTGAAGGCGCGGGCCTGCTCCACGCTGGGGAACTTCAGCACCACGATGCGGCTCGGCGTCCAGTCGCCTTCCAGTACCTCGATCTTGCCGCCGCGCACGCAAACTTCGGCGCCGTGCGCCTGCATGGCAATGCTAGACAGTTTTTTGTACTGTTCGTATTGTTCGGGGTTCGTAACCGTCACGTTGGCAATGATGTAGGCGCTGGGCATGTCGGGTTCCAAAGGTTTCTAAAAGGTATCCGCATGCCCTGCCGGCGCGGGACTGTGTTTGCCGGGCGGCCCGCAGGTCCGTCCGGCCGCATCCATGGTCAGGCGGAAAAATTGTTTTCGAGGTAGCCGTTTTTCTTGGTGACGCGGTCCAGCGCAAGCAGCGTTTCGAGCAGCGCTTTCATGTGCTTGAGCGGCACGGCATTCGGGCCGTCGCTCATGGCCTTGGCCGGGTCGGGATGGGTTTCCATGAAGAGGCCGGCCACGCCGACCGCCACCGCGGCGCGCGCCAGCACAGGCACCATCTCGCGCTGGCCGCCGCTGCTGGTGCCGTTGCCGCCGGGCAGCTGCACCGAATGGGTGGCGTCGAACACCACGGGGGCTTTTGTCTCGCGCATGATCGCCAGGCTGCGCATGTCGGACACCAGGTTGTTGTAGCCGAAGCTTGCGCCGCGTTCGCAGGCCATGAAGCTGTCTTCGTCCAGGCCTTTTTCGCGCGCGGCGGCACGGGCCTTGTCGATGACGTTTTTCATGTCGCCGGGGGCCAGGAACTGGCCTTTCTTGATGTTGACCGGCTTGCCCGATTGCGCCACGGCGTGGATGAAATCGGTCTGGCGGCACAGAAAGGCCGGGGTCTGCAGCACGTCGACCACCGAGGCGACGGTGGCGATGTCGGCTTCGGAATGCACGTCGGTCAGGATGGGCAGGCCCAGTTCGCGCTTGACCTTGGCCAGGATTTCCAGGCCCTTGGCCATGCCGGGGCCGCGAAAGCTGGTGCCGCTGGAGCGGTTGGCCTTGTCGTAGCTCGACTTGAAGATGAAGGGAATGCCCAGCGAGCTGGTGATTTCCTTGAGCGTTCCGGCGGTGTCCATCTGCAACTGCTCGGACTCCACCACGCAGGGGCCGGCGATCAGGAAAAACGGTTGGTCAAGGCCGATGTCGAATCCACACAGCTTCATGGTCAGGCCACCGCCTTCAGGGGCTTGGCCGAGGGTTTGCCGCCCTGGCCCGCGCTGGCGCGCAGCTGGAGCACGGCCGCGATGTAGGCATTGAACAGCGGGTGGCCGGCCCAGGGCGTGGACTTGAACTCGGGGTGGAACTGCACGCCGACAAACCAGGGGTGGACGTCCTGCGGCAGCTCGACGATTTCGGTGAGCTGCTCGCGCTGCGTCAGCGCGGAAATGACCAGGCCCGAGGCGCGCAGGGCGTCCAGGTAGTTGACGTTGGCTTCGTAGCGGTGGCGGTGGCGTTCGGTGACCACATCGCCGTAGATCTTGTGCGCCAGCGTGCCGGGGGCGACGTCGGAACTCTGCGCGCCCAGGCGCATGGTGCCGCCCAGGTCGGACTTGGCGTCGCGTGTCTTGATGGTGCCGTCGGCGTCTTTCCATTCGGTGATCAGCGCGATGACGGGGTGCGGCGTCGCCGGGTCGAACTCGGTGCTGTTGGCATCCTTGAGGCCGGCGACATGGCGCGCGAATTCGATGGTGGCGACCTGCATGCCCAGGCAGATGCCCAGGTAGGGCATCTTGTTCTCGCGCGCGAAGCGGGCCGCGCAAATCTTGCCTTCGACGCCGCGCACGCCGAAACCGCCGGGCACCAGCACGCCGTCAAAACGCGCCAGGCGCGAAACGTTGTCCGGCGTGATGGTTTCGGAGTCGACGTACTCGATGACCACCTTGGCATGGTTTTTCATGCCGGCATGGCGCAGGGCTTCATTGAGCGACTTGTAGCTGTCGGAGAGGTCGACGTACTTGCCGACCATGGCGATGTGGACCTCGGTCTGGGGGTGCTCGGTCTCGTAGACCAGGTCGTCCCAGCGCCGCAGGTTGGCTGGCGGCGTATTGAGGCGCAGCTTGTCGCAGATCAGGCCGTCCAGGCCCTGCTCGTGCAGCATGCGCGGCACCTTGTAGATCGTGTCGACGTCCCACATGGAGATCACGCCCCATTCGGGAACGTTGGAGAACAGCGAGATCTTTTCGCGCTCTTCGCTGGGGATGGGGCGGTCCGCGCGGCACAGCAGCACATCGGCCTGGATACCGATTTCGCGCAGCTGCTTGGCGGTGTGCTGGGTCGGTTTGGTCTTGAGCTCGCCGGCGGCGGCGATCCAGGGCAGGTAGCTCAGGTGCACAAAAGCGGTGTTGTTGGCGCCCAGGCGCAGGCTCATCTGGCGCACGGCTTCGAGGAAGGGCAGGGACTCGATGTCGCCGACGGTACCGCCGATTTCGACAATGGCGACGTCGACCGCATCGGGTGTTTCATACCCGGCACCGCGCTTGACGAACTCCTGGATCTCATTGGTGACGTGCGGGATGACCTGCACGGTCTTGCCGAGATAGTCGCCGCGGCGCTCTTTTTCGAGCACGCTTTTGTAGATCTGGCCGGTGGTGAAGTTGTTGGCCTTGCGCATGCGCGTTTCGATGAAACGCTCGTAGTGGCCCAGGTCCAGGTCGGTTTCGGCGCCGTCGTCGGTCACGAAAACCTCGCCGTGCTGGAAGGGCGACATCGTGCCCGGATCCACATTCAGGTAGGGATCGAGCTTGATTAAAGTGACTTTGAGGCCTCGCGATTCCAGGATCGCAGCTAAGGAGGCTGAGGCGATTCCCTTGCCCAGGGAAGACACCACACCGCCGGTGACGAAGACAAATTTGGTCATGTCAGGTACGAACCGCAAGTTCGTAGAGGTGGTAAACGGAGATTATACGGGTTGCCCGCGGGGGCCGATGAATTAAGGGGGCTTAGCTGATACATTGCGGGCATGACGAATCAAGTGACCCCTGCGGGAAGCGGCTTGGACAGCGACGAAACTCTGGACCTGGCCGGCAAACACATCGTGCTGGGCCTGTCGGGCGGGATCGCCTGTTACAAGGCGGCCGAGCTGTGCCGGGCCCTGATCAAGGCCGGGGCCACGGTGCAGGTGGTCATGACCGAGGCGGCCGAGCAGTTCATCACGCCCGTCACGCTGCAGGCCCTGAGCGGCCGGCCGGTCTACACCAGCCAGTGGGACAGCCGCGAAGACAACAACATGGCGCACATCAACCTGTCGCGCGAGTCCGACGCCATCCTGGTCGCGCCCATGAGCGCCGACTTCATGGCCAAGCTACTGCACGGCCGCGCCGACGACCTGCTCAGCCTGATGTGCCTGGCCCGACCCATCGACAAGGTGCCGCTGCTGGTGGCGCCGGCCATGAACCGCGAGATGTACGCCCACCCGGCCACGCAGCGCAATTTTGTGCAGCTGGACGCCGACGGCGCCACGGTGCTGGGCGTGGGCAGCGGCTTCCAGGCCTGCGGCGAGACCGGCGATGGGCGCATGCTGGAGCCCGAGCAGATTCTCGAGGACCTGGTGGCCTTTTTTGCGCCCAAAGTGCTGGTTGGCCAGCGCGTGCTGGTCACCGCCGGCCCCACCTATGAAGCCATAGACCCGGTGCGCGGCATCACCAACCTGTCCAGCGGCAAGATGGGTTTTGCCATCGCGCGCGCGGCGCGCGAGGCGGGCGCCGAGGTCACGCTGGTCGCCGGCCCGGTGAGCCAGCCCACGCCGCGCGGCGTGACCCGCATCGACGTGAGGTCCGCGCAGCAAATGCTGGACGCCGTGGCGGCGCGCGCCCAGGCCGCCAGCGTTTTTATCGCCACGGCGGCGGTGGCCGACTGGCGGCCCGCCGCGCCGTCGGCCCAGAAGATCAAAAAAGACGGCTCCGGCCAGGCGCCGCAACTTGCGTTCACCGAGAACCCGGACATCCTGGCCACTGTGGCCCAGTCCGCCGCGGCGCAAGCCGGCCGGCTTTTCTGCGTGGGTTTCGCGGCGGAAAGCCAGGACCTCGCGGAAAACGCCGAGGCCAAGCGACTGCGCAAAAAAGTGCCGCTGCTGGTCGGCAACATCGGCCCCGACACCTTCGGCCAGGACCATAACGCGCTGCTGCTGGTGGATGCGCAGGGCAGCAAAGCCTTGCCCCGGGCCTCCAAGCTCTCATTGGCGCGGCGGCTGGTGGGCGAGATCGCGGCCAGGATGGCGGATACCCCCAAAGGGAAAACGGCCGCACCGTGAACCTTCCTTCCAACACGCCGCCGGACGGCGATTTTGTGGCTTACGTGGAGCGCCTGACCCATGCGAATGCGCCTGCGCCGGCCGAAGCCCGTGAAGACCGGCTCAAGCCCCAGGACAAAACCGCGCCGCGCACGCCATCTCCGGCAAACATCGCTGCGCCATCCGACAAGCCCGCGCCAGTCGCCGCCGCCGTCGCCGCCTTTGCCACCCACGTCAAATGGGTTGTTATTCTGTGGATCGCCACCCAGGTTTTGTCCGAGGTGGTGCCCGGAACCGGTTTCCTGTTCCTGCCCGCGCTGCTGGTGTACGGCGCGTGGGCGGTGTTCCAGGCCAACCGCCGGTCATCCGGGGCGCTGCTCCAGCGCCTGCGTGAACTGGCGCAGCAAGCGGCCGAAGAGGCCCAAAAGGCCCAAAAGGCCCAAAAAAATCAACCTCCGAAGAAAAAATAGTTCATGCACATCGACGTCAAGATTCTCGACCCGCGCCTTCAGAACAACCTCCCCACCTACGCCACGCCCGGCAGCGCCGGCCTGGACCTGCGCGCTTGCCTGGATGCGCCGCTCACGCTGGCGGCCAACGCCTGGCAACTGGTGCCTACCGGCATCGCCATCTACCTGCACAACCCGGGCTATGCCGCGCTGATCCTGCCGCGCTCGGGCCTGGGCCACAAACACGGCATCGTGCTGGGCAACCTGGTGGGCCTGATCGACAGCGATTACCAGGGCCAGCTGATGGTCAGCGCCTGGAACCGCAGCGATGTGCCCTTCACGATTGAACCCATGGAGCGGATCGCGCAGCTGATGATCGTGCCCGTGGTGCAGGCGCAGTTCAATGTGGTGTCCGAATTTCCCGCCAGTGAGCGCGGGGAAGGCGGCTACGGCTCCACCGGCAAGGCCTGAGCCCGGCACTCCGGGCCGCCGTGCGCAGGGGTGGGGGTTTTCCTACAACCCCTGCAACAAGGCTCCCACGCCACCACAGGCCCAATCCCCACCTGGGAAGGCGCGGGCCGCATCCTTAATAAGCCATGAGAGTCCATGCGCCTGTGGTGCCGGGATCTCATGACTTACCAACAGGAGAGACTCATGCGAAACACATCCCGCTTTATTTCATCCGCGTCCGTGGTGCTGGCGCTGGCCGCCCTTGCGGCCTGCGCGCCCATGAACCCGCCGCCGACCTCTGACGCAAATTACCCGCCCGCCTATCCCAACACCGCCAGCTACCCCAACCAGACCTATCCCGCTGGAACCTACCCGGCGGGCACCTATCCCGCCAACCAGCAGAACCGCTATATCGAATACGGACGCGTCAGCAATGTCGAAGTGTTTCGCACCCAGGAACAGGCCAGGAGCTCGGGCGTAGGCGCCATCCTCGGCGGTGTGGCCGGCGCGGTGGTGGGCCACCAGATCGGCGGCGGCACCGGCAAGGATGTGGCGACGGTTGTCGGCGCAGTGGGCGGCGCCGTGGCTGGTAATGCGATTGAGAAAAACCGCAATCCCGGTGCGGTTCGCGAAACCTACCGCGTATCCGTCCAGCTCGACAATGGCACCGGCCGTGCCTATGACGTGCCTTCTACCGGCGACCTGCGCATAGGTGATCGCGTGAGGATTGAGAACGGCCTGCTGTACCGGATGTAAGCGGCCGGGGTTGTCAAAAGGCGGCGGCATGCCGCCTTGACCTTAGTGCAGGGTGCCGCTTCCGGGCGTGAGGGGCTCGAGCTTGAAGAAGCCGGTGCCCAGCGAGCCCTGGCCGATTTCCTCTTCGCTTGCTTCACGCACCGACTCGACCTTGACCGCCAGCCGGATGGCGATGCCCGCCAGCGGATGGTTGCCGTCCAGCACCACGTGCTCGGGATAGATTTCTGTGACCGTGTAGATATGGTCATGCGGTGCCGATCCGCTGACACCTTTGGGCAGGGCCGCGCCGTCGAAGGTCATGCCTTCTTCGAGCTCGGCCGGGAAAACCTTGCGGGGCTCCAGGAACACCAGGCTTTCGTCATAGTCACCAAAGGCGTCCTCGGGCTCCAGGTGCAGCTCAAGCGTGTCGCCGGCTTCATGGCCTTGCAGGGCATGCTCGATCTTGGCCAGCAGGTCGTCACCGCCCAGCAGGAACTCGATGGGCTCATCCAGTTCGTCCAGCACATCGCCCAGGGTGTCTTTCAGCGTCCATGTCAGGGCTACGACGCATTGCGGGGTGATTTTCATCCGACAATTGTCCCATGGATGTAAACCAATCTCTAGCGCTCCTCGCCGGCCTGAGCCCGGCGCAATTCATGCGCCGCCACTGGCAAAAAAAGCCGCTGCTCGTGCGCCAGGCCCTGCCTGGATTCCAGCCTTTGCTGAGCCGCGCGGCCTTGTTCAAGCTGGCCGCGAGTGAACAGGTGGAGTCGCGCCTGATCGTCCAGCAAGCCAAGGGCTGGCGCATGAAGCAGGGGCCTTTTGCGCCGCGCGGCCTGCCGCCGCTGAGCCAGAAGGCCTGGACCTTGCTGGTGCAGGGCGTGGACCTGCATGACGCCGGGGCGCACGAGCTGCTGCAGCAGTTTCGTTTTGTTCCCGATGCGCGGCTTGACGACTTGATGATCTCGTTCGCCACAGCGGGCGGCGGCGTGGGGCCGCACTTTGACAGCTATGACGTGTTCCTGCTGCAGGCCAGCGGGCGGCGGCGCTGGAAGATAGGGCGGCAAAAAGACCTGAGCCTGCAGGAGGGCGTGCCGCTGAAGATATTGCAGAACTTCGAGCCCGAGCAGGAGTTTGTGTTGGAAGCCGGCGACATGCTGTACCTGCCCCCGCGTTACGCCCATGACGGCATTGCCGAAGCGGCGCCGCCGGGTGACGGCAAGGCGGCCGACTGCATGACCTATTCGATCGGGTTCCGGTCGCCAGGGCGCGGCGAACTGGCGGCGGAACTGCTGCAGCGCCTGGCGGAATTCAGCGAGGACGACAGGCAGGCGGATGCTCCTGCGGGGCGCCGCGCAGCCAAAGCCTCCGAGATCTACCGCGATCCCGGGCAGGATGCCACGGCCACCCCGGCGGCCTTGCCGGCAGAGCTGGCGGCCTTTGCCAGCCAGGCCGTGCAGGAGGCGCTGAAAGACCCCCTCGCGCTGGCTTGCGCCCTGGGCGAGTACATGACCGAACCCAAGCCTTCCGTGTGGTTTGACGAAGCCGACCATGAATGGGATGCCGAGGCCGCGCGGGCAGGCCGCGCGGGCGTCAGGCTGGATGCGCGCACCCGGATGATGTATGACGCCGACCATGTGTTCATCAACGGGGAGAGCTACCGCGCCAAAGGCGCCGATGCGACGCTGATGCGCCGGCTGGCCGACGGCCGCGGCCTGGCGCCGCATGAGCTGCGCAAGGCCGGCGCCTCCGCGATGGCCTTGCTGGGCGACTGGCACGATGCCGGCTGGCTGCGGCAGGAGCCGTGCGCGGATTCCTGATCGGCCCAGCAACTGTTTGCCACTTTTGCCAAGGAGATACTCCATGGAAACCGACACAACACCCACCCCGCCGCAGGCCTTGCCGGAAGGCCGTTTCAGCGGGCGCGCCGATTTCACCGAGATGATCCGCCAGGCTTTTTCCGCGGCGGCGCAGCAGGGCTGGCGTGAAATCATCGTCTGCGACCCGGATTTTGAAGACTGGCCCCTGGGCGAGCGCGCGGTGGTGCAGGCCTTGAACGACTGGTCCAAAACCGGCCGGACCTTCACCATGCTGGCCAGGAACTACGACGAGGTGCTGCGCCGGCATGCGCGCTTCGTCACCTGGCGGCGGACCTGGGCCCATATCGTGGAATGCCGGGCCAACGCGTCGGCCCCGGCCGATGACCTGCCCAGCGCCTTGCTGGGGCCGGGCTGGGTCTTTGAGCGCCTGGACCTGCAGCGCTGCACGGGCATGGCCGGGTCCGAGCCGGCGCGCCGGGTTGCGCTCAGGGAGCGGCTTAATGAAAGGCTGCTGAAAAGTTCGCCGGCCTTCCCGGCCACCACCCTGGGTCTTTAAACGCAAGGATTGCGCAAGCATTGCGCGGGGCCCGTCGTACGGTCACGATTCGTCGACTAAGGGTTTTCAGACTTGTAATATCCAGCATATAATTTAAAGCTGGGTAGAAAGAGCTCGAGTCCTTTCCCCGGTCAAAAATAACTTGAATTCCGGTTTGGGTTTCTTTTGACAATTTCCGGAAATTGTTTTCTTAAATATCATCAAGGATCGAAAAAATGAACAAGTCCCTCGTTTTGGCAGCTATCGTTGCCGCTGTTGCACTGGCTGCTTGCGGCAAGAAAGAAGAAGCCGCAGCTCCTGCACCAGCCGCTGCAGCTCCTGCACCTGCTGCTGAAGCTTCCGCACCTGCTGCTGCTGCATCCGCACCCGCCGCTGCCGCGTCTGCTGCTCCAGCTGCTGATGCCGCCGCCGCTGCCGCTGCTGCTACCGCTACCGCAGCTCCTGCAAGCGCCGCCAAGTAATTCTTCAGTGAATTGAAAAAGCCGCCGTAAGGCGGCTTTTTTTTGCCCTTATTTTTTTCGCCGCATCGTGTTCTCGGCGGGCGCTCCGGCCTCAAACCGAAAGCCAGGGCGTTCCGGTGTCGGGCGCGGCCACGACGATGTCGTCCTCGCCGCAACCCAGGGTTTCAGCCATCAGCGCCCGCACCAGCGCAGGCCGGTTGTTCTGTACGCTCAGGTGCGCGGCTACCAGGTGCTTGAAACGCCCGTGAACCAGGGTGCGGGCAATCTCCACCGCCGCGGCATTGGAGAGATGGCCGTACTGGCCGCCCACGCGCCGCTTTAAAAAAGGCGGATACGACGACCGCGCCAGCATGTCGGTGTCGTGGTTGCATTCCAGCATCAGGGCATCGCACGTCATGAGATGTGACATGACATGGGTGGTGGCGTGGCCCAGGTCGGTCAGGATGCCGAGCTTGGCCGAGCCGTCGGTGCAACTGAGCTGCAAGGGCTCCCTGGCGTCGTGCGGCACGGTAAAAGGCGTGAGCTGCAGGCCTCCCAGCTCTATGGCTTTGCCGTCACGCGCGGTATGCAGCAGCCCGTCGAAATCCGGCGCCCCTATGGCGGCATGCGTGCCGTGGCTCATCCAGACCGGGATGCGATAGCGCAGGGCGAGCGAGCGCGCGCAGCCGATATGGTCGCCGTGTTCATGCGTGATGAACACGGCATGGATGTCCTCGGGCTGCAAGCCGGCTTCACCAAGCCGGTAAAGCAGGTGTTTGAGGCCCAGCCCGCAGTCGACAAGAACCCGCGATGGCGCGATTCCCGCCGCTTCGACCACGGTGGCATTGCCCGAACTGCCGCTGCCCAGGCTTTTGAACCTCAACATGGGCGTCGCAATCCGTGGCCGGGGCGGTCGGGCGGCAAGCCCGGATTATTTGAGGTCGTCGGCGATCACCTGCACGATGCGCTGGGCATTGGCCGACGATTCGGCGGTGCCTTGTGCATTGAGGACGGAAACCGTGGTGCTCTCGCCCTGGCTCTTGACGGCGATACGGTACTTCAGGGGCGGCGTGGCGGCCGGCGATCCGCTGAACAGCTTGCTGAAGAAGCCGGGCTCGGTCTTGTTCACGACGGGCTCGACGTAGCGCACGAAGTAGGTGCCCTGGCTGCGGTCGCGGTCTTCAACGGTGAAGCCGGTGCGGTCCAGCGCCAGGCCGACCCGGCGCCAGGCGCGGTCAAAACCTTCGTCGATCTGCACGACAGGCAGGTTGTTGACAGTGGCGATACGCGAGGTCTGTTTGGTGGCGCCCGCGGCCACCAGGGCCTTGGACTGCTCTTGCGACACGCCCAGCTTGACCATCAGGCGGCGCAGGAATTCGGCTTCGAGTTCCGGATCGGCGGGACGGGGCTGCCAGACCGTGCTGTCGCCGGAGGAACTGCCGGATTTTGCGCCGGTAATCACTTCAACCATGCCGCGGTGGCTGACGTAAATTTCGGTGCCGCCATCGGGGCGGCGCTCCAGGCGCGTGCGGAACTTGTCGCGCTCGCCGGTCGAATAGAGGCCGTCGAACACCTTGCCCAGCGCGCTGCGGATGAAGTCCTGCGGCAGCTTGGCGCGGTTTTCGGCGAAGTCGGTTTCCATGATGCCCAGGTTTTCCTGGTCCTGCGCGAGCAGGAAGCCGCTTTCCAGCCAGAAGTCGCGCACAGGGCCCCAGAGCTTGTCGGCGGGCCGGTTCACGACCAGCCATCGCTGGCTGCCCGCGCGCTCGATGCGCACGTCGCCGACGGCGGTGGCGGCCGTCTGCACGGCTTGCGTGGGCTGGCCCACCTGGTAGCTGCTGGCGGATACCGCCGTGCCGGGCACCACGTAACGGGTGTCGCGGCTGAGCTGGGTCAGGTCGGGGGGGATGTCCAGCGAAGGGCCCTTGGCGCCGCTGCTCTTGTAATCGACGCGTTCACCGTCCATCACTTCGCGCAGGGAGGAGCAGCCGGCGAGCAGGCCGAGGGCAACCAGCGCGGACACGGCTGCGGCGCTCCGGGCTTTTGAAAATGCAGGACGTGTTGGCGATATCTTCACTTGGGTTCCCTTAAAAATCAGATCAGGCAAATCAAATCAGGCCGCAGGCGCGCAAGGCGCTTTCCACGGCCGCTTCGTTCGATGTTTCCAGCGGCGTCATGGGCAGGCGCAAGGTGCCGCCGCAAAGACCCATCCGGGCCATGGCCCATTTGACGGGTATCGGGTTGGCTTCAATGAACAGGTTCCTGTGCAGCGGCAGGAGCTTGAGCTGCAGTTCCATGGCGCGGCGGGTGTCGCCCGCCACGGCGGCCACGCACAGCTCGTGCATGAGCCGGGGCGCCACGTTGGCGGTCACGCTGACGTTGCCCTGGCCGCCGCAGAGCATGAGCGCCACGGCCGTCGGGTCGTCGCCCGAATACACGGCAAAGCCCTTGGGCACTTCCTTGATCAGCCACTGCGCGCGCTCGATGTTGCCGGTGGCTTCCTTGATGCCGACAATGCCGGGCACCTGGGCCAGGCGCAGCACGGTGGCGTGCGCCATATCGGCCACGCTGCGGCCGGGCACGTTGTAGAGCACGGTGGGCAGGTCGCCGACGGCTTCGGCAATCGCCTTGAAGTGCCGGTACTGGCCTTCCTGCGTGGGCTTGTTGTAGTAGGGGACGACCTGCAGCTGGCAGTCGGCACCCACCTGCTTGGCGAATTTGGCGAGTTCGATCGCCTCGGCGGTGGAGTTGGCGCCGCAGCCGGCCATGATGGGCACGCGCTTTTTGGCCTGCTCCACCGAGACACGGATGATTTCGCAGTGCTCTTCGACGTTGACGGTCGGGGATTCACCGGTGGTGCCGACCACGCCTATGCAGTCGGTGCCTTCGGCGATGTGCCAGTCCACCAGTTTGCGCAGGGTGGGGTAATCTACGCTGCCGTCATCATGCAAGGGTGTTGCCAATGCAACGATGCTGCCAGTAATGGGTTTCATGCTGTACTTAAAAACGTTCGCGGCCGGATAGGGCCTGGCCGCAATACCGCCGGGCCGGCCCCGAAAAGCCAATCCTGCATTCTACCCAGAGCCTAGGGCAGGAAATAGCGCGGCGGTGCGGGCAAACCCGCAGTCGCGGCGGTTTCGCGGACGGCCGCTATACGCTGGATGAAGCGCGGCGGGTTTTCGTGGAAGCCCTCCTCGAAGGCCACGACGCGCAGGCCCCGGCAGATTTCGAGCAATTCGCCGGTGCACAGCAAAAAATCGGGCCGCGAGGGCTTGCCCACGGTCTCGTTGCCCTGCGTAAAAGTTTCGTAAATCAGCACGCCACCCGGCGCCAGGCTGGCCAGCAGGGTCGGCAACAGCGGGCGCCAGAGGTAGTTGGTGACGACGACCGCGTCGAACTGGCGGCCCGCAAAAGGCCAGGGGCCGGCTTCAATATCGGCCACCACGGCCTCGCAGGCCGATGCGGGGAGGGCGCTTGCGGCGGCGTCCAGGGCTTCCCGCGACCGGTCCACCAGCACCAGGGGGTGGTTTCGCCCGTGAAACCAGCGGGCGTGGCGGCCATGACCGCAGGCGACGTCCAGCACCATGCCGCCTTCGCGCACCAGGTGCGACCAGCGCTGCACCCAGGCGGAGGGCGGCTCCGTTCCGTGCGGCCTGGGGTCCGTCAAAGTGGTTTCACCTCATCCTTGAGCGCCGCCAGCGCCATCGCCTCGACCCGGCCGGGCGCGATCAGCTTGAGCCAGCGGCCCAGCTTGCCCTTGGCCGTCATGACCACCTCGCGGTCCCGGCGCTCCATGCCCTGCAGGATCAGCCGGGCGCATTCCTCCACGCTCATGGCCTTGTCTTCCTTGAGCCCGCTGGAGCCCGCGGCCACGCCCGCCGCGTTGAAGCCGCGGTGGCGGATGTGGGTGGCGACCACGCCCGGGTAGGCGGTGGTCACGCCGACCCCGGCGCCCTTCATTTCGGCGCGCAGCGCCTCGAAAAATCCCACCATGGCGAATTTGGTGGCGCTGTAGGCCGTGCGGCCCGGCACGCCTATCAGCCCGGCCAGGCTGGAAACGGCGACGATGCTGCCGTGGCGCAGCCTCAGGTAGGGCAGGGCGGCATGGGTGCACCAGACGCTGCCCCAGAAGTTGATGCGCATCAGCTGCTCATACCAGCCCAGGTCCTGGGCCTTGACGTCCTCCAGCAGCGCCTGCGCCGACATGCCGGCGTTGTTGATCAGGGCGTCGATATGGCCGAAGCGGCCCACGGCGGCATCCACCAGGTGCCGGCATTGGGCCTCGATGGACACGTCGGTCTTGACAGCCAGGGTTTGCGCGCCGTGCGCGGCGCACTGGTGCGCGACCTCGTCCAGCAGCGTTTCATTGCGCGCGGCCAGCACCAGCGCCACGCCGGCGCCATGGGTTTTGGCCAGCTGCCGCGCCATTTCCGCGCCTATGCCGTCCGAGGCGCCGGTGATGATGATGGTTTTCATGATGTCCTCTTCCCGCTTTTTTTGGGGGCGCGGCCCCCATCACTCGCAAAACCGCCGGGCAGGCCCTAAAAGCAAGCCCAGATCTGGTTGGCGAGTGTGACCAGGAATTCCGGCCGTGTGTAGAGGGCAAACACCCCCAGCGACGCGATGACCGCGAGCGCCCACAGGCCGGCTTTTTTGGCCATCTCAGGCCCCTTGCGGCACGCCGGCGCGTGCAATCGGCGCCTCGCGTACCGGCAGGTTCACCAGGGCGGCAAACACGCCCAGCGCGATGGCGATGTACCAGACGATGTCGTAGCTGCCGGTGCGGTCATATAAATAGCCGCCCAGCCACACGCCCAGGAAAGAGCCGATCTGGTGGCTGAAGAAAATAAAGCCGCCCAGCATCGACATGTGCTGGATGCCGAAGATCTGCGCCACCACCGCGTTGGTCGGCGGGATGGTGGACAGCCACAACAGGCCCATCAGGCTGGCGAAGATGTAGACGCTCAGCGGGCTCAGCGGCGCCGCCAGGAATACGGCGATCACCACCGCACGCGAGAAATAAATCGTCGCCAGGATTTTCCGCTTGGCGATCTTCTGGCCCAGCGAGCCGGCGATATAGGTGCCAAAAACATTGAACAGGCCTATCAGCGCCAGCGCGTAGCTGGCCACCTGGGGCGACAGGCCCTTGTCCTTGAGGTAGCTGGGCATGTGCACGCCGATGAACACCACCTGGAAGCCGCAGACGAAATAGCCCGCCATCAGCAACTGGAAGCTTGGGTACTTGAAGGCCTCGCGCAGCGCCTGGCCTATGGTCTGCTCGCGTTTGGCCGGCTGGCCGCCGGCAAAGCCGCCTTCGCGCAGGCCCAGCGCCAGCGGCGCGATCAGCAGCACCGCGCCGCTGAGCACCAGCAGCGCTTCCTTCCAGCCCAGGCCGCTGATCAGCAGGCCTTCGACCGGCACCATCAGGAACTGGCCGAAAGAGCCGGCCGCCGCGGCCACGCCCATGGCCCAGGAGCGCTTTTCCGCCGGGATGTTGCGGCCTATCACGCCATAGATCACGGCATAGGTGGTGCCGGCCTGCGCCGCGCCTATCAGCACCCCTGCCGTCATGGTGAACAAAAAGCCCGTGGGCGACAGCGCCATGCCCACCAGGCCCAGCCCGTACAGCAGGGCGCCGCCCACGATCACGCGGAAGGCGCCGAAGCGGTCGGCCGCCATGCCGGCAAAAATGCCGAACACGCCCCAGGACAGGTTTTGCACCGCCAGCGCGAAGGCAAAGGTTTCGCGCGTCCAGCCCTGGGCCTGGGTGATGGGCTGCAGCCACAGCCCGAAGCCGTGGCGTATGCCCATGGACAGCGTGACGATGGTGGCGCCGCAGATCAGCACCTGCAGCATGGAGAGTTTTTTGGTGTCGGTGGTCATGGGTGGCCGCCGCAAGCGGCGAAAAAAGAAGGGCCCCGGGGTGGGTGGGGAAGCGATCAGCCGACTGTAACGAAAATGGCAAAACGCTGCCGCGCCCGCCCCCGGTTTCCACGCCCGAATCGGGTTGGCTGTATGCCTATACAGTGACTTTTGCGGCCCGGACTACAATTGCGGCAATTCTTTCAACTGCCATGGCTGACAAACTACCCACCGAATATTCCGAAGGTTCGATCCGCGTGCTCAAGGGCCTGGAGCCCGTCAAGCAGCGCCCGGGCATGTACACACGCACTGACAACCCCCTGCACATCATCCAGGAAGTGCTGGACAACTCCGCCGACGAGGCCCTGGCCGGCTACGGCAAGAAGATCAAGGTCACGCTGCACAGCGACGGCTCGGTCAGCGTGGACGACGACGGCCGGGGCGTTCCCTTCGGCATGCACCCGGAAGAAAAGGCGCCCGTGATCGAGCTCGTGTACACCCGGCTGCATGCCGGCGGCAAGTTCGACAAGGGCAAGGGCGGCGCCTACAGCTTCTCGGGCGGCCTGCACGGCGTGGGCGTCAGCGTGACCAACGCGCTGTCCAAGCGCCTGGAGGTCACCTCCTACCGTGAAGGCATGGTCGCCCACCTGGTGTTTTCGGGCGGCGACGTCACCGAAAAGCTGCACCTGCGCAAAAACGGCGACGGCGACCGTAAGACCGGCACCACGGTCCGGGCCTGGCCCGACGCCAAGTACTTCGAGTCGGCGGCTTTGCCCATGGCCGAGCTTACCCACCTGCTGCGCAGCAAGGCCGTGCTCATGCCCGGCGTCACCGTCACGCTGACCAACGAGAAAACCAAGGACACCCAGACTTGGCTCTATAAAGGCGGCCTGCGCGACTACCTGATGCAGACCCTGACCGGCGACCCGGTGATCCCGATGTTTGAAGGCGAAGGTTTTGCCGACACCCAGCACGACAGCTTCGCCGAAGGCGAGGGCGCGCAGTGGTGCGTGGCCTTCACCGAAGACGGCCAGCCCATGCGCGAGAGCTACGTCAACCTGATCCCGACCAGCGCCGGCGGCACCCATGAAAGCGGCCTGCGCGACGGCCTCTTCAATGCCGTCAAAAGCTTTATCGACCTGCATTCGCTGCTGCCCAAGGGCGTCAAGCTGCTGCCCGAAGACGTTTTTGCCCGCGCCAGCTATGTGCTGAGCGCCAAGGTGCTGGACCCGCAGTTCCAGGGCCAGATCAAGGAACGCCTCAATTCGCGCGACGCGGTGCGCCTGGTTTCCAGCTTTGTGCGCCCGGCGCTGGAGCTGTGGCTCAACCAGCACGTCGACTACGGCCGCAAGCTGGCCGAACTCGCCATCAAGGCCGCGCAAACCCGCCAGAAGGCCGGCCAGAAGGTCGAAAAGCGCAAGGGTTCGGGCGTGGCCGTGCTGCCCGGCAAGCTGACCGACTGCGAAAGCCGCGACCTGGCGCACAACGAAGTCTTTCTGGTTGAGGGCGACTCGGCCGGCGGCAGTGCCAAAATGGGCCGCGACAAGGAAAGCCAGGCCATACTGCCGCTGCGCGGCAAGGTACTCAACACCTGGGAGGTCGAGCGCGACCGCCTGTTCGCCAACACCGAAATCCACGACATTGCGGTCGCCATCGGCGTGGACCCGCACGGCCCCAACGACACGCCCGACCTCAGCGGCCTGCGCTACGGCAAGGTCTGCATCCTGAGCGACGCCGACGTCGACGGCTCGCACATCCAGGTGCTGTTGCTCACGCTGTTTTTCCGCCACTTCCCCAAGCTGATTGAATCGGGTAATGTCTATGTCGCGCGGCCGCCGCTGTTCCGGGTGGACGCGCCGGCGCGAGGCAAAAAACCGGCATCCAAGTTTTATGCCCTTGATGAAGGCGAGTTGACCGCCATCCTGGATAAATTGCGCAAGGACGGTGTGCGCGAAGGCGCCTGGAGCATCAGCCGCTTCAAGGGCCTGGGTGAAATGAGCGCGGAACAGCTCTGGGAGACCACACTCAATCCGGATACCCGCCGTTTGTTGCCCGTGCAACTGGGCAACCAGGATTTCCTGCAAACCGAGACCCTGATCACCAAGCTGATGGGCAAGGGCGAAGCCGCGGCGCGCCGCGAACTGATGGAGTTGCACGGTGACGCCGTGGAAATTGATATTTGATGAACCTGACTGAGACTTTTCTTTCCTTTCTGCGGCGACCCCTGCGCGCGCTGGGCCTGCCGCTGGCGGTCATGGGCCTGGCTGCGCTGTTCGCGTCTCCCGCCCATGCCGACATCTGGGGTTATGTCGACAAGGACGGCATTGCGCATTTTTCGGCCGTGCGGCTGGATGACCGCTATGAACTCTTTTTCCGCGGCGGCGAAAGCTTCAGCGCCGACGGCAGCAACAGCGGCCGCAGCGGCAAGGCCGTGGGCAGCGGCGCCAACCGCGCCACCGGCGTGGCCGCCGCTCCGCCCAAGCTGCTGGCCTACTTCGACGTGTCGCCCAACTACAAGGCCGTCAAGCATTTGCTGCGCGAGGCTTCGGCCACGCACGGCATTGACTACGAACTGCTGCAGGCCCTGATCGCCACCGAGTCGGGCTTTAACACCCAGGCCGTCTCGCCCAAGGGCGCGGTCGGCTTGATGCAGCTGATCCCGCCGACGGCGGAGCGCTACGGCGTGCGGGCCAGCAAGGACTCCACGGTCCACAAAAAACTGACCGACCCCAAGACCAACATCCGGGCCGGCTCCAGCTACCTCAGCGACCTGATCGCCATGTTCCCCGGCCAGCTCGAGCTGGCGATTGCCGCCTACAACGCCGGCGAGGGCGCCGTGCAGCGCGCGGGCAACAAAATCCCCAATTACCCAGAGACCAAAAACTACGTGAAAACCGTGATGCAGCTCTACAACCACCTCAAGCCTCCCAGCATGATGGCCCCCGGCGGCCGCGTGCGCATGGAGATGATGGGCGGCAGCACGGGCCGCGGCAACATGGTGCCGACCACGGTCGCGGCCACCACCACGCCAGAGGCCCCACCCGAGCGGAACTGAGACCCATGCAGCTGGCGTTTCGCCGGTACCCCCGGCAGCCTGCAAAGCAGGCCCCCCATTTTTTCTTTTCATAATCCCGTACCGGCCGCGCCTGTGCGCGCCGACCCGGCATCAACCGACTTAGCCCCAAGCCAAATTCACGATGGATGACCTTTTCACACCGGACGCAGTCGCCCCCGTTCCCGAGCCCGCCGACCAGGATTCGCTGGCCGCGTACGCGCAGCGGGCCTATCTTGAATACGCGCTCAGCGTCGTCAAGGGCCGGGCCTTGCCCGACGTCTGCGACGGCCAGAAGCCGGTGCAGCGCCGCATTCTTTTCAGCATGTCGCGCATGGGCCTGGGCTTTGGCGGCGCCAACGGCGCCAGCGGGGCCAAGCCCGTCAAAAGCGCCCGTGTGGTCGGCGACGTGCTCGGCAAATACCACCCGCACGGCGACCAGGCGGCTTACGACGCCATGGTGCGCATGGCCCAGGATTTCAGCCAGCGCTACCCGCTGATCGACGGCCAGGGCAACTTCGGCTCGCGCGACGGCGACGGCGCGGCGGCCATGCGCTACACCGAGGCGCGGCTGGCGCGCATCACCACCTTGCTGCTCGACGAGCTCGACGAAGGCACGGTCGACTTCGTGCCCAACTACGACGGCTCCTTCGAGGAGCCGCGCCAGCTGCCCGCGCGCCTGCCGTTTGCGCTGCTCAACGGCGCCAGCGGCATCGCCGTCGGCCTGGCCACCGAAATCCCCAGCCACAACCTGCGCGAAGTCGCCGACGCCTGCGTGGCCCTGATCAAGACGCCCAAGCTGTCCGACGACGAGCTGTTTTCGCTGATCACCGGCCCCGACTACCCGGGCGGCGGGCAGATCATCTCCAGCGGCGCGGAGATCGCGGCCGCCTACAGCACGGGCCGCGGCTCGCTCAAGGTGCGCGCGCGCTGGAAAATCGAGGAACTCGCGCGCGGCCAGTGGCAGCTGGTGGTGCAGGAACTGCCGCCCGGCGTCAGCACCCAGCGTGTGCTCGAGGAGATCGAGGAACTCACCAACCCGAAAATCAAGGCCGGCAAAAAAGCCCTGAGCCAGGACCAGGTGCAGCTCAAGCAGACCGTGCTGGCCGTGCTCGACGTGGTGCGCGACGAATCCAGCAAGGACGCCCCGGTGCGCCTGGTGTTCGAGCCCAAGACCAGCAAGATCGGCCAGTCCGAACTCATCAACACCCTGCTGGCCAACACCAGCCTTGAAAGCTCCTCGCCGATCAACCTGACCATGGTCGGGCTGGACGGCAAGCCGACGCAGAAAACCCTGCGCCAGATGCTGGGCGAGTGGATTGAATTCCGCCAGACCACGGTGCAAAAACGTTCGCAGCACCGCCTGGACAAGGTGCTGGACCGCATCCACATCCTCGAAGGCCGGCAGCTGGTGCTGCTCAATATCGACGAGGTGATCGCCATCATCCGCCAGTCGGACGAGCCCAAGGCCGCGCTGATAGCGCGCTTCAGGCTCAGCGACCGCCAGGCCGAGGACATCCTGGAAATCCGCCTGCGCCAGCTCGCGCGGCTTGAAGCCATCAAGATCGAGCAGGAGCTCAAGAACCTGCGCGAAGAGCAGGGCCGGCTCGAGGAAATTCTCGGCAGCCCGGCGGCGCTCAAGCGCCTGCTGGTCAAGGAAATCGAGGCCGACGCCAAGCAGTTCGCCGATGCGCGCCGCACCCTGATCCAGGCCGAGAAAAAAGCCGTGCTCGAAGTCAAGGTGCTCGATGAACCCGTGACCGTGGTCATCAGCGACAAAGGCTGGGTGCGCGCGCGCAGCGGCCACGGCCATGACCCGGCGGGTTTTGCCTTCAAGGCCGGCGACGGGTTGTACGGCACTTTTGAATGCCGCACCGTCGACACGCTGCTGGCCTTTGGCTCGCGCGGCCGGATTTATTCGGTGCCGGTGTCCTCGCTGCCCGGCGCGCGTGGCGACGGCCAGCCGCTGACCACGATGATTGACCTTGAATCGGGCACGCAGCTGGTGCATTACTTCGCGGGCCCGTCCAATGCCGCGCTGTTGCTCAGCGCCAGCGGCGGCTATGGCTTCCTCGCCACGGTCGAGAACATGACTTCCCGCCTGAAAGCCGGCAAGGCCTTTATCAGCTGCGCCGAAGGCGAAACCATTTGCAGGCCCTCGCACGCCGCCTTCAACAGCGGCACGACGCCCATGCTGCCGGCCACCCATGTGGCTTGCGCCTCCACGGGCGGCCGCATCCTGACCTTTGAAATCGGCGAGCTGAAAATGCAGGCCGCCGGCGGACGCGGCTTGATGCTGATAGACCTCGAGGCCAAGGACACCCTGGCCGGCGCGGCGGCTTACACCCGCAGCGTGAAGATTGAAGGCATAGGCCGCGGCGGCAAGGCGCGCGAGGAAACCCTGGAAATCCGCACGCTGAACAATGCCCGCGCGGCGCGCGCACGCAAGGGCAAAGCGGCCGACCTGGGCTTCAAGCCCAGCGGCGTCATCCGCGTCGAGTAAGAAGTTTGGTGCCCGCCGCCTTGTGAAGAGGGGGCGGGCATCCGGCCTCAGGCCGCGAGCAGTGTTTCCAGCTTCCTGAGGCCCGCCACCGTTTCCAGGCAGGCCTGAGCCACTTCCTTGCCCTTGGTCAGGAAGTGGGCGCTGAAGAACTGGCGGTGTTCCTCATGCTCATGGAAATGCTGCGGCGTCAGCACCGCCGAGAACACCGGCACGCCGGTCTCCAGCTGAATGCCCATCAGCGCGCTGATCACCGCGTCGGCGACGAATTCGTGGCGGTAAATGCCGCCATCCACCACCAGCCCGCAGCAGACCACGCCCGCATAACGGCCCGACTGCGCGAGTTTTTTCGCGTGCAGCGGAATCTCGAAAGCGCCCGGCACTTCAAAGGTGTCTATGGATTCAGGGCCCACGCCCTGCCTGGCCATTTCGGACAGGAAGGCGCCGCGCCCCTGGTCCACGATGTCTTCGTGCCAGGACGACTGGATAAAGGCGAAACGCGCCTTGGAAGGGGAGCCGCCGGATTGGGCGGTGGAAGGGGAGGAAACAATGGTCTGACTCATGGATGGCCTCTAACTAGGTGTTACCAGAATCAGGGCGCACGAGCCCGCGGCCGGCCAGGGACGCGCGGGCGCCCACGGCATAGCCGATGGCATCGCGCTCTCTTTCATCCGGACTGTGACCGTCGGCTTTGGAGTTGAACCAAATCTGCTGACCCCGGCCCTCGGTGAGAGGGCCGGGCGCTCGCGGGCTGATGCAGTTACCTGCAAACACCGCCGGTGGGGAATTTCACCCCGCCCTGAGAACGCTGCCCCGGCGAAATGGCCGGGGCGTGTTGAGTTTAAAGGCTCGCGCGAACGGGCGCTCGCCGCCACTTTGCCGGCCCCACAGTGATTGCGGGTGCTTGCGGTGGCAGTGTTTACTCGACTTCCGCGACCAGGTCGATCTCGACGCAGGCACCCATGGGAATCTGCGCCACACCGAAGGCGGCGCGCGCATGCGTGCCGGCATCACCGAAAATTTCAGCGAAAAGTTCACTGGCGCCGTTGGTCACCAGGTGATGCTCGGTGTAGTCGCCGGTCGAGTTGACCAGGCTCACGAGCTTGACGATGCGCTTGACCTTGCCCAGGCCGACGGCGGCTTCGAGTGTGCCCATCAGGTCGATAGCGACCGAGCGCGCCGCCGCCTTGCCTTCTTCGGTCGTCATGTTCTTGCCCAGCTGGCCGACCAGGGGCTTGCCGTCCTTCTTGGCGATATGGCCGCTCAGGAACACCAGGTTGCCGGTCCGCACAAAAGGCAGGTAGGCGGCGACGGGAATTGCCACGGGGGGCAGGGTGATGTTCAGTGCTTTCAGCTTGTCGTAGGCGCTCATGGTGTTTCCTTGGTTGAAGACAGGCCCGGCGGGCGGTTCGGGGAATTGTAGGGCGGGCCCGTCAGCGCGCCGGCCTGTAGCGGCATGAAAGGAAGTGATGCAGCCCCGGCCGGCGTAACCGCTTATTCGGGCTTGATGCCGGCCTTGCGCACCACCGCGCCCCAGCGGTCCACCTCGCTGCGCATAAAGGCGCGCAGCTCGTCTCGGCTCGAGCCCTTGAGGTCTATGCCCAGCGTGGTGAGCCGCTCGCGCGTCGACGGATGGGCCAGCGCAGCGACGGCTTCGCTGCGCAGCCGCTCGACGATCTCGATGGGTGTGGTGGCCGGCGCCACCAGGGCCCACCACTGGTTGAACTGCATGCCGTCCATGCCGGCCTCGCGCGCGGTGGGCACCTCGGGCAGCGAGGCCACACGCGTGTTGCCGGTCACCATCAGGGCCGAGATTTTTCCCGCGCCCAGCAGCGCGCTGGCGCTGGCCAGCGTCGCGAAATGGGCGTCCACCTGACCGGCCGCGACGTCGGTGAGCGCCGGCGCCGAGCCGCGGTAGGGGATCGCGTTGACCTTGATACCGGCAGCCGTGGCGAACAGCTCGCTCGAAAGATGGCTGATCGAGCCATTGCCGCTGTTGGCCAGCGCCAGCGGCACCTTGCTGGCGCGGTAGTGTTTGAGGAAGCCCTTGATGTCGCCGTTCTTGTAGGGCGTGCCGCTGGCAAACAGCATCAGCGGCGAGGTGCCGACCATGGAAATCGGCGTGAAGTCGCGCAGCAGGTCATAAGGCATTTTGTTGAACACGGCCGGTGCGATCGCATGCGGCAGCTCGACGATGGCGAAGGTGTAGCCGTCGGGCGCGGCCTTGGCCGCGGCCTCGGTGCCTATGCGGCCCGAGGCGCCGGAGCGGTTGTCCACCACCACGCTCTGGCCCATGGTCTCGCCCATGCGCTGCGCGACGGCGCGCGCAATCGCATCGGTGCTGCCGCCGGGCGCCCAGGGCACGATGAGGCGCAGCGGTTTGTCGGGGTAGGCCGCCTGGGCGGCGGTGCTGATCAGGCTGCCGGCCAGCAGCAGGGCGGTGAGCAATCGGGTCTTCATGGGGAAATCCTTTACGGGGGGTCGGTTCAAGGAGGGTTCAGGGAGGGTTCAGGGAGTCAGGAAAAAGTGTCAAAGGTGTCGCGGTCGCCCTTGGCGGTCAGCAGCAGCAGGGCATGTTCGGAAGGCGCGACCTCGCCGCGCGCGCGCAGCTGCGCGAGCGCGGTAAGACAAGCGCCCGCGCACAGCTCCACCCACAGGCCTTGCGCGGCCAGCCGGGCGCTGCCTTCGGCGGCGCCGGCATCGTCCACCACCACCGCGCCGCCGCCCGAGCGCTGCACGGCCAGCGCCTGCTGCAGCGTGACGGTGCTGCCGCCGGTGGAAAACTGCGCGGTCTGGCCGGCGAAGTCGGCCTGCAGCGGCTCGCCGCCCAGCGCGCGGGCCAGGCGGGGAAAGGGCTCGACCGCCCAGAGGCGCGGCATGCGCGCGATCAGCCCGGCTTGCAGCAGGTCGCGCAGGCCGCTGTAAACACCCCAGAGCAGGTCGCCGCGCGCGGTGGGCACCAGCACATGGTCGGGGATGCAGCCCTCGGCCACACATTCGAGCGCCACCGCGCGGTAGCCTTCGACGCCGAAGGCCGGGCTACCGACGGCGGGCACGCTGTAGTTGGTCAGCGCGAAGGCGCCGTCCTGCTCGACGCGGCGGCGCAGGTGTTCCCAGCGGCCGAAGCCGCGCTCGAACATCAGGCGTTTGGCGCCCAGGCGCTGCAGCGCGCGCGCGAAGGGCTCCGGCATGTCGTGGTAGGTGGCGACTTCGCAGGCCAGGCCGGCGGCCGCGCAATACGCCGCGGCCGACACCGCCGCGTTGCCGCTGGAGGCCAGCACCACGGTTTGCGCGCCCACGTCCAGCGCCCGGCTCACGGCCTGGGCCGACATGCGGTCCTTGTGCGAGCCTGTGGGGTTCATGCCCTCGTGTTTGGCCGAGAGCTGGCGCAAGCCCAGGGCGCGCGCCAGGCGCGGCAGGTCCAGGCAGGGCGTGCCGCCTTCGCCCAGGGACACGCCCTGGGTGTAAGGCAGCCAGGCGCCCCACTTATAACCCGTGCTGGCGGTTTTGAAGGTTTTGGGCAGTTCGGCATACACCGCTTCCAGGCTCGCGGGCGTGCCGGCTGCCGCGCAGTGCGGGCAGCCGGCCGGCAGGTCCTGCAAGGGATATTCGCGGGCGCAATGGATGCAGCGCAGCCCGGACAGCCGCGGGTTGCGGGTCACGGCGGGGGATTCGGAAACAAGGGAATTCATGCGGCCAATGGTAGGAAGGCCGAGGCCTGCCGTGCAGGCTTTGTTGGCGATTTAGAATAAGTCAAACTTATAAGGAGATGGCCATGGCCGAAGCAAGCGCGCGCCAGATCGAGGTGTTCCGCATGGTCATGCGGCTGGGCACGGCCAACCGCGCGGCCGCGGCCCTGCATGTGAGCCAGCCGGCGGTCACGCAGCTGCTCCAGCAGCTCGAAGCGCGCGCCGGCCTCAAGCTGTTTGACCGGCCCAAGGGCAAGCTCACACCCACGCCCGAAGCCCATGCGCTGATGGAAGAGGTCGAGCGGGTCTACGAAGGCCTGGAGGCCGTGCAGCGAAAAATCGTGGCGCTGCAGTCGCATGAAGACACGGTGCTGCGCATCGGCTCGCTGCACGCCATGGCCGCCAGCGTCATGCCCTGGGCCCTGGCCGAGTTCCAGCGCAGCTACCCGCGCACGCGCTGCCTGCTTTTGGTCGACAGCTCCAAGGTGCTGCGCGAGGCTTTGTTCCAGGGTGCGGTGGACCTGGCTTTCCTGGGCGACGAGGCCGACACCAGCGGCCTGGTGTCCTCGCTGTTCTACCAGGCGCCCGCCGTCTGCATCATGCCGGCCGCCCATCCGCTGGCGCGCAAGCAGGTGCTGCAGCCGCAGGATTTGCAGGAGGTGCCGCTGGTGGGCCTGTCGGCGTCCGACCCGGCGCAGCGGCGGCTGGAGGCGGCGCTCGCGCAGGCCGGCGTGCAGCCGCGTTTTGTGATCGAAACGCCTTACAGCGCGACGCAATGTGCGCTGGTGCTGGCCGGCGCCGGGCTGGCCGTGACCAATCCGCTGGTGGCGCGCGAATACCTGGCGCTGGGCCTGCGCAGTGTGCCGCTGGCGGCCGGGGTGTGGTTCCGCGCCTTGCTGGCCTTCAAGCCCAAGCAGGCGCAGTCGGGCGCGGCGCAGGAGTTTGTGGGCCTGTGCAGGCGCCGCCTGGTGGGCAGCCTGCCCGAGGGTTCGTTGCTAGGGCCTGTTAACACTGTGTTTGCAAATGCGAATGGGGTGAAAACGGCGCCAATCAAGGCGCGCGACGACGCGCAGACCGGGTGTCTGCGCTAGGAGCGCAACGCCGAGTGGCGCCGTTTTCACCCCATTCCCTCCGGGTTGCAATCAAAAAGGCCTTGCGCGGCGTTGCAAAGCCTTGACGGGGTCTACCCCGCCTGCGTTTTGCGCCTTGCTCAAGGCCTTTTTGACTCGCAACGCATCTTGCAAACACAGTGTTAGCAGGCCCTAGGGAGGCGCTCAGTTCCCGCTAACCAGGGACTCGGCCTCGGTCTCGGCCAGGGGCTGCACCGTCACCGCCACGTCGAGGATGTGCTGCGCCCCGCCGCGTATCACGCCGCGCATGGGCGAGACGTCGAGGAAGTCGCGCCCCGTGGCCAGCGTGACATAGTCTTCGCCCGGCGCGCGGTTGTTGGTGGGGTCGAAGTCCAGCCAGGCGCCCAGGCCCGGGCAATAGACCGAGGCCCAGGCATGCGAGGCGTCGCTGCCGACCAGGCGCGGCTGGCCGGGTGGCGGGCTGGTCAGCAGGTAGCCGCTCACATAACGCGCCGGCAGGCCCATGGCGCGGCAGCAGGCCACCATGATGTGGGCAAAGTCCTGGCACACGCCCTTGCCCTGCCTGAGCGCCTCGAGCGCCGGCGTGTTGACCTCCGTGCTTTCGCTCTCGTAGGTCATGGTGTCATGGATGCGTTCCATCAGGTCGCGCGCCGCCTCGGGCAGCGGCCTGCCTGGCAGGAAGCTGGGTCGCGCGAATTCGGCGAAGGCCTCGTCGCGCGGCACATAGGGCGAGGCGAACAGGAATTCGGAGGCGCTGTCGTAGGCCGCGCCGGCGCGGTAGCGGAACTGCTCGCGCACCTGCTCCCAGGGCTGCGACACCGCGGCGCCGGCAGACAGGGCGCTTTCGGACTGCAGCGGGTTGAGGGCCGTGGTGGCGACCACGCTGTCGGCCACCACGGTCAGGCTTTCATGCGCAGCCTGCAGCGAAAAATAGCTGCGCGTGTTGCCGTAGACGTCCACGGTCTCGCGCAATTGCACGGGCGCCGGGTCGACGCGCAGCGCGTAGCTCAGCAGGCTCTGGCCGTTGCGGCTGGCGGGTTTGAGGTGCACCACATGGTGGGCGTTTTCCACCGCCGGCGCATAGCGGTAGCGGGTTTCATGGACGACGTGCAGCAGCATGGGGTAACTCCGCGCCTGGGGCTCAAGCGCCCAGGCTCTGGCTGCCGGAGGCCGCGTGGCTGAAGTAGCGGCGGCTCAGGGTGTCCGACAGGTCCAGCGCGGCGTCGCAGCATTGCTCCAGCATCTGCACCAGGCGGCCGTCATGCTGCCGGCAGTCTTCGTCGCCGTCGGCTGCTTCGCTGTCCGCGCCGGTTTGCATGCCCGCGCACAAATCGGCCAGGGCCCAGCTGCCGGGGTCGGGCAGCTCCATCGCGAGTTCGGGCATGTCGCCCGGCGCGCTGCCGGCCAGCTTGGCCAGGCGCCCGCGCAGGGTCTGCACCACCCAGCCCAGGGAGCGCGGGTTGTCGCGGTCCAGCACCAGCAAATCCAGCAGGGCGGGGATGTCGCGGCGCTGCTGGTATTGCGCGTGGAAGGTGATGGTGCTGTCGAACAGCGCCACCATGGCGTTGAAGCCGCCTTCCTCGAAGACCGAGCCGGTTTCAAAACCGCGCGCCAGCGCGCCGGCCAGGGTGTTGAGCCGCTCGATCAGCCGGCCCACGCTGAGCAGGCGCCAGCCGTCGTCGCGCGTCATGCGGTCGGTCTGCGCGCCCGTCATGGCCGAGAGGAAACCGCTGGCCGATTCGAGCGCGCGCAGCGCCTCGACGGAGGAGTATTCGAGCAGGTACTGGCTCTGGCCTTGGCCGCCCTGGCTTTGCGACTGGCTTTGGCCCACGCTGCTGAACACCGCGCAGCGCTGGAAAAAATCGGCTTCGGTGCGCACGATCATGTGCCACTGTTCCTGCGACAGGCGCTCGCGCACGGCCGAGGCCGCGCTCTTGAGCGCGCGCAGGTTAAAGCCCACGCTGGCGGCCTGCTCGGTGTCGGCCAGGTTGGCGATCAGCGCGCGTTCAAACACGCGGCGCGCATGCGTGGCTGGCGGCACGGTGTCCAGCACCAGCGCATTGCCGACCGCCATGGTGGTCAGCCAGGCCAGCAGGGGCTGCGAGGTCTGGTCTTCACCGCCCAGGCATTGCAAAGTGATCTGCGCCAGGCGCGTGGAATTTTCGGCGCGCTCGGTGTAGCGGCCCAGCCAGAAAAGGTTTTCGGCCGCGCGGCTGGTCACCGGCGGGCGGTGGCGCAGCGGGGCGGTGGCCCAGGCGGGCGAGGGCTGCTCGGCACGCGGAGCTGTCGCCTTGGCCGCGGACGCATCGCCCAGCACCCAGACGTCGGCGCTGCTGCCGCCGTGCTGCATGGAGGACATGTTCTCGTTCTTGCCGGCCAGCCGCGCCAACCCGCCGGGCAGCACCTGCCAGGAGCCCTTGCCGTCGGCCACGGCAAACACGCGCAGCATGGCCGATCGCGGGGAAATCCGCTCGCCCTGCCAGGTCGGCGTCTGCGGCAGCGGCAAATAGGCCTGCACCGTGTAGTCCTCGCCGCGGCGCACGATGCGGCCGGCCCATTCGTCCAGCGCGCGGCGCGACAGCGTGTGGCCTATCACCGACTCCATGCCCGAGCCCGGGTAGGTTGGCTTGATCACGCAGTTCTTGAGCTGGCCCAGCACATCCTGCAGCACCGCTTGCTCGCCGCACCACCAGGTGGCCAGCGAGGGCAGGGCCAGGGTCTCGCCCAGCAGGTGTTCGGACAGCGCGGGCAAAAAGCCCAGCAGCGCGCTCGATTCAAGGAAGGCCGAGCCCGGCGTGTTGACCACCAGCACATTGCCGGCACGGATAACCTGCAGCAGGCCGGGCACGCCCAGCGTGGAGTCCGAGCGCAGCTCCAGCGGGTCCAGGAACTCGTCGTCCAGGCGCTTGAGAAGGCCGTGCACCGGCTCCAGGCCGCGCAGGGTCTTGAGGTAAAGCTTGTCGTCGCGCACCAGCAGGTCGCTGCCCTCGACCAGGGTCAGGCCCAGGAAGCGCGCGAGGTAGGCGTGTTCAAAATAGGTTTCGTTGTAAGGCCCCGGGGTCAGCAGCACCACGCGGCTTTCCTCGTTGCCGTCGGCCGGGCTCATGGCCTTGAGGCCGTCCACCAGCGCCTTGTACGACGCGGCCAGGCGCTCGACTTTCATCTCGCGGAAGGCTTCGGGGAACAGCAGCGAGATGGTCAGCCGGTTTTCCAGCAGGTAGCCCAGGCCCGAAGGCGCCTGCGTGCGCTGCGACACCACCGACCAGCGGCCGTCGGGGCCGTGGGCGATGTCGAAGGCGGCGATGTGCAGATAGGTGCCGCCGGCCGGCTGCACGCCCTGCATGCCGCGCAGGTAGCCCGGGTGGGCATGCACCAGCGCGCTGGGCAAGAGGCCTTTGGAGAGCAGCTCCTGCGGGCCGTAGATATCGGCCATGACACGGTCCAGCAGGCGGGCGCGTTGCTGGATGCCGGCCTCGATCTGCGCCCAGTCGCCGGCCGAGACCATCATGGGAAAGAGGTCCAGCGCCCAGGGGCGCTGCGGGCCGTTGGCGTCGGCGTAGACGTTGTAGGTCACGCCGTTGTCGCGGATCTGGCGGCGCAGGTTGGCGGTGCGGTGGTTCAGGTCGTAAAACCCGTCGGCGCCCAGGAAGTTGAAAAAGCGTGTCCAGTCGGGCGACAGGCTGTCGTCGGTGGCGGCGGCTTCGGGCGGGGGCGCGGCGGTTTCAGGGGCGCCGGCCGTGCGCAGCGCGGGCTGGGCCGGCGCGGCCGTTTCCGCGGGCGCGGGGCCTTCGGAGACACGGCCCCGCAACTCGTCGAAATGGCCGGCTGCCGCATGCGGCGCCAGCGCGGCGGCCAGGGCGCAGGGGGATTCGAGCGCCTGGGCGGCAAAAAGGGACTGGGTGTTATTTTCCACGTGCTGCAAGTATGCCTGCGGCCCGCAGGCGCAAAGCCTCAATCAGGTACGGCTTTCCCGCCAAATGGACGATTTATGCCGCTTGCGCATGCAATTGTTGCAGCCATAAGACAGGCTGATGGGCGCCGGGGAAGGCGCCCCCCAGCCGCCCTCAGCGCAGGTCCAGCGTGAACGGAAACTCCCGGCTGGGCTGCGCCGGCGCCACGCGCATCTTGCCGGGCGTGTGGCCCATGCGGAAAAAGCGCGTGAGGCGGCGGCTTTCGGCCTCGTACGAATTGACCGGCAGCGTGTCGTAATTGCGCCCGCCCGGGTGCGCCACATGGTATTGGCAGCCGCCCAGCGAGCGCTCCATCCAGGTGTCGACGATGTCGAAGGTCAGCGGCGCATGCACGCCTATGGACGGGTGCAGCGCCGAAGGCGGGTTCCAGGCCTTGTAGCGCACGCCGGCCACATATTCGCCGACGCGGCCCGTGCTTTGCAGCGGCAGGGCCCGGCCGTTGACGGTGATGACGTAGCGGTTGTCGTTCAGGCCCGTGACGTGCACTTCGATGCGCTCCAGCGAGGAGTCGACATAACGCACCGTGCCGCCGGCCGAGCCTTCCTCGCCCATCACATGCCAGGGCTCGAGCGCGCTACGCAGCGTCAGCTCGATGCTGTTGGATTTGACCTGGCCGATGAGGGGGAAGCGGAACTCGAAATGCGGCTCGAACCAGGCCATGTCGAAGGCGTAGCCGGCTTCGCGCAGCTCGGTCAGCACGTCCTCGAAGTCCATGCGCACAAAGCCGGGCAGCAGGAAGCGGTCGTGCAGCTCGGTGCCCCAGCGCGTGACGCGGCCGTGGTAGGGCTTGTTCCAGAAGCGCGCCACCAGCGCGCGCAGCAGCAGCTGCTGGGCGATGCTCATGCGCGCATGCGGCGGCATCTCGAAGGCGCGCAGCTCCAGCAGGCCCAGGCGGCCGGTGGTGGAGTCGGGCGAGTACATCTTGTCGATGCAGAACTCGCTGCGGTGGGTGTTGCCGGTCACGTCGACCAGGATGTTGCGCAAGGTGCGGTCCACCAGCCAGGGCGGCATGTCGGCGCCGTATTTCTTGCGGTTGTTCTCAATCTCGCGCAGGGCGATTTCGAGTTCGTAGAGCTGGTCGTTGCGGGCCTCGTCCACGCGCGGCGCCTGGCTGGTCGGGCCTATGAACATGCCCGAGAACAGATAGCTCAGCGAGGGATGGTTGTGCCAGTAGGCGATCAGGCTGCCCAGCACCTCCGGCTTGCGCAGGAAGGGGCTGTCGGCCGGCGTGGCGCCGCCCAGCACAAAGTGGTTGCCGCCGCCGGTGCCGGTGTGGCGGCCGTCGGTCATGAACTTCTCGGCCGACAGGCGGGTCTCGTGCGCGATCTTGTAGAGGAACTCGGTGTGCTCCACCAGCTCGCCCCAGTTGTAGGCCGGGTGGATGTTGACCTCGATGACGCCGGGGTCGGGCGTGACCTGCAGCATTTTCAGGCGCGGGTCGCGCGGCGGCGGGTAACCTTCGAGCACGATGCTCACGCCCAGCGATTGCGCCGTGGCTTCCACTGCGGCCAGCAGGTCCAGGTAGTCCTCGAGCCGTTCCATGGGCGGCATGAAGACATAGATCGCACCCACTTCGCCGCGGCCCGATTTGTTGGCCTGACTGTCCGGGTCGGCCTTGGGTTTGTCCCTGGGGCCGTTGGCGCGCTGCGGGTCGCGCACTTCCACGCACAGCGCGGTGCGTGTCAGCCAGGCGGCCGACTCAAAAGGCTTGGGCGCGCGGTCGTCTGCGGGCGCGGCCGCCTCGGGCGATGCGCCGGCCGGCTGGCCGCCCGCACCGCCAGTGCCGTTGTTGCCCGTCGGACGGAACTGCAGGATGCGGCTGGCCTGCGACAGCGCGGTGTTGCCGCTCAGGTAGCGCGCCATGTACTGCGCCAGTGAACTGGCGCTGCCGCCCGCGGAAGGTGCCGCCGCTGTGGCGCCGCGGGCATCGCTGAAGCCGCCGTTGTAGCGCGCGGCCAGCGCCGAGGCATCCGGCAGGTCCTGCCGCGGCGCGAAAGGGTCGGACTCGATCATGTAGGGATAGTCGGTCTTGGACACCCAGGGCACGGAATCCAGCGGCAGGCGGTAGCCCATGGGGGAATCGCCCGGCATCAAATACATGCGTTCGTCGCGGAAAAACCAGGGTCCCGTGGTCCATTTCGGGCCGGCCAGCGCAGGCGAGGCGCTGGCGTTTCTTTGTGTGAGCTGCTCCTTGGTCTGCAGCGGCAGCACATAGCCCACCACCGAATCCAGGCCCTGCATGAAGACCCGGCGCAGGCGCTCGCGCTCCATGGCGTCGTCCAGCCGCGAATCAAAGGGGTCGACATTGACCGGCAGCCGGCGTTCGCGCCAGAGGTAGTACCAGGTGTCCTCATAGCCCGGCGTGATGTAGGTCGTGGCCAGGCCCAGCTTGCCCGCCAGGGTCTGCACAAAACGCTGCGCGTCGGCGCTGGTGTAGTTGCAAGGCTGGCGCTCGTCGGCGAACAGGGCCGGGTTCTGCCAGATCGGCTGGCCGTCCTTGCGCCAGAAAATGCTCAGCGCCCAGCGCGGCAGCTGCTCGCCCGGGTACCACTTGCCCTGGCCGAAGTGCAGGAAACCGCCTTCGCCGTATTCGGCGCGCAGTTTTTGCACGAGTTCGGTCGCATAGCCGCGCTTGGTCGGGCCCAGCGCGGCGATATTCCATTCGGCCGCGTCGCGGTCGGTGGTGGCCACAAAGGTCGGTTCGCCGCCCATGGTCAGGCGCACGTCGCCGGCCGCCAGGTCCTGGTCGACCTTCTCGCCCAGCGCCAGCACTTTCTGCCATTGCTCTTCGGTATAGGGCTTGGTCACACGCGGCGATTCATAGATGCGCTGCACCGCCATGTGGTGCTCGAACTCGACTTCGGATTTGTCGACGCCGCCCTCGACAGGCGCGGCGCTCGAGGGCTCGGGCGTGCAGGCCAGCGGGATATGGCCTTCGCCGGCCATCAGGCCCGATGTCGGGTCCAGGCCCACCCAGCCCGCGCCTGGCAAAAACACCTCGCACCAGGCGTGCAGGTCGGTGAAATCGGCTTCGGCGCCGCTGGGGCCGTCTATGGACTTGACGTCGGCCTTGAGCTGTATCAGGTAGCCCGAGACAAAACGCGCGGCCAGGCCCATGTGGCGCAGCAGCTGCACCAGCAGCCAGCCGGTGTCGCGGCAGGAGCCGCAGGCCAGGCGCAGGGTCTCCTCGGGTGTCTGCACGCCGGGCTCCATGCGGATGGAGTACTGGATGTCCGACTGCAGGCTCTGGTTCAGGCCCACCAGGAAATCGATGGTGCGTTTGGGCGTGCGGTCGATTTTCTCGAGGTAGCGCTTGAACAGCGGCGTGGCAGGCTGGGTGGCCAGGTAGGGCGCCAGTTCCCGGGCCTGCAGCGCGTTGTAGCTGAAGGGAAATTCCTCGGCGGCCGGCTCCAGGAAGAAGTCAAAGGGGTTGAACACCGCCATTTCCACGACCAGGTCCACCGTGACCTTGAACTCGCGCGTCGGCTCGGGAAACACCAGCCGGGCCTGGTAGTTGGCGAAAGGGTCCTGCTGCCAGTTGATGAAATGCCCGGCGGGCTCGACCTTGAGGGAATAGGACAGCACCTGGGTGCGGCTGTGCGGCGCGGGCCGCAGGCGGACCACCTGGGGGCCCAGCCGCACCAGGCGGTCGTATTTGTAATGGGTGATGTGGCTCAGGGCAACGTGGATGGACAAGGCAACCTCGCTTAAAAAAATAACTGGGCGCGGGGACCGCCACATCATGCGGTCTTGAAAACACTAAGAACCTGTTCACGGCCTAAACGGGGCCGCGCAAGCACCTTATCGGGATGGGATGCAAGGCGCGGTGCGACGCCCATAGCATAGCTATGGGCTAGCGCCGCAACGCTGCAGACCGCCCGAGAAGGCGCTTGCCCTCCGGGTTGGGGTGAAATCGGGCGATTGAGCCACCCAGGCCCTTGCATGGGCATTAGCCCATGCGGCGGTCCCGGGCGGCCCACTCATCCCGATTGCACCCCAACGCGGCTCCGTTTAGGCCGTGAACAGGTTCTCAACAGCTTACCCGGATTTGGCGGTATTTCTGAAAGCAAGAGCTGCGCCATGCGGAGTTTGCATGGCGGGCTGTCGGCTTGCTGCATCGCCCTCCCGTTAAACAAGTTCTAAAAAAGCAAAAAACAGGGGAGGCGGCTTTGGGGCCAGCTGTATTCATCATCGTGTCATGGCCCGCGCCATGAGCCCGGGGCTCGCCCTGGCCGGTTTTATCGCGGGCGTGGCCCTGCAATTGCAGCAGCCCGCGCTGTGGCCGTGGCAAGGCTATGCGCTGTGTGCCGGGCTGGCCTGCCTGGCGGCCTTGTCAGGGCGGCTGGCGCGCCATCAAGCCAAAACCTCCCTGAGCAGGGCCCTGTGGGTATTGGGTCTGGCGGCGCTGCTGGGTTTTGGCTCCACCGGCTGGCGGGCTGGTATTTTCCAGTCCGCCGCGCTGGACCCGGCCCTGGAAGGCCGCGACATCGAGGTCACAGGCAGCGTGCCCGCCATGCCGCAACCCGGCGAGGACGGCCTGCGTTTTCGCCTTGATGTGGAATCCGCGCGCCTGGACGGCCGCAAGGTCAGCCTGCCGCCACAAATCCTGCTGGGCTGGTATTCGGGCTTTGCCGGGCGCGAGCCCCGCCCCCTGGCGCAGGATGCGGACCCCTTCGAGGCGGCGCTGGCCCTGCAGCGCCAGCCGCAGCCCTTGCGCGCCGGCGAGCGCTGGCGCATGACGGTGCGGCTCAAGGCGCCGCACGGCAACAGCAATCCGCATGGCTTTGACTACGAGCTGTGGCTGTGGGAGCAGGGCATACAGGCCACCGGCTATGTGCGGGCCGGCGCGCATGACGCACCGCCGGCAAAACTTTCCGGCAGCTGGCAACACCCCATCGAGCAGGCCCGGCAGGCGGTGCGCGAGAAAATTTTCGCGCGTGTGGAGAACCGCCAGTGGGCCGGCATCATTGCCGCGTTGGTGGTGGGCGACCAGAACGCCATAGAGCGCGCCGACTGGGATGTGTTCCGCGCCACGGGCGTCGCGCATTTGATGAGCATTTCCGGGCTGCACATCACGATGTTTGCCTGGGCCGCCTCGCTGCTGGTCGGCGGCCTCTGGCGCCGCTCCGCGCTTCTCACGCCCAGGCTGTGCCTGGCATTGCCGGCCGCGGGTGCCGGCGCGCTGGGCGGCCTGCTGCTGGCTACCCTGTATGCGCTGTTTGCCGGCTGGGGCGTGCCCGCGCAGCGCACCCTCCTGATGCTGGCCACCGTGATCCTGCTGCGCCAGGGCGGCCGGCAATGGCCCTGGGCACAGACCTGGCTGCTGGCCATGGCCGTGGTGGTGGCCGTGGACCCCTGGGCCTTGATGCAGGCTGGTTTCTGGCTGTCTTTTGTGGCGGTCGGTGTGCTGTTCGCGACGGATTCCGGTGTGCGTCCTGGCCATGGCATTCAAGAGCCGGTTTCGCAAGGCGGATGGCGGCGGCATGGGCCGCGCTGGCTGGCCGGCCTGGCCCGCGCCGCGCGTGAGCAATGGGTGGTGACGCTGGCGCTCACGCCCCTGTCGCTGCTGCTGTTCAACCAGGTCTCGCTGGTCGGCCTGCTGGCCAATGCCGTGGCGATTCCCGCCGTGACCCTGCTGATCACGCCGCTGGCCTTGCTGGGCGTGCTGTGGGCGCCGGCCTGGGCCGCAACCGCCGCCTGCGTCAGCCTGCTGGCGCTGTTCCTGCAGTGGCTGGCAAGCTGGCCGCTGGCGTCCGTCAGCGTGGCCGCGGCGCCGCTGTGGTGCGCCGTCGCCGGTGTGGCGGGCGGCGGCTTGCTGGCCACGCGACTGCCCTGGCATTGGCGCTTGCTGGGCGTTCCGCTGCTGCTGCCCGTGCTGCTGTGGCAGCCCTTGCGGGTCGCGCCCGGTCAGTTTGAGCTGCTGGCGGCCGACATCGGCCAGGGCAATGCAGTACTGGTGCGCACCGCGGGCCATAGCCTGCTCTACGACGCGGGGCCGCGTTTTTCGCGCGAAAGCGATGCCGGCCACCGCGTGCTGGTGCCGCTGCTGCGCGCGCTGGGCGAGCGGCTGGACGTCCTGATGGTCAGCCACCGCGACATAGACCACATAGGCGGGGCGGCCGCGGTGCTGGCCATGCAGCCCGGGGCGCGGCTGCTCAGCTCGATTGAGGACACGCACCCGCTGCAGGCCCAGCGCAAGGCGGAGCGTTGCATGGCCGGCCAGCATTGGGAATGGGACGGCGTGCAGTTCGAGCTGCTGCATCCGCCCGCCGCGGCCTACGGCACGCCGGCCAAGCCCAATGCCATGAGCTGCGTGCTGCGCATCTCCAACGGCAAGCGCACGGCCTTGCTGGTGGGCGACATCGAGGCGCCGCAGGAAGCGACCCTGGCCGCCGACGATCCGGCCCGTCTCCAGGCCGACTTTCTGCTGGTGCCGCACCACGGCAGCAAGACATCCTCAAGCGCGGTATTCCTGGACGCCGTCCAGCCGCAATGGGCCATGGCGCAGGCGGGCTACCGCAACCGCTTCGGCCACCCGGCCGAGCCGGTGGTGGCGCGCTATGAAGCGCGCGGCATCAGCCTTGTCAAATCCGCGACATGCGGGGCGGCGACATGGGACAGCCAGCATGCCGAGGCTGTGCGCTGCCAGCGGGAGGAGGGCAAACGCTACTGGCATCATGTGCCTGCACGTTAAAAATAAGGTGGGTGTGCGCCGCCTTGGCGCATAACTTGCTAAGCTATGTCAAAACAGTGCCCTGCGCATAACTTGCTGGAGATCAAGCCAATGAGCCGACCGATGTTTGATGAAATGAATGCCACGGAATCCAGCGTCCGTGAACACTACCAGGGCTACCAACGCTGGCTGGCGAAACAGCCGGCCGACGTGATGGAGGCGCGCCGCGCCGAAGCCGAGATGATTTTTCGCCGCGTCGGCATCACCTTTGCCGTCTACGGCGCCAAGGACGAGGACGGCGCCGGCACCGAACGCCTGATCCCCTTCGACCTGATCCCCCGCATCATCCCCGCCCACGAATGGGCCAGCATGGAAAAAGGCCTGGTCCAGCGCGTCACGGCGCTGAACCGCTTCATCCACGACGTCTACCACGGCCAGGAGATCATCAAGGCCGGTGTCATCCCGTCCGAGCAGATCTTCCAGAACGCGCAGTTCCGTCCCGAGATGATGGGCGTGGACGTTCCCGGCAACATCTATTCGCACATCAGCGGCATCGACATCGTGCGCGCGCCCAATGCCCAGGGCGAGGGCGAGTACTACGTGCTCGAAGACAACCTGCGCGTGCCCAGCGGTGTGAGCTATATGCTGGAAGACCGCAAGATGATGATGCGGCTGTTCCCCGAGCTCTTCAGCGAAAACCGCGTCGCGCCGGTCGCGCACTACCCCGATTTGCTGCTTGAAACCCTGCGCGCCATGGCGCCGCCGGCCACGGCCGAGCCCACGGTGGTGGTGCTCACGCCCGGCATGTACAACTCGGCCTACTTCGAGCACGCCTTTCTCGCGCAGCAAATGGGCGTGGAGCTGGTTGAAGGCCAGGACCTCTTCGTCAAGGACAACTTCGTCTATATGCGCACCACGCGCGGCCCGCGCCGCGTCGACGTGATCTACCGCCGCGTCGATGACGACTTCCTGGACCCGCTGGCCTTCCGTCCCAATTCCACGCTGGGCTGCGCGGGCCTGCTCAACGTCTACCGCAGCGGCAATGTCTCGCTGTGCAATGCCATAGGCACCGGTGTGGCCGATGACAAGTCCATCTACCCCTATGTGCCCAAGATGATCGAGTTCTACCTCGGCGAAAAACCCATCCTCAAAAACGTGCCCACCTATATGTGCCGCAACAACGAGGACCTGCAGTACACCCTGGCCAATCTCAAGGACCTGGTCGTCAAGGAAGTGCACGGCGCCGGCGGCTACGGCATGCTGGTCGGCCCGGCCGCCACCAAGGCCGAGATCGAGGAGTTCCGCGCCGCCTTGCTGGCCAACCCCTCGGGCTATATCGCCCAGCCCACGCTGAGCCTTTCCACCTGCCCGACCTATGTCGAAAGCGGCATCGCGCCGCGCCACATCGATTTACGGCCTTTTGTGCTGAGCGGCAAGGAAGTGCAGATGGTGCCCGGCGGCCTCACGCGCGTGGCGCTGAAAGACGGCTCGCTGGTGGTCAATTCCTCGCAGGGCGGCGGCACCAAGGACACCTGGATTCTGGAGGGGCCTTCGTCGCCCGTGGCATTTCAATCGCAGTCGCAGTCGCAGACTCAAATCCAAGTGGGAGGGAAGTAATCATGTTGTCTCGTACTGCCGATCACCTTTTCTGGATGTCTCGCTACACGGAGCGCGCCGAAAACACAGCCCGGATGCTGGACGTCAACTACCAGACCTCGCTGCTGCCGCAATCGGCCGCCGTGGTGCAGGGCGGCTGGCAAAGCCTGCTGAGCATCAGCGAGCTCAAGCCCTCTTATGCCGCCAAATACGGCGACAGCATCAACCCGCGCGAAGTCATGGACTTCATGGTGCGCGACGAGCAGAATTCCTCGAGCATCGTCTCCTGCCTGAAGAATGCCCGCGAGAATGCGCGCGCCGTGCGCGGCACCCTGACCACCGAAGTCTGGGAAACCCAGAACCAGACCTACCTCGAAGTGATCCGCATGCTGCGCAACGGCGACTTCGAGCGCGACCCCGGCCAGTTCTTTGAGTGGGTCAAGTTCCGCTCGCACCTCTCGCGCGGCGTCACGGCCGGCACCATGCTGCAGGACGAGGCCTTCCACTTCCTGCGCCTGGGCACCTTCCTGGAGCGCGCCGACAACACCGCCCGCCTGGTGGACGTGAAATTCCACGCGGTGCAAAACGACTTCCTGGGCACCAACGGCGAGAAGGACCAGGAATACGACTTCTACCACTGGAGCGCGATCCTGCGCAGCGTCTCCGGCTTCGAGGTCTACCGCAAGGTGTATCGCGACGTGATTAAGCCCGAGCGCGTGGCCGAGCTGCTGATCCTGCGGCCCGACATGCCGCGCTCGCTGCTGGCCTGCCTCAACGAACTCATGGGCAATCTCGCCATGGTGACCAGCGACACGGCCAGCGAAACCCAGCGCCGCGCCGGCAAGCTGCGCGCCGACCTGCAGTACGCCCGCATCGACGAGATCCTCGCCACCGGCCTGCACGCCTTCCTGACCCAGTTCCTGGACCGCGTCAACGAGATAGGCGCGCACATCAGCCGCGAGTTTCTTGTGCCGGCCACCCACTGAGCACCACAGGCGCCGCGTTGTACGTGGGAATTGGCCACCCATGAAACTACACGTCCGGCATACCACCGACTACCGGTATACCGAGCCGCTGCGCTACGCGCTGCAGACGCTGTGGCTCACGCCGCAGTCCGGCCCGGCGCAGACCGTGAACTACTGGAGCCTGGGCGCGCCCGAAAAGCTGTTCACCCAGCGCGACGCTTTCGGCAACACCGTGAGCGCCTACACCTTTGTCGGCAAGGAGGCCGACAACGTGCGCTGGAGCCTGGTCAATGCGGCCGGCGAGGTCGAAACCCTGGGTGTGGCCGAGTTCAACGATGACGAAACCTTGCCGCATCCCTACTTCTTTCTGCGCGCCACCCACCTGGCCGAGCCGCACTGGGAGCTCGCCGAGTTCGGCCGCCGCTTTATCCCGCAAAGCCTGGACGGCACGGCCAGCCTGCAGTCCCTGCTGGCCCTGAGCTTGGGCGTGGCCGATGCGGTGAGCTACCGCAAGAACAGCACCAGCGTGACCACCACCGCGCTGGAGGCCTTCAAGTCCGGCGCGGGCGTCTGCCAGGACCAGGCCCATGTGATGGTCGCCATCTGCCGCAGCCTGGGCTACCCGGCGCGTTATGTCAGCGGCTACTTCTATGCGGCCAACGAACCCGACCTGGCCAGCCACGCCTGGTGCGACGTCTGCCTGGACGTTGCCACGCGCCGCTGGGCCAGCATAGACGTGACCCACAGCTGCCTGATCGACCAGCGCCACGTGCGCCTGGCCATGGGCACCGACTACAACGCCTGCCCGCCCATCAAGGGTGTGCGCCAGGGTGGCGGGGAAGAGTCCATGACGGTGCAGATTACGATTGAGCCGGTGTGAGGGTTCCCCTATGACCGATATCAAGCCCGCAAAATTTCCTGACGACCTTGAGCGCGTCGTCGCCATCTTTCGCGAATACATCGCCAGCCCAACCGTGGACCTGGGCTTCCAGGACTACGAGGCGGAATTCGCCGCCTTGCCGGGAAAGTACGCCGCGCCCGAGGGCCGGCTGCTGCTCGCATGGAAGGGCCAAGCCGTCGTCGGATGCGCGGCGCTTCGCCGCGTTGATGACAGCAGCTGCGAAATGAAGCGTGTCTATGTGCGGCCGGGTGCGCGAGGCGAGAACCTCGGCCGGCGCCTCGTCGAAAGCCTACTCGCCGAGGCGCGCGCTGCGGGCTACTCGCGCGTCTGCCTGGATGTGCTGCCCGAGTTCTCCGCCGCGCAGCGCATTTACGAATCGCTGGGTTTTAAACCGGCGGCGCCTGTTGCCTTCAACCCCGTTCCCGGCACCAAGTTCCTGGCGCTTGAACTCTCCCCGCCACGGATTGCGGATGCGGCCTGATTCTTCCGTCGAATGGACATTTCACAGCCGGCTCCGCTGTCTGTGGAACGCCGCTCATATCAATCATCAGGCCGCCAAATGACCTAGTCTTGGCTAGGCACAATCGACCACCATGCCTAAATCGTTACGCTCACTTGACGATCACATTCAGGATACGCTCGATGCACGCCGGCGGACTCAGTCCGGTCGATTTCATCCCGTCACTCCCGGCACGGAGCGCGTCGCCGATGTGATTGCAAGCTCATGCGCCGCGGTCGCGGGGGCATTTGCGGAGCTGGGTTTTCGGTGGTCCAAAAGCGGACTCCATTTTTCAAGGAAAGTCGGACCATTCACGCACGTCGTGTCCTTCCAGGCCGATAGTGCCAATTCCTCTGGGTCCCATGTGGGCGTCGCGCTGCACGCCCGGACGAAATCTACTGAGCTTGCCAGGTGGCGCGAAGCAAATGGCGTTACCACGGGCGATTATGTATGGGGCACGCAGATCGGATATCTTTCTCAGGCGCATGAGTACCTGAAGTGGCAACTTGTCGATCCCGCCAGGCGGCAAGAGGAAATAGATTCGATGGTGAAAACCATTCATGAATTAGCCATGCCTGCGTTTGATGTTTGTTGCACCAAGGAAACTCTATCGGCGCGTCTTCTAGAACGCCGCGAGGTGACCTGGATACCCGACTGGGCGGTAGACATTGCCCTTTGGGTTGGAAACAAAGCAGCAGCTGAAGCGCTGGTCCTCAAGAAACTCGAGTCGCCCCCGGGCATGGCAGCTCAGTTCATTGAGTACCATCGAATCGAGGTTTCAGCCCCCTCATTGTCCAGGCCCGATGATCGAAACCACTGCTTGGCATGGGTTGCAAGAAGGCACGGTCTACAGGTGCCGGGTGTGGTCTAGCATTTGGATAGACACCGACACGCAACACAATGCGGCTTTTCGCCATATGCAAATTCCAAACAGTGCTAGCCTTTGACCGCAATGCGTTACCCCGAATCAAACCCCCCATGGACCGGCAGCTGCCTTTGTGGGAAGGTGCATTACAAGCTGACCGCGCATCCGCTGACGTTCTACGCGTGTCATTGCACAGACTGCCAGCGGCGCTCCGGCAGTAGCATGCGGCTTGCCATGTGGGTTGACCGTTCGGCGCTGGAAGTCACGCAGGGAAGCCCGCAGCTCCTGACATTTGATATGGGAAACGGGCGCCAACGCAGGGCGAGGGTGTGCATTGATTGCGATACCCGGTTGTGGGCGGAACCGGCCGACAAGCCAACCATGGCGGCACTGCTACCCGGCACATTGCATAACGCGCGGGAGTTTGAGCCTGTTGCGCACCTTTGGACAAAAAGCGCGCTTTCCTGGGTGATGATTCCACAGGGCGTAGCCGCATACGAAACCCACCCCGATCGCCCGGGGGAACTCGCCAGGCTGTGGCAGGAGGCGATGCAACAGCGTGGCTCTGGCGATGCAAACTAAGCACTGGTCAAGCCTGCAAATTGCGGCAGGCTGAATTTCCCTGTCCTTCCACACCTCAGTATCAGATCTGAACCCATGACGACAACTGCCCTCCTTATCATCGACGTTCAGACGGCTCTTTGCTTCGGTGAGGGCGGGGCCTTTGAAAGCCAGCGCGTCATCGACAGAATCAACCAGGTGTCTGCCAAGGCCCGTGCCGCAGGCGCTCCCGTCATCTTGATCCAGCACGAGGCACCCGATGATCCGCTGGAATATGGAACTGAAGGGTGGAAACTCGCGGATGGCCTGGATGTCCAGCCGAGCGATATCCACCTGCGGAAGAAGGCGACCGACTCGTTTCACAACACGGAGCTGCATGCGCTGCTGCAGGAGCGCGGAATCAAAAAAGTGATTATCTGCGGCCTGCAAAGCGACTTCTGCGTAGACACAACGACCCGGCGAGCCCTGGCGCTCGGTTATCCGGTCACCCTGGTCTCTGACGGCCACTCCACCGTGGACAACGGAATCCTCACCGCGGCACAGATTTCGGCCCACCATACGGTAACGTTGGCAAATATCGAGAGCTTTGGACCAAGAGCCACTCCGCAGCGTGCGTGTGAGATTGAGGTTACGGCTTGCGCCTGATTGGACTTTTATGCAGCAAGCACCCTGGATGCCCATCGCCCGCGCCGAAGCCGGCGTTCGCACATTCCCCGTGGGCCAGAGCAATCCCCGGGTCACCGAATACCACGCGCTCACCAATATCCGCGGTTATGACGACAAGGCTTCGTGGTGCTCGTCGTTCGTGAACTGGGCTTTGGACCAGGCCGGCATCCCCGGCACCGGGTCGGCGCTGGCGCGTTCATGGCTGGAGTGGGGCGAGCCGCTGGCCGCGCCCGTGCCCGGCTGCATTGCCGTGCTCTCGCGCGAAGACCCGGGCGGCTGGAAGGGCCATGTCGGTTTTTTTCTTCGCGCGGATGCGGAGTTTGTGTATTTGTGGGGCGGCAACCAGCTCGATGAGGTGCGTGAGCATTTTTATCCGTTGGCCAATGTGCTGGCCTATCGCTGGCCTTCGCAAAAGACAGCCTGACTCTTCGCCTCGGGGCCGTGTTGGGCCAAGTCTTTCATTCTGCTTTCGATGTCTGGCGTAGATGGCCACCCGCGTAGGGGAAACCACGGGTGCCTGTGCCAGCAGATTGACAGCTGCGCACATTAAGGTTGGGGAACACCACTGATTACAAGGATTCCCCATGAAACGCCGTCACCTCCTGCAAGCCACTTCGGTTGCCATCGCCTTGCCCTCGCTGGCCTGGGCCCAGGACAAATACCCCAGCAAGCCCATCACTTTCATCTGCCCCTATTCGGCGGGTGGCAATGCCGACCAGCGCTCGCGCCAGATCGGCCGTTTCATTTCCACGGCACTGGGCCAGCCGGTGCTCGTGGACAACAAGCCGGGCGCGGGCGGCAACATCGGCACCGACGCTGTGGCCCACGCCAAGCCGGACGGCTATGTCATCGGCATGGGCAACTTCGCACCGCTGGCGGTCAATCCCACCATGTTCAAGAAGTTGAACTTCGACCCGGCCAAGGACCTTGCGCCGGTCTGCCTGATCGAAAAAGGGCCGCTGGTGCTGATGGTGCCCGCAAGCTCGCCGTTCAAGAGCGTCAAGGACATCATCGCCGCCGCCAAGGCCAGCCCCGGCAAGCTGTCCTTCGCTTCGGGCGGCTTGGGCGGCTCGCACCATTTGTCGGGCGAGATGTTCAAGTCGCTGGCCGGCCTGTCCATCACCCACATCCCCTACAAGGGCGGCGCGCCCGCCACGACCGACCTGATGGGCGGACAGGTGGACATGATGTTTGAGCAGATGTATTCGGCCGCGCCCTCGATCCGCGCCGGAAAGCTGCGCGCGCTGGCCATCACCAGCAAGACGCGTTCACCGCTGTTTCCCGATCTGCCCACCATGGCCGAGGCCGGCGTGCCGGGCTTTGAAGTCCAGAACTGGCAAGGGCTGGTGGCGCCGGCCGGCACGCCCGCGGCCCTCATCAAGCTGCTCAATGAAACCGTCAACAAGGCGCTCGCCGACCCGACCATTAAAGAGCAGATGCTGGGCCAGGGCAACGAAATCGGTGGCGGCACACCCGAGCAGTTCGCCGCCTTGATCAAGTCCGAGGCCGATCGCTGGGGCAAGCTGGTCAAGAGCGCGAACATAAAGCCCGAATAGCACGGCCCGTTTAACGAAGGCGAGCTTGGCTCAGCCCATTCATCCAGGCCGGACCGGGTGAGGTAAAAATCCTTAGTTCAACTGGTCGACGTTGGGCCAAAAGACGGGGCGGATTTCTCGTGTCTGTGCGTCGTAGTAAGACAGATGCGGCGCAGGTGGTGCATCGCGTTCATCTGCAATCCAATAAGCGCTTCTTCGAATTGGCTGCAAGTTAAAAAGCGTTCGATTGACGAAAACGGCATTTTTTTCTTTTGATACGCTCACGTCATTGGGGGTCAGATTGCCGATGTGACCGTTTGGAAGTCGTGTATTTAAAAGTTCGTCGGTGACAAGAAGCGTTTTTTTATCGACCAGACGTACCTGATCTCCATTGGTGACCCAGTGCGTGCCCTGCCAATCTTCCATCAACCATTGGAATGTCGTGTTGTGGGAAATAGGGTTGAGGCCTTTGAAATCAACAACATTCTGAGGGTTGACCTGGACACACTGGAACAAGTGTTGCAGTCCAAGCGCGGGGGGAAAGTTAAATCCGTATCCACAGAATGCAAACGTCTTCCCATCGGGTGCATAAAAAGGCCCTGTAGTCTCACGACCCCACGATATATGTGTGGCAATCAGATCGAACTTCGGCGTTTCTGATTGCGTCTTGAACTCATATTCATAGACATCACGCACACCACCGGTTCGTCCGCTGGCCAAGGTGACTTTGGCGACAGTTCGCCAATACAGGATAGCCTGATCGTCAGGTCGCCAGGCGGGCCTGGTTGCGCTGTAAACGGCCGCTATCGCTTGTCCTTGCCTCAGGTCGGTTGTGGATTCGCTCATGGCGGGTTGGCCGTTGTAGAAGGCACAGTCCAGCTTTTCCAATGGATGCGGGGCTGATGGCAAGGCGCCCGAAGCCCTTGGCGGCGCGGGCCGTGATTCGACGGAACAGTCGGCAACCACATAAGCCAGCTTTTTGCCATCCCAGGACACGCTGGGCCAGATGTAGCTCTTGCCTGGGTCCTGCCCTGCAATGAGGCTCCAGTGGCCGGTGGTCGGCGTGCCGTCTTCCAGGGGCTGCGCGTGCCCATTCGGCTCCCAGCGCACCAAGCGGCAATACAAGGGGTTGTGGTAGCTGCAAAGATTGACGATCACCCAGCTGTCATCGGGTGCGAAGCGGGCATAGATGGGAAACCAGCGTACGACTGGTTGTATCTGGGGCGCGGGCGCTCCCTGCGCCATCGCTGCCGTAGTCATCAGCAGTCCAAGCGCCAATGCTGTCAGTTGCTTCATGTCTGCCTTTCAGGCTTCAAAGAGAAACAGCCGCCCATTCCGCGACAGAATTTAAATGGCAATTACGGTGTGCTTGATTTGACCCGCGCCGCCACTTCCCGCCCCAGCTCAATCACCGCCATCGCGTAGTAGCTGCTCCAGTTGTAGCGCGTGATGGCGTAAAAGTTCTCGGTGCCGGCTACATACTGCGGCGCGTCCTGCCCGTTCAACAGTTCGACCAGGGCGAGCGGCCCCTGGTGCTGAAGGGCCGGGCCTTCGAGCACCGCGCCTTTTTCGGTGAAGCTGGCCACGCTGAATGTCGGCAGGATGTCGGGCGCCATCAGCGCGTCCATGTCGAGGCGGCTTTTGTCGAAGCTCACGGGGTAGTGGGTGGGCATGCCGGGCTGCCAGTTGAAGGCTTTGAAATAACTTGCGACGGAGCCGATCACGTCGGCCTTGCTGTTCCAGAGGTCCACCGTTCCATCGCCATCGAAATCAACGGCGTACTTGATCCAGCTCGAAGGCATGAACTGCGGCATGCCCATGGCGCCGGCAAAGCTGCCGCGCGCGTCAAAGGGGTTGGCTGCCAGCCGGTTCTGCAGGGTCAGGAATTGCTCGATCTCGCCCTTGAAGAATTCGCTGCGTTCTTTCGCACGCGGGTGGCTGGGGGGGAAATCAAAGGCCAACGTGGTCAGCGCGTCCATCACGCGAAAGTTGCCGGTGTCGCGGCCGTAAATGGTTTCCACGCCAATGATGCCGACGATGATTTCGGCGGGCACGCCGTATTCCTTTTCGGCGCGCTCCAGCGCCGCCTGGTTCTCCAGCCAGAAACGCCGGCCGGCCTCTATGCGCACCGGGTCTATGAAGCGGCTCCTGTAGACGCGCCAGTTCTTGACAAAGGTTTTGGTGGGCGGCTGCATGAGGCGCACGACGGTGGCGTTGTAGCGCGACTGGCCTATGGCGTCGCGCACCCAGTCCGGGTCCAGGTCGCGGCGCGCGGCCATGTCGTCGGCGAACTGCATGGCCTCGGGGCGCGTCGAATACAGCGGCCCCTGGGTTTGCGCCGGCGCGGCCACTTTTTTCCGTAACGGTTTTGCGTCACCGGCCCAGGCGGAACAGGCCAGCGCGGCGATCAGGAAAAGGGCGAACCTGGAGCGGTAAAGGGGCATGAGTGGGGTGATGGGATAAGGGGAAAGGCGGCGGAGCCAGTCCCGATTTTAAGCAGGCCAGCTCAGCCGGCTGAACTCTTGCCTGAGCGCATGCAGTTGCGGCGCCGCCTTGCCCGCACCTGCAGGTGCGGCGGCGTAACGCTGCTGCTCCAGGCGCAGCAGCCAGTCGGCCAGGGCTTGCGCGGCGCTGCCCGGCTGTCGGCCATAGCGGGCCAGCACCTCCTCGGCGAGCTGGCGCGGCGAGGTGGCCGGCGTGCTGGGGATGCCGGCCTTGTCCAGGCGGTGGCGCGCGCGCATGAGCAAACGCACCCAGGGGTCGTGCTGGCTGCGGTCCCACCAGCTCCAGCCCGCGCCCAGCATCGCGGCGGCCACCAGGATGGCGATCAGGATGTAGCTGAGGTCTTCCCAGCTCGGCGACTCAAAGCCGAGGTTTTTCAGCAGGTTGAGCTGGCTGCCCTGGGTGTAGTTGAGCACCCACTGGTTCCAGTTGTTGTTGGCCGCTTCCCAAAACAGGCGCAACTGGGTCATGAGCGTCGGGCTGAACGCCCCGAGTGCCCGCGCCACCGCGCCTTGCGGTACCACCAGCCGTTCAAATTCGCCGATGCGCGACGGGGCGACCACTGAAGTCGGGTCCACGCGCACCCAGCCACGGCCGGCTTCCCAGACTTCGGCCCAGGCATGGGCGCTGCTCTGGCGCACCACCCAGAAGCCGTCCACGGTATTGACTTCCCCGCCCTGGTAGCCGGTGACGATGCGCGCGGGGACGTCCATGGCGCGCATCAGGATGACAAAGGCCGAGGCGATGTGTTCACAAAAGCCCTGCTTGCGGTCAAACCAGAATTCGTCGGCGCTGTGCTGGCCATAAAGGCCGGGCTCCAGCGTATAGGTGTAGCCGCCCGTGCGCAGGCGGTCCAGGACTACCTCCACCAGCCGGGCGGTGTCCGCGCCCCTCAGGCGCGGGTCGCCGCGCAATTCCCGGGCAAGCGCCACGGTACGGGGATTGAAGCCTGGCGGCAGGTCCCTGAATTCCTGCAGGCCCGGCACGGACTGCAGCGGTCCGTGCTGGAAAGCGGGATAGCTCTGGGCCTTGTAGCGCACGAGGTCGTTGAGGGGACGGTTTGCCAGCCACTGGAGGTCGGGCTGCATCGCGCTTTCGTAGCCGGATGGCAGCGCGGGACCCCGGGCCGCCGCTTCCATCACGAATAGCCAGGGCCGGTTGGTGGGCTCCATGGTGACCTCGTAGCTGACCGGCGTGCCGGAGACGGCGAGATCGGCGGTCACGCCGTAGCGCGCGGCGGTGTTCAGGCGCGAGGGCCGCCATTCGCGCCCGTCGAAGCTGGACAGCACCGGGCCGCGAAAGTACATGTCCTGCTTGCGCGGCGGCGCACCATCAAACTTGATGCGCAGGGCCACGCTTTCATCGAGCGCCAGTTTGGCGATGGTGCCGACCTGCATGCTGGAACTCAGGCCGCTGCGCCCGGTCATGGCGTCGCTGGGCACACCCCACAAGGGCGCCAGCCGCGGGAACAGCAGGAACAGCACGAGCATGATGGGTGTGCCCAGGAGGGCCATCCACCCGGCGGTTTTGGCGGCCTGCGACAGCGGCGGCCTGCCGACCGGCATGTGCGCATTGACCAGCATGGTCAGCAGGCCCAGCAGGCCCAGCAGCATGCTGAAGGCTGTCAGCAGTGACTGCGAGTAGAAGAAATTGCTCAGCATGCAAAAGAAGCCGAGGAAAAAAATCACAAAGGCATCGCGCTTGGCGCGCAGCTCCAGGGTTTTCAGCGTCAGCAGCACCACCAGCAGCGTCACCCCCGCGTCGCGCCCGAGCAGCGTACGGTGCGTGAGCCAGGTCGCGGCCAGGGTGAGCGCCATTAACAGCAGCAACCAGCGCTTGCCCGGCAGCGGCCGCGCCTTCACCGCCAGCCAGCCGCGCCAGAGGAGTACCGCGCCTGCCAGGGCGCTGCACCAGATTGGGAGTTCGTTGACCTGCGGCAGCAACACCCAGGCGATGACTGCCAGCAGGAAGAGGGTGTCGCGGGCGTCGCGGGGCAGGGTTGTGAGGCGGCTCAGCATGTTTGCACCTGCTGGCCGCCTCTGCGGACTGTGATAGTTTTAGCGCTGTGGTTCTTGCTGAGAGCTGCTGGCCGGGGGTTGCCCGGCGGCAACTCACTTTTCTTTTGCTTCGCCAAAAGAAAAGTAAGCAAAAGAAAAGGCGACCCTGGTGTCTGCGTCCCTGCGCTTCGCTCCGGGCAACCTGCGGTGCTCGGTCCAGCCGGGGTCTGGCTAAACTCGCTACGCTGCGCTTCGCTCAGACAACGCCAGCCCTTATCCGTCTGGCCCTGCGCTCCTCGGCGCATACACAAGGGGGTGGGGACAGGAATACCCAACAGCCGAATACCGAAATCAACAAGGACACGCCAAGGCGTGTCCTTGTTTGTATTGGTCTTCTTTGTCTTTTGGTATTCGGTTCCCGATCCCGATTGCCCCGTCCTGGCTGGGCCGAGGAGCGCAGAGACAAGCGGATCAGGGCCGGCGTTGTCTGAGCCGAAGGCGAGTTTAGCCGGACCCCGCTTGGCTCGAGCACCGCAGGTTGCCCGTAGCGCAGCGGAGGGACCCAGACTGCGGGTCGCCTTTCTTTTGGGTACTTTTCTTTGGCGAAGCAAAGAAAAGTGCCTCGCCCGCCGGGGCGAGACCCGGCCAGCTGAACTAAGCAAACCCCACCCCCGTCGGGCAGACAAAAAAACCTTCAACATACCGCCAGCGCCTCCAAACACAAGCGCTTGTGTGCCTCCCCACTGCCAGGCTTGACGTCCAGAGAGGGCAACCGCAACCCATAGTCCAGCGACAGCTTGTCAGCCAAGAGAACCCAGGCGCACAGCCGTGACAGCTTCTGCTCGACGCCAGCCGAGCCGGCCTGGGCGAAGTCCAGCCAGAGTTCGTGCCGCTGGGCCTGCTGGGTGTCGCGCACCACCAGGCTGTTGCCTTGGCCGTCGTCTTTGGCGGCTTTTTTCCAGACCACGAGTTTCATCGGGTCGCCGCGGCGGTAGCCGCGCACGCCGTCGAATTCGCCGCTGCTTTGCGCGCGCAGGGCGGCCGCGGCGCCGCCGGAGCGGGGCTCACCTGGGGGCAGGGGTGGCGGGTGGGCTTCGGGCGCGGGATAGACCAGCACTTGCGCGGCGGGCCGCCAGACCGTCCAGACGCGAAAGGTGCCCAGCGGAAAGCGGGTCTCGGCGGTCAGCGTGGGCAGCCTGTGCAGCCCGCGCCGCCGCGGGGTGAACGCCACCTGCACCGTGCTGCTGCCCTGCGCGGGCACGTCGGTCCAGGCCCAGTGCCGCTCGTGGCCTTTTTCGATGTCCACGTCCTGCGGGTTGAGCACGCTCAGGCCTATTCCGTGGCGCGTGCCGCGCCGGGTGTTGGTCAGCTTGACCTCGAAGGTGGCGGTGGCACCCACATACTGGGCATGGGGCGCGGCGAGGTTCATGGACAGGCCGCGTAGCGTGCCGTGGCAAACATGCATGCCGACCAGCGCGCTGCCGGCCAGCAAAAACGTCAGCAGGTAGCCCAGGCTCAACTCGTAATTGATGGAAGCCACCAGCAGCACCAGCAGGGTGACGGCCATCATCCAGCCCGGCCGGGTGGGCAGGATGTAGACGTTGCGCTGGGTCAGCGTCACGCTGTCGGTAAAGGGCAGCTTGCTTTGCCACCAGGCCTGGAAGCGCGCGCGGGCAAAAGCCGCGGGATTGGGGAGGGCGATCAGCGCGGCCATGGGAAAAGCGGTTTCGCTCGGCTCGTGTTCAGGGCAGGGGCACGGCGTCCAGCATGGCGCGCACCTGCTCCACCGCGCCGCGGCCCGCGTCGCTGACGGGAATCAGCCGGTGCGCCGCGGTCTGCGGCAGCACGGCGGCGATATCGTCGGGCGCCACGTAGTCGCGTTTGCTCAAAAAGGCTTGGGCCCTGGCGGCCCGCATGATGGCGATGCCGGCACGCGGGCTCAGGCCCTGCAAAAACCAGCGGCCGGACCGCGTGGCGGCGACCAGGTCCTGCAGGTAGTTGAGCAGGGCTTCCGAGGCGTGGACCTGGGCCACCATCTGCTGCAGCTCCAGCAGGTCGTGCGGCGCCAGCAGGGCCGGCAACTGCTCGACCATCTCGCGCCGGTCGGCGCCGCGCAGCAGCTCGCGCTCGGCGGCGCGGTCGGGATAGCCCAGGGAAATCCGCATGTGAAAGCGGTCCAGCTGCGATTCGGGCAGGGCGTAGGTGCCGAGCTGGTCGTGCGGGTTTTGCGTGGCGATCACAAAAAAGGGCAGGGGCAAGGGGCGGGTTTCGCCTTCGACCGTGACCTGTTTTTCTTCCATGGCTTCCAGCAGGGCGCTCTGGGTTTTGGGGCTGGCGCGGTTGATCTCGTCAGCCAGCAGCACCTGGGCGAACACCGGCCCGGGGTGGAACACAAAACTTTCCTTTTGCCGCTCGTAAATCGACACGCCCGACAGGTCGCTGGGCATCAGGTCGGCGGTGAACTGCACCCGCGAAAATTGCAGGCCGAAGGAGCGCGACAGCGCATGGGCCAGCGTGGTCTTGCCGACGCCGGGAACGTCCTCGATCAGCAGGTGGCCGCCGGCCAGCAGGCAGGCCACGCAGTCCTGCACCTGGGCCGGCTTGCCGACGATGACCGTGTTAAGCTGATTCAGGAGCGCTTGGAGTTTTTCTGTGGCATTCATGCCGCCAACCATACCGTAATTTTTCGTAAAACATTTGCCGATGATTTCCCGATGAACGCGACTGGTTATTTCAGCCATCCGGACTGCCGCAGGCACGAGATGGGCGCCGGGCACCCGGAATGCCCCGAGCGGCTCGATGCCATCGACGACTGGCTGCTGGCGACCGGCGTCAAGGACGCGCTGGACACCCGCGAGGCGCCGCGGGCGGCCCTGGGCGATATCGAACTCGCGCACGACCGCATGATGGTCGCGGCGCTGCGCGGTCTGAGCGACCGGCTGGCCGACGACATCAAGGCGGGCGGGCCGGCCTATGCCCAGATCGACCCCGACACCGCCCTCAATGTGCACACCTGGAACGCCGCCCTGCGCGCCGCTGGCGCCGCGCTGGCCGCCACCGATGCGGTGCTGTCGGGCGAACTCGAAAACGCGTTTTGCGCCGTGCGCCCGCCCGGCCACCATGCCTGCCACGACAAGGCCATGGGTTTTTGCTTTTTCAACAACATTGCCATCGCCGCCCGCTATGCGCTGGAGCGCCATGGCTTGAAGCGCGTGGCGATCGTCGACTTCGACGTGCACCACGGCAACGGCACGGAGGACATCCTGAGCGGCGACGAGCGCGTACTGATGGTGAGCTTCTTCCAGCATCCGCTCTATCCCTACAGCGGCACCGAGGGCCACGCCGGCAATATGCTCAACCTGCCGGTGCCGGCCTATACCAAGGGCATGGACGTGCGCGAACTCATCGAGATGATGTGGATACCGCGCCTGGAGGAATTCAGGCCAGAGATGATTTTTATCAGCGCCGGCTTCGACGCCCACCGCGACGACGACCTGGGCCAGATGGGCCTGGTCGAGCAGGACTACGCCTGGATCACCCAGCGCATCAAGGATGTCGCCAGGCGCCATGCGCAGGGCCGCATCGTCTCCTCGCTCGAAGGCGGCTACAACCTGAACGCACTGGCGCGCAGCGTGGAGGCCCACATCCGCGTGCTGGCCGACTTGTAGGAGTTTTTTGATGAGCGCCGCATCCGCCGCCGACCTTTCGGCCCCCGTGCTGCACAGCCAGGACACGCGCGGCGTGCACCACCTGGTGCTGAACCGCCCGGCGGCTTTCAACACCCTGGGCGAGGACGTGCTGGCCGCGCTGCAGGCCGCGCTGGATGCCATCGCCGCTGACGGCTCGGCGCGCGCGCTGGTCATCGCGGCCGAGGGCAAGGCCTTTTGCGCCGGCCACAACCTCAAGGAAATGCGCGCGCAAGCTGATCTGGCCTATTACCAGAAGCTGTTCGCCCAGTGCACGCGCATGATGCTGAGCATCCAGAAGCTGCCGGTGCCGGTGATCGCGCGGGTGCAGGGCCTGGCCACCGCGGCCGGTTGCCAGCTGGTGGCGCAATGCGACCTGGCCGTGGCGGCCGAGGGCGCGAGCTTCGGCGTCAATGGCATTGATGTAGGCCTCTTTTGCGCCACGCCCAGTGTGCCGCTGGTGCGCAACATGCCAGCCAAGCAGGCCATGGAAATGCTGCTGACCGGCGAGTTCATCACGGCTGATGAAGCGCGTGCCCGCGGGCTGGTCAACCGCGTCGTGCCGCTTGAGGCTCTCGACGCCGAGATCGAGAAATTGCTGCAGTCGCTGCTGTCCAAGCCGCGCGAGGCGCTGGCCATGGGCAAGGCGCTGTTCTATCAACAACGTGAAACCGGCATCGAGGCCGCCTACCAGCTCGCGGGCCAGGTCATGGCTCGCAACATGGCGCATGCGGTTGCACAGGAAGGCGTGAAAGCCTTCATCGAAAAAAGGAAACCCCAATGGCCGGCGCCATAACGACCCGACCCCCCGCCAAAATCGACAGCCTGGACAGCTGGTTCGCCGCGTTGGCCCAGCCCACGACCCTGACGGAACTGGCCGCGCTGGTTCTTTGCGCCATGCTGGCCTGGCTGGTGGTGCGCGTCGCCGGGCGCGCGCGCATGGCGGTCGACAACAGCTCCATCCTGTTCGGGCGCCGCGTGATAGACGGCGTGCTGTTTCCGGTGCTGCTGCTGTTCCTGGCTTACATGGCCAAGGACTTGCTGGAGCGCATGTTTCCCGTTGCGCTTTTCAAGGTCGCGATTCCCGTGCTGGTGTCGCTGGCCGTCATACGCCTGGGTGTGAAGGTGCTGCAGGTGGCCTTCAAGGACGCGCCGCTGGTGCGGGCGCTGGAGCGCACCATCTCCTGGCTGGCCTGGATTGCCATGGTGCTGTGGGTCAGCGGCCTGCTGCCCGTGGTGCTCGACGAACTCGACGGCATCAAGTGGAAGATCGGCAACAGCAACCTGTCAGTGCGCACCATGCTCGAAGGCGCGTTGACGGCCGGCGTGGTGCTGCTGATCACGCTGTGGATATCCTCGGCCATCGAGGCGCGGCTGCTGCGCAAGGCTACCGGCAACGAGCTGTCCCTGCGCAAGGCCGTGAGCAACGCGGTGCGCGCCGCGTTGATGTTTATCGGCCTGCTGGTGGCGCTGTCCTCGGTCGGCATAGACCTCACGGCGCTTTCAGTGCTGGGCGGTGCGGTCGGCGTGGGCGTAGGCTTCGGCCTGCAGAAGCTGGCCGCCAATTACGTCAGCGGCTTTGTCATGCTGGCCGAGCGCAGCGTTCGCATAGGCGACAACGTGCGGGTCGACACCTTTGAAGGCCGCATCACCGACATCAACGCGCGCTACACCGTGGTGCGCGCGCCCTCGGGGCGCGAATCCATCGTGCCCAACGAGATGTTCATCAGCACCCGCATTGAAAACCTGTCGCTGAGCGACACCCAGGTGCTGCAGTCCACCGTGGTCTCGGTGGGCTACGACAGCGACGTGGAACTCGTGATGCGTCTGCTCAGCGAGGCGGCGCTCAAGCAGGAGCGCGTGCTGCGCGACCCGGCCCCCGGCGTCAACCTGACCAATTTCGGCGCCGACGGGCTGGAGTTCACGCTCAACTACTGGATGGGTGACCCGGAAAACGGCCAGCAAAACCTGCGCTCCCTCATCAACCTGGCCATCCTCGAATCCCTGCGCGCGCACAACATCGACATTCCCTATCCGCAGCGCGTGGTGCATACCCGCGTCGTGGCGGACGAAAAGAGCGCCGCCAAGCCCTCCTGAGCCGGCTCGCCGTCCCCCGGCCGGTACCCAATTGACGCCTGAAAGACACCTTTAGGACAACGGTTGGGCAGGATGCTCTAATTCCCCTTGTTCCGCCCTCTATAATGAAAAATAGAACGACCGTTCTTTTTCTGCCCGGCACCCCTGGATACCCTCCGGCCGCCGGCTCCGCAGCCCGCACCCGGCATGCCGCAGCATAGAATGCAAAGCTTACGTTTACGTCAACGTCAATTGATACGTCATTCTCAGCCAATCAACAACTCTGGAGCCCTGTCATGAAGGTCTTGGTCCCCGTCAAACGTGTAGTCGACTACAACGTGAAAGTCCGCGTCAAATCCGATGGCAGCGGTGTCGACATCGCCAACGTCAAGATGAGCATGAACCCGTTTGACGAGATCGCCGTCGAAGAGGCCACGCGCCTGAAAGAAAAAGGCGTGGTCACCGAAGTCATCGCCGTCAGCTGCGGCGTCGCCCAGTGCCAGGAAACCCTGCGCACCGCCATGGCCATAGGCGCCGACCGCGCCATCCTGGTCGAAACCGCCGAGGAGCTGCAGCCCCTGGCCGTGGCCAAGCTGCTCAAGGCCCTGGTCGAGAAAGAACAACCCCAGCTCGTCATTCTGGGCAAGCAGGCCATTGACGACGACTGCAACCAGACCGGCCAGATGCTGGCCGCGCTGCTGGGCTGGCCCCAGGCCACCTTTGCCTCCAAGGTCGAGGTCGAAGGCGGCAAAGCTAAGGTCACGCGCGAAGTCGACGGCGGCCTGGAAACCCTGTCGCTCACGCTGCCGGCCATCATCACCACCGACCTGCGCCTCAATGAGCCGCGCTACGTCACCCTGCCCAACATCATGAAGGCCAAGAAAAAGCAGCTCGACAGCCTCAAGCCCGAGGACCTCGGTGTCGACGTCAAGCCGCGCATCAAGACCCTGAAGGTCAGCGAGCCGCCCAAGCGCAGCGCCGGCGTCAAGGTGGCCGACGTGGCCGCCCTGGTGGACAAGCTCAAGAACGAAGCCAAAGTAATTTAAGAGGACTGATGACATGACCGCACTCGTTATTGCTGAACACGACAACGCCAGCATCAAGCCAGCGACCCTCAACACCGTGACCGCTGCCGCCCAGTGCGGCGGCGACGTTCACGTGCTGGTGGCCGGCAAGGGCGCCGAAGCCGCCGCCAAGGCCGCCGCCGCGATCGCCGGCGTGGCCAAGGTGATCCACGTCGAAGGCGAGCACTTCGCCCACGGCCTGGCCGAGAACATGGCCGCCCAGGTGGTGGCCATCGCCGGCAACTACTCGCACATCCTGTTTCCGGCCACCGCCTCGGGCAAGAACATCGCCCCGCGCGTGGCCGCGACGCTGGACGTGGGCCAGATCTCCGACATCACCAAGGTCGACGCCGCCGACACCTTCGAACGCCCGATCTACGCCGGCAACGCGATCGCCATCGTGCAAAGCCTGGACGCGACCAAGGTCATCACCGTGCGCACCACGGGCTTTGACGCGGCAGCCGCCAGCGGCGGCTCGGCCGCGATTGAAACGCCGGCCGGCGTGGCCGACAGCGGCAAGTCGAGCTTCCTGGGTTCGGAGATCGCCAAGAGCGACCGCCCCGAGCTGACGGCCGCCAAGATCATTGTCTCGGGCGGACGCGCGCTGGGCTCCAGCGAGAAGTTCAGCGAAGTACTCACGCCGCTGGCCGACAAGCTGGGCGCGGCCCTCGGCGCGAGCCGGGCGGCTGTCGATGCGGGCTATGCCCCCAACGACTGGCAGGTGGGCCAGACCGGCAAGATTGTCGCGCCGCAGCTCTACATCGCCGCCGGCATCAGTGGCGCGATCCAGCACCTGGCCGGCATGAAGGACAGCAAGGTCATTGTGGCGATCAACAAGGACCCTGAAGCCCCCATCTTCAGCGTGGCCGACTACGGCCTGGAGGCCGACCTGTTCACGGCTGTGCCTGAGCTGGTTGCGGCACTGTAAGTGTTGAACTCCCTCTCCCGCTGAGGGGAGGGCAGGGGTGGGGGCTGTGCGCCGAAAGGCCCCCATCCCGACCTTCCCCCAGCGGGGGAAGGAGCGAGAAATTTGGAGACAAAAATGAGCTACACCGCCCCCGTCAAAGACATGCTGTTTGACATTCAGCACCTGGCCAATATTGAACAGATCGCCAAAATCCCGGGCTTTGAGGAAGCCGGCCTGGACACCGCGCAGGCGGTGCTCGAGGAATGCGCGAAATTCAACGAAGGCGTGCTGGCGCCGCTGAACCGCGACGGCGACATCAACCCCTCGAGCTGGAAGAACGGTGAAGTCACCACCACGCCGGGCTTCAAGGAAGCGTTCAGGCAATACGTCCAAGGCGGCTGGCAGGGCCTGCAGCACCCGGCCGATTTCGGCGGCCAGGGCCTGCCCAAGACCATAGGCGCGGCCTGCGGTGAAATGCTCAATTCGGCCAACATGAGCTTCGCGCTGTGCCCGCTGCTCAGCGACGGCGCCATCGAGGCGCTGCTGACGGCCGGCTCCGACGAGCTCAAGGCGGTCTACCTCGAAAAACTCGTGAGCGGCCAATGGACAGGCACCATGAACCTGACCGAACCGCAGGCCGGCTCGGACCTGGCCATGGTGCGCAGCCGTGCCGAGCCCCAGCCCGACGGCACCTACAAGATTTTCGGCACCAAGATCTTCATCACCTATGGTGAACACGACATGGCCGAGAACATCGTGCACCTGGTGCTGGCCCGCGTGACGGGTGCGCCCGAAGGCGTCAAGGGCATCAGCCTGTTTGTGGTGCCCAAGTTCATGGTCGGCAAGGACGGCGCCCTGGGCGCGCGCAACGACGTGCACTGCGTGAGCATCGAACACAAGATGGGCATCAAGGCCTCGCCCACCGCCGTGCTGCAGTACGGCGACCATGGCGGCGCTGTAGGCTACATCGTCGGCGAAGAGAACCGCGGCCTCGAATACATGTTCATCATGATGAACTCGGCGCGTTATGCCGTCGGCATGCAGGGCATCGCGATTGCCGAGCGCGCCTACCAGAAGGCCGTGGCTTTTTCGAAAGACCGCGTGCAGAGCCGGCCCGTCGACGGCTCCATCAAGGCCAGCGCGCCCATCATCCACCACCCCGACGTCAAGCGCATGCTGATGACCATGCGTGCCTACACCGAAGGCTGCCGCGCCATGGCTTCCGTGGCTGCCGCTGCTTATGACGCGGCCCACCACCATCCCGATGCCGAGGTGCGCAAGCAAAACCAGGCTTTTTATGAATTCATGGTGCCGCTGGTCAAGGGCTACAGCACCGAGATGAGCCTGGAAGTCACCTCGCTGGGCGTGCAGGTGCACGGCGGCATGGGCTTTATCGAGGAAACCGGCGCGGCCCAGTATTACCGCGACGCCAAGATCCTGACGATTTATGAGGGCACGACCGCCATCCAGGCCAACGACCTGATAGGCCGCAAGACCTCGCGCGACGGCGGCCAGGTGGCCAAGGCCATCGCCGGCCAGATCGAGGCCACCGAAAAACAACTTGTGAAGCAGGGCAATGCGGATGCCGTGGCCGTGGCCAGGCGCCTGAAGGCCGCGCGTGAAGCCTTTGTCGATGTGGTCGACTTTGTGGCCGGCAACACCAAGGCCAGCCCCAATGCCGTGTTCGCGGGCAGCGTGCCCTACCTGATGCTGGCGGGCAATGTGGTCGCCGGCTGGCAGATGGCGCGTTCGCTGCTGGTCGCGCAGGAGCAAATCGCGCAGGGAACCGACGTGGCCTTCATGCAGGCCAAGGTCACCACCGCGCGTTTTTACGCCGACCACCTGCTGACCAAGGCCCCCGGCCTGCGCGACAGCATTGTCGAAGGCGCGGACAGCGTGACCGCGCTGGCGCTGGACGCGTTCTGACGGGGCGGCCGCCACTTACCGGCGGCAGCCTGTTTTTCTGAATCCCACTGTCCCTGATACCCACGGAGCCACCATGTCCAGACTGCCCGGCGCATTGAACCAGCTGCCCTTGCCCATCATCGGCTCGCCGCTCTTCATCATCAGCAACCCCAAGCTGGTCATCGCGCAGTGCAAGGCCGGCGTGGTGGGCGCCATGCCCGCACTCAATGCGCGCCCGGCATCGCAGCTCGATGAGTGGCTGGCTGAAATCACCGAAGGGCTGGCCGCCCACAACAAGGCCAACCCCGACAAGCCGGCCGCGCCCTTCGCCATCAACCAGATCGTGCACAAGTCCAACGACAGGCTGGAGCACGACATGGAGCTGTGCGTGAAGTACAAGGTGCCCATCTACATCACCAGCCTGGGCGCTCGCGAGGACATCAACGCGGCCGCGCACAGCTACGGCGGCGTGGTGCTGCACGACATCATCAACAACAAGTTCGCGCGCAAGGCGATTGAAAAAGGCGCGGACGGCTTGGTGGCCGTGGCCGCCGGCGCGGGCGGCCATGCGGGTGTCAAAAGCCCCTTCGCGCTGATCCAGGAAATCCGCCAGTGGTTCGACGGCCCGCTGGCGCTGTCGGGCGCCATCTCGACCGGCGGCGCGGTGCTGGCCGCGCAGGCCATGGGCGCCGACTTCGCCTATATTGGCTCGGCTTTTATCGCCACCGACGAAGCGCGCGCCGCCGACGCCTACAAGCAGGCTATCGTCGACGGCAATTCCGATGACATCGTCTACAGCAGCCTTTTCACCGGCGTGCACGGCAACTACCTCGCGCCCTCGATACGCGCGGCCGGCATGGACCCCGAAAACCTGCCCGAGGGCGACGTCAAGACCATGAACTTCGGCGGCGGCGAAGGCAGCAAGTCCAAGGCCTGGAAAGACATCTGGGGCTGCGGCCAGGGCATAGGCGCCGTCAGCAAGGTGCAAAGCGCCGCGGCCTTTGTGGAGCAGCTCAAGCGCGAATACTTTGACGCGCGCCAGCGCGTCTGCGCCTGACACCTCGGCGGCGACTGTATGACGGCACCCCAGCGCCTCCAGGGCCTTGACGCCCTTAAAGGCCTGGCCTGCGTGCTCATCGTCTGGCACCACCTGGCTTTTTACGGGCCCATGTCGGACGTGGTGTACGGCTATGCGCCCGGGCTCATGGATTGGCTGTATGACTACGGCCGCATGGCGGTGCAGCTCTTTCTGGTGGTGGGCGGCTTCCTGGCCGCCGCGTCGCTGGCGCCCAAGGGCACGGCCATCTTCGAGTCCGCGGGGCCTCTGATCTTGCGCCGCTATGCGCGGCTTGTGAAACCCTATCTCGTCGCACTGATGGTGAGCGTGCTTGTGGCAGCGCTGGTGAGGCCCTGGTTTGACCATCCTTCCGTGTCCGCGCCGCCCACGCTGTTCCAGCTGCTGGCCCATGCGCTGTTGCTGCAGGACCTGCTGGGCCAGGAGTCGCTGTCGGCCGGAGTCTGGTATGTGGCGATGGACTTGCAGCTGTATGCGGTGGCCGTGCTGGTGTTTGCCGCCTCGCGGCGCCTGCGCACCAGCGCGGCGGTGTCGGCGGGCGCCATGGCGGTCGTGCTCATCGCGCTGCTGTCCTTGCTGGTGTTCAACCGGCAACCGTCCTTTGACATCACCGCGCTGTATTTCTTCGGCGCCTACGCGCTGGGCATGCTGGCTTTCTGGGCCTCGCGCGAGGCGGGCGCGCGCCGCGGATTCTGGCTCTTGGCCATTGCCGTCCTGGGCACGCTGGCCCTGGCGCTGGACTTCCGGGGGCGGCTGGTGGTGGCGGTGGTGACTGCACTGGCTCTGGTGTGGCTCAGCCGCGCGCCGCAAGATGCCTGGCCGCTGCGCTGGCTGCAGAAGCGCTCACTCGTGCACCTGGGCCGCATCTCGTACTCGGTGTTCCTGATCCACTTCCCGGTCTGCCTGCTGGTCAATGCCGTGGTCAGCCATTTCTGGCCCACGCAATTGGCCGTGAATGCGCTGGGCATGCTGCTGGCGTTTGCGCTGTCCTTGCTTGCGGGACAGGGGCTATATCGCTGGGTGGAATCCGTGCCCCTGCGGTTTGCCCCTCGCAAGCTCAGCGCCTGAACCTCAGCGCCTGAACATCTCCAGCTTCAGCTCGGCCGGCTGGCCCAGCCATGAAGCATGCGTGGTGTGGTCCGCCAGGTCGTCGCCCGTGACCCCGTGCACAAACACATCCAGGCCTTGGCGCTCGCTCTCCAGCCAGGGGATGATGCGGTCGAACTCCGCGCTGCCGAACGACAGCTGGCAGCTCCAGCGCGGGTGCGGTCCGACCTCGCGCTCATGCACGCGGCCCACACCCACCTTGAACAACTCACCGGCCCGGCTTGCCAGCGCGCGCGCCTGCTCCACCGTGTCCGGCCCGAAATAGATGTGGGCGTGATAGTGGCTGTGAATATTTGCCGGGCGTTGTGTCATGTCAGTCAAAGGTGTTCGGGGGAAAAACACAGGTCTTCAGAAGCCATCCAGCCAGTACATATGCCGTGGTGAAACCTCCAGCGGGGCCACCATTATTGCGGTTTGATGACGTCGGCGTTGTCATCATGGTTTTCTGGCGCAATCTCCAAACCAGGGGCACTGTTTTTCAACGGCGGCCTGCCCGTGCTTATCCATCAGGCGAAATCGCTTCTCCTCTGTTTGGAGGAGACCGGTAGTAAAAATGGATTCACACGCAGCGGTCAATCCAAAAAGGTGCAGATTTCGCGCGTTGAAGAAACTGCTTCGCAAAAGCAACACCCCAAAAAATGCCCGGGCTGGCGCTTGTTTTAAATCTAAACTGGCTCGGCCATGCGATATGTCGTTGACATCAACGGGTGGCTTTGCAGGTGGCGCGTCGATGAGGGACGACGACGCGGGTTGGTTCAAAAATAAGCAAGCGCCCCAAGCGGGGCGGATTCGGGATGATGGACAAAAAACTATCAGGGGATGCCTTTTTCTGGGCATTGCAGGGAGTCTGCGCCTTGCACCGCAAGCCGTTTTCGGACGCGCTGGCGCGCCAGCAATTGGCGGCGCCCTACACAACGCGCTCCTTGCTGGATGCGATGCAGGCCTATGGCTTTGACGCTGTTCACCACAAGGCCAAGGCCGGGAAGCTGGACAAGGAAAGCTTTCCGCTGATCGCCTGGCTGCAGCCCAAGGCGGCTGATCCCGCTCCGGTCCAGGCGGCCGGTGAAGAACAAACAGACCCCAGCGAGGAAGAAGCGCAGGCGCCCGAACAGACAGCGCCCGCCCTGGTCCTGCAAGCCGATGCCACCAAGCTGCTGCTGATCGAAGCCGGCGACGCCAGCCCGCGCACGCTGGAGCTGGCCGAGTTCGCGCTGCGCTACAACGGCCACATCACCCGCGTCACGCCACAAGCCGACCCGGCCGCCGACCCCGACAGCGAAGCCCAGGCGCGGCAGTCGCGCAAGTTCGGTTTCAGCTGGTTTGTGCCCGAGCTGCTCAAACACAAAAGACTCTGGCAGGAGGTGCTGCTGGCTTCCCTGGTCATCCAGCTCATCGCGCTGGCCACGCCGCTCTTTACCCAGGCCATCATCGACAAGGTGGTGGTGCACCGCACCGAAAGCACGCTCATTGTCATCGCCATCGGCATGCTGGTGTTCATGACTTTTTCCGCGGCGCTGTCATGGCTGCGCCAATACCTGGTGCTGCACACCGGCAACCGGGTCGATGCGGTGCTGGGCTCCTCGGTGTTCGAGCGCTTGTTCAAGCTGCCGCCGCTGTACTTCCAGCACCGACCCACCGGCGTCATCGCGGCCCGGCTGCATGGCGTGGAAACCATTCGCGAGTTCATCGCCAGCGCGGCCGTCACGCTGGTGCTGGACTTTCCCTTTCTGCTGATCTTTGTCGCCATCATGTTTTATTACAGCGTCACCCTGACGCTGATCGTGCTGGCCATCCTGGCCGTCATCGTCGGCCTGAGCTTGGTCGTCGCGCCGCTCTTCCAGGCGAGGCTGCAGGAACAGTTCCAGATGGGCGCGCGCAACCAGGCCTTCCTCACTGAATACGTGGTGGGCCTGGAAACCGTCAAATCGCTGCAGCTTGAGCCCCAGCTCAACAGCAAATACAGCGGCTACCTTGCCAGCTACCTGCAGGCCGGGTTTGCCACCAAGCAGCTGGCCAATACCTACAACACCGCGTCCAACCTGCTTGAACAATTGATGAGCCTGCTGATCCTGGGCATAGGCGCTTACACCGTCATGCACAGCAAGGAGTTCACCATCGGCATGCTGGTGGCCTTCCAGATGTTCTCAGGCCGGCTGTCGCAGCCCATGCTGCGCCTGGTCGGCCTGTGGCAGCAGTTCCAGCAGGCCAGCCTCTCGGTCGCGCGCCTCGGCGATTTGATGAACGCGCCGATCGAGCCCTATTCAGTCATTCCCGCGCGCGACACCGCGCGCAAGGGTGAGATCCAGATCCACGACATCGCCTTCAAATACGCCGAGCATCTGCCGCTGGTGTATGAAAACCTTTCGCTGAACGTCAAGCCCGGCCAGATGATAGGCATCATGGGCCCCTCGGGCTGCGGCAAAAGCACGCTGGCCAAGTTGCTGCAGGGCTTTTACCAGCCCAGCGCCGGCCGCATCCTGATCGACGGCATAGACATACGCTACCTGTCGGCTAACGAACTGCGCAGCCACTTCGGCGTGGTGCCGCAAGAGACCATGCTGTTCAGCGGCACCATCTACGACAACTTGCAGATGGCCAGCCCCAACGCCACCTTTGAACAGATCACCGCCGCCTGCAAGATGGCCGAGATCCACAGCGTCATCGAGGCCCAGCCCCAGGGCTACCAGACCGAGATCGGCGAGCGCGGCGCCGGCCTCTCGGGCGGGCAGAAGCAGCGCATCGCCATTGCGCGCGCGCTGCTCAAGCGCCCCAGCATCCTGGTGTTTGACGAAGCCACCAGCGCGCTCGACGGTCCCACGGCCGAACACTTCGCGCAAACCATCAACGCCCTCAAGGGCAAGGTCACCATGCTGTTTATCACCCACGGCCTGCCCAAGGGCCTCAAGATAGACGCGGTCTTCCGCCTCACGGCCACGGGCGCGCAGCTGATGTCGCCCGCGCCAGGCCAGCCCGGCAAGGTCACGTCCATGAGCCATACACCTCACAGCGGAGGCGCCACGCTGCGCACCGTGCCCAAGGCGGAGAATGAGGAGCGAGAGGAATGAGCGCCATGCCACCCAACGCGCAGCAGGCCGAAGCCCCGGCCGCCGCCGCGCAGGCCTCCACACAAGCTTCCGCCAAGGTCGTCCAGCTGCGCCCGCCCAGCCAGTGGCACGACCCGCTCAGGCTGATACAGAACGAGCCCCCCAGCGAGTTCGGCCGCATTGTGCTGTGGTCCGTGTCGGCGCTGGTGTTTATCTTGCTGATCTGGGCCGCCATCGGCAAGCTCGACATCATCGCCACCGCCGAAGGCAAACTCGTGCCGCAAACCCTGGTCAAGATCGTGCAGCCCGCCGAGCCCGGTGTGGTCAAGGAGTTGCTCGTCAACGAAGGCGACAGCGTCAAGCGCGGCCAGGTGCTGGCCAGGCTGGACACGACGCTCGCCAGCGCCGACAAGGCCGGCATCAGCAGCGACCTGGCCACGCAACAGTTGCAGATGCGCAGGCTGGAGGCCGAACTCGCCGACCAGCCCATGCTGCCCAAGGCCGGCGACGACCCGCAGGCCTATGCTCATGTGCAAAGCCAGTACATCGCGCACCGCAAAGCCTTTCTCGACAGCCTGGACCAGGAAAAGTCCATGCTGACCAAAGCCGAGCACGAGAAAAAAGGCGCGGCCGAAATGCTCACCAAGCTGCAGCAAACCTTGCCGACCTACCAGCGCACCGCCGCCGCGTACGAAAAGCTCGAAAAAGAAGGCTTTATGGGCAGCCTGGCCGCCGCCGACAAACAACGCGAAGCGATTGAAAAAGGCAAAGACCTCGACGCCCAGCAATCCGCCGTGCAGGCCTTCACCGCCACCATCGCCGCGCAAACCAAAAAAATCAGCCAATTACAAAGCGCCTACAAAAGCGAGCTGCAAAAAGAGCTGGCCGAAGTCCGCGCCAAAACCGCACAGCTGCAACCCACACTAGACAAGAGCATCTACAAGGAAGGCCTGATGGAGCTGCGCGCCCCGCAGGACGGCGTTATCAAAGACCTGGCCACCACCACCGTAGGCGCCGTGGTGCAGCCCGGCAGTGTGGTGTTGACTTTGGTGCCCCAGGGCGAGCAGCTGTTTGCCGATGTCTCCATCAAGAACGACGACGTGGGTTTTGTGCAGGTCGGCCAGTCCGCGCAAGTCAAGCTCGCGGCCTACCCGTTTCAAAAGTACGGCATGTTGATGGGCAAGGTCATTCACATCAGCGCCGACGCCACGCAAAACAACCAGGGCAGTGGCAGTACGTCATCAGCCAGCGCAGGCTCGAGCAGCGCCGATGCTGCTGCGGCTGCCGCTGCCGCCATGGCGACCTACAAGGTGCGCGTCAAGCTTGACGAGCAGGTGCTCAAGGACCCGCAGGGCAAGGCCTTGGTCATCACGCCTGGCATGCAGGTGGTGGCCGAGATCAACCAGGGCAAGCGGACCGTGCTCGAGTATTTGCTGTCGCCTGTGCAGAAGGCGGTGCAGGAGTCGGGGAGGGAGAGGTGAGGGAGTTTCACGGTTTTCTTGTGGTGAATAACGTCACAGTGAGCCTTTTAGTAACGTTAACTCTGTAATTCGCTCGACCCACTCGTCCATGGATTGACATGCAGAAAAATTTTGAGATGAACAGTCGCAACGAGGATGAATCGCTTCATAGGACAGACCTATTTGCCGGGCGAAGATTGTGGGTCAAACGTGTATTTGGCTATGGAGTGGGATGGCCACTGATCACGTACTTCATGCTCGCGCTATTTATGCCAGACGATGTTCTGAAGAAACTGCCGATGCTCAAGGTTTTTGCAATTGGCGTTGCCGATGTTGTGACGAGCGTTTATCCAGAACTGAACTTCCTCAATCACTCGTTGAGTACGAGTTTTCCACAAGTTGCTTTGTTATGTGACGCTCTGGCGATGATCCTGATCCCGTGGCTAATTTTCGCAGCATCCATGGGCATGTTGATGGGGTACTCATATGGTCGGGTGGAGAGTAATCCATTCATTGGCATGTCCTTCGTTCAATTGTTGGTCATCGCATTTATTGTTTTTTTGGGAATTCCGATTGGAATTTGGATTGTTCATATTTTTTACGCGATTCCGGGTGATCCACAAATTTATGCAGGCATCACCACCAAAAGCCGTTTGGGGTACGCCTGTCTTTCTACTGGCGTGATCATGTTTTCCGCAGGCTGCATTTGGATGCAGCCGCTGTATGTCGTTGTGTTAGTTGATAAATTTTTCTTCGGAGGATTCGAGAATGCCTGATGCCAATTTGAGTCAATACGCAGCCGAAGTTTGGAAAGCCATTCTTGAGCCTGATGAGTGGGATCTGGCCGGAGGTGCAATGGCACCGACGGAAGAACTCTTCAGGCAATGGGGTGAAGTCGTTGGGAAACTGAAGAAGGGCCAACTTACGGCAGCTGATGCTACGGTGATAGACGGGCTGGCCAAGTTTTTTGCTAGGGCTGGCGCTAACATTGCCGCTAGAGTGAGCAGTATCAATGTGCCTGCGGTTAGCGTTGATGATCTCAAGCTTAAGCAATTTGTTATCCAGTTTGCACAGAATGGACAAAAACTTGCTCAGGATACCGGCTTGGTGCTTGATGAGATCGCGGCCGGTACCACAACTGCTGCCGTTCGACTAACGGAAGCCGCGCGGGGCCTACTTAAGCTCGGTGGCGTTGCTCTTGGAGCCACTCAGGTTGGCCTGGCAGTTTATGCAGGAGAGTATGAAGAGGCGGCAAAGAAAGGAGTGGGGGCATTGGCTGGAATGGCTGGTGCTCCAATTGGTGCTCTCGTTGCGGGGGGGTTGGTTGCGGGAGCTGCAACAGTTTTTGCCGTCCCAGTTTTGGCTGCGGCGGCTGTTGTTGCCCTTGGAGCGCTTGCAGGTGGATACCTCCTCGGAAAGGTCGGTGAGAGCACCTATGAACCTTATATCAAACCGATGCTTGATTCCCTCCTGCGACAAGGAGGGCCTGTGGACGCTGCTATCCAGAGTCTACGGACACAGTGGGTTGCTGTGGGGAATTTCGATGGGACGTGGATGCAAGGACTTAATCTAAGTAACGAGCAAAAAGCGACACTTTCTACAGTGATAGCGGGTTCCATTGACATTGCTTACACCGAAGCTCTGAAGCTTGATGCTGAGAAAATCTTTGCAGCCAATTTCACGGGAGAAGCTCTGATAGGGCGCGACCTTCTTCTAAAGAGTATCCTGACCTTTGCCAAAGACAATGGATATGCCACCGAGCGAGTAACAACAAATCTCGCAAACGTAACGGTAGATTTACCCAATTTCTCAACTACTGCGCTGATATCCCTTCGGGACTACGTGAAAAGTCAGCTTAGCTTAGTAGACCAAACGGGGTGGTCCCTCACCGGCCCCAGCCGGGTTGTCATCGCGAAAGGCGCAGGTACCCACGCGGCTAGTGACAAGGACAGCTTGCTTATTGGCAGCGCCGGCGTGGACGGTCTTATTGGCGGCGCTGGCAACGATGACCTTATTGGCGGAGGTGGCGCCGATACTTTGCTTGGAGGTGCGGGTACCGATGACCTATTTGGTGGTGCAGATGACGATGTGCTCGATGGTGGCGTTGGCGGTGACTACCTGCATGGCGGAGCGGGTAATGACACATATATATTCACCGGAGATTTTGGTAGTGACACTATTGTCGACTCCGATGGCAGTGGCGCGATTCAAGTTGATGGCGTCACGCTGCAAGGCGGCAAGAAAGTAACGGATGGCACTTGGTATAACAAAGAACAAGGGTTTGTCTTTACATTGATTGGTACTGGTGACCACCGCAGTTTGCTGATAAAAAAAGACTCAAGCCCCAACGCAATCCGAGTGCAAGGTTGGCAAAACGGGCAAATGGGTTTGACGATGGATGACGCTCCCGCGGACATCCCCGAGGCTTCTCTGGTTTTTATCGGCGACCAACGCGGAAAACTGGTTGGAAGTGAGATCGAGCCGGATGTTACGCCTGACCAGCCGTCATTCGGCATCTACAAATGGAGCGTGACCAGTTGGGCCGCCGACGGCACGCTCACAGGCGGGGTGGCGCAGGCCAACTTCGCCGACGTCATCTACGGCACCGCTGGCAACGACAAGATTGACACCAAGGGGGGCAATGATGCGGGGGATGGCCGGGCCGGCAACGACATCATTCTGGGGGGTGATGGCGACGACAAGCTTGCCGGCGGACTGGGTTCCGACGACATTCAGGGCGGCACCGGAGACGACCTCATTTTGAGTGCCTACGGCCTGGTCTTCGGCCAACGGTCAAGTGCCAACGATGGTTTTCTCGCGCGTGATTATTCTTCGGGCGATTTGGGGCGATTCGTTGATCAGGCCAGCCTGGAAACGGGCAAGAATGACACCGCGAGCTCCGATGCGATAGACGCGGGCGATGGCAATGACGCGGTCGTGGCCGGCGGCGGCGCGGATCGCGTACAGGGCGGCGCGGGCGACGACGTGATCTGGGGCATGGGAGGCGGCGACATCATCGAAGGCGATCAGGGGGACGACACGCTTTTCGGCGATGGGTATTCATCTGAAAGATATCTGGGTGTCTGGAGCGGGGTGGTATTGGACGTCAGCCAGCATGGAGATGACTTTATCGATGGTGGCGAAGGCGCAGACAAAATTGAGGGCGGCGGAGGAGCGGATCAGCTTTTTGGCGGCGCAGGAAACGACGTCATCCTGGGCGATTCCTCTGTATCAGAGGTGCCTGACGCGTACCACGGCAACGACTATCTGGACGGTGAAGATGGCGATGATATTCTGGTCGGCGGTGGCAAAGACGATACCGTGTATGGCGGCGCCGGGAATGATGTTCTCCATGGCGACACGAGTGTTTCAGATCTCGCGGCTCAATACCATGGCAACGATTACCTGGACGGTGAAGATGGCAATGACAAAATTTTCGGCGACGGCGGTTCTGACATGCTGTACGGCGGCGCGGGAGATGACGAGCTCTGGGGCGACACCTCCGTCGACATCGGCACTGCAGACTATGTAGCAGCCGAGTATCACGGCGACGACTACATCGACGGTGAGGATGGCGATGATTATGCCGAGGGCGGCGGTGGTGCAGACACCATCTACGGTGGTGACGGCGCAGATGTATTGTGGGGCGATGCCAACGCCAGCAGATTGGAAGGAGCGTTTCATGGTGCCGACTACATCGACGGGGAAGCCGGCAACGACACGATCACTGGCAATGGAGGCGCCGACACCCTGTATGGGGGAACGGGTGACGACATTATTCGAGGTGACGCCTTCGGGGCGATTCCGGAAGAGCCGGGTTACCTGACCGGTGAATTCCACGGGGACGACGTTCTCGATGGCGAGGAAGGTGATGATCAGCTGTGGGGTGACGGCGGATCCGACACGATCTATGGCGGCGACGGAAACGATATCTTGCACGGCGATGCTCCGCTCGATGAGCTGGCCGTGGAATTTCACGGCAACGACATGCTCGACGGCGGCAATGGTGATGACAAGCTGTACGGCGATGCTGGCGATGACATACTCGACGGCGGCGACGGCAACGATCTTCTGGTCGGAGGCGATGGCGTTGACTACATGGACGGCGGCGAGGGCAATGACGTCTTTGAGGCCGGTGCCGGCGATACTGTCGTTGACAGCGGTGGCACCAATACCCTCACTTTGGCCGACGGCTTGCCTGCGTCCACGCGCGCGGAAGGCTCCGACCTGATCCTGGATTACGGTGACCGGGGCGTTCTGCGCGTCGTCGATGCGCTGGCCGGCAGCATTGACACGATTGGTGGAATCTCGGTTTCTGACTGGCTGGAAGGCAACTTGGAAGATGATGTGGAGATCTCGACATCCCGCGGGCATCAAAAACTCACAGGCGGCGGTGGCGACGACCAATTGACAGCCGGGCATGGCTTTGCCACTTTGCTGGGCGGAGGCGGCCGGGACACGTTGTTCGCAAGCGGCGGAAACAGCACCCTGCGTGGTGGTGCAGGCGACGACGTATTGGAGGCCGGTGGCGGAGGCAACGACCTCAACGGGGGGGCGGGAGACGACGTCTTGCAGGCCGGGGACGGTGACGACAAGCTGGACGGCGGAAGCGGCAACGACTCCCTTTCCGGCGGCGCTGGTAACGACACCCTCATCGGCGGCGAGGGCAACGACACACTCGATGGCGGCGACGGCAACGACAGGCTCTTTGCCGGTTCCGGCCAGGACACCCTGACCGGGGGCGCCGGACTGGATACCTATGTGCTGAGCTTCGGCACGGGCCATGCCACCGTGGTGGATGGTTCCATTGAAGGCTCCGTCATTGAACTTGACGGGCCAGGGCTTCAGCTGGAGAGCCTGACGGCGTCTCGCCATCAAAATGACCTTCTGGTAGAAGCCCGCGGCGGCGTTACCAGCATGCTCATCAAGGACTATTACGGCCCAACCCAAACATCATGGCTCTTGAAGGATGCGCAAGGAAACACGGTCACTGCGGATGCCCTGGTCGAAGCCTCCCGGCCACAGTGGGACACCTTGCGAAACAGCCTGTTGCAGGACTTCAAGATTTGGGCAAAAGGCGAGATCAGTAACGAAGCATTTTTGCAGGGCTACTCACTGCAGTCAGACGGCACCTGGTTCCGGCCCGCGGTTAACTTTGGCGGGAACGTATACAACTACAGCGTCGACGTCACACATGAATCGCGGAATATCCATCACTCGCTGCCCAATTTCTCTAGCCAATGGGTAACCAACTCGTCTTACACCTCACCCACCTACTGGAATCAAACGCAGTGGGACCAAGGTGTGATGGACGATTCAATGATTGCAATCGATGAGAACGTTCAGGCCGCGTCAGATAGCTTCATTTCATTGACCGTCCCCTTCAGCACGTCAGTGACGCACCAGAATGCATGGAGAGACATCACCTGGACCAACACCTCGATCACGACGTACACACGTGCCTGGCAATATACGGGCTCCTACACTTGGTCGGATGCGGCAGGCGCCAATATGCCGAACCCCACCGAATATATCGACGGCTATCAAAGAAACATCGAAATCGCCAAGGACTATGTTGGCGTCGCATCTGCGCTGAGCTTTCAGGACCCTGGAGCTCCTGCGATGGCGGGGGAGCTTCCTTCCTATTTGGCAGTTGACTACCAACATGCCCAAATAACCTACGGCATCGGCGAAACGGTTTTGTCCGACGGCGACCATACCGTCATGGCCAACCAGTATGCCGCGGTCATCGGCGGTGTCGGCAACAACATCATCTACGGCGCCGGTTTCGCTTATGGCGGAACGGGCAATGCCCAGTTGATCGGTGGCGGCACATTGATGGCCGGTACGGGCGACCAATATCTTCAGGGCGGAAGGATCATGGTGGTTGGCGACGGTCACGATACCGTGGTCGGCCGGACCGGCAGCCATATTCTGGTGAATCCGGACAACCAGGGGGTGGACCTTATTGCGTATGACTTCAATGCCGAAACAGACACGGACGGCTTGGGAAGGTCTTTGACCGTCGGTGACATTTACCAAGCCATGGGCTACCAGGACTGGAGAGAAAACTTCATCGGCGGCGGCAAGTTTTATTTCCAGGTTGTTGAGACATTCTCCGGATATTTTGATTCCATCGAAGACGCACGCGCGGCTTTTAATGTCAAGCCCCGTTGGCTTACTTTTGACGAAGCGATGGCCCGCGACGATACGAAATGGCGCTATGTCGAGCCCCTGACTGTTTTGTACACGACGCCGTACTCCTCGTTTGGTTTTGGCCCCGGAAGCGACTATCAACCAAGCTCTTACTACGACACCCACCCCGTGCCGGCCGTGGTGCTGACCGCGAACAATTTCGCGGTGCTGCAGCCCCTGGTTGACGCTGACCTGATGCCCGGGGGCGTGGTGAGCTTCGGCCCGGGGCTTGCACTGGCGGACTTGACCCTGTCCTGGGGTGAGGTCGCCGCTCCCCTGGACGGTGCCACGCACGTGACGCTCGACATTACGTGGGGAACCGACCAAGGCATACGCATCATGATGCCGCGCACCGGCGATGCGCTCAACAGCGTGATCCGGAAATTTGAATTTTCGGATGGCACGGTGAGTGGCCTCCTGGACTTGATCGCCCTGGCGCCACCGATGCCCGATCTTGATGTCGGGTACGCCCATCTTTACGCGGGCATGGGCACGCAGACTTCGGATGCAGCCGACTTGGCCGGAATTCGGGCCGTGGTTGCTTCCACCAGCGACATTCAGGTCGAGAGCGATGGTGTGGACCTGGTGATCTCCATCATCGGCAGCAGCGACAGTTTGCGGATCAGCGGCTGGTACGCGGATTCCAGCGAGATGTCGCAGGCAATCCTTTTCACCTCAGGCGGCGCTATGCTTTCCGCGGCCGAGATGACCGGCAAGGGCCTGCTCAAAGACGGCAGCGCCGGCAACATGGACCTGCATGGCGTGCCCGACTTTGCCACCACCTTCATTGCCGGGCCCAACACCCGCATGACAGGCGCCTCGGGCAGGGATACCTACATCTACGAGCAGGGCAGCGGCGAGGTACACATCACCGACCCGGGCGGCGGGACCGTGCGCTTTGGCAGCGGCATCAGCACTGCCGCCACCTTGGGTCTTGGCGCGGGTTCGCTGGTGATCAGGCTGGGCAACCAGGGCGATATGATCCACCTCGAAAACTTCGACCCCACAGACGCCGAAGGCTTCTGGAGTGTGCAGCGCCTTGAGTTCGACGGCAGCGTGTTGAGCCTGGAAGACCTCCTTGACCAAGGCTTTGACCTGTCGGGCACGTCGGACGCAGACACCATCACCGGCACCAGCGTGACCGACCGCATCCTGGCCGGGGCGGGTGACGACGTGCTGCAGGGCGGCGAGGGCAACGACACGCTGGACGGTGGGGCCGGCAGCGATGCGTATCTGTTCAGCCGCGGTGATGGTGTGGACACCATTAATGAAGCTGATTCAACACCCGGGAATGTGGACACCATCCGCTTTGACAGCTCCGTCGCAGTGGCGGACGTCAGGGTCAGCCGCGAGGGCATGAACCTGTACCTGAGCATGGACGGCAGCACGGACCGCATCGAGATCAGCAACTGGTTTGCCGAGGGTGCTGATACGGTGGAGCTGGTCGAGTTTGCCGACGGGACAGTGTGGAACAAGGCTGCGCTGGAAGCCAGGTTACCGACGGCCATCACCGGAACTGAAGGGGACGACCAGCTGAGCGGTTCGCAAGCCTTTGAAATCATTGACGGCCAGGGCGGCAACGATCTACTTAGCGGTGGCGCAGGCAACGATGTTTACCTGTTCAAACGCGGCGACGGCCAGGACACCATCAACGACTATGACGAAACCCTGGGCAATATCGACGCCGTACGCTTTGACAGCGGTATTTCGGCTGCCGATGTCCGGGTCACGCGCGACTCGTCCTTGAACCTGTTCCTAAGCATAGACGGCACCCAAGACCGCATCCAGCTCGGCAACTGGTTTGAAGATAGCGCTCACCAGGTCGAACGCGTCCTCTTTGCCGACGGCACGATGTGGGGTCCGGATGACCTGGTCGCCATGGCCCAGTTTGGCCCTACCGAAGGCGGCGACTACCTCGGCGGGACTGAGGAGACGGACTTCCTGTACGGCCAGGGTGGCAACGACTTCCTGAGCGGAGAGGGCGGCGGCGACATCATCGATGGCGGCAGCGGCAACGACTACCTGCAAGGTGGCGCGGGTGACGACTACCTGTGGGATAGCGAGGGGAGCAACTATTACAACGGCGGAGCCGGGGATGACACCCTGCAGGGAAGCGGTGCAGCCGACCTTCTCATGGGCGGTGCTGGAAATGACATCGTCACTGGTGGCGACGGCCCTGATGTGATCGCCTTCAATATCGGTGACGGCCAGGATACGCTCAACCCCGGCGGCGCCCAGGACGACACCGTCAGCCTGGGCGGCGCCGGTCTGGACTATGCCGGCCTGAGCCTGCAAAAGAACGGCAACGACCTGGTGCTCAAGGTCAGCGGAACCGATCAGCTGACCTTTAGTGGCTGGTATGACAGCACGGCCAACCAGAGCGTGCTGAACCTGCAACTGGTGGCCGAAGCGATGAGCGCCTTTGATGCCAACTCCAGTGACCCGCTGCTCAATAAAAAGGTACAGACCTTTGACTTCCAGGGCCTGGTCGGCGCATTCGATGCGGCGCGCACGGCAACGCCTGGGCTGAGCAGCTGGGCGCTGAGCAATGGCCTGACTCAGTTCCACCTGGCGGGCAGCGACAGCGAAGCCCTGGGCGGCGACCTGGCCTACCACTATGGCGCGGACGGCACGCTGGCCGGCATGGGCCTGGGCAAGGCGCAGGAGGTGCTGACGAATGCGCAGTTTGGTGCGCAGGCGCAGACTATCCATTCGACTGCCAGCTTGCAAGATGGACTGGTGCGCTTGGGCTAGTGGCGTGATGGACAAGCTCGTGCACAGCAGTGCCTACGCCATGGCAGCCGTGGCTGCCGCCATGGCGATCTACAAGGTGCGGCTTGACGACCAGGTGCTCAAGGATCCGCAGGACAAGGCCCTGGTCATCACGCCGGGCATGCAGGTGGTGGCCGAGATCAACCAGGGCAAACGGACCGTGCTCGAGTATTTGCTGTCGCCTGTGCAGAAGGCGGTGCAGGAGTCGGGGAGGGAGAGGTGAGAGGGACTGCTATTACGTTGAATAGCCAGGTAGCTACCGTGCAGAGATTTTCATGAAATCAATAACACGCGATCTTTGCCTGGTGGCCGCGCTGTTGGTGGCAACTGCCGCCCACGGGCAGCCTTTCCGGCCGGAAACCTCGCTATGCGAGATTGACTGGAAGACGCGCGCCAATACGCGACCCGCCGCAGAGATGGGATATGAGTTCGAACTCAAGGGGGTGGAAAAGCGTGCGGAGGCAGGGGATGTGAAAGCTCAATACCGGTTGGGGTTTGTCCGACGTACGAAGGATGGCAAATGGACAGCTGCCGCTGGGGACTACAGCTACAACGTTCAGTGGTTGCAAAAGGCTGTGCAAGCGGGACATAAATCGGCCGCAGCGCGGTTGGCCGAAATTCAGTACAAGCTGGCCAAGCCACCGGCAATTGATTTTGATACCTACCTGCGTGCGCTGATGCAGGCCGCAGAGGCGGGGAATCCATGGGAGGCGTCGGAGTTGATGGACTACACGCGCGAATATTTTCCCTGTTCAGACGCAGCGAAAGCCGGTGGTTCTTGCGGCGCGTTACCCATCGAAAAGTTCAACGGGTTGATACAAAAAGCTGATTTCAGTAAATGGGCTGAGATCGCCGGCGTTGGGGGAAATCCCGCCGCTCAGGAATGGATGTGCCAAGCGGCTTTCAATGGCATGAGCGCGGACTATGGGCAGGCTAAAGATTTAAAAGCTGCGGAACGTTGGTGCATGGTCTCTGCTCACAACAGTTGCACTTTTGACAAGGGTACGTTGCTAGATAAATTTCCGATGAGCAAAACAGGCGAAGACACACATAGATTCGCTCGCTAAACCAAAACCTGGGAGAAAAAGCATGGAAAAAGTCCTCAGTACATTAAACGGCGGAACATATACCGAATCGCAAATCGCCGAGGCTATGACAGTTCTCCAGGCGTCGCGTGGTGTAGTTTCCGGCCAAGTAATAAAAGTTGCATTCCTTACTGCCGCACCGGACTATCACACCTCCTCCCTTGAGGCTTATTGGGCGGCTTACTTTCCCCAGATCAGCACTGAAGAAAGTCCCGTGCTCGCCGGGTGGACCAAACTCATCACCGATCAATTCAACGAGGCAAAGCGCTCGCTAGCTGGTTTCCAGGAAATTCCCGAAACGCTCCGTCAGGCCATTTTTGAAAAAGGTATTGCGACATGGAATGGCATGGCTAACGTGACGTTTGTTCTTGTGACCGACACCGCCGAAGCCGATGTGCGTATTGGACTTAGCTCCAATTACAACATCAACTTCGCCCCAGGCGCCCATGACGGCAGCCCCAAACTTGGGGATGTCTATTTGAACACCGGCATGGCTGATACCGGCCTGCTGGGTGACCGGGCAATACTGGCGTTATTCCATGAGTTTGGTCATGTGCTTGGGTTATTTCATCCAACCGCAAAACATCAAGGGCGCTTGGGAAACGAAGAGTACGACCTGCTGAAATATTCGGTCATGTCCCTCCAGCCGGTTCTTCCTGCCGGTTTTCGCCCGGCCACGCCTATGTTGTTCGATGCTTTGGGTCTTCAGGCGATGGGTCTACTTAAAACGGATCTCAATAGTGGAAATAAAACCGAGCATTTGTTCAACCAAACCGTAACGGGGAAACTCATCATAGACAGCGGTGGGTCCGATGACGTCATTGACGCCTCTGCTACCAACACCGCTAACGAAATTGATTTGCGTGCAACGGACTTCTCAACCGGAAAAGCATATTTCAGTTCCATTGGAATGAGTAGTACGGCAATCCACAACGTCTCGATCTACAAGGGTAGCGAAATAGAAAATGCCAAGGGAGGCACTGCTAGCGATCTGATTATCGGCAATAGCCTTGACAACAAACTGGATGGCGGTGCTGGCAATGACACGTTAAAAGGTGGCGCTGGGGTAGATGTCTACCAATTCAATGGGAATTTCGGAAAAGACACGGTTGAAGAAGACGCAACCGGTGAAGGCCGCATTGAAATTAATGAAACGGCTATAGCTGCCAGCGGCGACATGATAGGCAAGTCGGTAGCCACAAGTGGCAAGGCGCAAGTTTGGGGCGCCAAGATCGCCGGTCAGTATTACACCTATACCTATGACGCAAGCAGCCAGCAATTCGTCGTTGCCAAGAAGGGTGACAAAGCTAACACCATTACCATCAAAAATTTCGATATTGAAAAGGCCAAAACCACCGGCTATATGGGCATCAAGCTTGAAACAACAGCTAAGGCGGTGCTCAAATCCGGCCTGAGTGTTAACCCGTTTCAGGACTACGATTTTGATGAAACCACAGTCGCTGGTGCCGACACTATCAACGAAGGGGGCGGAAGAGCGTTCACCGTTTACCTCAATACTCCAGCCAAATCCGGTGAAACAATCACCTTGGCACTGAGCAATCTTGCCGATAAGTTTCAAGCGATTCTGGGAGACACCACGGTCGACGCGGATGGTGCGGTTATTACTCTTGCCGAAGGTCAGACTCAAGTCAGCTTCACTCTGGTACAGGAAGGCGAGGTCACAAGCGATGGTGCAAGTGGCCTGAGTGTGACTTACCAAGGCGACGAGCAGAACGTTACGTCCAACACCTGGAACATCAACCTCAAGGATGCCGGCGAAGTTGTCAGCACCTTCCTCGGCGACCAGCGCGGCCAAACCGCCATCGACACGGTAACCGGCGCCCAGTATTACGACTGGGCCAGCACCAGTTGGACATCCGAAGGCGTGCTCACGGGCGGTGTAGTTGACGCCGGCTACAAAGACGTGATCACCGGAAGCAGCGGCAACGACAAGATCGACGGCAAGGGCGGCAATGATCTTCTGTATGGCGGCGACGGAAACGACGAGATTGAGGGGGGTGACGGTGACGACCTGATAGGCGGAGGCAAGGGCAGCGACACCATCAAAGGCGGCGCGGGCAACGACACCATCCTGAGCGCCACCAACGTGGCAGTTCCTCAGCGTGTAGGCCCTACTGATAATTGGGAACCGACACTGGCCATTCATGGCGGGAGCATCGAGATGGACGATGCATCCGATGTGATCGATGCCGGGGATGGCAACGACATCGTCTATGCCGGCCGCGGCAACGACCGTATCGAAGGCGGTGCAGGCAACGACGAGCTCTGGGGCCTCGCGGGCGATGACATCATTGAAGGCGGCGCGGGCGACGACGAGTTGTTGGGGGATGGGATCAATGTGCCGGATGGCTATGGTTATACCCCTGGCGAGAGCCACGGCAGCGACTTTCTGGACGGCGGCGAAGGCAGCGACAGGCTTTTGGGTTATGGCAAAGACGACTCGCTGTTCGGCGGCGCAGGCAATGACTTGCTGTGGGGCGACGCGTCCGGCTCTGCCCTCGCCGGTGAATACCACGGCAGTGACTATCTTGATGGGGAAGATGGCGACGACACGCTGACGGGCAACGGCAAGGGCGACACCCTGTATGGCGGGAGCGGCAACGATCTCCTGTTCGGAGATGCCGACGAGTCGGACCTGGCTGCGCAGTACCACGGCGACGATTACCTCGACGGCGAAGACGGCAACGACGTCCTCTTTGGCGATGGCGGCAACGACACCTTGTATGGTGGGGAAGGAAACGACGAGCTGCAGGGCGATGCCTTGGTAGCCGCGCTTGCCGGCCAATACCACGGCAACGATTACCTGGATGGGGAAGCCGGCAACGACCTGCTTTTCGGCAACGGCGGAGACGATACGCTGTATGGCGGCGATGGAAACGACGAACTTCAGGGCGACAGCAACGAATCGGCACTGGCCGGCCAATACCATGGGGACGACTACCTCGACGGGGAAGACGGCAACGATGTGCTTTTTGGCCAGGGCGGCAACGACACGCTGTATGGCGGCGCGGGCCGGGACACGCTCCACGGTGACGCGTATGAGTCTTCGCTGGCCGGCCAATACCACGGCGACGACTATCTGAACGGAGGGGCCGGCAACGACCTGATCATCGGCGACGGTGGTAACGACACCTTGTACGGCGGTGACGGCGACGACGAGATGCAAGGCGATGCCTCGGAGGCCAGCCTGGCCGGGCAATACCATGGCGACGACTACCTGAACGGGGAAGCCGGCAACGACACGCTGTACGGCCTGGGCGGCGACGACACGCTCTACGGCGGCGACGGCAACGACATCATGCTGGGCGACAGCGTGGAAGCCGATCTGTCAGCCGAATATCACGGCAACGATTACCTTGATGGCGGAGCTGGCGACGATGTCATGGCCGGCAACGGCGGAGACGACACGCTGCTGGGCGGCGATGGCAACGACGTGCTCTGGGGCGATACCGACGAAGGCACGCCCGGCCTGGACGGTGACGACATGCTTGACGGTGGGGCGGGTATGGACACACTGCACGGCGGCGGAGGCGATGACACCCTGGTGGTGGGCACGGGCGACACGGCTTTCGGTGGCTCAGGCGATGACGTTTACGAGGTCAGCGGCAATGCTTTGCTGATCGACGAGTCGGGCCAAAACCACTACACCATCGATGCGGCCCAGGCCACTTCGGTCTCACTCTTTGATGTTTCGCGCGGAGGCGGTACGCTGGAAATCGTCAATGCCGGCGGCGCAGGCAATGCCCCAGTCTTGACCTTTCTTTCGAACGGCAACCAGGTTTTGACCATTGGAGGCTTGCAAGTCAGAGGCACCGGCTGGGCCGATGGCTCCCTCGCGTCTGTCACCGTCGACGGGCAGACCTACACTGCCGCAGACTTGCTGCGGCACAGCCCGACGAGCCGGACCGTGAATGTGACCGGCAGCAACCAGAATATCGTCACCGGCCTAGGTGCCGACGACATCACGGTGCATGAAGGCGGCAATACTGTTTCCGCAGGCGGCGATAACGACCGCATCCAGCTCGACTCGGCCGGAAACACCCTGGAATTTCAATCCGGCGACGGCCGGGACCTTGTGCAGTTGGGCGCCGGTGTCCTGGCGGCCGCCTCGGCGGTGACCATCGCCCTGGGCGAACAGGCCAACCTGGCCAGCCTGCGCATCGGCCTGGTGCAGCGCAACTCCAGGGCGGTGGTGCTGTACCTCGACTCGACCGGCGCCGACAGCATCACGCTGGAGCCCGATTCCGGCGATGGCGATGTGGAGCAGTTCCTGGCCAACATCGTGGTCACGGCCGGGGGCCAGACCACCACACTGGCGGGCCTGCTGGCGGCGGGCCAGGAAGCCCAGGGGGACGCGGGCGACAACTACCTCCTGGCTTTTAACAAACCCAGCGTTCTGTCGGGCGCGGCGGGCAACGACGTGCTGGTGGGCAGCGCGTTCAACGACACACTCGACGGCGGCACCGGCGACGACACGATGGTGGGCGGCACCGGTGACGATACCTATGTTTGGGGAAGGGGGAGCGGCAACGACACCGTGACCGAAGAAGGTGGATTCGACACCTTGCTGCTGGGCAATTTGCTGGCCACCGATATCCGGGTTCGAGGCGATGGCGGCGTCGGCTTTGTGATTCAGGTGATTGATACCGGTGAGCAGCTTAGGCTCACCAGCAGCTCTCTTGGTTTGCACAGCGTGGTTGAAAAGCTGGTCTTTGCGGACGGGGCCGAGTGGGACCTGTCGGCCCTCCGGCTCAAATCGATGGAAGGGACCCCCGACGGTGACATTCTCTGGGGCTTTGATACCGACGATACGCTGGACGGCGGTGATGGCAACGACAGCCTGAACGGCGGCGGAGGAAATGACCTGCTCAAAGGTGGCAACGGCAACGACAGCCTGAGCGGCGGCGACGGTGATGATCGTCTTATAGGTGGTGCCGGCAACGACAACCTGGATGGGGGCTCAGGCAGCGACACCTTTGTCTGGGGGCGCGGAGACGGCGACGACCACATCTATGATTTTGGTGGGGGCGCCAATGACACGCTGGAACTCCAGGGCCTCAACGCCTCGGACCTGACCATGGTCCGGCACAACGGCGGCAACGCGTTTCTGAGGATCAACGACACGGGCGAGACGCTGGACATCGCGCAGAACTTTTTGGAGGGCGGGCTTTTATATAGCATTGAGTGGTTCCGGTTTGCGGATGGGACCAGCTGGAACCTCCAGGACCAGGCGCTTCACATGGAACTGAGGGAAAGGTATTCCTTCGAGTCGGTTTTGATGGGATGGTCGCTGTTTGACCACATCGTCGGCGGCGCGTACGAAAACTACCTCTACGGCTTCGACGGGGACGACATCCTCGACGGCGGGGGCGGCAACGACCAGCTGTATGGCGGCGCCGGCAATGACACATACGTCTGGTATGCAGGTTCAGGTGATGACGTCATCCGTGATACTTCTGGAGACCCCGGTGATATCGGCGGCGGTTTTGACACCGTCAAGCTGACCGGGCTGGACCCGGCCGATATCGTGCTGAGCTACGAGCCCGGGAACCTGGACCTGATCATCCAGATTATTTCCACCGGCGAGACATTGACGGTGCAACAAGGCCTCAACCCCGAGGCCGCGAGCTATTTCCTGGAGCGCATTGTTTTCGACAACGGCGTGGTCTGGAACGCGGGCGACATACTCGCGCTGGCTGACGCGAGCCGCCTCAACCATGCCCCCGAGGCGGTGTATCCCCTGGATGACCTGGAAATCGAGGCACAAGGGAACGTCGGCCTCGATATTCCCTCGGACCTGTTCTCTGACGAGGACGGCAACCCGTTGATGTACAGCTTCAGCCTTGCCAACGGCGACCCCTTGCCCGCCTGGCTCAACTTCAACGTCGACACATTCAGGCTTGAGGGAACCGCGCCGGCGGGCTTTGCCGGGGCGCTTTCCATTGCCGTCAAGGCAAGGGATGTTTTTGGCCTGTCAGCCTCGTCGAATTTCACGCTCACTGTTGCCGTGTCCGATGTGACCGTTCAAGGCACGGAAGGCAATGACACCCTCTTTGGCACCTCAGGGGCTGATGTGATGGCCGGCGGCGCCGGCAACGACGTGCTGAGCGGCGGCGCGGGCGACGACGTTTACCGGTTCAAGCGCGGCGACGGCTTCGACATCGTCAACGAATACGGAGATGAGGAAGGCAATGTCGACACCATCCGCTTTGGCAGTGGCATTGCCTCGTACGAGGTCTATGTCACCCGTGACTCTTCCCTGAACCTGTTCCTGAACCTGGGCAGCGCAGACCGCATACAGCTCAGCAACTGGTTTGACAACGACGCCCATCAGGTGGAGAGGGTTCTCTTTGCCGACGGCACCGTGTGGACTGCCGACGATCTGGCCGGGATGGCGGTGTTTTCTTCCACCGAAAACAGCGACTATTTGCGTGGAACTGAAGGCGATGATTTCGTGCAGGGTCTGGGCGGAAGCGACTTCCTGGCTGGAGAGGGGGGCGGCGACATTCTGTATGGCGGTGGCGGCAGTGATTTCCTGGAAGGCGGCGCCGGCGGTGACAACCTCCATGATGCCGACGGCGGCAACTATTACAACGGTGGGGCTGGTGATGATGACCTGCGAGGCAGCGCTACGGCCGACTTTCTCCTGGGCGGCACCGACAACGACTTCATCACCAGCGGAGACGGTCCCGACGTGATCGCCTTCAACGTGGGCGATGGCCAGGACACGGTGTATGGAGGGGACGGTAGCCCACAAAGCCAGGACGACACGGTCAGCCTGGGCGGCGCCGGCCTGGACTACGCCAACCTGAGCCTGCAAAAGAACGGTAACGACCTGGTGCTCAAGGTGAGCGACGGCGACATGCTGACTCTTGCCGGCTGGTACGGCGATGTGAGCAACCGGACCGTGCTGAACCTGCAACTGGTGGCCGAAGCGATGAGCGCCTTTGATGCCAACTCCAGTGACCCGCTGCTCAATAAAAAGGTACAGACCTTTGACTTCCAGGGCCTGGTGGGCGCGTTCGACGCGGCGCGCACCGCCACACCGGGGCTGAGCAGCTGGGCGCTGAGCAACGGGCTCACGCAGTTCCACCTGGCGGGCAGCGACAGCGAAGCCCTGGGCGGCGACCTGGCCTACCACTATGGCGCGGACGGCACGCTGGCGGGCATGGGCCTGGGCAAGGCGCAGGAGGTGCTGACGAATGCGCAGTTTGGTGCGCAGGCGCAGGCCGTGCATTCGACTGCGAGCTTGCAGGAGGGGTTGGTCCGCCTCGGCTAAAGACTTGGGAGTGTCTACCCCTGTGGATGGAAGGGGTGGGAGACGGCCGGCTTGATGAAAGCGGTTGGCTTGAATATACTGTACGTAAATACAGCATTCTGGTTGGCTCGTTTTTGCCGGGCCGGGCTGTTTCCACCCATGTCCGACGCCATCATCCCCCTGCACGCCATCAAGGGCCGCGGCACCGCCACGCGCATCGCGCACCGGTTTGAGAAGGACGTGCGCACGGCCTGGGACGATGGCTGGGGCACGCTGGAGGAGGGGGTGGCGGGCGAGGCGCCGCGGCTGGAAACCACGGTCACCCTGGAGGAGGCTCGCAGTGCCATTGTGCGCAACGATTCGCCCGACATCTTTTTTGACTACAGCATCAATCCCTACCGGGGTTGCGAGCATGGCTGTGTGTACTGTTATGCCCGGCCCACGCACAGCTACCTGAATCTTTCGCCGGGCCTGGACTTTGAAACCAAAATCATTGCCAAGCGCAATATCGCCGAGGCCTTGCGCGCTGACCTGGGCAAGCGCAGCTATGTGCCGCGCCTGCTCAACATAGGATCGGGCACCGACTGCTACCAGCCGGCCGAGCGCGAGCTGCGGCTCACGCGCGGCCTGATCGAGGTGATGCGTGATACCTGCCACCCGTTTTCCTTGATCACCAAATCGAGCGGCGTGGAGCGCGACCTGGACCTGATTGCCCCGCTGGCGGCCGACAAGCTGGCCGCCGTGTACATCACCATCACCACGCTGGACGGCGAACTCGCGCGCAAGCTGGAGCCGCGCGCCGCGGCGCCGCACCGCCGCCTGCGCACCCTGCGCACCCTGGCCGAGCACGGCGTTCCTGTGGGTGTGAGCGTGGCGCCGCAGATTCCCTTTGTGAACGAGGACATGGAGCAGGTGCTGGAGGCGGCCTGGGAGGCCGGCGCGCGTTCGGCGTTTTACACGGTAATCCGCCTGCCCTGGGAAGTGGCGCCTCTTTTCAAGGAATGGCTGGAGCTGCACTACCCGCAGCGCGCCGCGCGCATCATGGCGCGCATCCAGGAGATGCGCGGGGGCAAGGACTACGACAGCGATTTCGCCTCGCGCATGAAGGGCTACGGCCTGTGGGCAGACCTGATCAAGCAGCGCTTTGAGAAATGCTGCAATCGCCTGGGTTTTAACCGCCAGCGTGTGGAGCTGGACTTGAGCCGCTTCAGGCCGCCGGGTGCGGCGGGGCAGGGCAGCCTGTTCTGAGGGCCCGGCAGCTTGGGGCCGCGAGGGCTATAGTGCAAGCCCAATATTGAAGGAGTTCATCTTGGCATTCGAATGGAAGCATTCATCGGAGGACGTGGACTGGGACGCGCTCTCGCATCTCTACCGGATTGCGCCTTTGGGCGAGAAGAAAGCGGCGGACCTGAAAGTCGTGTTCTCCAACAGCCTGTTCAAAAGTTTTGTGTACGAGGGCGGCCAACTGATTGGCGCCGGCCGCGCGCTGGCAGACGGCATGGACTGCTCGTATATCTGCGACATCGCGGTGCATCCGGAGCACCAGGGGGTTGGCCTGGGCAAGGAGATCGTTGCCTCGCTGGTCGGCCTCTCAAAGGGGCACAAGAAGATCATCCTCTATGCGGTGGCCGGCAAGGAGCCGTTTTACCGCAAGCTGGGCTTCAGACGCATGCTGACGGCGATGGCGATCTTCAAGAACCAGGAGCAGGCGCTGCAGAGCGGGCTGATCAGCGAGCGCTGAAGCGATCCAGTTTCTAGCGCAAATAACTGCGGTTCAGCCGCACTTCAAGTTTGCTCTGCAGCTTCTCGAAAGAAGCGCTCATGGCCCAGTAGATGCCCGCGGCCGCCAGGTAGAGCGGGAAGGGCTGGAAGGTGGTGGCGATCACTTCCTTGGTGGCCAGCATCAGTTCGCCGACGGCGATCACCGAGACCAGGGAGGTGTCCTTGATCAGGCTGATCAAGCTGTTGGACAGGCTGGGCACGGCCAGCCTCAAGGCCTGCGGGCCTATCACGTAACGCAGGGTTTGCACCTGCGTGAGGCCCAGGCTGCGGGCCGCGTTCCACTGGCCGTGCTCCACGCCGTTGATGGCGCCGCGAATCGTTTCCGACAGGTAGGCGCCTACGTTCAGGCTCAGGCCCAGGATGCCGGCGCTGATGGGGTCGAACTGTATGCCTATGCTGGGCAGGCCGAAGTAGATGACAAAGAGTTGCACCAGCAGCGGCGTGCCGCGCATGCAGCTGACGTACAGCGCCGCGAACTGCGACAGCCCCGGCACCTTGGCCAGCCGCGTGATGGCCACGAAGGTGCCGACGATGGCGCCGAAAAAAATCGATGCCACGGCCAGCAGCAGCGTCCATCCCGCGCCCTTGAGCATCAGCGGCAGGGCGTCGCGCAGCAAAGAGGTCAAGCCAGACAAGTCCATGATGGGGAGTCTCCACAAATAAAAACCCCGGCTGCGCGCCGGGGTGTTTCAGGCGCCGAAGGAAGGCGCGCGGCTGGATTGATGTTACTTCGATTACTTTGCGACAGGCGGCTTGCTCACGTCGCGGTCAAACCACTTGGTGGAGATTTTCGCGAAGCTGCCGTCGGCCTGCAGGTCGGCGAGTGCCTTGTCGAGGGCGGCCTTGAACTTGGGGTTGTTCTTGACGAAGGGGATGCCGGATTTTTCGAGATCGCCCACAGGCGCGCCGGGCTTGAGCGGCAGCTTGGTCTGCTTGACGATGTAGGGGATCAAGAGGCTGTCGTTAAGCGCCGCGTCAATGCGGCCCAGTGCCAGGTCCTGCAAATACTCTTGCGCGCCGGGATAGGTCTTGACGTCTATGCCGCTCACCTTCTTGGCGATGTCGGCGTAGTTGGTGCCCTGGCCCAGGCCCAGCTTTTTGCCCTTGAGGTCGGCCAGCGACTTGAACTCGCGCTTTTCGTCCTTGCGGATGATCAGCTGCGGGGCCGAGATGGTGTAGGGCTCGGAGAAATCAAAAGTCTCCTTGCGTTTGTCGGTGATGCCGACCTGGTTGATCACCACGTCGTACTTGCCGGCTTGCAGGCCGGCCAGGATGGCGCTCCATTCGCTGGTCGAGAACTCGGCCTTCACGCCCAGCTTTTGCGCCAGGGCATTGGCCAGCTCGACTTCAAAGCCGGCGAGCTGGCCGCCTTCCTTGTAATTGAACGGGGGGTAAGTGCCTTCGAGCGCCACCTTGAGCGTGCCGCGCTGCTTGACGGTGTCCAGCAGGTCGGCGGCGCTGGCGCTGAAAGCGAGTGTGAGAAGGAGCGTGGAGGCCAGAGCCTTGCGGATATTCATATTCAGCCCTTGCATAAGAGAGTTGTTATTGAGATGCAGGTTGAATATTAAATCCGTTCGCCATCCTGGTGCATGCTGCCCCAAAAAAGCCCTACGTGGCATCCGGGTGCTCCCGGCCAGGTCTCAAGTCTCAGGGTTTGGTGCAGCGCGCGTAGATGTCGAGCGGGGGCTTGTAGACGCTGGTCTGCACATTCATCAGGCCCAGCACCGAATGAAAGTAGTTGTCGTGGCTGACAGGCGCATCGAGTTGCTGCTTGAGGCAGGCCGTGCTCAGCTTGCTGCGCTGCTCGAAGCCGGGTGACAGCCAGGTGATCCAGGGCACGCGCTTTTGCACATCGGGCGCGATGCCGTAGGGCATGCCGTGCAGGTAGAGGTTGTTCTCGCCCAGCGATTCGCCGTGGTCAGCCAGGTAGAGCAGGGCGGGCGCGCTGCGCGCTTCCTGCGCCTTGAGCCACTGGATGGACGAGGCCAGCAACTGGTCGGTGTAGACGATGCTGTTGTCGTAGGCATTGACGAGGCCTTCCTTGCTGCAGCTTTGCAGCGCGTTGTCGGCGCACTCGGGCAGGAATTTTTTGACGGCCTGCGGCGAGCGTTTGTAATAGGCCGGGCCGTGGCCGCCCATCTGGTGCATCACCACCACCACGCCTTTGGCGCGGCGCTCGGCCGGCAGCGCGGCGATGCGCTCATCAATGCCGCGCAGCATCACCTCGTCAAAACATTCGCCGCTGTCGCACAGGCCGGGCACCTGGAGCTGCACTGTGTTGACGTTGGGCACCCGGTCGCACACGCCCTTGCAGCCCGACTGGTTGTCTATCCAGAGCACGGCTAGGCCCGCGCGCTGCAGCACGTCGAGCAGGCCTTCGTAATTGGCCGGCCGCGAGTCATAGGCCTCGCGCCCGAAGTGGGAGAACATGCAGGGCACGGAGGCGGCCGTGCTGGTGCCGCAGGACCAGGCGTTGCGCTGGCTCACCACGTTCTCTTTGGCCAGCAGCGGGTTGGTGGGGCGGCCGTAACCGTTGAGCGAGAAGTTGCCGCTGCGCGCCGTTTCGCCCAGCACCAGCAGCAACAGGGGCGGCTTGTTTTGCGCGTTGTAGCTGGCGCCCAGTTTGGCGTCTTCACCCAGCGGCAACACCACGGATTCATCGCGCTGGAAAGGCTTGGCCGCGATGGAGCCCAGTGCGTAAAAGGAGTTGAGTGGGTTGATCAGGTAGCGCACATGGGTGTAGTTGCGCATGACCGAGGCAATGCTCTGGAAAAACAGGAACACCACCAGCACCAGCAGCACGGAGGCACCGGCCAGCGTGGCAAAGTTGCCCAGCAGCTGCCGCGCGGCGCTGGCCCGCCTGACTTTTTGCCGCCACAGCAGCACCAGCGGCAGCACCGCCAGTACCAGCACCGTGCCCAGCAATCGCCAGTTCAGCAGGTCGCGGGTTTCCCGTACATCGGTCTGCAGGGTGTTGACCATCATGGTCTTGTCGATGACCACGCCGTAGGCCATCATGAAGTAGGCGCCGAAGGCCGCTGCGAGCAGGAACAGGGTGATGGCCGGCTTGAGCGTCCAGCGCCAGGCCAGCAGGCTGAGCAGGGCCGTGGTGGCCAGCGTGATCACCAGTACCAGCGCGACGCTGATGACGGCGGCCTGACCGCCGCTGAGGCCGGGCAGGCGGGTCAGTTCGCGCCACAGCGCCACGTTGCACACGGTGGCGATCCAGAGGCTGGCCAGCACCACCAGCCACAGCGGTCGCATGCCGCGGCTGTGCTGGTTGGGAGGTGCGAGAGGCTGGGAGGTGGGCGCGGGTTGCAGCGGCATAGCGCTGCATTGTATGGGTCGTGGGCTTATGCGGTCCTTAAGCCTGGGCCGTCAAACCCAGCTGCCGCGCATGGTGGTTCAGGTGTTYGGCCATGAAACTCGCGATGAAGTAGTAGCCGTGGTCGTAGCCCGTGTGGCGGTGCAGCTCCAGCGGTTGGCCGGCCTTGGCGCAGGCGGCTTCAAACAGCTCGGGGTACAGCTGTTCGGCGAGGAATTTGTCGGCCAGGCCCTGGTCTATACGAATGCCGCCAGGGTAGGGCGCCGCGGGCATGAGGCTCATCAAGGCGGTGGCGTCGTGTTCGGCCCAGGTGGCTTCATCGCTGCCAAGATAGCCAGTGAAGGCCTTGCGCCCCCAGGGGCACTGGCTGGGTGCGCAGATGGGCGCAAAGGCCGAGACCGATTTGAACAGGTCCGGATGCCTGAGCGCGAGTGTCAGCGCGCCGTGGCCGCCCATGGAATGGCCGAAGAGGCCTATGCGCTTTGCGTCCAGCGGCAGGGCGCCGGCCAGCAGCGGCAGCAGCTCCGCCGTGATGTAGCTCTCCATGCGGTAGTGCCGCGACCATGGTGCCTGCGTGGTGTCGAGGTAAAAGCCCGCGCCCACGCCAAAGTCCCAGCTCTCGGTCTCGCCGGCAACGCCTGCCCCGCGCGGGCTGGTGTCGGGTGCGACCAGGGCCAGGCCCAGTTCGGCCGCCAGGCGCTGGGCACCCGCTTTGATCATGAAGGTCTCTTCGGTGCAGGTCAGGCCGGCGAGGTAGACCAGGAAAGGCACCTTGTCGCCGGCCAGGGCCTGCGGCGGCAGGAAGACCGAAAAGCGCATGGGCAGGCCGATCTCGCGCGAGCCGTGCTGGTAAAAGCGCTGCAGGCCGCCAAAGCAGCCGTGTTCGCTAAGGAGTTCAGGTTGTGTGGTCATCTTCTTCTTTTCAAGCAGGGGCCGCGGGACTGGCTTTGCCAGACCGCAGGCGCAGCGGCCCCCTCGGGGGGCAGGGAGCTACACGAAGTGAGCGACCGTGGGGGCTTACCTTAATACAGGACCACGCCGCGGATGGACTCGCCGCTTTTCATCAAATCAAAACCCTTGTTGATGTCCTCCAGCGGCATGGTGTGCGTGATCAGGTCGTCGATATTGATCTTGCCTTCCATATACCAGTCGACGATCTTGGGCACGTCGGTGCGGCCGCGCGCGCCGCCGAAGGCCGAGCCTTCCCATTTGCGGCCGGTGACCAGCTGGAAGGGCCGGGTGCTGATCTCGGCGCCGGCTTCGGCCACGCCGATGATGATGCTGCGGCCCCAGCCCTTGTGGGTGCACTCCAGCGCCTGGCGCATGACCTTGGTGTTGCCTATGCATTCAAAGCTGTAGTCGGCGCCGCCGTCGGTCAGTTGCACGATGGCGTCGACGACGTTTTCCGTTTCCTTGGGGTTGATGAAGTGCGTCATGCCGAATTTGCGCGCCATCTCTTGCCGCGCGGGGTTGATGTCGACGCCTATGATCTTGTCGGCGCCCACCATCTTGGCGCCCTGGATCACATTGAGGCCTATGCCGCCCAGGCCGAACACCACGACGTTGGCGCCGGCTTCGACCTTGGCGGTGAAGAGCACCGCGCCTATGCCGGTGGTGACGCCGCAGCCGATGTAGCAGACCTTGTCAAAGGGCGCATCTTCACGGATTTTGGCCAGCGAGATTTCGGGCGCGACCGTGTAGTTGCTGAAAGTGGAGGTGCCCATGTAGTGGAAGATGGGCTTTCCGTCCAGGCTGAAGCGGCTGGTGGCGTCGGGCATCAGGCCCTTGCCCTGGGTGCCGCGTATCAGCTGGCACAAATTGGTCTTGCGCGAGAGGCAGAACTTGCACTGCCGGCATTCGGGCGTATAGAGCGGGATGACGTGGTCGCCTTTTTTGAGGGTCGTCACGCCGGGGCCGACGTCGACCACAATGCCCGCGCCTTCATGGCCCAGGATGGCCGGGAAGATACCTTCGGGGTCGGCGCCCGAGAGCGTGTAGTAGTCGGTGTGGCAGATGCCGGTGGCCTTGATCTCGACGAGCACCTCGCCGAACTTCGGGCCTTGCAGGTCCACGGTTTCAATCGTCAGGGGCTGGCCTGATTTCCAGGCGACGGCGGCTTTGGTTTTCATGGTGAGAGGGCTTGTGTTGGAGGTGGGCGAAGGTGCGTTGCGCTGCGTAAGGCACTATAAGCCAGTCACCCTGGGCCCCGGCTCGCAAGATGTTTCATTTTGAGAAAACCCCGGGAACCCCGGGGTAGTGCGGCCCCAAAGAAAAAGCCGCCTGGTCCCCAAAGGGAGTACAGGCGGCTCGTGTCGTAGGAGGGGCGGGCTTAGCGGCCGGCTTCCTTCAGGTACTGCGTGCGCGCGGCAATCGCGGTGTCGGTGAAGTCGGTGAACACGCCGTCCACACCGGCGCGGTAGAAGGCCAGGTACTCGGCCTTGGGATCGCCCTGGTAGTCGGCGGCCAGGCGGCGGCGCTCATTGCGGAAGGTGAAGGGGTGGACAAACAGGCCCGCCTTGTGCGCATCGGCCACCAGGCTGGTCGCGGGTTGCGAGGTCGAATCGGCATCGTTGAGCTTGCCGTCGCCATTGATGTCGACCTGCTTGCCGTCGGCGCCTATGGTGCCCTTGGTGCTGATGATGTAGCGCTTCCAGGGGCCTATGCCGTCGGCGTAGGTCTTGATCTCGGCCAGGCCCGCGGGCGTGACCATGGCGTCGAAGAAGCGCTTGTCGCCGGCCAGGGTCCAGTCATAGGGGCGGTCGCTGGGCAGGGCAAAGGTCACGTTGCCGGTCTTGGGGTCTATGCCGTCGCCGTCTATGAGCTGGATCAGGCGCGTGTTCAGGCCCTTGCTCTTCATGTACTTGAGGCTGCCCGGTTCAAAGGACTGCACGTAGATGGGCGCGGTCTTGCTGTTCCAGCCGGCGGCGTTGATGATGGCGATCAGCTTGTCTTCCATCGGCAGGCCGCGCTCGCGGAAGTAGGTCGGGTTCTTGGTTTCAGGGTAGATCGCGATGGTGCGGCCGGTCTTGGCGGATTGGGCCTTGGCCAGGTCCACGACTTCCTGGAAGGTCGGCACCTTGTACTGGCCGTTGAACTGCTGCGGGCGCTCGGCATCGGTCGAGATGGCGCCCAGGGTGCGAATTTCGGCCAGCGTGAAGTCGTCGCTGAACCAGCCGGTCTGGGTCTCGCCGTCGACCTTGATGGTTTTCTTGCGCGAAGCGAATTCGGGGTGCTTGGCCACGTCGGTGCTGATGGCCAGGTTGGGGTCGTGGCGCATCATCAGCACGCCGTCCTTGGTCACGATCAGGTCCATCTCGATCACGTCGGCGCCGAGCTCGATGGCGCGCACATAGGCTTCCAGCGTTTCTTCAGGGATGTAGCCTGAAGCGCCGCGGTGGGCGATGACCAGCGGTGCCTTGCCGTCGAGGGTGGAGAGGCCGGCTTGCGAGGGCGTGCCCGAAGAGGAGCAGGCGGCCAGCAGCACGCTGCTGCAGACGAGGGCGAGCAAGCTGCCTTGCTTGAAGCTGAAGGCCTTGCGGGTCGAGACGGTCATTTTATTTTCCTGAGTTAAAAAGGCTGATCGTAGGCGCGTGATGACGACAGGCTTGTGACAGGGTGTGCGTCTTGTTGGCAAAAACAACACCTGCGTCTTTTCGGCCGGGCATAAAAAATGCCGGAACAGGTCCGGCATTTTGGGTTTGAGCATCAAAACGTTCAGGCGCTGAAGAAGCTCTTGAGTTTGTCGGCCCAGCCTTCTTCGCTGGGTGAATGTTTGGCGCCGCCTTTTTTGAGGGACTCGTCGAGCTCCTTGAGCAGCTTGCGCTGGTGCTCGGTCAGCTTGACCGGCGTTTCCACGGTGATGTGGCAGTACAGGTCGCCGGGGTAGCTGGAGCGCACGCCCTTGATGCCCTTGCCGCGCAGGCGGAACTGCTTGGCGGCCTGGGTGCCTTCGGGGATGTCGATGGCGGCCTTGCCGGCCAGGGTCGGCACTTCGATCTCGCCGCCCAGCGCGGCCGTGGTGAAGCTGATGGGCACGGCGCAGTGCAGGTCGTCGCCGTCGCGCTCGAAGATGTCGTGCTTCTTCAGGCGAATCTCGATGTAGAGGTCGCCGGGCGGGCCGCCGTTGGTGCCGGGCTCGCCGTTGCCGGTCGAGCGTATGCGCATGCCGTCGTCTATGCCCGCGGGAATTTTCACTTCCAGCGTCTTGTTGTTCTTGGTCTTGCCCACGCCGTGGCAGCTCACGCAGGGCTCGGGGATCAGCTTGCCTGTGCCCTTGCACTGCGGGCAGGTCTGCTGCACGCTGAAAAAGCCCTGGCGCATCTGCACCACGCCGTGGCCGTGGCAGGTGGTGCAGGTCACCACCTTGGTGCCGGGCTTGGCGCCGCTGCCGTGGCAGGTGTTGCAGTCGTCCCAGCTCGGGATGCGGATCTGCGCTTCCTTGCCGTGGGCCGCTTCCTCGAGCGTGATTTCCATGGCGTAGCTGAGGTCGCCGCCGCGGTAGACCTGGCGCCCGCCGCGCTGCTGGCCGCCGCGCTGGCCGCCGAACACGTCGCCGAAGATGTCGCCAAAGGCCTCGGCAAAACCGCCGAAGCCCTCGGCGCCGGGGCCGCCGCGCATATTCGGGTCCACGCCCGCGTGGCCGTACTGGTCGTAGGCCGCGCGCTTGTTCTCGTCGGAGAGCATCTCGTAGGCCTCTTTGGCCTCCTTGAATTTTTCCTCGGCGACCTTGGACGCATCCCCCTGGTTGCGGTCGGGGTGGTGCTTCATCGCGAGCTTGCGATACGCTTTCTTGATGTCCTCGTCACTGGCGTTTTTGGGTACGCCCAGTACGTCGTAGTAGTCTTTTTTGGTGGCCATGGCAGCTCAGGGTCTTCGTTGATCGGTCTCGTCAGGCAGGCGGTCAGTCCGGGCATTCGCGGGTGGCGGCAGATGCGCAAAAGCGGAAAGCCGGGATTGCTCCTGGTTTCCGCCTTTTGCATCCGCCTGTGCCGCCTGCCTTTGCATGCAGTTATCGCGCCAATGCGGGGCTTGTTGCCTTAGGGCGCTCAGCCTTTTTTGACTTCCTTGACTTCAGCGTCCACGACATTGTCGTCGGCCGGCTTGGCTTCTGCCTGCGCCGCGCCTGCCGCGCCTGCGTCGCCACCGGCAGCCGCTTGCGAAGCCTGCATGTCGGCATACATTTTTTCGCCGAGCTTCTGGCTGGCTTCCATCAGGGCCGTGTTCTTGGCGTCGATGGCGGCCTTGTCGTCGCCCTTGAGCGCCTCTTCCATGTCCTTGATGGCGGTCTCAATCTTTTCCTTTTCGCCGGCTTCGAGCTTGTCGCCGTATTCGCCCAGCGATTTTTTCACGCTGTGCACCATGGCTTCGGCGTTGTTCTTGGCGGTCACGAACTCGACCTTCTTCTTGTCTTCTTCGGCGTTGAGCTCGGCGTCCTTCACCATCTGCTGGATTTCAGCCTCGGACAAACCGGAGTTGGCCTTGATGGTGATCTTGTTTTCCTTGCCGGTGCCCTTGTCCTTGGCGCCCACGTGCAGGATGCCGTTGGCGTCGATGTCGAAAGACACTTCGATCTGCGGCGTGCCGCGCGCGGCCGGCGGGATGCCCTCGAGGTTGAACTCGCCCAGCGCCTTGTTGCCCGAGGCGATTTCCCGTTCGCCCTGGAACACCTTGATGGTCACGGCCGGCTGGTTGTCCTCGGCGGTCGAGAAGGTCTGCGCGAACTTGGTCGGGATGGTCGTGTTCTTCTTGATCATCTTGGTCATCACGCCGCCCATGGTTTCAATGCCCAGGGACAGCGGAGTGACGTCGAGCAGCAGCACGTCGGTGCGGTCGCCGGACAGCACCTGGCCCTGGATGGCGGCGCCCACGGCCACGGCTTCGTCGGGGTTCACGTCCTTGCGCGGCTCCTTGCCGAACAGCTCCTTGACCTTTTCCTGCACCTTGGGCATGCGGGTCTGGCCGCCGACCAGGATCACGTCATGGATGTCGGAGGCGCTGACGCCGGCGTCCTTCATGGCCACGCGGCAAGGGGCGATGGTGCGCTCGATCAGCTCGTCGACCAGGCTTTCGAGCTTGGCGCGGGTCAGCTTGACCAGCAGGTGCTTGGGGCCGGTCGCGGGGTCGTGTGCGATGTAGGGAATGTTGACTTCGGTTTGCGGGCTGTTGGACAGCTCGATCTTGGCTTTTTCGGCGGAGTCCTTCAGGCGCTGCAGTGCGACCACGTCCTTGGACAGGTCGATGCCGCTGTCTTTCTTGAACTCGGCCACGATGTAGTCGATGACGCGCTGGTCGAAGTCTTCGCCGCCCAGGAAGGTGTCGCCGTTGGTGGACAGCACTTCGAACTGCTTCTCGCCGTCGACGTCTGCGATCTCGATGATGGAGATGTCGAAGGTACCGCCGCCCAGGTCATACACGGCGATCTTGCGGTCGCCCTTTTCCTGCTTGTCCAGGCCGAAGGCCAATGCAGCGGCGGTGGGTTCGTTGATGATGCGCTTGACGTCCAGGCCTGCGATGCGGCCGGCGTCCTTGGTGGCCTGGCGCTGTGCGTCATTGAAGTAGGCGGGTACGGTGATCACGGCGTCGGTGACGGGCTCGCCGAGGTAGTCTTCGGCGGTCTTTTTCATCTTGCGCAGGATGTCGGCGCTGACCTGCTGGGCCGAGATCTTCTTGCCGCGCACTTCCACCCAGGCGTCGCCGTTGTCGGCGGCCACGATGGAATAAGGCATCAGGGAGATGTCCTTCTGGACTTCTTTTTCGCTGAACTTGCGGCCGATCAGGCGCTTGACGGCGTACAGCGTGTTCTTGGGGTTGGTCACGGCCTGGCGCTTGGCGGATGCGCCGACCAGCACTTCGCCGTCTTCCTGGTAAGCCACGATGGAAGGGGTGGTGCGCACGCCTTCCGAGTTCTCGATCACGCGGGGCGTGTTGCCCTCCATGATGGACACGCAGCTGTTGGTGGTGCCCAGGTCAATGCCGATGATTCTTCCCATGATATTTACTCCTGCTTTTTTGATTCGTGAAGATGAAAAGTGGTGTGGCCGGGGTTTCATCCTGGCCGCTGTGAATGACTATGTTGATAACTTGTGGGTAAGTTGATGGGCTTCAAGGGCCTCAACATGTTTTTGCATTCGTTTGTTTATTTGGGGGCTGCCACCGTGACCAGCGCGGGGCGCAGCACGCGCTCGGCGATCAGATAGCCTTTTTGCAGCACGCTGACCACGGTGTTGGCTTCCTGGTCGGCCGGCACCATGCTGATGGCCTGGTGCTGGGCGGGGTCGAACTTGGTGCCGGCGGCGGGGTCGATCGCCACCACCTTGTTGCGTTCAAGCGCGCTCTTGAGCTGCTTGAGCGTGGCTTCGGCGCCTTCGCGGATCTGCTCGGGCGTGGCTTCCTTGATGGCCAGGCCGGCTTCCAGGCTGTCGGCCACCGGCAGCAGGCTTTCGGCAAAGCTCTCCAGCGCGAACTTGCGGGCCTTGGCGACGTCCTCGTCGGCACGGCGGCGGGCGTTTTCGGTCTCGGCCTTGGCGCGCAGGTAGCTGTCGGCCAGCTCGGTGTTTTTGGCCTGCAGCGTGGCGACTTCGGCCTGGGCCACGGTCAGCGCGTCAAACTCGTTGGCGGCCTGCGCCGCTTCCAGTTCTTCAGGGCTGGGTTCACCGCTAAGGTTTTGATTTTGTTCGGGTTGTGTGTTTTCAGACATGCGAGGCAACAGGGTTGGTGTTGGTAAGGTTCCCAACTGGGGATGGCAAAGCCCTTTTCAAGACAAGGGCTTCAGTTTTGGCTACGAAAGTTTTGGCCGCCGGGGGGCAGGGCGGCCGGCTTGGCTTATGCGTCCTGGGCGGCCCATTCTTCTGCCCACTGGTGGAGCGGTTTGAGCTTGTGCAGCAGGCCGCTGCCCGTGGCGGTGAGGCCGTAGCCGCCGCTCCCGAGTTCGACCAGCCGCGCTTCGCGCAACTCCTTGAGCCGGTCGTTCATGACCGAAGGCGACATGTTTCCGGCGCTTGCTGCCAATTGCCGGAAATTTTGCGCCTGCCCGTCACGCAGCTCCCACAGCAGCCGCAGCGTGCCGCGGCGGCCCAGCAGGTCCAGCAGCGCCATCACGGGCCGGCCCGTGGCGGAGCCGCGGACCGGTTTGCCGGGAAGGGGTAGCGTGGAAGTCATGCCCCGGATTGTAGGGGCTGCGCCTGTCGTGTTCGTGACGGTCGCTACGGAATGCGTAGCGATATAGTTGCAATTCGCTACGGAATCCGTAGCGAATTGAAGCTCTGATCTCTCTACACAACAGGAAACCTATCACCATGGCCCAAATGACAAACGCCACCGCAGCCCTGCCGCGCATCGCGCCGCTGGAGCCGCCTTACACCCCGGAGCAGGACGCGCTGCTCAAGAAAATCACGCCGCCCGCCGCGCCCAACGTGCTGGCGCTGTTTCGTGTGCTGGCCGTCAACCCCAAACTGCTGGAGCGCATGCCTTCATGGGGCGGGTATCTGCTCGGCACCAGCGCCAGCCTGTCCCTGCGCGACCGCGAGCTGGTGATCAACCGCGTCTGCGCGCGCTGCGGGGCCGAATATGAATGGGGTGTGCATGTCGGCGCCTTCGGCCGGGCGGCGGGTTTCAGCGACGCGGACACGGCCGCGATTGCCGATCCGGTCTCCGATGGCCGGGGCCTGGCGCAGCGCGACAGGCTCTTGCTGCAACTGGTCGATGAGTTGCACGACAGCAGCACGGTCAGCGATGCGTTGTGGCAGGAACTGGCGGCCCTGTGGTCGCCGCCCCAGCTCATAGAACTGCTGATGCTGGCCGGCTGGTACCACGCGGTCAGCTATGTGTGCAATGCGGCACGCGTGCCGCTGGAGCCTTGGGCGGCACGCTGGCCGGCGAGGGGATGACTCACGCTGCCGCGCGTTTTTTCAGGCGCGCCATGAGTTCGCGCTTGTTGTCGCGGCTGCGGTGGGCGTGTTCGCGCATCAGCGCCTCGGCGCGTGCGCCTTCGCCGGCCAGCAGGGCGGCCAGCACGTCTTCATGGTCGCTCTGGGCGCGCTGAATGAAGCCGAACTCCAGCATCGGCAGCGAGCCGTTCAGGCTCAGCGCGCCGGCGCCGGCCATCGGTGTTTTGCTCACATGCGCGAGGGCCGAGACCAGCGTGCTGTTGCCTGCGGCGTCCACCAGCGCGGCGTGAAAGCGCGCATTCATGGGTACCCAGCGGGCCGCGTCGATCACATGGCCGGCGGCTGCGGCTTTTTCCAGCAGCAGCCGGCCCTCATCTATGCAGGCCTGCAGGTCGGCCTGGGTCTCGGGGCTGATGCCGCGCTCGGCCGCCTGCCGCGCCGCCATGCCTTCGAGCACGCCGCGCACGTCGACAGCGTTGGCGATCTCGTCCACACTGAACTGCCGCACGCGGAAACCGCGCGTCGGCAGGCGCTCCAGCAGGCCTTCTTTTTCAAGCTCACCGAGCGCGATGCGTATGGGGGTGCGCGACACTGCCAGCTGGGCGGAAAGTTCGAGTTCCACCATGCGTTCGCCAGGCGCTGCCTGGCCGCTGAGGATTCTTCGCCTCAATTCGTGGGTGGTGTAGTCAATCTGTGAGGACATGCGGGGATTCTGGTGGAATGGTTTTCAAATTATTGCATGCAAAAGTTGCGTAAATTAGGGTTAACTAGGTATTTGTTGATGCTATTGCGTGCAATAAAATAAGATGACTAAGAATTTCATGCCTTGCCCCGGTGCACGCATTTCCCAGGAGACACGATGAATTTGCCGCTCTGCCACGTTCCCCATCGCCCGCCGTCGTCGGCTTTTTGGCTTCGCCGCCTGCTGCTGGCCTATACCGCCGCGATGGCTACGCTGGCCCTGGTGGCGCCTGCCGCCCATGCCCAGTCTGCTACGGCCTATCCCAATAAACCCATCAAGCTGATCGTGCCCTTTCCGGCCGGCGGCGGCGGCGACACACTGGCACGCCTTGTGATGCTGCGCGCGGCGAAGGAACTGGGCCAGCCCGTCGTGGTGGAGAACCTGGGCGGCGCCGGCGGCAACGTGGGCAGCGCGGCCGCGGCTAAGGCGCCGGCCGACGGCTACACGCTGCTCTACGGCACCAACGGCACGCATGCCATCAACCATGCGATCTACAAGTCGCCGGGTTTCAGCGTGCGGGACTTTGAGCCGGTGAGCCAGCTCACGCGCATCGCGGCCATGGTGGTGGTGCGGCCCACGCTGCAGGCCAACTCCATGGCCGAGCTGACCAAGCTGCTCAAGGCCAATCCGGGCAAATATACCTTCGGCTCGGCCGGCAACGGCACGACCTCGCACCTGGCCGGCGAAATCTACAAGTCGCGCGCGGGCCTGGCGGTGGTGCACATTCCCTACCGCGGCGGCGCGCAGGCCATGACCGACCTGATGATCGAGGTGATGCCCAATGCCGCGCCCCAGGCCAAGGGCGGCCGCGTCAAACCGCTGGCGGTGACCACGGCCACGCGCGTCGCGGGCTGGCCCGAGCTGCCGACCATCGCGGAGTCGGGCCTGGCCGGCTTCGACGTGAGCGCATGGGACGCGATTTTTGTGCCGGCCGGAACGCCGCGCCCCATCGTCAACCGGCTGAATGAAGCGATCCACAAAGCCCTGGCCGATCCCGAGTTGCGCGCGCAATTGCAGTCGCGCGGCGCCGAGGCCGCGCCCGGCACGCCGGAAGAATTGGCCAAACACATCGCGAGCAACATGGCGCTGTGGGGCGATGCGGTGAAGCGTTCGGGCGCGGCAGTGGACTAGGGTTCGCGCAGCCATCCATAAAAAAAGCGACCTGACGGTCGCTTTTGTTTGTGGAACCGGCGAGGTTCAGGGTTTGGGTTTTTTGGCCTGGCTGAGCACCCATTTGCCGGCGAAGGCCTGCAGGTCGTTCAGGCGCTTGAGCAGGTCGGCGCCTAGCGTGGTGACGATGTAGCCGTCGCTGCCATGGCTGATCAGGCCGGCCGCGCGCAATTCCTTGATGCGGGTGTTGAGGGTGTTGGGCGTGATGTTGCCGACGCTGTCCTGCAGCAGGCGAAAGGTCTGGGGATGGCCGTCTTTGAGCGCCCATAACACGCGCAATGCGTAGCGTGCTTCCAGCAATTCAAGTAGCTGGCCTACCGCTGCATTTTCTTTGGCGCTCATCAGCTCATCTCCTCGGTCACAATCCGGTCACAGGTGGTCGTTAAGCAAAAAGCTTCTATTGTCGGGACCAAATATAACGCAATTTCCTGACTGCTACGAGTTTTATAGCTGCACATGCCCGCCACGTCTGGACGACGGCCCCGCAGCTACATCATGGGAAGAATCGCTTGCGAATGCAAGGCCACCGCGGCGCCGGATCGTGACGATGCCATGACGGCTTCTATCACTTGTTGCACACCCAGCGCGGAGCGTCCGCTGACGGCGGGCGCGGCGCCGGTCTTCACCGCGCGTATGAAATCCTGCAGCACGGTTTTGTGCGCGGCATGGTCGAAGGCCATGGGATCCGCGCCGCCGCCCGAGGCCTGGCGACCGCCGGCGCTCACGCTCCTGCCATCCTGGAAAGCAGCCCGCATTTCGCCGCCTTCGAGCGTCGCCGTGCCGCGCGTGAAGTTGAGCTCGATGCGCTCGGGAAAGCCTGGATAGGCGGCCGTCGTGGCCTGCAGCACCGCCACCGCGCCGCTGTCGTAGTGCAGCAGCGCGGCGGCCGTGTCCTCGCCTTCCATGTGGTGCACGGCACTGGTGCTCGCTGTGCCGGTCACGCGTGCCGGCATGCCGATCAAATCCAGCAGCAGGTCCAGCGTGTGTATGGCCTGCGTGATCAGCACGCCGCCGCCGTCACGCGCCAGCGTGCCGCGCCCAGGCTCGTCGTAGTAACTCTGCGGCCGCCACCAGCGTACGGCAGCGCTGGCGCTTACCAGCTGCCCCAGCTCGCGCGACGCCATCAAGGCGCGCAGCGCCACCGCCGCTTCGCGCAGGCGATGCTGCAGCATCACGGCCAGCGTGACGCCGGCTTGCTCGCAGCACTCGACCAGCGCGCTGGCGCGGTTCAGGTCTATCTCCAGCGGCTTTTCGACCAGCACATGTTTGCCCGCGCGCGCGACGCGCCGCACGATCTCAAGATGCGTGTTGGGCGGCGTCAGCACCAGCACGGCTTCAAGGTCGGCGTCTTCGAGGATGTCCTCCAGCCGCGTGGTCTTGTGCGCGCCGGCGGGCACTTGCACGGCCGCCAGCCGTTCGGCGCTACGGCCATAGACGTAAACGAGCTCGGCTTCGTCCGCCAAGTCCCGCAGGCTGTGCAAATGCGGCGCGGACCCGAGGCCCGCGCCTATGACGGCAACGCGCAGCCGCCGGGAGGAAGGTAAGGGCATGGTTTTGTGGGGGCAGGGCCCGGCGCCTCAATCGGCGGTGATGCGGCGGGTCTCTATCAAGGTCTTCCAGCGCGCCCATTCGCGCAGCTGGAAGGCGGTGAATTCCTCGGGCGTGCTGGCGACGACTTCCAGCCCCTGGTCCAGCATGCGCTTTTTGAGTTCAGGGTCTTGCATGGCGGCAATGACTGCATCGCTCAATGCCTTCTTCGTGGGGCCGGGCAAGCCTTTGGGCGCGGCCATGCCTTGCCACGAATACACCTCCGCACCCTTCACGCCGGCCTCGGCCAGCGTGGGAACCTCGGGCAGCACGGGTGAGCGCTTGTCGCCGGTGACGGCGATGGCGCGCAGCTTGCCCGCGCGTATGTGCGGCAGCACGGCATTGACGTTCTGGAACGAGAAGTCGACCTGGTTGCCCAGCAGGTCGTTGACCGCCGGGGCGCCGCCTTTGTAGGGCACGTGCACGCCTTCGGTTTTGGACTGCTGCCAGAAGAGCTCGGCCGACAGGTGGTCGGAGGAACCGTTGCCCGAACTCGCGAACGAGACCTTGCCCGGCGTTTTGCGCAGCAGCGCCAGCACATCGTCCAGGCTGCGTTCGGGCCGCGCGGCATTGGCGACCAGCACATTGGGCGCCTGCACCGGCACGCTGATGTAGTCGAAATCCTTGGTGGCGTCATAGGGCACGCCCTTGAGCAGGTGCGGCGCGACGACAAAAGCGCCCAGCGAGGACACCAGCAGCGTGTAGCCGTCGGCGGGCGCGCGCTTGACCTGGCCGGCGCCTATGGTGCCGGTGGCACCCGGCCGGTTGTCGACCACAAAGCTACCGCCCAGCCTGGCCTGCAGCTGCAGCGCGAGTGCGCGCGCCACCATGTCGGTGGAGCCGCCCGCGGGAAAGGGCACGACGATGACCACGGGCCTGGCCGAAGGCCATGCGCCTTGTGCCCAGGCGGGCAGGGCGGAAATTGCCAGCAGGGGCAAGGCAGCGCCGGCCAGTGCAGATTGGATAAGGGAACGGCGTTTCATGGGGCTTCCTTCCCGCCTACTTGATGGCCTGGATGCGCTCGTACAGGCTCTTGGGCCAGGGCGCGTCTGCGGCGGTCAGCGAGGGCAGCACGGCGGCCGCGAAAGGCGCGCGGTCCACCTTGTTGACGGTCTTGCCCTTTTTCTCGAACTCGGCGACCAGGCGGTTTTCCGCATCGACGATGTCCTGGCTGGCGCGGCTGGAGGCTTCCCACAGCACCTGGTCAAAAATCTTTTTGTCGGCATCGCTGAGCTGGGACCAGACCGAGCCCGAGACGGCGGTGACCAGCGATTCGGTGATGTGGCCCGTCAGCGTGATGTACTTCTGCACTTCATAAAACTTCTTGGCTTCGATGGTCGGCAGCGGATTTTCCTGCGCATCGACCGTGCCGTTCTGCAGCGCCAGGTAGACCTCGGCGAAGGCGATGGGCGTGGGGTTGGCGCCCACTGCCTTGGGGAACATCACGAACAGCGGCGCATCGGGCACGCGCAGCTTGAGGCCCTTCATGTCCTCGGGCTTGAAGATGACCTTGTTCGAGGTCATGTGGCGCAGGCCGTAATAGGTGTAGCCCGCGATGTGCTGGCCGCCGGTCTTGCTCGCATAACCCTGGGCCAGTTCCTGGAAGATGGGGCCGTTGCGGAAAGCCTGAAAGTGGTTGTAGTCGCGGAACACAAAAGGCGCGGCGGCAATTGACAGCGGCGGGTAGGCGCGGCCGGCAAAGGCGGCACCGGTGTAGATGATGTCCACCGTGCCCAGTGTCAGGCCCTGGTTGATTTCGGTTTCCTTGCCCAGCGATGAGGCCGGGAAGACCTCGACCACATAGCGGCCATTGGTCTTTTTCTTGATTTCATCGGCGGCCCAGACAGCCTGCTTGTGAAAGGATTCGGACGTCTCGTAGACGTGCGCCCATTTGAGTTTGGTCTGGGCGGCGGCGCTGCCCGCGCCCAGCGTGCCGGCCAGGGCCAGCAAGGCCGCGCCCGCAAGGCTGCAGAGGGTTCTGCGTTTCATGTCTTGTCTCCTGATATTGGTATGGGTGCTGAGTGGGTATCGCTGGTGAAAAAGGCGCCGAGGTATACCGCCCCCGGCGCCCGGCTTGGGCTACGGCCACGCCCAATGGCAAAAACAAAAAAAGACCTGCGGGAGCCTCTAACTTCCCGCAAGCCCGTTGTGTTTAGCGCACCATGCAGGGCATCTTGTTGTTGAAGGCCCAGCCCGGGATCAGGTATTGCATGGCCACGGCATCGTCGCGTGCGCCCAGGCCGTGCTTGAGGTAGAGCTGGTGGGCTTTTTCCACCTCGGCCATGTCCAGCTCCACGCCCAGGCCGGGCTGCTTGGGCACCGCGACTTCGCCGTTCACGATTTGCAGCGGCGCCTTGGTCAGGCGCTGGCCGTCCTGCCAGATCCAGTGCGTGTCGATCGCAGTGACCTTGCCCGGCGCGGCGGCGGCCACGTGCGTGAACATGGCCAGCGAAACGTCGAAGTGGTTGTTGGAGTGCGAGCCCCAGGTCAACCCCCAGGTCAGGCAGACCTGCGCCACGCGCACCGAACCCTGCATGGTCCAGAAGTGCGGGTCGGCCAGCGGGATGTCCACCGATTGCAGGTGGATGGTGTGCGAGAGCTCGCGCCAGTCGGTGGCGATCATGTTGGTGGCCGTGGGCAGGCCCGTGGCGCGGCGGAACTCCGCCATCACTTCGCGGCCCGAGAACACGCCTTCGGCGCCGCAGGGGTCTTCGGCGTAGGCCAGTTCCTTGTGTCGGTCCTTGCAGATACGGATGGCGTCCTTGAGCAGCCAGCCGCCGTTCGGGTCCAGCGTGATGCGCGCGTCAGGAAAACGCTCGGACAGCGCGACGATGGCTTCCATTTCTTCCTCGCCGCGCAGCACGCCGCCCTTGAGCTTGAAGTCCTTGAAGCCGTAGCGTTGGTAGGCGGCTTCGGCCAGCGCGACGATGCCCTTGGCGTCCATCGCGGCCTCATGGCGCAGGCGCAGCCAGTCGTCCTGGGCGTCGGGCGCCGATGCGTAGGCCAGGTCGGTCTTCTTGCGGTCGGCGACGTAAAACAGGTAGCCCAGCATGGCCACCGAGTCGCGCTGCTGGCCTTCGCCCAGCAGAGCCGCGACCGGCACACCCAGGAACTGGCCCAGCAGGTCGAGCAGGGCGCTTTCCACGGCGGTCACGGCGTGGATGGCCACGCGCAGGTCAAAGGTCTGGTTGCCGCGGCCGCCGCTGTCGCGGTCGGCGAAGGCGGTGCGCAGCGTGTTGAGGATGCGGTTCCAGTCGCCTATCGACTGGCCTTCAATGAGGGGGGCGGCATCGTTCAGGGTCTTGCGTATCTTCTCGCCGCCCGGAACCTCGCCCACGCCGGTGCGGCCGGAACTGTCGGTCAGGATCAGGATGTTGCGGGTGAAGAAAGGGCCGTGCGCACCGCTCAGGTTCAGCAGCATGCTGTCCTGGCCGGCCACGGGAATCACCTGGACTCGGGTGATGCGGGGCGTTTGTGAAGCGGCGGGTGGGGAAACGGGGGAGGCTTGGGGGGCTTGGGAAGCGGGCATACCGGGCGTGTTGTAGTGGGTTGATAAAGCTGATTTATCAGTTATCGTACAACTCGCTGATTTTTTATGCAACCAGGTTTGTACCCAGGGTCTGGGCGGCCGGGGCGCCCGCAGGCTCCCCGGGCGGCTGCATGGTGTGCGCATTGTTGCCCCGGCGCAGCCGCTCGCGGCTGTTGGACAGGTGGGTGCGCATGGCGGCGCGCGCCGCCTCGGCGTCCTGGTTGCGGATGGCGTTGTAAATGCTTTCGTGCTCGCTGTTGACGCGCTGCAGGTAGTTGAAGCGGCCCTCGGGCGCGCTGTGCGCCGTGTTCACGCGGGTGCGCGGGATGATCATGGTGCCCAGGTAGGTCATCAGATCGGCGAAGTGCCGGTTGCCGGTCGAGCGGGCCACTTCCATGTGGAACTGGAAGTCGGGCGGCACCGCGTCGGAGTCCAGGCTGATGGAGTCGTGGAAGGCGCGCAGGGCGGCCTCCATGGCCTTGAGGTTTTCCGGCGTCCGCCTCTGGGCGGCCAGGCCCGCGGCCTCGGTTTCCAGGCTGATGCGCAGCTCCAGCACCGAGATCACGTCGGCCACGGTGGCGAAGTCTTCGGCCGTGATCTTGAAGTTGCCGGCGTTCTGCGGCTGCAGCACAAAAGTGCCTATGCCGTGCCGGGTTTCCACCAGGCCCGAGGCCTGCAGCTTGGACAGCGACTCGCGCACCACGGTGCGGCTGACGTCGAAGCGGGCCATGATTTCGGCTTCGGTGGGCAGTTTCTCGCCGGGCTGCAGGCGCCCTTCGCGGATGCTGCTGGCCAGGCTTTCAACGATCTCGCCCACCAGCCCGCGGGGCCGGCGCACGCGCGGCAGCTCCTCGTGAAAGGCAGGCGTAAGGCCTGCTTCCGGGCGACTAGGGGTTTTCCTTGAGTCCATTAAAAAACCATTGACAAGCTAGGGGGCGAAACCGAGAATTCCGAGTCATCAGACAACCTATGACTGATGCATTTGTAGCTTGACTTTAACAAACTCCGAAAAAAAGTCCAGTGTTTGTCGGCGTTTATCGCGGCACCGGACCCGGACGTAAAAAATGACCATCAAAGTTCATGAAAAGCTGTTGCTGACCGGCGCGGCCGGCGGTTTGGGCAAGGCCCTGCGCGAGCGCCTGAAGGCCAATTGCTCGGTGCTGCGCCTGTCGGACGTCCAGCCTTTCGGCGCCGCCGCGGCCGGCGAAGAGGTCGTCCTGGCCGACCTGGCGGACTCCGCCGCGGTGCACACCATGGTCCAGGGCGTGGACGCCATCGTCCACCTGGGCGGCGTTTCGGTGGAAGGGCCTTTCGGCCCCATCCTGCAGGCCAACATCCTGGGTGCCTATAACTTATATGAGGCGGCGCGCAAGCACGGCGTCAAACGCATTGTCTTTGCCAGCTCCAACCACGTCACCGGCTTTTACCGCCAGGACCAGACCATCAACGCCGACCACCCGCCGCGCCCCGACGGCTTGTACGGCCTGAGCAAGGCCTTCGGCGAAGACCTGTCGCGCCTGTATTTCGACCGCTACGGCATTGAAACCGCCTGCGTGCGCATTGGCTCCTCCTTCGCCGAGCCCAAGGACCGCCGCATGCTGGCCACCTGGCTGAGCTTTGACGACCTGCACCGCCTGATCACCGCCTGCCTCACGACGCCGGTGCTGGGCCACAGCATCGTGTTCGGCATGTCCGACAACGCCGTGACCTGGTGGGACAACAGCCGCGCCCGCCACATCGGCTATGTGCCCAAGGACAGCTCCGACATCTTCCGCGAGGCCATTTACGCCCGCACGCCCGCGCCCGATCTGAAGGACCCGGTGGCCCAGTACCAGGGCGGCGGTTTTGTCGTGGCCGGCCCTTTCGGCGACTGAGCGGCAGGTACGGCATGAGCGAATTGCAGGTTGAACTGGTTCTGGATGCGCGCAACGGCGTGGGCGAAAGCCCGGTCTGGGACGCTGCCGGGCAGGCGCTGTACTGGGTCGACATCCCGGCGCGCCGTTTGTGCCGCTGGAGCGTGGCCGATGCCGCGCTGACCGAGTGGCTGGCCCCTGAAATGCCCGCCTGCATCGCCCGCCTGGGCAACACGCGGGACTGGATCGCGGGCGCCGAGAGCGGCGTCTTCCGCCTGAGCCCCGGGGCCGGCGGCCAGCTGGGGTTCCAGCGGCTTGCCGGCGTGACCCACGCGCAGGCCGGCATGCGTTTTAACGACGGCCGCTGCGACCGGCAGGGGCGCTTCCTGGCCGGCACCATGCAGATGAACATGGCCGCCGGCGCGCGCGTCGGCAGCATCTACAGCTACCAGGGCGACGGCCTCAAAGTGCTGCTGGAGGGTTTCATCACGCCCAACGGCATGGCCTTCAGCCCCGACGGCCGCACCATGTATTTGTCCGATTCACATCCTTCGGTGCAGTCGGTCTGGGCCTTCGACTACGACACCTCGACCGGCACGCCGTCGAACCGCCGCCTTTTTATCGACATGAACCCGCTGCCCGGGCGGCCCGACGGCGCGGCCGTCGACGCCGACGGCTGCTACTGGATCTGCGGCAACGACGCCGGCCTGGTTCACCGCTTCACGCCCGCCGGCAAGCTGGACCGCTCGCTGGCCGTGCCCGTGAAGAAGCCCGCCATGTGCGCCTTCGGCGGCGCCGGGCTGGACACCCTGTTCGTGACATCGATACGCCCCGAAGGTGTCGATCTCTCAGACCAGCCGCTGGCCGGCGGTGTGTTCGCGCTACGCCCCGGCGTGCGCGGGCTGCCCGAAACCGCGTGCCTGTATTAAAAAAAGTTTCCGCGATCCCTTTCCCGCTACCTGCTTTCCACCACCAACCTAGAGGATGAGACATGAAGATTAAAAAAACACTGTTCGCCGTCGCCGCCGCGCTGGCCATGGCGCCGCTGGCCGGCTTCGCCACGGAATTCCGTTCTTCGGATATTCACCCTGACGGCTACCCCACGGTGGAAGCCGTGAAGTTCATGGGCGAGCGGCTCAAAGTGCTGACCAACGGCAAGCACAGCATCAAGGTGTTCAACAACAGCGCACTGGGCAGCGAGAAAGACACGATCGAGCAGACCAAGATCGGCGCCCTGGCGATGACGCGCGTGAACATTGCGCCGATGAACAACATCTGCCCCGAAACGCAGGTCCCGACCATGCCTTTCCTGTTCCGCTCCAAGGATCACATGCGCCATGTGCTTGACGGCCCGATCGGCGAGCAGATCCTGGCTTCGTGCGCGCCCCAGGGCTTTATCGGCCTGGCGTACTACGACAGCGGCGCGCGCAATCTGTACACGGTCAAAAAGCCGGTTCGATCGCTCGCCGACGCGAAAGGCCTGAAAGTGCGCGTCCAGCAGTCGGACCTCTGGGTCTCGCTGCTCGAAGCCATGGGTGCCAACGCGACGCCCATGCCCTTCGGCGAGGTCTACACCGCGCTGAAGACGGGCCTGGTTGACGCCGCCGAAAACAACTACCCCTCGTATGAAAGCTCGCGCCATTTTGAGGTGGCCAAGTTCTACTCCATCACCGAGCATTCGATGGCGCCCGAGATGCTGCTGTTCTCCAAGCGCACCTGGGACGGCCTGAGCGCCGATGACCAGAAGGCGATCCGCCAGGCGGCCAAGGAGTCCGTGCCTTACATGCGCAAGCTGTGGGACGAGCGCGAGGAAAAATCGCTGGCCACCGTCAAAGCCGGCGGCGCCGAGATCATCCAGGTCGACAAGGTGTCCTTCCAGAACGCCATGAAGCCTGTTTATGACAAGTTCATCACCGACGCGGCGCTCAAAGGCCTCGTCAAACGGATCCAGGACACCAAGTAAGCCCTGATCCCGCGCCGGCCCGTTTGCGGCCGGCGCGTTTTACGGCAATTCCTGCCGCTTGGAAAAATTTCTCTGGGGCGGCCTTCACTTCCGCACTTTATTTATGTACACAAAAATTTGTCGCCGGCTCGCCCGGACTTGCATGTGGCTGGGCATTTTTGGCCTTGTGGCGGTGATTTGCGCCGTCAGCTGGCAGGTCTTCGGCCGTTACGTCCTGAACAACACCCCCACCTGGGCGGAGAGCCTGGCTTTGCTGCTGGTGCTGTATGTCACGATGCTCGGCACGGCCGTGGGCGTTCGCGACGCCGGCCACATCGGCCTGGAATCCTTTCTGGTTCTCGCACCCGAAAGCATTCGCCTGAAGATGGAATACCTGATCCACGCGCTGGTGTTGCTGTTCGGCGCGGCCATGGCCTACAACTGCGCCTCGCTGGCCCAGTCCGTGTGGAGTTATCGCCTGCCCACCCTGTGGATTTCCGAGGGATGGCGCTATGTTCCCGCAACCATTGCGGGCGTTCTCATTGTGATGTTCTCCATCGAACACATCATCGCGCTCGCCAAGGGCGAAGAAGTCGAACCAGCCTGGGGCTAAAAAAATCATGACTATCCCATTGTTGATACTTTGTATTTCCTTCACGCTCTTTCTTTTGCTGGGCGTGCCGGTGGCGTTTTCCATCGGCCTGTCGGCGCTGGCCACGCTGCTTTATGAAGGCCTGCCGCTGGCGGTCGGTTTCCAGCAGATGACCTCGGGCATGGGGATTTTTTCCTTCCTCGCGATCCCGTTTTTCATCTTCGCCGGTGAGCTCATGCTTTACGGCGGTATCGCCGACCGCATCGTGAACCTGGCCCGCAACCTGGTCGGCCATGTGCGCGGCGGCCTGGGCATGTCCAACGTGGTGGCCTGCACCTTGTTCGGCGGCGTTTCCGGCTCTCCCGTGGCGGACGTGTCGGCCATGGGCGCCGTGATGATCCCGATGATGAAAAAAGAGGGCTACCACGCCGACTACGCCGTCAACGTGACGACGCACGCCGCGCTGGTGGGTGCCCTGATGCCGACCAGCCACAACCTGATCATTTATTCGCTGGCTGCCGGCGGCAAGGTTTCGATTGCCGCGCTGATTCTGGCGGCGCTGCTGCCTGCCGCCATCCTGACCATCTGCAACCTGGCGGCGGCCTACCTGGTCGCCGTGAAACGCGGTTATCCGGCCGGCAGTTTCCCGGGATGGGCGATTGTCTGGCGTTCGCTCGCCGCGGCGCTGCCTGGCCTGATGATTGTGGTGCTGATTCTCGGCGGCATTCTTTCGGGTATCTTCACCGCCACCGAATCGGCCGCCGTGGCGGTCCTGTATGCGCTGGCGCTGACCATCTTCGTCTACCGCACGCTCAAGTGGGAGCACTTCATCAAGGCCGCCTCCAAGGCTGTCAAGACGACCGGCGTCATCCTGCTGCTGATCGGCATTTCCAGCACCTTCGGTTACCTCATCAGCCTGTACGGGGTGGCCGAGCTGACGGGCCAGATGCTGTCCCAGATCAGCAGCACGCCCTGGGTGATCTTCCTGCTGATCAACATCATCCTGTTCGTGCTCGGCACCTTTCTGGACATGGCCGCCACCATCCTGCTGTGCACGCCGATCTTCCTGCCGATTGCCCAGCACTACGGCATGAGCTCGGTGCAGTTCGGCATCGTGATGCTGATCAACTGCGCGCTGGGCCTGAACACGCCGCCCGTGGGCACCACCCAGTTCGTGGGCTGCGCCATAGGCGGGGTGTCCGTGGGCACCGTGATGCGCACCATCTGGCCTTTCTACGGCGCGCTGATTTTCGCGCTGGCACTGGTCACGTTTGTTCCGGCCTTCTCCATGTGGCTGCCCAGCCTCTACATGACGGTCGGCCAATAAGGAAATCGCACGCCATGGCCGCACCGCTTCACATCCGCATGCATCCTCGCGACAACGTCGCGATCGTCGCCAACGACGGCGGCCTGCCCGAGGGCAGCGTTTTTGAGGGCGGCCTGCGGCTGGTGGAGCGCGTGCCCCAGGGCCACAAGGTGGCGCTGGTGGACCTGCCCAAGGGCGCGGCGGTGCTGCGCTACAACGTGCCCATAGGCTACGCGCTGAAAGACATCCCGGCAGGCAGCTGGGTGCATGAGCGCCTGCTGGAGATGCCCGATGCGCGCACGCTGGACAACCTGCCCAAGGCCACGGTGCGGCCCGAGCCGCTGCCGGCGCTGGAAGGCTATACCTTCGAGGGCTTTCGCAACCCGGACGGCTCGGTCGGCAGCCGCAACATCCTGGCCGTCACCACCACGGTGCAGTGCGTGGCCGGCGTGGTGGACTTCGCCGTCCAGCGCATCAAGGCCGAGCTGCTGCCGCGTTTTCCCAATGTCGATGACGTGGTGGGGCTGGAGCACACCTACGGCTGCGGCGTGGCGATTGACGCGCCCGACGCCATCATCCCCATCCGCACCCTGCGCAACATCAGCCTGAACCCCAACTTCGGCGGCGAGGTCATGGTGGTGAGCCTGGGCTGCGAGAAGCTGCAGCCCGAGCGCCTGCTGCCGCCGGGCAGCATACAGATCATTGACGAGCGCAATGTGGCCGATGTGGGCACGAGCGCCGAAGCCGTGCTGGACGTGGTCTGCCTGCAGTCCGAGAACCACGTCGGTTTCATGTCCATGATCGACTCCATCATGCAGACCGCCTTGCTGCACCTGGAGCGGCTCAATGCGCGCAGGCGCGAGACGGTGCCCGCCAGCGAGCTGGTGGTCGGCGTGCAGTGCGGCGGCAGCGACGCGTTTTCCGGCGTGACGGCGAACCCGGCGGTGGGCTTTGCCACCGACCTGCTGGTGCGCGCCGGCGCGACGGTGATGTTCTCCGAAACCACCGAAGTGCGCGACGGCATAGACCAGCTGACCTCGCGGGCCAGCACGCCGGAGGTGGCCGAGGCCATGATCCGCGAGATGGCCTGGTACGACGCCTACCTCAAAAAGGGGCAGGTGGACCGCAGCGCCAACACCACACCGGGCAACAAAAAAGGCGGCCTTTCCAACATTGTTGAAAAGGCCATGGGCTCCATCGTGAAATCGGGCAGCGCGCCCATCAGCGGCGTGCTCTCGCCCGGCGAGAAGGTCAAACAAAAGGGCCTGATCTACGCCGCGACGCCCGCCAGCGACTTCATCTGCGGCACGCTGCAGCTGGCCGCCGGCATCAACATCCATGTGTTCACCACCGGCCGCGGCACGCCTTACGGCCTGGCCGAAGTGCCGGTCATCAAGGTGGCCACGCGCAGCGACCTGGCGCGGCGCTGGCACGACCTGATGGACATCAACGCCGGCCGCATCGCCGACGGCGACGCCACGATTGAAGAGGTCGGCTGGGAGCTGTTCCGCTTCATGCTGGACGTCGCCAGCGGGCGCAAAAAAACCTGGGCCGAGCACTGGAAGCTGCACAACGCGCTGGTGCTGTTCAACCCGGCGCCTGTCACCTGAACCTGCACCGCATCCACAACACAAACAGAAGGAGACAGAGCATGACCATCGTTCCATCCGGCCTGCGCGCGCTGCGCCTGGCCTTGCAATTGACGGCGGCGGCCGGGCTCGCGGCCCTCGCCGGCGGGGCCGGCGCCGCCACCTGGGTCTATGTGTCGAACGCGGACAGCCAGGAGATTTCGGTGCTTGAGCTGGACCGCGCCCAGGGCATGCTCAAGCCGGTGGAAACCGTGAACGTGGGCGGCACCGTGATGCCGATGGCCGTGAGCCCGGACAAACGTTTTCTGTATGCGGCGCTGCGCTCGCAGCCTTTCCGTGCCGTGAGCTTTGCCATCGACGGCGCCAGCGGCAAGCTGCGCAAGCTGGGGGAAGCTCCCCTGGCCGACAGCATGGCCAACATCGACACCGACCTGACGGGCCGCTGGCTTTTCGCGGCGTCCTATCCCGGCCACAAGATCACCGTCAACGGCATCGACAAGGAAGGCAAGGTCGGCGCCATCCAGCAGCTGATTCCCGGGATCGCGAATGCGCACGCCATTCATGCGGACTCGGCCAACCGCTTTGTGCTGGCCACCAGCCTGGGCAACGACAACGTCTCGAGCTGGCGCTTTGATGCCGCCACCGGCGTGCTCTCGCCCAACGACCCCGCGCTGACCACCAGCGCGGCGAAATCCGGCCCGCGCCATTTTGTCTGGGACAAGGCGCAGCGCTTTGCCTACCTGCTCAATGAGCTGGACGCGCAACTCCAGGTCTTCGCCTGGGACGGCGCGCGCGGCACGCTCAAGCTGCTGCAGACCCGGACCACGCTGCCGGCCGGCTTCACCGACAAGCCCTGGGCCGCCGACCTGCACCTCACGCCCGACGGCCGTTTCCTGTATGCCTCGGAGCGGACCTCCAGCACGCTGTCGGCCTTCCGTGTCGACGCCGCCACAGGCCTGCTGGAGCCTCTAGGCCAGACGCCCACCGAAAAGACCCCGCGCGGTTTCGCCATCGATGCGCAGGGGCGTTACCTGATCGCGGCGGGCCAGGATTCGCACAGCGTGTCCGTGTACGCCATTGATGCCGCCACCGGCGCGCTGGGCGCGCCCAAGCGCCTGCCCGTCGGCAAGAACCCGAACTGGATTGAAATTGTCGAGATGCCCTGAGCGCGCGAAGCGCCGGGCAATTTTTTCTGACACATATTAAGGACTCATCATGATGCAACGCCGTACCCTGCTCAATACCGCGCTGGCCGCCATGGCCGGCGGTTTTTCAACGCTTCCCGCATTCGCGCAGGGCAACTGGCCGACCGGCAAGCCCATCACTTACCTGGTGCCGTTTGCCGCGGGCGGCACCACCGACGTGCTGGGCCGGCTGATCGGGCAGAAGCTGGGCACCGCGCTGGGCACCACCATCATCGTCGACAACAAGCCCGGGGCCGGCGGCAGCGTCGGTTCGGAAGTCGGCTCGCGCGCCGCGCCGGACGGCTACACCCTGGTGGGCGGCACGGTCAGCTCGCATGCGATCAACGTGAGCCTGTATCCCAAGATCGGCTACGACCCGATCAAGTCCTTTGTGCCCGTCACGCTGATAGGCACCAACCCGCTGGTGCTGGTGGTCAACCAGGCCAGCCCCTACAAAACCCTGAAGGACGTGATTGAGGCCAGCAAGGGCAAAAGCGGCGGCCTCTCGTCCGCCTCGGCCGGCACCGGCACTTCGCAGCACCTTTCGCTGGAGCTGCTGGCCTTCCGTTCCGGCGTGAAGTTCACGCACGTGCCTTACAAGGGCAGCGGCCCGGCCATCCAGGACGTGATAGGCGGGCAGGTCGACATGATGTTCGACACCAGCGTCGTGGCGGCGCCGCATGTGCAAAGCGGCAAGCTGCGCGCGATCGCGGTGACCTCCGCCAGCCGGCTGCCATCCATGCCGGACGTGCCGACGGTGGCCGAATCCGGCCTGCCGGGCCTGGCCAATTTTGAGGTGCTGTCCTGGCAGGCGATTTTTGCGCCGGCGGGAACGCCCGCCCTCATGGTCGATCGCCTGCACAAGGAAATCGGCCGCATTCTGGCGGAACCCGAGATGCAGGGAAAACTCAAGGGCTTCGGCATGGAGCCGGCCAACATGACGACGGCCCAGATCGCCGCCTTCCAGCGCGCGGAAGTGGCCAAGTGGGCGCAGGTCATCAAGGCCGCGAACATCAAGGCCGAATAAAGCCCGGCTGACCGCAAACCGAAGCAACAGACATCGTAGAAGCAAACCACCATGACACAAGCAACTCCCTACCAATCCTTTCCCAACAGCTTCAAGCGAGACCTGCTGGCCGGCAAAAAACTGATAGGTTGCTGGTCCTCCCTGGCCAACGCCATCACCACCGAGGTGCTGGGCGTGGCCGGTTTCGACTGGATCCTGCTGGACGGCGAACATTCGCCCAACGACGTGGGCACCTTCATTCCGCAGCTGATGGCGCTCAAGGACAGCCCGAGTGCGCCCTTTGTGCGTCCCACCAGCAACAACGAGGTCGAGATCAAGCGCCTGCTCGATGCCGGCTTCTACAACTTCCTGGTGCCCTTCGTCGAAAGCGCCGACGAGGCGCGGCGCGCGGTGGCCGCCACGCGCTACCCGCCGCAGGGCGTGCGCGGCGTGTCGGTCTCGCAGCGCAGCAACCGCTACGGCACTGTGCCCGACTACTTCAAGGGCATCAACGACCAGATCTGCGTCGCGGTGCAGATTGAAAGCAGCGCCGGTGTTGCGGCCGCGCGCGCGATCGCCGAAACAGAGGGCGTGGACTGCATTTTTGTCGGCCCCTCGGACCTGGCCGCCGGCCTGGGCCACCTGGGCAACGCGAGCCATCCCGACGTGCAGAAAGCCATCGCCGGTGTGTTCGCCGACGCCAAGGCCTGCGGCAAGCCCACGGGCATCCTCGCGCCGGTGGAAGCTGACGCGCGGCGCTACATGGAGATGGGCGCCACCTTTGTGGCCGTGGGCAGCGACCTCGGCGTGTTCCGCTCCGCCACACAAGCCCTGTGCGACCGTTACCGAACCTGACGCGCCTGAGGGGCGCATTGTTTTCTGACTGGATTTTTGACTGGAGTATTTGAATGAGCAAGCTTGGATTTATCGGCCTGGGCATCATGGGCAGCCCTATGGCGGCGCACCTGATTGCGGCAGGGCACGAGGTTTTCCTGAACACGCGCGGCAAGGTGCCCGCGGAACTTCTGACCGGCAAGGGCAAGGCCTGCGACTCCATCGCCGAGGTCGTCAAGCAGGCGGACATTATCTTCATGATGCTGCCCGACACGCCCGACGTGGCCAAGGTGCTGTTCGGCGAAGGTGGCGTGGCCGGCGCGCTGAGCAAGGGCAAGACGGTGGTGGACATGAGTTCCATCTCGCCCATGGACACCAAGGAGTTCGCCCAAAAAATCAACGCCCTGGGTTGCGACTACCTGGACGCCCCGGTGTCGGGCGGCGAAGTCGGCGCCAAGGCGGCCAGCCTCACCATCATGGTGGGCGGCCCGCAGGCGGCCTTCGACCTCGTCAAGCCGCTGTTCGAGCTGATGGGCAAAAACATCACGCTGGTGGGCGGCAACGGCGACGGCCAGACCTGCAAGGTAGCCAACCAGATCATCGTGGCGCTGAACATCGCGGCCGTGGGCGAAGCCCTGCTGTTCGCCAGCAAGGCCGGCGCCGACCCGGCCAAGGTGCGCCAGGCGCTGATGGGCGGCTTTGCCTCCTCGCGCATCCTGGAAGTGCACGGCGAGCGCATGATCAAGCGCACCTTCGCGCCGGGTTTCCGCATCGGCCTGCACCAGAAGGACTTGAACCTCGCGCTCAGCGGCGCGCGCACCCTGGGCCTGGCCTTGCCGCAAACGGCGGGCGCCGCCCAGCTGATGCAAGCCTGCGCCGCCAACGGCATGCAGGACCTGGACCATTCCGCCTTGGTGCGGGCGCTGGAATTGCTGGGCAACCACGAAGTCGCCAAACCGGCATAAACCGGACAGACCAGACAGGCGCGTGCGAGGAGCCCGAAAGAGGCTCCCGGCGCGGCGGAGGGCCAACCCCGTTTTTGAGAACATTCAGGAGACAGACATGGCTATCAATCGACGAGAACTGATCGCGGCTTCATTGGCCGTGGGCGTGGGTGCCGCAAGCGGCGCCGCAAACGCCCAGGCCGGCTGGCCGTCCAAACCGATACGCCTGGTGGTGCCCTATCCGCCGGGCGGCTCTTCGGACATCATCGCGCGCGCCATTTCGCAGCCGCTCGCCGAGGCTCTCAAGCAGTCGGTCATCGTGGACAACAAGGCCGGCGCCAACGGCAACCTGGGCGCCGACATCGTGGCCAAGTCCGCGCCCGACGGCTACACGCTGCTGCTGTGCGACACCGGCGCGCTGGCCATCAGCCCCTCGGTTTATCCCAAGCTGGGCTTTGATCCGTCCAAGGATTTGCGCGGCGTCACCATGCTGGCGTATTCGCCGCACCTGCTGGTCGTCCATCCCTCGGTGCCCGCGAGCAACCTCAAGGAACTCGTAGCCTTGTCGCACAAGACCGAGCTGAACTTCGCGGTGACGGCCATGGGTAGCGCGCCGCACCTGGCCGGCGTGGCGGTCGAGCGGGCCAGCAAGGCCAAGTGGCAATACATCCCCTACAAGGGCGGCTCCCAGGCCGTCAGCGACACCATCGCGGGGCAAACGCAGATTCTGATGAACGGCATGCTGGCCACCTTGCCGCATGTGCAAAGCGGCAAGCTGAAAATCCTCGGCGTTTCCAAGAGCACGCGCATGCCGCTGATCGGCAATGTGCCGACGCTGGCCGAGCAAGGCCTGGCCAACTTCGAATCCGGCACCTGGCAAGGCCTGCTGGTGGCCAACGGCACGCCGGCAGCCATCATCAACCGCCTGAACGCCGAACTCATCAAGATCATCCGCAGCCCCGACATACGCGCCAAGCTCGCGGGGCAGGGCGCGGAAGTCGTGACCATGACGCCGGCGCAGCAGGACGGTTTCTTCAACCAGGAGCGCAGCCGCTGGGCCAAGGTCGTGGCGGAAGGCAACATCAAGCTGGATTGAAAATCGCTTGCGTGAATTAGTGGTGATATCGCCTGATATCTTTTGATGAAGGCGAGTCATCCGTGCGAAGATCCCAGCAGGGATTTGAACACTGACACACTACGAGCCAGCCCGCAGAGGCGGCCGTTAGCCCCATTCCAGGAGACAAAATTGCGTATATCTTTCAAGGGGCTTTTATGCCTTTCCTTCGCGCTGTGCGCGAGCGCCGCGATGGCCCAGACCAAGCTGCGGGCCTGGAATATCCACCCCGAGGGCTACCCGGTCTCCGAAGCCATGAAGAGCTTTGTGGAGCAGGTCGCCAAGAGCACCGGCGGCCGCTACAACATCGAGCTTTTTAACGGCGGCACGCTGGGCGACCAGCCCAAGGCGGTGCAAATGCTCAAGAGCGGCGAGATCGACGTGGCCGAGTTCAGCTCGGGCCCTCTGTCGGACGCTGTGCCGGGCATCAAGGTACTGAACCTGCCTTTCCTCTTCACCGATTCGGCCCATATGTTCCGCCACCTGGACGGCAAGCTGGGCGAGCGTTTTTCCGCCAACCTGAAAGCCGCCGGCTTTGTGGTGCTGGGCTGGTACGACGGCGGCGGCCGTTCGTTTTACTGCGTCAAGCCCGTCAACAACCTGCGCGACCTGGCCGGCATGAACATTCGCGTGCAGCAGTCCGAGGTCTACATCGAGATGATCAAGCTCATGGAAGCCAAGCCGGTGGCCTTGCCCTTCAAGGACGTGCTCGGTGCTCTGGAGCAGGGCAAGGTCGATTGCGCCGAGAACAACCTGCCTTCCTATGAGTCCACGGGGCATTACAAGGTGGCCAAAAACGTCTATGTGACCAACCACGTGATCTCGCCCGAGGCGCTGGTGGTGTCCACCAAACTGTGGGACAAGCTCAGCAAGGAAGACAAGGCCGCCTTCGCCGAGGCCGGCGCCAAATCCGCGATCCTGATGCGCGAGCTGTGGAACAAGCGCGTCGCCGCTGCCCTGGAGGCCACGACCAAGCAGGGCTCGCAGTTCGTCAAGGTCAAGGACGTCTCGCCCATGGTCAGGCGCATGGGGCCGCTGTACGGCAAGTACATGGCCGACCCGACCACGCGCGAAGAACTGCTGACGATTATTGCCAAGTGAGCGGCCCGGACCCTAGCCTTTTGCTCGATCCCGCGCGTTTCGCGCGCGAGATCGACGGAAAACCCGTCAGGCTGTTCACCCTGCGCAACAGCCAGGGCATGGCAGTCTGCGTGACCAACTACGGCGCCAAGATAGAGCAGCTGCTGGTGCCCGACCGCGCGGGACATTTTGACGATGTGGTGCTGGGTTACGACAGCATTGAAGGCGTGGTGGGCGGCGCGCCCTCCGTGGGCGCCTTTGTGGGGCGCTATGCGGGGCGCATAGAAAACGCGCGCTTCATGCTGGGTGGCATAGAGCACCAGCTGGCGGCCAACAACGGTCCGCACTGCCTGCATGGCGGGCTGCGGGGTTCGCGCTTCCAGGTTTTCGACGCGGTGCGGCACGACGCCTCCAGCGTGGAGATGCGTTATGTGTTTGCCGACGGCGAAGAGGGCTTTCCCGGTGCGCTGGCCTTGCGCCTGCTGTACCGCGTGACCGAGGCCAACGAGCTGGCGCTCGATTACGAGGCCGTGGCGCTGGATGCGCCCACCGTGGCCAACTTCACCACCCACGCTTTTTTTAATCTCGAGGGCATGAACAGCACGCACAGCGCCAGCGCGCTGGGGCATGAAGTCACGATTTGCGCGAGTCGCTATTTCGAGATGACCCCTGAACTGATCGCCACGGGCAGGCTGCTGCCGGTGGAGGACACGCCGTTTGACCTGCGCCAGCCCGCGGCGCTCGATACACGTGTGGGCAAATCGCCAGCCGAAGGCGGGGTCGCCGGCTACGACGACTGCTTTGCGATAGACCGCGATGCGGCCACGGCTGGTGAACTGGCGCTGTGCGCGCGCGTGAGCGCGCCTGCCAGCGGCCGTGTGATGGAAGTCTGGTCGAGCGAGCCCACCATGCAGTTCTACACCGGCATGCTGGCCGGCGAACCCCTGGCCGGCGGGCCGGGCAAGGGCGGCAGGGGCTATGTGCAGCAGCAAAGCCTGTGCTTTGAACCGCAGGCTTACCCCAACGCGCCCAACATACCTGCTTTTCCTTCTGCGGTCTACCAGCCGGGCCAGCCCCGCCAGAGCCACACCTTGTACCGCTTCAGCACTTCATAACCGCAGACGGCTTGCGCGTGTCAGAATGCTCCGGCAACAAGCAGGGAGCCGAACATGAACATGCGGTGGTTGAAGCTGGGGTGGATGCTGGGGGTCTTGTGGGTGGCGCAGCTCGCCGCCTGGCCTGCTTGGGCGCAGCAGCCCGAACGTGTGCCGCCGCAGATCGTCAAGCTGCCATTGCTTGTCGACGGCAAGCAGCTTGAGGTCGTCACCCATCTCTACAAACCCGAAGGCGAAGGCCCGTTTCCGCTGGTGATTTTTTCCCATGGGCGCGCGCCATCGCGCGTCGACAGGGCCAGGCTGGAATACCCGGTGCTGGTGGGGCACGCGAATTACTGGCTGCGCAAAGGCGTGGCCGTGATTGCCCCGGTGCGGCCCGGCTACGGTGACACCGGCGGCTTTGACCGGGAAGACTCAGGTGCGCGCTGGAGCGGCAGCGTCTGCAGCGGAAGCCCCGATTTCACGGGTGTCGCCAGTCGGGCCGGGCAGACTGTGGTCGCGCTGCATCACTGGGCGCTGCAGCAACCCTGGGTGCGCAAGGACAGGCTGCTGCTGGAAGGGCAGTCGGTGGGCGGCATGACCACGGTGTCGGTGGCCGCACTCAACCTGCCGGGCGTCGTCGGCGCTGTCAATTTCGCGGGTGGCTCGGGCGGCAATCCCGAAACGTCGCCCACCAAAAGCTGCAGCCCGGACAATATGCGCAAGACCTACGGCGAGCTCGGCAAGCTGGTCAAGGTTCCCAATCTGTGGCTCTATGCAGAAAACGACCAGTTCTGGGGCGCCGAGGCGCCGCGCCAGTGGCACGAGGCCTTCAAGGCAGGTGGCAGTGACACGCAGTTCATCCAGACCGGGGCGCTCGCGGGGCACGACGGGCATTCATTGCTGACCTATGGCGGCAAGATGTGGTCGGTTCCGCTGGATGCATTTGTGCGCAAGATAGGGCTGACAGCGCCCTGAGTTTCTAAGAACCTGTTCACGGTCTAAACGGGGCCGCGCAAGCGCCTTCTCGGGATGGGATGCAAGGCGCGGTGCGACGCCCATAGTGCAGCTATGGGCTAGCGCCGCAACGCCGCAGACCGCCCGAGAAGGCGCTTGCCCTCCGGGTTGGGGTGAAATCGCGCGATTGAGCCACCCGGTCCCTTGCATGGGCATGAGCCCATGCGGCATGCCCGGTCGGCCCACTCATCGCGATTGCACCCCAACGCGGCCCCGTTTAGACCGTGAACAGGTTCTTAGGCATAAAAAAGCCCGGCGCCTTGCGGGGCCGGGCTTTTGGGAGAAAGCGCGTTTACAGCGTATCGATAAAGCTGCGCAGCTTGTCCGAACGCGAAGGGTGCTTGAGCTTGCGCAGCGCCTTGGCTTCGATCTGGCGGATGCGTTCGCGCGTCACGTCGAACTGCTTGCCGACTTCTTCGAGCGTGTGGTCGGTGGACATTTCGATACCGAAGCGCATGCGCAGCACCTTGGCTTCGCGCGGCGTCAGGCTGTCGAGGATGTCTTTCACCACATCGCGCAGGCCGGCCTGCATCGCGGCTTCCAGCGGCGCGGTGTTGGCGCTGTCCTCGATGAAGTCGCCCAGGTGCGAATCGTCGTCGTCGCCGATAGGCGTTTCCATGGAGATCGGCTCCTTGGCGATCTTCATGATCTTGCGGATCTTGTCTTCCGGGATCTCCATCTTGGCGGCCAGGATGCTGGCGTCCGGCTCGAAGCCGAATTCCTGCAAGTGCTGGCGCGACAGGCGGTTCATCTTGTTGATGGTCTCGATCATGTGCACCGGGATGCGGATGGTCCGCGCCTGGTCGGCGATGGAGCGCGTGATCGCCTGGCGAATCCACCAGGTGGCGTAGGTCGAGAACTTGTAGCCGCGGCGGTATTCGAACTTGTCGACGGCCTTCATCAGGCCGATGTTGCCTTCCTGGATCAAATCGAGGAACTGCAGGCCGCGGTTGGTGTACTTCTTGGCGATCGAGATCACCAGGCGCAAATTGGCCTCGATCATCTCCTTCTTGGCGTCGCGCGAGTTGGACTCGCCTTCGTTCATGCGCTTGTTGATGTCCTTGAGCTGGGCCAGCGGCACCACCACGCGGGCCTGCAGTTCGGCCAGCTTGGTCTGCAGTTCCTGGATGGGCGGCACGTTGCGGGCCATCACCACCGACCAGGGCTTGCCGGCGGCGACCTGCTTCTCGACCCATTTCAGGTTCAGCAGGTTGGGCGGGAAGTCCTTGATGAAGACTTCCTGGGGCATGCCGCACTTCTCGACGATGATGCGGCGCAGCTCGCGCTCTTTCTTGCGCACGTCCAGCACCTGGCCGCGCAGCATGTCGCAGAGCTTTTCGATGGTCTTGGCGGTGAAGCGCACGGTCATCAACTCGTCGCTCAGGGCTTTTTGCGCCTTCACATAGGTGGGCGTGCCATAGCCTTCCTTGTCGTAGGTCTTGTGGACCTTCTCGAACAGGGCGGCGATCTTGTCGAAGCGGCTGAGGGCTTCTTTCTTGAGTTCCTCGAGCTTTTTGGTCAGGGCCTTGGAGCCGCCCTTGCCGTCGTCGTCGTCTTCCTCGTCGAATTCGTCGAAGTCTTCCTCGGCCACATAGTCGTCGGCCTCGTTGGGATTGGAGAAGCCGTCGACCACGGTGGAGATGACGATCTTGCCTTCGCGGATTTCCTCGCCCAGGCGCATGATTTCAGCGATGGTGGCGGGGCTTTCCGAGATGGCTTCCATCATTTTCATGAGGCCGCCTTCGATGCGCTTGGCGATCTCGATTTCGCCTTCGCGCGTGAGCAGCTCGACCGTGCCCATTTCACGCATGTACATGCGGACCGGGTCGGTGGTGCGGCCGAATTCGCTGTCGACGGTGGACAGCGCCGCTTCGGCTTCTTCCTCGGCTTCCTCTTCGGTCGCGACCGTGGGGCCGGTGTTGTTCAGCAACAGGGTTTCGGCGTCGGGGGCCTGCTCGTACACGGCCACGCCCATGTCGTTGAGCATGTTGACCACGACTTCCAGCGTTTCGGCGTCGACCAGCTTGTCGGGAAGGTGGTCGGAGATTTCGCCGTGCGTGAGGTAGCCGCGCGTCTTGCCGAGCTTGATCAGGGTCTTCAGGCGCAGGCGCCGCTTGAGCATGTCTTCTTCGGAGAGGACGGTTTCGTCCAGGCCGAATTCCTTCATCAAGGCGCGTTCCTTCGCCTTGCTGATCTTCATGCGCAGCGGTTTGACCTTTTCGGTCGTTTCCGCCACGGGTTCGCCGACCAGGTCGTCTTCAATGTCGGAGAGGTCCAGGTCTTCGCCGTCCTTGGGCGCGGCGGTGGCGCTCTTGGGCTTGCGGCCGCGCTTGGCGCCGGTGGTGGCGGCAGGCGCGCTGCCGTCGGCTGCCGGGTTCTTCGGCGGGCGGCCGGGTTTCTTTTTCACGGGCACATCGGCGGGGGCGGCGAGAGGCTTGGATTCGGGGCTGGACTTGGTCGGCACGGCAGGAGCTTTCTTCAGGGGCAAATCGGAAATCGCGGATTTCGCGGTTTTCAGGGGGGCTTTGCTCACCGGGGCATTGGGTTTGCTGGGTTTGACAGATATGGTGGTTTTTCCCGGCTTTTCAACCTTGCCGCTCTTGGCGGCAGGCTTTGCGGCTGCTTTGACTGGAGGCTTGCCTGCGGGCCGGGCAGCGGCTTTGGGCGCTGTCTTGGCTTTGGGCTTGGCGGCGGCTTTGGGCTGCGCGCTTTGCGGCTTCTTGGACGTGCTCGGCTTCTTCGGCTTGGCAGTAGGCATGGGACCTCCAGTTGTCGGAAAAATTGTTCTAAATATCTATCGGCTACCAGTAAACAAAAATGCGCCTTGGCGCCTGCGCAAAGCACAGGCACGGTGGCAAGGATTCAGAGTCAGGAACAAGAGGACGGAAAAACAGGCCGGGCAGCGCCAGGGCGCGTCGCGGTTTATTTTTCCGGGCAAGCTGTTTGGGCGAACATTTGGTGTGCAGTCCTTGCGGAATTCCCTGGGGGAAGTGGCCGTCTCATCTGTGAGTTCCCCGAAGTTTCGGGGTGGCCGGGCCGGAGGTGCTGCTGTCGCGCTTGCCGTCGAAAATCGGATTATACCCTGTTGCCTGTTTTTTGGGCGCTTTTTCACCCGCCAAAACAGCTATTTTTCGGGCGCCGGGCCGGCTTAGCGGGCCGTGTCGGCCGGGGTTTTGAGGCTGGCAAGCAGTTCCAGGTAGCGCTGGCGGGCGTCCGGGTCGGTGGCGGCGCGGGCGGCCAGCTCGCTCATCTCCTGCTGGCGGCGCAGGCGCAGCAGCTGGTCCAGGATGCTGCGAACCTCGGTCCAGTCGCTTTCTATGCCTTCGGGGATTTGCGCGATCTGGGCGGTGGCATGCCTTTCATAGGCATGGCCGCGCAGCCCTTCGCGCAGGGCCGCCCAGGGCTGGGGGCCGTGTTCGTGCAGCTGGCTCTCCAGCCAGACGAACAGCGGGCCGTGGGGCTCGGGCAGCTCGACCAGCAAATGATGTTCCTCGGTGCTGAGCCTGTCCCAGGTCTGAGCCTCGGTCAGCAGCAGCCTGAGTACCCGATCCTCGCGGCTGGCCGGCAGTATGCGGCCGGCCACGCGGCGCGGCGCCCGGGCGCTGCCGCCACGCTCGCCGAAGCTGCGGCCCGGGGCCGAGGGGGGTGGGTAATAGCCGGAAGGCTCGGACGCGCTGTAATCGCGCTCTTCGGGGTAATCGGGCTGGTAGCCGCCGGAGTCGGGCATGTCCGCGTGATGGACCGGGGCCGGCGCGGCGTCCTGCTTGTGGCCCTTGCCCTGGCCGCGCGGGCCGCCGCTGTTTTTGTTGCCGGATTTGTAGCCTGTGGAGGCCGGCTGCCACAGCTGCAGCAGTTCGCGGCTGTCGATCAGCACCTTGTCGGCGATCTCGGCCAGCAACTGGCGTTTGAGGGCGCCGTCGGGCATCAGGCTCCACAGCGGGCGGGCATTGCTGGCCATGTGGGCGCGGCCCTCGGCGGTGTCCAGGTCGCAGCCCTCGGCGGCGGCTTCGAGCAGGAAACGGCTCAGCGGCACGGCCTTGCTGACATAGGCCGCAAAACCTTCCTTGCCGTGCTCGCGGATGTAGCTGTCGGGGTCGTGCTCGGCTGGCAGGAAGAGGAACTTGACGGTGCGCACGTCGGTGGCAAAGGGCAGGGCGGCGTCCAGGGCCTTGCGCGCGGCGCGGCGGCCGGCGCTGTCGCCGTCAAAGCTGAAGACCACCGAATCGGTGAAGCGGAACAGCTTTTGCACATGGTCGGCGGTGCAGGCGGTTCCCAGGGTGGCGACCGCGTTGGCAAAGCCCATTTGGGCCAGCGCCACCACGTCCATATAGCCTTCGGTGACCAGCGCGTAGCCGTGCTCGCGCAGGGCGGTACGCGCCTCGAACAGGCCGTAGAGCTCGCGCCCCTTGCTGAAGACCGGGGTTTCGGGTGAATTGAGGTATTTGGGCTTGTCGTCGCCCAGCACGCGGCCGCCAAAGCCTATGCATTCGCCCTTGACGTTGCGGATGGGGAACATGACCCGGTCGCGAAAGCGGTCATAGCGCTTGGCTTCACCGGCGGCGTTTTCCTCGCCGGGCTCGCCGGTGATGACCAGGCCGCTTTCGACCAGCAGCGGGTCGTTGTAGTCGGGGAACACGCTGGCCAGGCTGCGCCAGCCCTCGGGCGCGTAGCCCAGGCCGAAGGTCTTGGCGACTTCGCCCGAGACGCCGCGGCCCTTGAAGTAGTCGATGGCGCGCTCGGAGTTGCGCAAGGCCTTGATGTAGGCGATGCCGGCTTTTTCGAGCACGCTGGTGAGCGTGGCCTGCTGCTCGCGCATCTGCGCGGCGCGGGCGCGGTCCTGCGGCGAGACGTCGTCCTCGGGTACCTGCAGGCCGTATTGCTGGGCCAGGTCCTTGACGGCTTCGATGAAGGTCATGCCGCCATATTCGGTCATGAACTTGATCGCGTCGCCGCTCACGCCGCAGCCGAAGCAATGGTAGAACTGTTTGGTCGGGCTGACGCTGAAGGAGGGCGATTTTTCGCCATGGAAGGGGCACAGGCCCATGAAGTTGGCGCCGCCCTTTTTGAGCTGCACATGGCGGCCCACGATGTCCACAATATCCGCGCGCGTGAGCAGTTCCTGGATGAATGATTGCGGAATAGCCATCAGTTGATTATCGCCCCCACGCTCCGCCGCTGCGCGGGTCGCTGCCCCCCCGAGGGGGCGCTGCGCCTGCGGCCCGGCAAAGCCGGTTCCGCGGCCCCTGCTGGTGAAGAAGAGGCTGGGGGCCGGCTTTCGGGCGTGCAGGGCTCAGTCGCCGAGTACCAGCCCCTCGCGCCGCGGGTCGGCGCCTCCGAAGAAGCCTTCGGACGTTTTCTGGATGGCCTGCAGGCCGCTGGTCATGGTTTGCTCGCGCACCTCGGCGCCGCGGCTGCGCAGCGCCTCGACGGTAGCCGGCGAGAAGCGTTTTTCTTCCAGGATGCTGGGGCCGTTGAGCGAACCGAAGTTGGGCAGGTCGATGGCCTGCTGGGCATTGAGACCCCAGTTCAGCGTGCCGTACAGGGTCTTGGCCGTGAAGTGGATGATGAGCGCGCCGCCGGGGCTGCCGCCGCTCATGACGAGCTGGCCCGAGTTTTTATCGAACACCAGCGTGGGCGCCATGGACGAGCGCGGGCGCTTGCCGGGCTGCACCCGGTTGGCCACGGGTTTGCCTTCGGCGTCCGTTGGGGCGAAGCTGAAGTCGGTGAGCTCGTTGTTGAGCAAAAAGCCGCCGGCCTTGCCGGTGCCGCCGTCGGTCATCAGGCGCGAGCCGAACTGGTCTTCAATCGTCGTGGTCATGGCGATCGCATTGCCGTAGCCGTCGATGATGCTGATGTGCGAGGTGCCGTACTCGGGCTGGTCTGGCATAGGCGCATAAGCCGTCTTCACCGCGCCGGGCACGCCGGGTTTGGCGGTCTTCATGCTGGGGCCGGCGGGTTGTATCAGCCTGGCGCGCTCGCTCAGGTAGGCGGGGGCCAGCAAGCTCATCCAGCTGCCGCCCGGCGGCTGCACGAAGTCCGGGTCGCCCAGGTACTGGCCGCGGTCGGCAAAGGCCAGGCGCGAGGCCTCGGTATAGAGGTGCAGCCAGTCGGCCGAAGGCGTGGGCGCAACCGTGCCGGGAACGCCGCCGCTGCCGCTGACCAGGCCCAGCGTGGCGGCGGGCGTGTTGTTCAGGATGCCGAGGATCTGCCCGACGGCGATCGCGCCCGAGCTGGGCGGCGGCATGCCGCACAGGCGGTAGGCCTTGCCGGCGGCGCTGTAGTCGGTGCAGATGGGGTCGCGCTTTTTGGGCTGGTAGCCGGCCAGGTCGGCCAGGGCCAGCTTGCCGGGGTTGCTGGCGTGGCCCTGTACCTTGGCAACGATGGCCTGGGCGACCTGGCCTTCGAGCAGCGCGCTCGATCCTTTGGCCGCGATCTGGCGCAGCACCTCGGCCAGGGCCGGGTTGCGCAGGGTCTGGCCTACGTCCACCGGGCTGCCGTCGGGTTTGTAGAAGTAGGCGGCTGCTGTCGGGTCCTTCTTCAGGTGTTGCTCGCCCTTGAGCAGGGTGTTCAGGCGCGGGCTGACCTTGAAACCTCCTTCGGCCAGCTGGATGGCCGGCGCGAACAGCTGGGCCCAGGGAAGCCGGCCGTACTGCTTGTGGGCCATCTCCAGCATGCGCACGGTGCCGGGCGTGCCGACGGAGCGGCCGCCGACCACGCCGTCGTAAAAAGCCATGGGCTTGCCGTCGGCGCCGATAAAGAGCTTTTCATCGGCCGCCGCGGGCGCGGTTTCGCGGCCGTCAAAGGCCTCGACCTTGCCGCCGCTGGCGTGCAGCAGGAAGGCGCCGCCGCCTATGCCGCTGGATTGCGGCTCCACCAGCGTGAGCACCATCTGCACGGCAATCGCCGCGTCTATGGCCGAGCCGCCGGCCTTGAGCACCTGGTAACCGGCGTCGGTGGCCAGCGGGTTGGCGGCGGCCACGGCGAACTTCTTCGTGGCCCAGCCCGGCTTGGGCGTGAAGCCCGAAGAACCTTCGGGCTGCATGTACTTGGCGCCGCGCGCGACTTCGTCGGCCGGGACCTGGTAGGTGAAGGAGGAGGGGCTGCTGGCGCAGGCGGCCAGCAGCGCGGTGGCCGCCAGTGCCGGGAAGGCGTGTCTCATGGGATATCCTTGACTGTAGTTTTTGCTTGGGGGCTATAGGCCCGCCGGCAAATATAGCCAGCGGCCCCGCGCCCCACAATGGCGTTTCGGAGAAATCACTCTTCCATGGAATTTGACAATCTCGATGCCTTGCGTGTGCTGCTGGCCACCGCGGAGACCGGCAGCCTCACGGGAGCGGGCAAGCGCTGCCGGCTTTCCACGGCCGCCGTCAGCGCGGCGATCAAGCGGCTGGAAACCTCATTGGGCGTGCGCCTGTTCGAACGCACTACGCGCGCCGTGCGGCCCACGGCCGAAGGCGCGGTCATGGTCGAGCATGCGCGCCGCGCGCTCGAGCTGGTGGCCGAAGGCCAGGCCAAGGTGCGCGCCGGCACCTTTGGCCTGACGGGCAGCATACGCATCACCGCCACGGCCATGCTGGCGCGCGAGATGCTCGCCTACTGGCTGGCGGAATTCGCCGCGCTGCATCCCGGCATTGAAATCGACCTGCAGATCAGCGATGCGCGCGTGGACCTGGTGCGCGAAGGCATAGACGTGGCGCTGCGCAACGGGCCGCTGATGGACTCCACCCATTCGGCGCGCCTGCTGGCGCCGGCCCGCCGCATCGCCTGCGCCAGCCCCGACTACCTGACGCGCCGCGGAACGCCGCTGCAGCCCTGCGAACTCGCGCAGCACGACTGCCTGGTCTGCCATGTGCGCGAGCGCCGCCAGGACCAGTGGCAGTTTGAATTGCAGGGGGAGGCCAGCGCGCCCTTCCAGGTGCGCGTGGCTGGTCCGCTGGCCTGCAACGACGCATCCATCGCGCTGCAGTGGGCGCTGGAAGGGCGGGGCATCGTCTATCAGTCCGAGATCGACCTCATGGCCTCGCTGGCCGGCGGCAAGCTGGTGCGCTTGTTTGAGGGCCACCTGGGCGAGCCGGCGCCGCTCTATGCGGTGGTGCCGAGCCGGCGCTACGTGCCGGCCCGCGTCAACGAGGTGATAGACAGGCTGTCGGCGCTGCTGACCGACAGGCTGGCCGCGCTGCATCCGCCCGCGGCCTGAGCCCGTCTAGCGCGAAAACTCAGCGCGGTGCGAGGCGGATCGCGCCGTCCAGGCGAATCACTTCGCCGTTGAGCATGTCGTTTTCGATGATGTGTTTGGCCAGGCGCGCATAGTCTTGCGGCGTGCCCAGGCGCGAGGGGAAGGGAACGCCGGCGGCCAGCGAGTCCTGCACTTCCTGCGGCATGCCGAAGAGCATGGGGGTGCCGAAGATGCCGGGGGCAATCGTCATGTTGCGGATGCCGTTGCGCGCCAGGTCGCGCGCAATCGGCAGGGTCATGCCGACGATGCCGCCCTTGGAGGCGCTGTAGGCGGCCTGGCCGATCTGGCCGTCGTAGGCCGCCACCGAGGCGGTGGAAATCAGCACGCCGCGCTCGCCGGTGGCTTCGGGCTCGTTTTTGCACATGGCGTCGGCCGCCAGGCGGATCATGTTGAAGCTGCCGATGAGGTTGACGGTGATGGTCTTGCTGAACAGGGCCAGGCCGTGCGCGCCGTTCTTGCCCACGGTTTTTTCGGCGGGCGCGATGCCGGCGCAGTTCACCAGGCCCATCAGCTTGCCCATGGCGAGTGCCTTGGCCACCACGGCCTGGCCGTCGGCTTCCTGGCTCACGTCGCACTTGACGAAGGCGGCCTTGTCCGCGCCCAGTTCCTTGGCGATGGCTTCGCCCTTGTCCGCCTGCATATCGGCAATGACGACTTTCGCGCCATTGGCCACCAGCATGCGCGCCGTGCCTTCACCCAGGCCCGATGCGCCGCCGGTGACGATAAATACTTTGCCTGCGATTTCCATGGTGATTCCTTGAATGAAGAGTGGGAGGTTTAAAAAGGGTTTTCGTGAACGCCGGGGCCCACGGACAAGCCCGGGCGACATGACGTTAACGTAAACGTCAATTATGGCGCATGAAAAAAGCCCGGCGCCTGTTGGCAGCCGGGCTTTTTTAAAACAAGGGCGCAGGGCTTACTTGTAGCCGACGCGGTCCAGCATCTGCTGCACCTTGAGCTGGTTGTTGCCCACGGCGCTGATCGGGATGGTTTCGGACTTGAAGCTGCCGTTGCCCGAGGGGCTCATGGCCTTGAGCGCCGGGTTGCTGACGCCCAGGCCCGGCACGGCGGGCCATTCGTTGTTGCCGTTGGCGAAGTATTCCTGCGCGCTCGGGCTGGCCAGGTATTCCATGAACTTGACGGCGTTGGCCGTGTTCTTGGCGTTCTTGGCGACGGCGGCGCCGGCGATGTTCACATGCGTGCCCCAGCTGTCCTGGTTGGGGAAGACCACGCCGACCCGGTCGGCCACGACTTTGTCGTCAGGCGCGTTGGAACGCATGATGCGCGCCAGGTAGTAGGTGTTGGTCAAGGCGATGCCGCATTCGCCGCTGGCCACGGCCTTGATCTGGTCGCTGTCGCCGCCCCTGGGGTCGCGCGCCATATTGGCCACCAGGCCCTTGAGCCACTGCTCGGCCTTGGCTTCGCCCAGGTGCTCGGTCACGGCGCCGAACAGCGAGAGGTTGTAGGGATGGGCGCCCGAGCGGGTGCACAGCAGGCCCTTGTTCTTCGGGTCGGCCAGCTTTTCGTAGCTGTCGACATCAGCCTTCTTGACCTTGAGCTTGTCGAACACCACCACGCGGGCGCGGGTCGAGAAGCCGAACCAGGTCGTGCCTTCGGCGGTTTCCTTGGCGCGCAGCTTGGCGGGAATGGCGGCTTCGAGGGCCGGCGACTTGATGGGCCGGAACAGGCCGTCCGCGTCACCCTTCCAGAGGCGGGCCGCGTCGACCAGCAAAATCACGTCGGCGGGGGAGGCCGCGCCTTCAGCCTTCAGCCGGGCCAGGATGCCGGCGTCGTCGGCGTCCACGCGGTTGACCTTGATGCCGGTGGCCTTGGTGAAGTCGCTGTAGAGCTTTTCGTCGGTCTGGTAATGGCGGGCAGAATACAGGTTGACCACCTGCTCCTGGGCCGATGCCAAGCCTGCCAGCAAGAGCAGCGACGAGAGAAGCACTTTTTTGAACATAACTTTCCACTTCCTTACAGGTATTTTTTAAAGCCCGGCCATGATAAAGCAAATAAGAATCATTCTTGGTAGAGTCCCTACGCTGGGCACGTTTTCATGCGAGCCAGGCAGGTATGCGGGCGCCTGCATGGCCGTGGCCATGCTGTTGCTGGCCGGTTGCGCCGTCATGCCGTCCGGCCCGGTTGCGACCGTGCCGCCGCCGGCGGAGGCCGCCAGAAAGCCGGTGCGTGTGGGGCTGGCGCTGGGCGGCGGTGCGGCGCGCGGTTTTGCCCATGTGGGCGTGATCGCCGTGCTCGAAGAAGCCGGACTCAAGCCGCAGCTGGTGGTCGGCACCTCGGCCGGCAGCCTGGTGGCGGCGCTGTATGCCAGCGGCAAGACCAGCGCGCAGTTGCAGCAGACCGCGCTGAACATGGAGGAGGTGGCCATCACCGACTGGATGCTGCCCATCTTCGGCCGCGGCATGTTCCGCGGCGACGCGTTGGCCCGCTATGTCAACGACCTGGTGGCCAACCGCACCATGGAGAACATGGCGATTCCGCTGGGTATCGTCGCCACCGACCTCAACAGCGGCCAGGCCGTGCTGTTCCAGCGCGGCGACACCGGCACGGCGGTGCGCGCATCGAGCGCGGTGCCGGCGGTGTTCCTGCCGGTCAAGATCAACGGCCGCGAATATGTGGACGGCGGCCTGGTGTCGCCGGTGCCGGTGCGTTTTGCGCGGCAAATGGGCGCCGATATCGTGATCGCGGTCGACATCTCGAGCCCTCCGGAAGGTAATCCCGCGGGCGACACCCTGCAGATCCTGCTGCAGACCTTTGCCATCATGGGCAAAAGCATCAACCAGTATGAGCTCAAGGATGCCGACGTCGTCGTGCGGCCCTCACTCACGGGCCTCAAGAGCGCCGACTTCTCGGCGCGCCAGCGCGCCATCGACGCGGGCCGGGCGGCCATGCTGGCGGCGCTGCCGCAGCTCAAGGCCAAACTCGAGGCCGCGGCAGTCACGGCGCAGAAATAGAGAGAGCGCGAGCAGGCCAAAAAAAAGCCCAATCTTGCGATCGGGCTTTAAGGGGTCCGTGAAAATGAATTTCGGAAAGGACCCGAGGAGACAACTGGCTTGAAACCTGTTCAATCAAACAGGGTTCGCGAAACAGGCTCCATGAACGGTAGCGCGCGAGGCGCTGCGATCAGCGCTTTTTGGCGGTGGTCGTCTTGGTGGCGTTCACTGCGGAAGCAGCCACCGTGTTGAAGTTGGCTTCAGCGATGTCGGTGGCTTGCTTGACGGCCTTCTGGACCGACTCGAAAGCGTTGTTGGCGGCGGCGACGGCGCTCTTCAGGACAGCCACGGCGGTTTCGGAACCAGCCGGTGCGTTCTTGGCGGCGTTGTCGACCAGGCCGACGAATTTCTTCTGTGCATCGGCAGCCTGGGTTTCAAAGGTCTTGCCCAGTTCAGCGCCGGCGGCCGAAGCGATGTCATAGAGGTGGCGGCTGTAGGCGGCGGTCTTTTCAGCCAGGGGCTGGACCAGGCCGGCTTGCAGGGCCAGCAGTTCTTGTGCGTCTTTCACGCCCAGCACGGCTTGCGTGTGGTTGGCGCTTTCAGCCAGGGCGGCCTTGGTGGCTTGCACGTTCAGTTCGACCAGTTTTTCAACGCCTTCGAAGGCTTTGTGGGTCAGGCCAAACATGGTTTCGATGTTGGCTTTGTGGGAAGCGAGGACTTGTTCAGCGGTCAGCATAATGAATCTCCAAAATAGGTTTAGGTGAGGGCAATGGTGTTGCTTTGCGCTGAATTGCTGCACTGCAACATAAGTCCAAGTATAGGGACTGTGTGCACCATTGCAAGTATTTTATGTTGCGGTGCACCAATTTAGAGGCCTGGCCCTAGGTAACGCTCTGAAACAGCGCTGAAAAGTACCCAAAAAGGACTACTCCCGTCGACCGCATGAAGCCATTTTGCTGAGTACCTGGCGCAAGGCCACAATGGTCCCAAGCCCTCATCACAACATTCCCGCCTTGCAAGCCTTCTACGCCGACAACTTTGTTTTGCCGCTGCCGCCCGGCCATCGCTTTTCCATGGCGAAATACCGTTTGCTGCGCGACCGTCTGGTCAACGAACGCCCGCGGGTGCGCATGGCGCAGGCGCCGGCCGCGACAGACGGCGAGCTCGCGCTGGTGCACACGCCGGACTACATAGACGCCATCAGCCACGGAACCCTGCCGGCCGCGGCCCAGCGTGAGATTGGTTTTCCCTGGAGCCCGGGCATGGCCGAACGCGCGCGCCGCTCGGCCGGCGCCACCGTCGCGGCGGCCCGCGTTGCCATGGGTTCGCCGGGCCGGCTGGGGGAGGGCATCGCGGCCAACCTCGCCGGGGGAACGCACCATTCCTATGCGCACAAGGGCGGCGGGTTTTGCGTGTTCAACGATGCTGCCGTGGCCGCCAGGCTGATGCAGGCGGAATGGGCGCGGCAACACAGGCACGGGCGCAAGCCGCTGCAGGTCGCCATCATCGACCTGGACGTGCACCAGGGCAACGGCACGGCCAGCATCTTTGCTAATGACCCCAGCGTCTTCACGCTGTCGCTGCACGGGCAGAAAAACTTCCCATTTCGCAAGGAAGCCAGCGACCTCGACGTAGACCTGCCCGACGGCTGCGGCGACGCGGCCTACCTGCAGGCGCTGGAGCATGCGCTCGACGAACTCGAGCGACGCTTCGAGCCCGGCCTGGTCCTGTACCTGGCCGGCGCCGACCCTTACGAGGGCGACCGCCTGGGCCGGCTGGCGCTCAGTTTCGACGGACTGGAGGCGCGCGACCGCCGCGTCTTCGACTGGGCCTGGCAGCGCCGCATCCCGCTGGCATTTGCCATGGCGGGCGGTTACGGTATCAACATCGACGAGACCGTGCAGGTGCAGATGAACACTTACACGCTGGCACTCGAATACTGGGCGCGCTGGAATCCCTAGCATTGCTGCTACATTGCCTCAGATTCGCTTCGGCGACCCCTGGACAGACAAAAGCAAAACATGGCGCCGAACACCACCGATATTGCTGACCCTCCTGAAGAATCTTCCCTTGTGCGTGTCCTCGTCCTTGGCGGCACCGGCTTCATTGGCCGCCATGCCGTGGCGGCACTGCACGCGTCGGGTGCGCGGCTCGCGATAGGTAGCCGCCACCCCGAGCGCCACCAGGCCACTTATTCCTTTGCCGACATGCGCCTCGCGCGTTTTGAACAGCTGCAGCAGCCGGGCGCCTGGGACGCGCTGCTCAAGGATGTCGATGTGGTTGTCAATTGCGTGGGCATACTGCGCCAGCGGCCCAACGAGTCCTACGACCATGTGCACCACCGCGCGCCAGCGGCGCTGGCCGTCGCCTGTGCCAAGGCGGGCATACGCTTCATACACACCTCGGCCCTGGGTTTGCACGAAGGCGCCAAAAGCCGCTTCCTCTCAAGCAAGCTGCTGGGCGAGCGCGCCATCGCGGCCTCGGGCAGCGACTACGCCATCGTGAGCCCCTCGCTGCTCGACGGTGAGGGCGGTTTTGGCGCGCGCTGGCTGCGCGGCCTGTCGCGCTCACCTGTGCATGGCATTCCGCGCGGCGCGCGCGGCGGCATCGCGGCCATGACGGCCACCGACCTCGGCCTGGCCTTCGCCGCCCTGGCGGCCATGCCGTCCCTGGCCGCCCACCGCGAGGTCGAACTGGGCGGCAGCCGTCGTTATGGCTATGCGGAATACCTGCGCGAACTGCGCGCCGACTACACCGCCACCCGCGCGCTGCAACTGCCGCTGCCCAATTGGGCGGCACGGCTGGGCGCGCATGTTTGCGACGTGCTGCATTTCTCGCCGTTTTCTTATGGGCACTGGATCTTGCTGCAGCGGGACAACGTTCCCTCACCCAACCGATTGCCGGAACTGCTGGGGCGCGAGCCCCAGGCCATCGGGTCAAAAATGCCGGTGAGCCCGGCGCGGCCCGCGCTGGCAAAATAAGGCCTCATGAGTTCCCCGACACGGCCGCAAGCCGAAGCCCGTAGCGCCTACAAAGCTTTCCGCGACATCGGCACCCGCTGGTCCGACAACGACATCTACGGCCACGTCAACAACGTTGTTTACTACAGCTGGTTCGATACCGCCGTCAACGGCCTGCTCATCGAACGCGGCGTCATCGATATCCACCACGGCGGCGTGATCGGCCTGGTCATAGAAACCCAATGCAATTACTTCGCGCCGCTGGCCTTTCCCGAGCCCGTGGTGGCCGGGATCCGCGTGGCGCATGTGGGCTCGTCCAGCGTGCGCTACGAGGTGGCCTTGTTCCCCGGCGATGAAAACCAGCTGTGCGCAGCCAGGGGCCATTTCATCCATGTTTACGTCGACCGCGCCACGCGCCGGCCGGCGCCGCTTCCGCCCGAACTGCTTTCCGTACTGGAGACCCTCAGATGACCCAGGCACCGCCCGTGCTTCCCTATATCACCCCGCGCCAGGCCGGCGATGCGCGCAATGCGGTGGATGAAGCCATCGTGAGCCGCCAGTCGATACGCCAGTTTTTACCCAAGCCGGTGCCGCGCGAAACCATTGCCCACCTGCTGGAGGTCGCCAGCCGCGCACCTTCGGGCACCAACACCCAGCCCTGGAAAGCCTATGTGCTGCAGGGTGCGAGCCGCGACACCCTGGTCGAAAGGGTCTGCCAGGCGCATGACGCGCTGTACGCCGACCCCGCGCTGGCGGCTGAGTACCAGGAGGAGTACGACTACTACCCCGAGAAATGGGTCTCGCCCTATATAGACCGGCGCCGTGCCAATGGCTGGGGCCTTTACGGCCTGCTGGACATCACCAAGGGCGACAAGGACAGGATGCATGCGCAGCACCACCGCAATTTCAAATTCTTCGACGCGCCCGTGGGCCTGATGTTCACGCTGGACCGCGTGATGGGCCGCGGCTCGCTGGTGGATTACGGCATGTTCATGCAGAACCTCATGGTGGCCGCGCGCGGCCTGGGCCTGCACACCTGCCCGCAGGCCGCCTGGAACGGTTTCGGAAAAATCATCCTGCCGCACATAGGCGCGAGTCCTGACGAGATGCTGGTGTGCGGCATGTCGCTGGGTTATGCCGATGAAACGGCGCTGGTCAACACCTTCCGTACTCCACGGGTCCCCGCTTCCGAGTTCACCACCTGGTTGGACTGACTGGATGACGTTTTCCGTGGTCCAGCTGCTGGGTGGACTGTCTTACGCCACCACGCTGTTCCTGATGGCGGCGGGCCTCACGCTGATCTTCGGCGTGACCCGCATCGTGAATTTCGCGCACGGCAGTTTTTTCATGCTGGGCGCGCTGTTCACGGCGCACTGGGTCAGCCACTGGTTTCCGGCCTGGGGCGAAAGCGCGCCGCTGTACTTGCTGGCGATCCTGATGGGCGCGGCCTGCGCGGGCCTGGCGGGAGCCGCAGCGGAGTTTTTGCTGCTCAGGCGCATGAGCGGCGCGCCCGAGTTGTACCAACTGGTCGCCACCTTCGGCCTCACGCTGGCGATGCATGACGCGATGCAATGGGGCTTCGGCCCCGACGAAGTGTTCGCGCCGCGCTTTCCGGGCCTCAAAGGCTCGGTGCAAATCGGCGACGAGTTTTTTCCGGTCTACCAGCTCGCGATGATCGCGCTGGGCCCGCTGGTCTGGCTGGGCCTGCATTTGCTGCTGCGGCGCTCGCGTTTCGGCCAGCGCCTGCGCGCGGCCACGCAGGACCGCTCCATGCTAGCGGCGCTGGGCGTCAACCCGCGCCCGCTGATGCTGGGCGCCGTGGTGCTGGGCTGCGCGCTGGCGGGCCTGGCCGGCGCGCTGCAGCTGCCGCGTGAGCCCGCCCACCTGCAGATGGACATGAATGTGATCGTGGAAACCTTTGTGGTGGTGGTCACTGGCGGGTTGGGCAGCATAGGCGGCGCTTTTGTGGCGGCCCTGCTGATAGGGCTGGTCCATGCCTTCGGCATCAACGTGTTTCCGCAAGCCACGCTGGTCATCGTGTTCCTGACCATGGCCGTGGTGCTGGTGTTTCGGCCCCAGGGGCTCAACGGCAGGGCGGTCTCGGCGCAGGAGGCCGGCAGCGGTGTGCGCGAGGCGGCGCAGAAGTTTCGCGGCCTGGGCGTGGGTGCGGCCGGGTCTTCGGCCATCGCGGCCGCCATGCTGCTGCTGGCCGGCCTGGCCTGGGCGGGTGGGCCTTACTGGCAGGCGCTGGCGGCCGATGCGCTGATCCTCATGATTTTCGGCATCAGCCTGCAGTCCATGATGGCGCTGGGCGGCCTGGTCAGCTTTGGCCACGCCGCCTTTTTTGCGCTGGGCGCCTACGGCGCGGCGCTCTCGCACAGCCTTTGGGGCGCCTCGCTTCCGCTGGCGCTGGCGGCCGGTTGCGGCGCGGCCCTGGCAGTGGCCGCGGTGTTCGGCGCGGCGGTGGTGCGTAGCAGCGGCGTGTACCTGGCCATGCTGTCGCTGGCGCTCGCGCAGGTGGTCTGGGCCGGCGCCACGCAGTGGGTGGAACTCACCGGCGGCGACAACGGCCTGATAGGCCTCACGCTGGTCGGTGACGAAGGCCGGCCGGTGTTTTACGCGCTGCTGCTGGGGCTGGCGCTGGTGGCCGTGGCGGCGCTGCGCTTTCTGGCGCGTTCGGTCATGGGAGCCGCGCTGCAGGCCCTGCGCGACGCGCCTTTGCGCGCCTCGGCCTCGGGGCTGGCGGTGAACTGGCTCAAGTATCGGATTTTTGTCGAGAGCGCCGTGCTCGCGGGCCTGGCAGGCGGCCTGTTTGCCGCGCACAAGGGCGCGGTGTTTCCCTCGCTCGCATCGGTCTCCACCTCCGTCGATGCCTTGCTGGTGGTCTTGCTGGGCGGCGTGCACCAGCTCTGGGGCGTGGTGGCGGGCAGCATGGTGCTGAGCTACGCCGGCGCCGAGCTGGGCCGCGAAGTCACTTACTGGCGCGGCCTGCTGGGTGTCTTCATCATGCTGATCATGGTGGCTTCGCCCTCGGGGCTGCTGGGCCTGCTGCCGCGCCTTGTTGGCGCCTGGCGGCGGCGTTGGCCTGGAAGGGGCGCCTGATGCTGCAGGTCCAACAACTGGTCAAGCATTTCGGCGGCCTGCGCGCCGTGGACGGCGTGAGTTTTGACGTGCCGGCCGGCCAGTGCGTGGCCCTGATAGGCCCCAACGGCGCCGGCAAGTCCACCACCTTTGCCTGCATTGCCGGCCAGTACCCGCTCACGGGGGGCAGCATCGCCTGGAACGGCCAGGCGCTGCGGGGGCTCAGCCCGCAGGCGCGCCTGCAACTGGGCGTGGCGCGCAGCTTCCAGGTGGCCCAGGTGTTTGAAGCGCTCACGGTGCTGCAGAACGTGCAACTGGCGATTCAGGCGCGCCTGGGTCTGCGGGCGATTTCCGCCTTCAGGAGCCTGGACGGCCAGGCGCGCGAACAGGCCCTGGCGCTGCTGGCGCAAACCGGCCTGGAAGCGCTGGCGTCGCAGGATGCGCTGAGCCTGCCCTATGGCGCGAAGAAGCGGCTGGAACTGGCCGTGGCGCTGGCGGCCCGGCCGCAGCTCCTGCTGCTCGACGAACCGGCCGCCGGCCTGGCAGGGCCCGAGCGCGCCGAGCTGATGCAGCTCGTCAAGCGTCTGGCGGGGCAGGGCATGGCCGTGCTTTACACCGAACACAATATGGATGCCGTGGCCGGTGTGGCCGACCGCGTGCTGGTGCTGATAGAGGGCCGGCTGGCGGCGCAGGGCTCGTTCGACGAGATTTCGCGCGACGCCGTGGTGCGCAGCCGCTACCTGGGCCAGGCCGGCGGCGAAGGAGAGAGCCATGCTTGAGGTCGACCAGCTCAATGCCTTTTACGGCCCGGCCCAGGCCTTGTTCGCGGTGTCGCTGCGGGTAGCGCCCGGTGAACTGGTGGTGCTGCAGGGCCTGAACGGCGCCGGCAAGTCCACGCTGCTCAAGTCCCTGATGGGCCTGGAAGTGCGCACCGAAGGCCACATCCGCTACCGCGACCCGGCGGGCCCGCAGGGCGCGGGCCTGGCGGCGATTGAACGCTGGGACACCCACCGCCGCGCCCAGGCCGGCCTGGGTTATGTCGCCGAGGACCGCCGCCTGTTTACCGAGCTCACGGTGCGCGAGAACCTGCGCATCGCGGCGGGCCGCGACCTGCAGGCGCAGGAGGCCAGGGCGCTGGACCTGTTCCCCGCGCTCAAAGCCATGCTGGGACGCCGCGCCGACCAGATGAGCGGCGGCGAGCAGCAGATGCTGGCGATTGCCCGCACGCTGATGACCGGCCCGCGCATCCTGCTGCTGGACGAGCCTTGCGAGGGCATTGCCCCCGTATTGGTGGAAGCGATTCGCGACGCGCTGCTGGCACTGCGCCGGCAAGGCCTGGGCCTGCTGGTGGCCGAACAGAATCAGCTGCTGGCTGCCCGTGCTGACAGGCTGGTTTTGCTGGTTGCGGGTAAAGTCAGGGGTTCGTGAAGAAAGACCCGCTTCTTTCCCGTTTTTTCTCTTTTTCCTCCTCTTCTTAATCTTCCCTTCCCTCAAAGGACCCCCATGAGCAACATCACCACCACCGCCTCCGGCCTGCAGTACGAAGACACCGTGCTGGGTACCGGCGCCATCGCCAAGGCCGGCCAGAGCGTCAAGGTCCACTACACCGGCTGGCTTTACAACGACGGCGTGCAGGGCGCCAAGTTCGACTCCAGCAAGGACCGCGGCCAGCCCTTCGAGTTTTCGCTGGGCGCGGGCCAGGTCATTCGCGGCTGGGACGAAGGTGTGCAGGGCATGTCGGTGGGCGGTACGCGCCGCCTGATCATTCCGGCCGCGCTGGGCTACGGCGCACGCGGCGCCGGCGGCGTGATTCCGCCGAATGCCACCTTGCTGTTTGAAGTGGATTTCCTCGGTACCTGAGCCGGCGCGTTGGATGCCCGCCTGCATGGTTTGCTGCGGGCTTGTTCACCTGATTAACCGCCAAGGCGCCCCCGGCGCCGCGGCCCTCAAGCGTTCTCCATGATCATCACCAGCCTCCTAGATACGGACCTGTACAAGTTCACCATGATGCAGGTGGTCTTGCACCAGTTTCCGGGCGCCGAGGTGGAGTACCGCTTCAAATGCCGCAACGCCGGCGCGACTGGCATAGGCGACCTGGCGCCCTATGTGACCGAGATACGCGAAGAGATCCGTGGCCTGTGCAACCTGCGTTTCCAGGATGCCGAACTGGCCTACCTCAAGGCCATGCGCTTCATCAAGAGCGACTTTGTCGACTTCCTCGGCATCTTCCGGCTCAATGAAAAATATGTCAGCGTCACGGCGCTGCCCTCGGGCGAGATCGAGGTCTCCATCAAGGGTCCCTGGCTGCACACCATCCTGTTCGAGATCCCGGTGCTGGCCATCATCAACGAGGTCTATTTCCGCAACACGCAGAAAAAGGCCGACTTCGCTGAAGGCCGCAGGCGCCTGGACACCAAGATCGGCGAGCTGCAGGCCGAGGGCCTGGGCGCGCTCAAGATCGCCGACTACGGCACGCGCCGCCGCTTCGGCAAGGCCTGGCACGAGGAAGTGCTGCGCACGCTGGCCGGGCGTCTCGGCACGGGGATGCAGGGGCAGTTCGCCGGCACCAGCAACGTGCTGTTCGCGATGAAGCTGGGCCTGACGCCGCTGGGCACCATGGCGCATGAATACCTGCAGGCCTGCCAGGCGCTGGGGCCGCGGCTGCGCGACAGCCAGGTCTTCGCTTTTGAATCGTGGGCCAAGGAGTACCGCGGCGACCTCGGTATCGCGCTGTCCGATGTCTACGGCATGAGCGCTTTCCTGCGCGACTTCGACATGTATTTCTGCAAGCTGTTCGACGGCGCGCGCCACGACAGCGGGGACCCTTTCCAGTGGGGCGAGCGCATGCTTGCGCACTACAGCAAAAACCGGGTCGACCCCAAAACCAAGACGCTGATCTTCAGCGACGGTCTTACGGTGCCGCGCACCATAGAGCTGTACCACCAGTTCAAGGGCCGCTGCCAGCTGGCCTTCGGCATAGGCACCAACCTGACCAACGACCTCGGTTACGAGCCGCTGCAGATCGTCATCAAGATGATCCGCTGCAACGGCCAGCCGGTGGCCAAGCTTTCCGACACCCCGTCCAAGAACATGTGCGACGACGAAAAATACCTGGCCTACCTGCGCCAGGTGTTTGAAATCGCCTCACCGGCATAATCGACCGCTTACTTATCTTTTATCCAAAACCAGCGCGTGGCTATTGCAGGTATCCCCCTTGATTTTGTGTTGTTCGGCCTGACGCTGCTCGGTGTGGCGCTGCTGCACCGGCACACGCTCAAGGTGGCGCTGACTGGCCTGGCGGTGATCACGCTCTACAAACTCGCGCTGGGCGATTTTTCCGGCACGCCCGGCCTGGGCGGCCTGCTGCAATTGCTGGCGCATGAGTGGGTGACGCTGGCCAACCTGCTGGGCCTGTTGCTGGGTTTCGCGCTGCTGTCCGACCATTTCGAAAAAAGCGGCATTCCGGCGCTGCTGCCGCGCTACCTGCCCGACGACTGGAAGGGCGGCTTTGTGATGCTGCTGCTGGTCTTTGTGCTCTCCAGCTTTCTCGACAACATTGCGGCGGCCATGATAGGCGGCACCATGGCGTCCGTGCTCTACCGCAAGCGCGTGCACATCGGCTTCCTGGCCGCCATCGTGGCCGCCAGCAACGCGGGCGGCTCGGGCAGTGTGGTGGGCGACACCACCACCACCATGATGTGGATTGCCGGCGTCTCGCCGGGCCAAGTCTTCGAATCCTATGCGGGCGCTGTGGTGGCGCTGGCCATCTTCGGCGTGGTAGCGGCGCGCCAGCAGCACGCGTTCCAGCCCATCATGAAGGACGCCGTGCCGGGCGCGCAGCTGCATTGGGCGCGCCTGGGCATTGTCGCCACCATCCTGCTGTCGGCGGTGGCCGCCAATGTGTACTTCAACCTGCGCGACCCCGCAGTGCTGGAGCGGTTTCCGGTGATAGGTGTCGCCGTGTGGGCGGCGATCGCGCTGACCACGCCCTGGCGCCGCTCCAACTGGGGCCTGCTGCCCGAGGCCGCGCGCGGCAGCGTCTTTCTGCTGTCGCTGGTGCTGTGCGCTTCCATGATGCCGGTGCAGCACCTGCCGGCCGCCAGCTGGCAAACCGCTTTCGGCCTGGGTTTTGTGAGCGCGGTGTTCGACAACATCCCGCTCACGGCGCTGGCCCTGCACCAGGGCGGCTACGACTGGGGTTTTCTGGCCTATGCCGTGGGCTTCGGCGGCAGCATGCTGTGGTTCGGCTCCTCGGCCGGCGTGGCGCTGGCCAATATGTACCCCGAGGCCAGGTCCGTAGCCGCCTGGCTCAAGGGCGGCTGGCATGTGGCGCTGGGCTATGTGGTCGGCTTCTTTGTGCTGCTGGCCGTGCTGGGCTGGCACCCCGACGCGCCCCGGGTCCGGCAAGCTGCGGGCACTTCACCTGTTACCTCGGCTGCTGATTCTTCCGCCGAATTGCTAGCATCGTCTTTCACCTCACCCTGAAACCATCATGAGCAAACCCAAAATCCTCGTCGCGCGCGCCGTCTTCCCCGAAGTCATCGCCCGCCTGGAGCAGCATTTCGAGGTCGAATCCAACCAGGCTGACGAGACCTGGTCCAAGGCTCAACTGACCGAGCGCCTCAAGGGCAAGGATGGCGCCTTCACCACCGGCGGCGACAAAATTGACGCGGAGGTGCTGGCCGCCTGTCCGGGCCTGAAGATCTGCGCCAACATGGCCGTGGGCTACAACAACTTCGACATCGACGCGATGACGGCGGCCGGTGTGCTGGCCACCAACGCGCCCGACGTGCTGACCGAAACCACGGCCGACTTCGGTTTTGCGCTGCTGATGGCCACGGCCCGCCGCGTGACCGAGAGCGAACACTACCTGCGTGCCGGCAAATGGACCAAATGGAGCTACGACATGTTCGCCGGCTCCGACATCCATGGCGCCACGCTGGGCATCCTGGGCATGGGCCGTATAGGGCAGGGCATTGCCAAACGCGGCGCCCATGGTTTCGGCATGAAGGTGATTTACCACAACCGCTCGCGCCTGGACGCGGCGCTCGAAGCCGAATGCAAGGCCAGCTACGTCGGCAAGGAGGAGCTGCTCAGGACAGCCGACCACCTGGTGTTGGTCCTGCCTTACTCGCCAGCCTCTCATCACACCATAGGCGCCGCGGAGCTGGCCTTGATGAAGCCAACCGCTAACCTGATCAATATCGCGCGCGGCGGCATTGTGGACGATGCCGCGCTGGCCGCGGCCCTGCGCGACAAACGCATCGCGGCCGCCGGGCTGGACGTGTTCGAGGGTGAGCCCAAGGTGCACCCGGACCTGCTGACCGTTCCCAATGTAGTGCTGACCCCGCACATCGCCAGCGCCACCATTCCCACGCGCATGGCCATGGCGAGCCTGGCCGCCGACAACCTGATCGCGTTTTTCAGCGGCAAGAAGCCGCTGACCCCGCTCAATCCTGCGGTGCTGGCGGCAAGCGGACAATAGACACATGATGGAAAACTGGCTGATCATCGCCTTGCTGGCGGCCAACCTGGCGTTGCTGGTGTGGCTGCTGTTGCGCAAGCCCGGCCAGCCTTCCGGTGCCGGCACCGAATTGCTTGCGGCTATCGCAGCGGGCCACGACAAGCTGGAGCGCGATTTGCGCCGCGAGATCGGCGACAACGCGCGCAGCAGCCGCGAGGAACTGGCGAAAACTTTTGCCACCTTTCAGCAAACCCTTGTGCAGCAAAGCGCCGAAGCCACCCGCACGCAGAACACCCAGATCGACGCGTTCGCGCAGCAGCTCACCTTGCTGCAAAAGACGCTGTCCGACACCCTGAGCACGCAGCTGCAATCGGTCAGCGAGTCGAATGCCAGGCGGATGGGTGAGGTGCGCGAGACGCTGGAAAAGCAGCTCGCGCAGCTGCAACAGACCAATTCCGCCAAGCTCGACGAGATGCGCAAGACGGTCGACGAAAAGCTGCAGACCACGCTGGAAACCCGCCTGGGCGAAAGCTTCAAGCAGGTGGCCGACCGGCTCGAGCAGGTGCACAAGGGCCTGGGCGAGATGCAGACGCTGGCCCAGGGCGTGGGCGACCTCAAGCATTTGCTGACCAATGTGAAAACGCGCGGCATTTTCGGCGAGGCGCAGCTCTCGGCCCTGCTGGAGCAGGTGTTCACCGTCGACCAGTACGCGGCCCAGGTCATCACGCGCCGCGGCGGCAAGAACCCGGTCGACTTCGCCATCAAGCTGCCGGGCCGCTCCGATTCCGGTGAGCCGCTGTGGCTGCCGATAGACGCAAAATTCCCGAACGAAGATTACGAGCGCCTGTTGGACGCGCAGCAGCGCGCCGACGTGCTGGGCGCGGAAATCGCCGGCAAGGCACTGGAGGCGCGCATACGCCTGGAGGCCAAGTCGATTTCCGACAAGTACATAGACCCGCCTTACACCACCGATTTCGCCATCCTGTTCCTGCCGACCGAGGGCCTGTATGCCGAGGTGCTGCGCCGACCGGGCCTGATGGAATTCCTGCAGCGCGACCACCGTGTCACGCTGGCCGGCCCGACCACGCTGCTAGCCATGCTCAACTCCCTGCAGATGGGCTTTCGCACGCTGGCGCTGGAAAAACGCTCCAGCGAAGTCTGGCAGGTTCTGGGCGCGGTCAAGACCGAGTTCGGCAAGTTCGGCGACGTGCTGGCCAAGGTCAAATCCCAGACCGAAACCGTGCTTAACACGCTGAGCAGCGCCGAGCAGCGCAGCCGCGTCATGGGCAAGGCCTTGCGCAATGTCGAAGCGCTGCCTGAAATCGAATCCGCCCGCCTGCTTCCATTGGACCCCCTTGACAAAGACCTGGACAACCCCTGATGCACCGCGCATGAGCTGCGCCGCATGACGCCTGAACTCGCACGCCTGATCCTGGCGCAGATCTGCCTGCATGCCTGCATGGCCGGCACCCGCATGGCGGCGCCCCTGCTGGCGCTGCGCGAAGGCTACAGCCCCGCGGCGGTCGGTGTGCTGCTCGCGCTGTTTGCCCTGACGCAGGTTTTCCTGGCGCTGCCGGCCGGCCGTTTTGCCGACCGCCACGGCTTGCGGCGCCCTATGCGCTACAGCGTGTTCGCCGCGGTGCTGGGGGCCGGGGCGGCGGTGGCTTTTCCGGTGTTCCCGGTGCTGTGCCTGGCGGCGCTGCTCACCGGCGGCGCCACCGGCGCGGCGGTGATTTCGCTGCAGCGCCATGTGGGCCGCGCGGCGGTCGGCGCGCTGGAGCTGCGCCAGGTGTTCAGCTGGCTGGCCATAGGCCCGGCCGTGTCCAATTTCATCGGGCCGTTTTCGGCCGGCCTGCTGATCGACCATGTGGGCGCCGTGCCCGGCAGCACCTCGGGCTACCGCGCGGCGTTTTTGCTGATGGCGATACTGCCGCTGGCCTGCTGGTTCCTGGTGCGCAAGACGCGGGAGCTGCCGCCGGTGATCGCCGCCAGCGGCGGCCCGCAGCCCAGGGCCTGGGACTTGCTGCGCCAGGCCACCTTCCGCCGCCTGATGCTGGTGAACTGGTTTTTGTCATCCTGCTGGGACGTCCACACCTTTGTGGTGCCCGTGCTCGGTTTTGAGCGCGGCATCAGCGCCTCGGTGATAGGCACCATCCTGGGTTCGTTCGCGGTGGCCGCGGCGCTGATCCGCATGGTGATGCCGCTGGTGGCCGCCCATCTGCGCGAATGGAAGGTGCTGGCGGTTTCCATGCTGGTGACGGCGCTGCTGTTCGGCATCTACCCGCTGATGCACTCGGCCATCGGCATGGGCCTGTGCTCCATCCTGCTGGGCCTGGCGCTGGGCATGGTGCAGCCCATGGTCATGAGCATGCTGCACCAGATCACGCCGGAGGCGCGCCACGGCGAGGCGCTGGGCCTGCGGCTGATGGCCATCAATGCGTCCAGCGTGGTCATGCCCATGCTGTTCGGCTCAGCCGGCGCGCTGATCGGGATTGCCGGCGTGTTCTGGACCACCGGCGCGATGGTGGGCGCGGGCTCGCGCGCGGCCTGGTTGCTGAAGGACAGCATGCCGGCCCACGGCGGGCACGGCGACATCAAAGACGGTAAAAGTCCTTGATCAGGTCCCAGGCGACCTGCGGGTCGTCCACATACTGGAACAGTTTGAGGTCGTTCGGCGAGATCACGCCTTCTTCCACCAGCATCTCGGTATTGAGCAGGCGCTTCCAGTAGCTGCTGCCGAACAGGATGATGGGCACCGGCTTGGCCTTGCGGGTCTGCACCAGGGTGATGACCTCGAACAGCTCGTCCAGCGTGCCGAAGCCGCCCGGAAACACCACCAGGGCCTTGGCGCGCATCATGAAATGCATCTTGCGCAGCGCGAAGTAGTGGAACTTGAAGGAGAGTTCGGGCGGCACGTAGGGGTTGGCCGCTTCTTCCATGGGCAGCACGATGGCCAGGCCCACGCTGAGGCCGCCGGCCTCGTGCGCGCCGCGGTTGGCCGCCTGCATGATGCCCGGGCCGCCGCCGGTGCAGATGAAGAGCTTGGTTTCCGGCGGCTTGTCGCTGCTGTACTGCGCCACCAGCTTGCCGAAGGCGCGGGCGCTCTCATAGTAATGGGCGTTGCGTGCCAGCTTTTTCGCGCGGTCTATCACCTCGGGGTCGCCGCCGGCCTCGGCCTCGGCCACCATCAGGGCGGAATCCTCTTCGCTGCGAAAGCGGGCGCTGCCGAACACCACCACGGTGTTTTCAATGCCGTGGGCCTGCTGTTCCAGGTCCGGCTTGAGCAGCTCAAGCTGAAAGCGTATGCCGCGGGTTTCACGCCGCAGCAGGAATTCCGGGTCGGCAAAGGCCAGGCGGGAGGCGTCGGCTTCGAGCGGGTTGCCCTCGCTGGCGTGGGCCTGCAGTGCTGCCCAGGCGTTGGCCAGGCGGCTGACGGATAGATCCTGTTTTTGTTCCATGCGCTTATTGTCAACGATCAGGGAGGGCGGCTTCTTTTTCCGGCACCGGTGCAGGTCGCATAAAGCAAAAAGGCTCCGCGAGGAGCCTTTTGCGGGGTGCCGAAGCGGGTTTACACGCGTTTGCGGTATTCGCCGGTGCGGGTGTCGATTTCGACCACGTCGCCCTGGGCCACGAAGATGGGCACGCCGATTTCAAAACCGGTGGCGATCTTGGCGGGTTTCAGGACCTTGCCGGAGGTGTCGCCCTTGACGGCGGGTTCGGTCCAGGTGATTTCGCGCTGCACGCTGGTGGGCAGTTCCACCGAGATGGCCTTGCCGTCGTAGAACACGACTTCCAGCTCCATGCCGTCCTGCAGGTAGTTGAGCGAGTCGCCCATGTTTTCGGCTTCGACTTCGTACTGGTTGTACTCGGAGTCCATGCAAACGTACAGCGGGTCGGCGAAGTAGGAGTAGGTGCAATCCTTCTTGTCGAGGACGATCTGGTCCATCTTGTCGTCGGCCTTGAACACGACTTCGGTGTTGAAGTTGGCGACCAGGCTTTTGAGCTTCATGCGCACGGTGGCGGAATTGCGCCCACCGCGGCTGTATTCGGTCTTGAGCACCACCATCGGGTCCTTGCCGTGCATGATGACGTTGCCGGCGCGGATTTCTTGAGCGATTTTCATAGCAGTTTCACTGAGGTAGGCCGCTAAACGCTTGCACCGGTGTGCAGGTTCCGCGGCGGGTTGTGCAGGACGCCAAGACCTGGCTGGTCTTCGGGCTGGTCTGCAAAGCCCATGATTTTAACGTTTTTTTGCCACAAAGCCGAGCAGCCGGGTCGCCAGGTCGTCCTGGGCCGCCAGCCGGGCGCGGCTCGCCTGGGTGGCGGCCTGCCAGATGGGCAGGTCGGCGGGCAGGGGGGGCGGGTCTGTCGCGGCGCCTTGGGGCGCTTCCTGGCTGTTCCAGGCGGCATGAAACGCGCGCAGTGAGGGCGGCGCCTGCAGCCAGTCCAGAAAGGCCTGGAGCTTGGCCAGGTGGACGTTGTCATGCTGGGGGTAAATCTGCCAGACAAAAGGTTTACCGGCCCAGAGCGCTCGCACCACCGAGTCCTCGCCGCGCACGAAATTCAGGTCGCAGGCCCAGAGCAGGTGGTCAAATTCCGTCTGCGCCAGCAAGGGCAGGTAGGAAATTGAAAGCTGTGTGCCCCCGATTTGACCAGGGTTATCGCCGGCAAGGGCCCGTACCGCGGCGGCCGCGCGCCCGGCGGCCACCAGCAGGCGCACCGGCCGGCCTTGCAGGCCCTGCCGCGCGAACTGCGCGAGCAGGCTTTGCAGCGCCGGGGGTTCATAGCAGAACAGGGCTACCAGGGTTTGTCCCTCGCCGGGGATTCCATGGGCTTGAAGCCAGCTGGCGCGGTCAAACTGCGCCTGCCGTTCCAGCAAGCCGGGCTCCCGCAGCAGCCCGCCGGTGTTGTCGGTGAAGCCGGGGTAGAAAAACCATTTGGTCCAGCCGGCCGCCGGGCCGTTTTGCACGGGCGAGGGCAGGGTGTGGGAGCGCTCGACATAGTCCTCGGCGGACAGGTATTCAAGGTTGATCCAGACGGGCGTGCGGCCGCTTGCCTGCGCGGCATCGGCGCAGGCGGCCAAAAACTCGGGTGCTATTTCACAGCCGAAGGCCTCGACCAGCACATCGGTCGGCTGTTGCGCAAGCCCGGCGGCCTGCAGGTCCAGCGGCTTGCCCTCTTGCGGCCAGGGCAGCACGTGAACTCCCTCGCACCCGGCCGGCGCCATCCAGCGCAAGGCCGAGGCATCGTCCACCCACAGCCGCACCGTGTGGCCCCGCGAGGCGAGGTCGACGGCCAGGCGCCAGCAGAGGCCAATGTCCCCGAAATTGTCGATGACTTTGCAAAAAATATCCCAAACGCGCGCGGTAGCCATGGCGGGTATTGTGATGCAGCGGATGCCTCCGCCTCAAAGCGCCACGACGCGGCAAAATAGGGGAATGCCTGAACATCCCTCCGTTGAAAAGCCAAGCTCCGGCCATGCACCCGAGCTGCTGGCCGAAGTGGCCGCGCTGCCCGCCTTGCCTGGCGTCTACCGCTACTTCGATGCCGAGGGCGGCGTGCTGTACGTCGGCAAGGCGCGCAACCTCAAGAAGCGGGTCTCCAACTACTTCCAGAAGAACCACGGCGGCACGCGCATAGGCCACATGGTGACCAAGATCGTCCGTATGGAGACCACAGTGGTGCGCTCCGAGGCGGAAGCGCTGCTGCTGGAAAACAACCTGATCAAGACGCTGAACCCGAAATACAACATCCTGTTTCGGGACGACAAGAGCTACCCCTACCTCAAGCTCACCGGCGCGCGCCCGCCCGTGGAGGGCGAGGCCCCGGCGGCCGCGGTGTTCCCGCGCATTGCCTACTACCGCGGCGCGGTCGAGAAAAAGCACCGCTACTTCGGGCCTTACCCGAGTGCCTGGGCCGTCAAGGACACCATCTTGCTGCTGCAAAAGGTGTTCCGCTTGCGCACCTGCGAAGACACGGTGTTCAACAACCGCACGCGGCCCTGCCTGCTGTACCAGATCAAGCGCTGCTCGGCGCCCTGCGTGGGCCATGTGTCGCCCGAGCAGTATGCGCTGGACACCGCCAACGCCGAACGCTTCCTGCAAGGCCAGGCCCAGGACATCCTGACCGAGCTCGAGAAAAAAATGCTGGCCCATGCCGAGAAGCTGGAGTTCGAGCAGGCCGCCGAATTGCGCAACCAGATGTCGGCGCTGTCCAAGGTGCTGCACCAGCAGTCCATGGAAATCGGCGGCGACAAGGACGTCGACATCCTGGCGGTGAAAGTGCAGGGCGGCAAGGCCTGCGTCAACCTCGCCATGGTGCGCGGCGGCCGCCACCTGGGCGACAGGGCTTACTTTCCGAGCCATGTGGAGAACGCGGCCGACGTCGCGGCGCTTGATGCCGAAGCCGGCACGGAGGCCGTGCCGGCTTCGGCGCCGCCAGCCAAACCGCTGGAGGCCCTGGTGCTGGAAGCCTTTATCGCGCAGCACTACATCGACGTGCCGGTTCCGCCCACCCTGGTCTGCAGCGAAGCTGTGGACAAGGAATTGATGGAGGCGCTCAGCGCCCAGACCGGCACCAAGGTCACTGCTATCCACCAGCCGCGCGAGCAGCGCCGCATCTGGTTGGAGATGGCGCAGAAAAATGCCGGCCTGCAACTGGCCCGGCTGCTGGCCGAGCAAGGCTCGCAGCAGGCGCGCACGCGCGCGCTGGCCGAGGCACTTGATTTGCCGCTGGACAACCTGGACACCTTGCGCATCGAGTGCTTCGACATCTCGCACACGGCCGGGGAATCGACGCAAGCCTCCTGCGTGGTGTTCCAGGAGCACAAGATGGTCAACAGCGAATACCGCCGCTACAACATCGAAGGCATCACGCCCGGCGACGACTATGCCGCCATGCGCCAGGTGCTGACGCGCCGCTACACCCGCCTGGCCGAAGCCGCGCGCAACGGCGAGGCCAAGCTGCCCGACCTGGTGCTGGTCGACGGCGGAAAGGGCCAGGTGTCCATGGCGCGCGAGGTGTTCGAGGAACTGGGCCTGGACCTGGGGCTGATTGCCGGCGTCGAAAAAGGCGAGGGCCGCAAGGTCGGCCTGGAAGAGCTGGTGTTTGCCGATGGGCGCGACAAGGTCTATTTGGGGCGGGATTCGGCCGCGCTGATGCTGATCGCGCAGATCCGCGACGAGGCCCACCGCTTTGCCATCACCGGCATGCGGGCCAAGCGCGCCAAGGTCAGGGTGGGGGGCAGCAAGCTGGAAGACATCGCGGGCATAGGCCCGAAACGGCGCGCCAGCCTGCTGCAGCGCTTTGGCGGCATTCGCGGCATTGCCTCTGCGAGCGCGGAAGACATCGCCACGGTGGACGGCATTTCGAAGGACCTGGCCGAGGAAATCTACCGCGCGCTGCATTGATGCGCCGTTGGGCGCCAGACGTATTTGAGCAACGGAAACCACCGTTTTGGTGCGCTTTAACCCGGTGCCCGGCGGGCTTGGTGCGGCTCATGCCAAAATCGGGTCATGTTTCTGACCATCCCCACGCTGATGACCTGGACCCGCATTGTTGCGATTCCGCTGATCGTGGGGGTGTTCTACCTGAACCTGGCGCCCACTGAGCGCAACCTGATCGCCACCGTGATGTTTGTGGTCTTCGCCGCGACCGACTGGCTGGACGGCTTTCTGGCACGCAAGCTGAACCAGACTTCCTCCTTCGGCGCCTTCCTGGATCCGGTGGCCGACAAGTTCCTGGTCTGCGCCTCTTTGCTGGTGCTGGTGCACCTGCAGCGCGCCGACGTGTTCGTGGCCCTCATCATCATTGGCCGCGAAATCGCCATTTCGGCGCTGCGCGAGTGGATGGCCCTGATAGGGGCGACCAAAAGCGTCGCCGTGCACATGCTGGGCAAGGTCAAGACCACGGTGCAGATGATTGCTATCCCCTTTTTGCTGTTCGACGGTGTGCTCTTCGGCGTGGTCAACACGCATGTCTGGGGCACCTGGCTGATCTGGATCTCCGCCATTCTCACGGTCTGGTCCATGATTTATTACCTGCAAAAAGCCATCCCGGAAATCCGCGCGCGCGCCAAATAGCCTCGCCGTCCCCCTAAAGCTGCCCTCCTTGAGTTCTGCCTCTTCTTCCCCGGGTGCCTTGATCCGGGCCATGCCCGCCGTGTTTGTCGTGATCTGGAGCACCGGCTTCATCGTCGCCAAATACGGCTTGCCTTACGCCCCGCCGCTGACTTTCCTGGCCATACGCTATTTCCTGTCCATTCTTTGTTTCCTGGCCTGGATAGTCCTGGCCCGAGCCGCCTGGCCCAGGACGGGCGCGCAGTGGGGCCACCTGGCTGTCACCGGTTTGCTGATGCATGCGGGTTACCTGGGCGGCATCTGGAGCGCGATGAAGGCCGGCATGGGTTCGGGCCTGACGGCGCTCATCGTCGGGCTTCAGCCCGTGCTGACGGCGCTGTGGGTGTCGTGGATATCCTCGGGCGACGCCGGCAACGCGCCGGCCCGGGTCAGCCCGCGCCAGTGGGCCGGCCTGGCATTCGGGCTGGGCGGCTTGCTGCTGGTGGTATCGCGCAAATTCGGCACCGGCCAGGAGGTCAGCACGCTGACGCTGGGCTGCACCGTATTCGCCCTGTTCTGCATCACGGCCGGCACGCTGTATCAAAAGCGTTTTGTCCAGCCGACCGATGTGCGCACGGCCAATGCCATCCAGCTGGCGGCGGCCTTTGTCGTGACTCTGCCGTTGGCCTTGTTTGAAACCGAGGCGATCAACTGGAACGTTCATTTGCTGGGCGCCATGGCCTGGTCGGTGCTGGCGCTGACGCTGGGCGGCAGTTCGCTGCTTTACCTGCTGATCCAGCGCGGCGCGGCAACTGCGGTAACCAGCCTGCTCTACCTGGTGCCACCCACCACGGCCCTGATGGCCTGGGCGCTGTTTGGCGAGTCCATCACCACGGCCACCATCCTGGGCACGGCGCTCACGGCGCTGGGCGTGAGCCTCGTGGTGCGGCCCGTGAAGCCGCCGCCGGCCCTGTAGTTTTCCAGGGCGCGTCCTGGAATTGCGCGGCCAGGTGGTCTATCAGCAGGCGTATGCGCCGCGGCTGGTCGGTGCGGTAGGGCGCCAGCCAGTGGATGTCGGCATCGGGCATCGAATAGGCCGGCAGAATGCGCACCAGTTGGCCCGAGGCCAGCTGCGGCGCGATGTCCCACAGGCTGCGCAGCATGATGCCGCGGCCTTCGAGGCACCAGTCGCGCACCAGCTCGCCTGAATTGCTGGCCAGGGGACCGTGCACGCGCACGCGCGCCGGCACCTTGTCGCGCTCCCGGTGCAGCGACCAGACATCAAAGCGCCGCCCCGCGGTGTTGCCGTTTTCACGCACGATCAGGCAGGCATGGTCCTGCAACGCTTCCAGGCTGGCCGGTGCACCGTGCTGCTTGATGTAACGCGGCGAGGCCACCAGCACGCGCTGGTTGCGCGCGAGCCGCCGGGACACCCACTGCGCCGCCTGCCGGCCCTCGACCGACCAGAGCCAGATCGCGCCGTCAAAGCCTTCAAGCGCCAGGTCGGGCAATTGCTCGGTGAGTTGCAACTGGATTTCGACGCGCGGGTAACGCTCCTGAAAACCAGAAAGCGCCGGCCCCAGCCACAAGCGCCCAAACCCGAAAGTCGCGACCAGGCGGATCAGCCCTGTTGGCTCCGCCTTGCGCTCCTGCAATTCTGATTCGAGCGATGTGAATCCCTGCAGCAGCACCCGCGCGCGTTCGCACACGGTCTCTCCCTCGGCCGTGGGGCTGACCCGGCGTGTCGTGCGCTGGAACAGGCGCTGCCCCAGTTGGGCTTCCAGGGCGGCAAGCCGTTTGGTCACGACCGGTGGCGCGACGTCGAGGGCCAGCGCGGCGGCGCTCAGGCTGCCGCCGTCGCGCACGGCCAAAACCAGTTCTAGGTCACTGCGATCCATTCATGCCTTAAAGAAAATAATTGATTGCCAGATTATTGCTTGAATCAAGGCGATCCGCTAGCCAGAATGAGTCCCATAACGAACAGGAGACTCGCATGCCATTCATGGACCTTCATCACGAGCTGCGCCGATCATGGTTGTGCCGCGCCGCCTGGATTGCCTTGGCGTGCATCGCCGCGCCGGCCTGGAGCCAGGGCTTTCCCGACAAACCCATTCGCCTGGTGGTGCCCTATGCGCCGGGCGGGAGCGCGGATATTGCGGCCCGGCTGATCTCCGACGAATGGGGCAAACGTCTGGGGCAGCCGGTGGTGGTGGATAACCGGGCCGGCGCCTCCGGCAACCTCGGCATGGATGCCGTCGCCAAGTCGCGGGCGGATGGGTACACGCTGTCGCTCAATACCGTGTCGCAGGCCATCAATCCGTCGCTGTTTGCGCGGCTGCCCTTTGACACGCTGAAAGACCTGAAAGCGGTTGGCACGGTGGCCACGTCGCAGCATGTGCTGGTGGTCAACAACCAGGTGCCCGCCAAGACTGTTCGCGAGCTGGTGGTGTTCGCCAAAGCCCGGCCCGGGAAACTGTCATTCGGCTCGGCGGGCACCGGCAGCACTTTTCATATGGCGGCCGAATTGTTCAAGGCCGAATCGAATACCTTTATTCTTCACGTTCCCTACCGGGGCGGCGGGCCGGCCCTGGTCGATACCATCTCGGGGCAGGTCGATATGAGCTTTCCCGTGCTGTCCGCCGCGCAGCAGCATGTGGCGGGCGGCAAGCTGAGGGCGCTCGCGGTGACGGGCCCAAAGCGCTCGCCCATGTTGCCCGAGGTGCCGACCATGGCCGAAGCCGGGCTGGCGAACTATGTGTTTGAAACATGGTTTGTGGTGAGCGCGCCTGCCGCCGCTTCGCAAGACGTGCTTGGCAAGCTCAGCCAGTCCCTGAACGAGACGCTGAATGCGCCCGAGGTCCGGGCCCGCCTGGCGCGTGAGGGTTTTGACGCATGGCCCCAGACGCCAGCGCAGTCTGACGCCTTGATCCGGTCAGAATACCAACGCTGGAACAAACTGGTGGCACAAAAAGGAATCAAGGCCGATTGATGTTCGAAGGATTTTCCCAACGCGACATAGAAGGGCCGGCCGGCAGGCTGCGCACCTTGCAGGGCGGCAGCGGCGCGCCCTTGCTGCTGCTGCACGGCCACCCGCAAACCCATGCGATGTGGCACGCGGTGGCCGGTGAGCTGGCCAAGGTATTTAGCGTGGTCATGATGGACTTGCGCGGCTACGGGGATTCGGCCCGGGTCGCGAGCGACGCGGATCACCAGGCCTATTCGAAACGCGCGATGGCACAGGACGCCATGGCCGTCATGAAGGCCTGCGGTTTTTCGCGCTTCCAGGTGTTGGCCCACGACCGCGGCGCGCGCGTGGCGCATCGCCTGGCGGCCGACCACCCGGATGCGGTGGAGCGCCTGATGCTGCTGGACATCGCGCCCACGCTCGCCATGTACGACAACACCTCGGATGCCTTTGCGCGCGCCTACTGGCACTGGTTTTTCCTGATCCAGCCGCCGCCCTTGCCCGAAGCGCTGATAGCCTCCGACCCGGCGCGCTATGTGCGCAGCGTGATGGGCAAGCGCCATGCGGGCCTGGCCGCATTCGCGCCGGCCGCGCTGGCCGAGTACGAGCGCTGCGCGCAAATCCCCGGCACCGCCCAAAGCATTTGTGAAGACTACCGGGCCTCCGCCGGCATCGACCTGGTGCACGACCGCGCCGACGTCGCGGCCGGCCTGCGGTTGGCGCAGCCATTGCGCGTGCTGTGGGGCGAGCATGGCGCGGTGGGCCAATGCTTCAAGGTGCTCGATCTCTGGCGCGAGCGCGCGCTGGATGTGTCGGGCCTGGCCCTGCCTTGCGGCCACTACATCGCGGAAGAAGCGCCGGCGCTGCTGCTGGCCGAAGCGCTGAAATTTTTTAAACCCTGAAAACCCAAAGGAACACCATGAGCAAGAACACCGGCAAAAAGAGAATCGCTGTCATCGCGGGCGACGGCATCGGCAAGGAGGTCATGCCCGAGGGCGTGCGCGTGCTGGAGGCCGCGGCCGTCAAGTACGGCATTGACCTGCAGTTCGACCATTTCGATTTTTCAAGCTGGGACTATTTCGAGAGGCACGGCAAGATGCTTCCCGACAACTGGAAGGACCAGATCGGCGGCCATGACGCGATCTACTTCGGCGCGGTGGGCTGGCCCGAGAAGATCGCCGACCATGTCTCGCTGTGGGGCTCGCTGCTGCTGTTCCGGCGCGAGTTCGACCAGTACATCAACCTGCGGCCGGCGCGCCTGATGCCCGGCATCATCGCGCCCGTGGTGCGCCGCGACGGCAGCCCGCGCCAGCCCGGCGAGATCGACTTTTACATCGTTCGTGAAAACACCGAGGGTGAATATTCGAGCATAGGCGGAAAAGCCTTTCCCGGAACCGACCGCGAGTTCGTGCTGCAGGAATCGGTGTTCACCCGCATCGGCGTCGACCGCGTGCTGAAGTTCGCGTTTGAGCTGGCGCAATCGCGGCCCAAGAAACACCTGACGAGTGCAACAAAATCCAACGGCATCTCGATTTCCATGCCGTACTGGGACGAGCGCGTGGCCGAGATGGCGAAAAGCTATCCGGCCATCCAACTGGATAAATTCCATATCGACATCCTGACCGCGCATTTTGTGCAGCGCCCGGACTTTTTCGATGTGGTGGTGGCCAGCAACCTGTTCGGCGACATCCTGAGCGACCTGGGGCCGGCGTGCACCGGCACCATTGGCATCGCACCCAGCGCCAACCTCAACCCCGAACGAAAATTCCCCTCGCTGTTCGAGCCGGTGCACGGCTCGGCGCCCGACATCGCGGGGCGCAACATCGCCAATCCGATAGGGCAAATTTGGTGCGGTGCAATGATGCTGGAGTTCCTCGGGCACAAGGAAGCGCACGACGGCATACTCGCCGCGATCGAAAAAGTATTGAGTCCCGAAAGTGGTGCGCCGCGCACGCCCGACCTGGGCGGAAAGGCCGGAACGGCCGATGTCGGCAAAGCCGTTGCACAGGCGCTGGCCGGGTCGTAAATTTGTTGGAAAGCCGTGTTTTGTCAAGCATGAAAATTACACACCATGCTTACGATTAAGTCGTGAAAGGGCTGAAAAAACGTCTAGAATCCGCCTCCGCACGTTGTAAAAACCTGCTGCTGTATTGACAGGTTAGAAGTCCATGGCTCTAATTGGAAGCAGCAGAAAACCTGCGCAAGCCGCTCCCGCTGACGCTACACCACAGTGTCCCGGGAGATATTTTTTAGAGACAACCAGATTAACTTTTTATCAACGAGGGGCTCCTTGTGAACAAGACCGAACTGATCGAGCACATTGCCAAACATGCTGACATTTCCAAAGCTGCCGCCACGCGCGCGCTGGAATCCACGATTGGCGCTGTGAAAACAACCCTTAAAAAAGGAGGCTCCGTGTCTCTGGTGGGTTTTGGCACTTTCGCGGTGGGCAAACGCGCTGCGCGCACCGGCCGTAATCCACGGACCGGCGATGCGATTAAAATCAAGGCAGCCAAGGTTCCAAAGTTCCGTCCGGGCAAAGCGCTCAAGGATGCTTTGAACTGACAAGAACGTTTGACGTGGGGTGCTTAGCTCAGTTGGTAGAGCAGCGCCCTTACACGGCGTAGGTCGGCGGTTCGAGCCCGTCAGCACCCACCACCCACGAGGAAAAAGGCGAACGAGGTTCGCCTTTTTTGTTGGTGGGCCCAGGTTGTCCGTTAGCAGTCGTACAGGAAATTCGAGATGTTTGATTTCGTTCGCAAGCACACCAAAATCGTCATGGTGCTGCTGTTTTTGCTGATTCTTCCGTCCTTTGTGTTGTTCGGCCTCGACGGTTACAACCGCGCCAAGGACCAGAGCGCGACAGTGGCCAAGGTGGACGGCAAGAGCATCACCCAGCCGGAATGGGACCGCGCGCACCAGCGTGAGATGGACCAGCTCCGCAATTCCATGCCCAACCTGGACCCCAAGCTGCTCGATTCACCCGAGGCGCGCTACGCCTCCCTGGAGCGGCTGGTGCGTGAACGCGTTGTCGCCGCGGCGGCCGAGAAATTCAAGCTCACCACGAGCAACGAGCGCCTGGCGCGCGAGCTGCAGCAAAGCCCCGAGATCGCCTCCTTGCGCCGCCCGGACGGCAGCCTCGACATGGAGCGCTATCGCCAGCTGCTGGGGGCTCAGGGTCTGAGCCCGGAGATGTTCGAAGCCAATGTGCGCGCCGACTTGTCGAACCGCCAGGTGCTGGCGGGCGTGGGCGCCAGCGGTTTTGCCTCCAGTTCGGCTGCCGACATTTCGCTGAACGCCTACTTCGAAAAGCGCGAAATCCAGCTGGCCCGCTTCAATGCCGCCGACTTTGTCGCCAAGCTGAACCCGACGGACGCCGAGCTCGAGCAGTATTACAAGGCCAACGAAAAACTCTTCCAGGCGCCTGAGCAGGCGAGCATTGAATATGTGCTGCTGGACATGGACGGTGTGGGCAAGGGCATCGCCGTCAACCCGGCCGACTTGAAAACCTATTACGAGCAGAATCTTCCGCGCTTTGAGGGCGAGCGGCGAGCCAGCCATATCCTGATCGCATCCCCGAAGTCCGCCCCCGCGGCCGACCGTGAAAAAGCCAAGGCGAAAGCGCAGGAACTGCTGGCCCTGGTCAAAAAATCCCCCGACAGCTTTGCCGACGTGGCGCGCAAGAATTCACAAGACCCCGGCTCCGCAGCCAAGGGGGGCGACCTGGATTTCTTCGGACGCAACTCCATGGTCAAGCCTTTTGAAGATGCCGTTTTTTCCATGAAAAAAGGCGAGATCAGCGATGTCGTCGAGTCCGAATTTGGCTACCACATCATCAAGCTGACGGACGTCAAGCAACGCAGCTTTGAAGAGCTGCGCCCTGAACTTGAGGCCGCAATGAAAAAGCAGGAAGCCCAGAAGAAGTTCGCTGAATCCGCTGATATCTTTACCAACGCGGTATACGAGCAAGCCGAGAGCCTCAAGCCGGCGGCTGACAAGCTGAAGCTGGAGATCAAGTCGGTGGCGAATGTGACACGCCAGCCCCAGGTTGGCGCGACCGGTGTGTTGGCGAACGCCAAATTCCTCAATGCCTTGTTTGCCCCGGACGCGATCGAGAAAAAGCGCAATACCGAAGCCATTGAAGTGGGGCCCAGCCAGCTGGCCTCGGGACGCATCGTGCAATACGCCCCCGCACACACCCGTCCTCTGGCCGAAGTCAAAGACACCGTGCGCCAACGCTGGCTGGCCCAGCGCGCCGCGGAAGAAGCTCGCAAGGAAGGCGTGGCCAAGCTGGCCGCCTGGAAGGCCGCTCCCGCGTCGGCAACGGGCCTGGCCGCGCCGGTCGTGGTGTCCCGCGAACAGACGCAGAAGCTGCCCACCCCGGTGATCGATGCCGCGCTGCGCGCCGATGCCGCCGCCCTGCCGGCTTTTGCGGGCGTCGACCTGGGAAGCCAGGGCTACGCCATCGTCAAGGTCGAGAAGGTGGTCCCCCGCGAGGCGCCGGTTGAAGCCGTCGCCAAACAGCAGCGCGACCAGTATGCGCAGTGGTGGACGTCGGCGGAAAGCCTGGCGTATTACAACAGCCTGAAAGACCGTTTCAAGGCGGAAATCCTGGTTCCCAAGCCTGTCCCCGCCAAGGCAAATGCAGAAGAAGTCGTGACCCAATAAAGAAGCGGCATCTTTGCCGCTATAATGCAGGGCTCCGGTGGCTGTAGCTCAGTTGGTAGAGTCCAGGATTGTGATTCCTGTTGTCGTGGGTTCGAGCCCCATCAGCCACCCCAGTATCTGAAATCCCGCGTGCCGTTTGGTACGCGGGATTTTTTCCTTGGGCTTGCCGCGGTCACAATTCGAAACGCGCACTCCGACTGTGTGCGGCAAGATACAGATGCTGGCAGCTGTTTCAAGCTGTGTGCCCGCCACTTCAGCCCCCTCCCACCCGGTTTTCTCACAATTTCCGGAGAGCCGTCTTTCAGGACAGGAACGCCTTGCTTCAGACATTGGGTCATTTCGCCTCGACCAGACAGTGCTTGATCCGCTTGCCGGCCGTTTTTCTGGCTGCGGCGCTGTGGGCGGCCGGCGTGCATGCTGCGGCCGATACCTGGCTGACCATCACCGGTGATCCCGCCAATTCCGCGAGCCACTACGTCCAGGTCAACGTGGCCGCCATCGAGGTCAAGGAGGACTTGCGCCTCATCCCGGTGCGCATCAACCGCGCGACGCAGTGGGCCCCCGCCGGCGAGGCCCTTCAATTCCGCTCGGTAGTGACCGAGGTGCAGATCGACTGCACCCAGCAGATCGCCCGTTATGTGAGGGCGGCTTTTTATGCCCAGCCGGATTTTCGCGGAGAGCCTTTCCGGATCACCACCTATGCCGGGGACGATATACGCCCGATGATCTTCAAGGACAGTGACGACGATCCCAATACGCGCATCGTCAAGGCTGCCTGCAGCGTCAAAGGCGTGACCAACAACTAGCGTGTAAGCGGCGCTTTCCGGGCCGCCGCAGCGTTCTAAAAGTCAGTTGACCATGACCAGCTTGCCCTTGACGCCGCGCGAGCCCATGTGGGCATAGGCGGCCTTGAGTTCGGCCATGGGCATGGTGCGGTCTATCACCGGCTTGATCTTGCCCTGTGCGTACCATCCCGCCAATTCGGCCATCATGGCGGCATTGGCCTTGGGCTCGCGTTTGGCAAAGTCGCCCCAGAACACCCCCACGATGGAGGCGCCCTTGAGCAGCGTCAGGTTCAGCGGCAGGGCGGGGATGGGGCCCGAGGCGAAGCCGACAACCAGGTAACGGCCGCGCCAGGCGATGGAGCGGAAGGCCGGTTCGGCAAAGTCGCCGCCCACAGGGTCGTAGATCACATCCGGCCCCTTGCCGTCGGTCAGGGCCTTGATTTCATCGCGCAAGTTCTTGCTGCTGTAGTTGATGGTGGCATCCGCGCCTATGGAGGTGCAGAGCGCGCATTTCTCATCGGTGGAGGCGGCCGCGATCACACGGGCCCCGGCGGCCTTGGCAATCTGGATGGCGGCGGTGCCCACGCCGCCCGCAGCGCCCAGCACCAGCACGGTTTCACCCGCCTTGAGCTGCGCGCGGTCCATCAGGGCATGCCAGGAGGTGGCGTAAATCATGATGAAGGCGGCGGCGTCCACATAAGAAAAGCCCGGGGGCAGCGGCATGCACAGGGCTGCCGGCGCGATGGTGTGCGTGCCAAAGCCGCCGGTGCCCGAGAGGCAGGCGACGTTCTGCCCCACCTGGAGGTGCTTGACGCCTTCCCCCACGGCCTGGACGACGCCGGCGTACTCGGAGCCCGGCACAAAGGGCAGGGGCGGCTTCATCTGGTATTTGTTCTGCACGATCAGCAGGTCGGGGAAGTTCAGGCTGGCCGCCTTGATTTCAATCAGGACTTCGCCGGCCTTGGGTTGAGGCGTGGGCAGTTCTTTCCAGGTCAGGGCGTCTACGCCGGTGGGATTTTCACAAAGCCAGGCTTGCATGAGATGTCTCCGATGAGGTGAGGGGCAGGAGGCGGCGACACGCTTGAGGGAGCGGAAAACGCGGAGGGCGGCGCCTTGACTGCATCATAGGCAAAGCAGGGGCGCTCGCCAGTCCCAAAGAGGTCCGGGCTGTCACGGCCGTGACCGTAAAATCACCCCATGAAAATTCTCATCTGCAACGACGACGGTTACCAGGCTTGCGGCATCATCGCCCTTTACGAAGCGCTTAAAACCGTTGCGGATGTCGAAGTCGTGGCGCCCGAGCAGAACAACAGCGCCAAATCCAACGCGCTGACCCTGCACTCGCCGATGTACGTGCAGACGGCGGCCAACGGTTTTCGCTACATCAACGGCACGCCCGCCGACTGTGTCCACATCGCGCTGACCGGCCTGCTGGGCTACCGGCCCGACCTGGTGGTGTCAGGCATCAACAATGGCGCCAACATGGGCGACGACACGATTTACTCCGGCACGGTGGGCGCGGCCATGGAGGGCTATTTGTTCGGCATCCCGTCCATTGCTTTTTCGCAGACTGAAAAGGGCTGGGCCCACATCGACGTCGCGGCCAAGCGCGCGGCCGAGCTGGTGCGGCAACTGATCCCTTCGCTGGAAAATGTGGCCGAGGGCGTGGAGCCCACGGTACCGCCGTGGCTGCTCAACGTGAATATTCCCAACCTGCCCGACGACGAGATTCGCGGCGTGAAGGTGTGCCGCCTGGGGCGCCGCCACGCGGCCGAGCGCGTCATCATGCAGACCAGCCCGCGCGGGGAGACCATGTACTGGATAGGCGGCGCGGGGCCCGCGAAAGAAGCCGGCGAGGGCACTGACTTCCACGCGACCAGCCAGAAGTTTGTCTCCATCACGCCGCTGCAGGTGGACCTGACCGACCATGAGCGCCTGCCTTATTGGGCCCAAACCGCCGCCAGGCTGACCGAGACGCGCTGAAGGCCCGACGCATGAAACCCAGCCTCAAGCCGCCTTTTAATCCCGCGGCAGCCAAGTCCGCCTCCAAGGCGCCGGAAGGCGCGCCGCGCCCCTCCTTTCCGGTGCGCCTCAAGCCCGATGCCGGCGTCCCATCGGCGACCCGATTGGGTGCGGCCAATGCCCGCCCCGCCGTGCCTGCGGGCGCCAGCGTGGCGAAGAAGGCCGCAACCAGCGCCTCTCCCGCGCGGCCGGGTGGTGTCGGCCTGGACTCGCAGGCCGTGCGCGCGCGCATGGTGGCCAAGCTCGCGGCGCAGGGCGTCAGCGATGCGCAGGTACTGGCCGCCATGGGCCTGGTGGAGCGCCACCGCTTTGTCGACTCCGCGCTTGTCAACCAGGCTTACGAAGACACCAGCCTGCCGATAGGCCTGGGCCAGACCATCTCCAAGCCCAATGTGGTGGCCCGCATGCTAGAGCTGCTGCGCCACGGAGCGGTGGGCGGTGCGGGAAAATTGGGCCGGGTGCTGGAGATCGGCACGGGCTGCGGCTACCAGGCCGCGGTGCTCAGCCACCTGGCCACGGAGGTCTACAGCATAGAGCGGCTGCGCGGCCTGCATGACAAAGCCAGGGAGAACCTGCGGACTTTACGCCTGCCCAATCTGCACCTGCTCTTTGGGGATGGCATGATGGGCTATGCCAAAGGCGCGCCTTATGCGGCCATCATCGCGGCGGCGGGCGGCGAGGCCATCCCCGCGGCCTGGATAGACCAGCTGGCCGTGGGTGGCCGCCTGGTGGCGCCCATGCAAACCGCCGGCGGCGCGCAAGCGCTGGTGGTGCTGGACAAAACCCCCCAGGGCGTGCGGCAGACCTTGCTGGAAGCCGTTCACTTTGTGCCTTTAAAATCGGGGACAAGCTAAGGCCGGGCGCCCATAGAGGCGCAGACCGGCATCATGAATAAATAAGTCCGATAAACCAGACGCGCCCTTCGGGCCTTGCGGCTCAGGCAAGTCAGCCAAGATTGAAGACGAAAGAAACAATGAATCAAACCGTAAGGCCGAACAGGATAGCCACTCTGCCTGCCACCCGCTCCATGCCCGGCAGGCTGGGCCTGTCCTGCATGCTTGCAGCCGTGCTGCTCATGGCGGGTTGCGCTTCGCGTTCCCCCACCAACGCACCGGTGGAAGACCGTGGAACCTTCGGGGCGCGCCCAACCGCGGGCGCTGTGGATCCTGGCAGCGTCAAACAACTGCCCGGCTTCGAGAACGCCGGCAAACCCGGCTACTACACGGTCAAGCCCGGCGACACCATGATCCGCATCGGCCTGGAGAACGGCCAGAACTGGCGCGACATCGTGCGCTGGAACAACCTTGAAAATCCCAACATCATTGAAGTGGGGCAGGTGCTGCGCGTCGTGCCGCCGACCAATGAGAACCCCTTGGTCGTGACCCGCCCGGTGTCTCCGGGTTCGGCCCCTGCGTCCAGCGCGGCACCGGCGCAGGCCGCCAGCGCTGCCAAACCCGCGTCCGCGCCCGCCAATGCCAGCCCGGCACCGGCGGCGACGGGTGGTGATGAAGACATCGCCTGGATCTGGCCGGCGCAGGGCCCCATGGTGGCGGGCTTTGACGAAGCCAAAAACAAGGGCCTCGATATTTCCGGCAAGGCCGGCGATGCGGTCGTGGCCTCCGCCGACGGGCGTGTGGTGTACGCGGGTGCCGGCTTGCGCGGCTATGGCAACCTGGTCATCCTCAAACACAACAACACCTTTCTCACGGCCTATGCGCACAACCAGACGCTGCTGGTGAAGGAAGACCAGAACGTCAAGAAGGGTCAGAAGATCGCCGAGATGGGCAACAGCGACGCGGATCGCGTGAAACTGCATTTTGAGATTCGCCGCCAAGGCAAACCGGTGGACCCGGCCAAATACCTGCCCGCCAAATAAGCGCGCTGCGCAGGCAAAAGGAGCCCGGCGGCCGCCCGGCTCCTTTTTTCTTTGCCCGCCGTTTCGGCCTCTCAGCGAGGATCCATGATCTCGTCGTAGCCGCGGCCCTTGAACTCCAGCAGATCCAGCCCGTGGCCGAAAGGGTCGGCCAGCCCGGCGATGCGCCCCCAGGCGCGATCAGCCACCGGCATCTCCAGCACCGCGCCGTAGCGCTGCAGCCGTGCCACGGCGGCATCGATGTCTTCCACCACAAAATCCAGGTGAACCGGCGTCCAGTGGCGGCTGTAACTGCGCACGCCTTCGCTGCTGCTGACGGGCCTGGTGCCCGGCGCGTTGAAGAGCAGGTCTATGGGGCTGCCGGCGCCCAGGATTTCCACAAAATCGCTCTTGAAACGGCGGCCGACCCGCAGCCCCAGCCCCTGGGTGTAGAACACGACGGCGCGCTCCATGTCGTCAACGTCTATGCAGATGCGAACTTCCATGCTTCATTCCTTTGGGTGCTCCGGAAAATGGTAGCGCAGCCTGAGACAATTGGTGCATGACAGAAGAAAGCCCGATCACCATACCCGCCGCTGCCGCGGACTATCCGCCTGACCTGCTGGAGGTCGAGTCGCTCGACATTGAGGCCCAGGGCATTGCCCACAGGGCCGACGGCAAGGTGGTGTTCATCGAAGGTGCCTTGCCTTTCGAGCAGGTGACGGCCAACGTCTACCGCAAGAAGAGCAGCTTTGAAAAAGCCGTGGTGATGGCCATCCACCGCGAATCATCCCAGCGCGTGCGCCCGGCTTGCCCGCATTTCGGCATGCACACCGGCGCCTGCGGCGGCTGCAAGATGCAGCACCTGCACGCGGGCGCGCAGGTGGCTGTGAAGCAGCGCGTGCTGGAAGACAACCTTCGGCACATCGGCAAGCTCGGGGCGGACAACCTGCTGCGCCCGATTGAGGGGCCGACCTGGGGCTACCGCTACCGCGCACGGCTGTCGGTGCGTTATGTGCGCAAAAAGGGCACGGTGCTGGTGGGTTTCCATGAGCGTAAAAGCAGCTACGTGGCCGACATGGTCGAGTGCCGTGTGCTGCCCCGCCATGTCAGCGACATGCTGGTGCCGCTGCGTGAGCTGATCGGCGGCATGGACGCGAAAGAAACCCTGCCGCAGATCGAGCTGGCGTGCGGTGACGACGTGACGGCCATGGTGCTGCGCCATATGGAACCGCTCAGCGCGGGCGACCTGGCGCGCTTGCGCACCTTTGCCGCGGCCCACCCGGGCCTGCAGTGGTGGCTGCAGCCCGGCGGGTTGGAGACAGTGAAACTGCTTGACGACGCCGCGCGGGAACTGAGCTATGGCCTGCCCGAGTTCGGCATCACCATGCCTTTCAAACCGACCGACTTCACCCAGGTCAATCCGCAGATCAACCAGGCGCTGGTGTCGCGCGCCCTGCGCCTGCTGGCCGTGCAACCGGATGAACGGGTGATTGACTGGTTTTGCGGCCTGGGTAACTTCACGCTGCCGCTGGCCACACGCGCCCGGGAGGTGTTGGGCATCGAGGGCAGCGAAGTGCTGGTAGCCCGGTCTCGTGAAAACTTTGAAAGAAACCGGGCGGGTTCTTCCGTCCGACGCGCATTGGCCCCGACCCGGTTTGTGGCGCGCAACCTGTTTGAAATGACCCCGGCCATGCTGGTCAAGGACGGCGCGGCCGACAAATGGCTGGTGGACCCGCCGCGCGAAGGGGCGTTCGAGTTGTTCAAGTCCCTGGCGGCCCTGCAGCAGCAGATCGCGAGCGGCGTTCCCTGCGACGACGGTGAGCACCAGCAAAGCCTGGCCCTGGACGGCTGGACGCCACCCAGGCGCATCGTCTACGTGAGCTGCAACCCGGCCACCCTGGCGCGCGATGCGGGTGTGCTGGTGGCTGGCGGCGCCTGGCGCTGCACGGCGGCCGGCGTGGTCAATATGTTTCCGCACACGGCGCATGTGGAGTCCATTGCGGTATTTGAGCGGGCATGAAAAAAGGAGCCCAGGAGGCTCCTTTTTTCGAGGCGGGAATTTTTAGTCGCTGTCGCCGCCGAAGATTCCCAGCAGGGCCAGCAGGCTCTGGAAGATATTGAACAGGTCCAGGTAAATAGCCAGGGTGGCGCTGATGTAGTTGGTTTCGCCGCCGTCGATCACCTGCTTCAGGTCATACAGCAAAAAGGCGCTGAACACCGCGATGGCCAGGGTGCTGATCACCGCCACCAGCATGGTGGAGCCGACAAACACATTGATGATGGCCGCCACCATGATGACCAGGGCGCCGGCAAAAAGCCATTTGCCCATGCCGCTCAGGTCGCGCTTGATGACGGTGGCCAGGCTGGCCATCACAAACATCACGCCGGCCGTGCCGGCAAACGCCGTCATCACCAGCGAGGAACCATTGCTGAAACCCAGCACCATGGCAATCAGGCGAGAGAGCATCAGGCCCATGAAGAAGGTAAAGCCCAGCAGCACGGGCACACCGGCGGCAGAGTTCTTGGTCTTCTCGATGGCAAAAATAAAACCGAATGCACCGCCCAGGAACACGATCAGGCCCAGTCCGCCTGTCAGCGAACGGGTGATACCGGTCGCCACGCCCAGCCAGGCGCCCAGCACGGTGGGCAACAGGCTCAGGGCCAGCAGCCAATAGGTGTTGCGCAGGACCTTGTTGCGTTGCTCGACGCTTGTGGCAACGCCATAGTCGAGGGTTTGAACATTGTCAGTCATGAGAGTCGTCTCCAGGGCGCCAGCAAATGCGGGCAAGATTATTTTAGGGTGCATTGCTGTTTTTCCAGCCCGCACTCCCTACTTTTTGTAAGGGTTCTATAAGCTAATTTGGCGGCAATGGGTCTGAAGGACGGCCTCGAATTTGCGTATGCTCGATATCTTTGCCAATAAACGGAAATCCTGAAGACCATGAAATCAAAAGCAGTGCTTGAACTCGCAGACGTCAAAACCATCGCCGCGGCCGCCGAGGCGGAAGCCCTCAAAAACAGCTGGGCCGTGACCATCGCCATCGTTGACGACGGCGGCCACCTGCTGCACCTGCAGCGCCTGGACGGTGCTCCGCCGATTTCCTCGCACATCGCGCCCTCCAAGGCCAATACCGCCGCCATGGGCCGCCGTGAAAGCAAGGTATACGAAGACGTCATCAACGGCGGCCGCACGTCCTTCCTGTCGGCTCCTTATATCCACGGCATGCTGGAAGGGGGCGTGCCCATCGTGAAAGACGGGCAGTGCATTGGCGCTGTAGGCGTGAGCGGCGTGAAGTCCAGTGAAGATGCGCAGATAGCGCGCGCGGGCATCGCCGCTATCGGCCTTTAAAACACGATGTTCGTGTGGGCATGAAAAAAGCCGACCACCAGGTCGGCTTTTTTGTTGGCGTGGACAGGAGCCTCATGAAAAAAAGCCTGGCTAAACAACTCCGGGGAGTCTATGGCTGGCTAAAAACGACCTTGGGAGCTTGGTAGCCCCGGATCGCCCCACGATGAAACTTTGATAAAAAAACTGTGCTGAAACTCGCGTACGGCCTTATTTGGTCAAGATCAGTTTGCCCAGGCGCGTGGCTTGCAGCCGGTAGGTGGCGCCGTTGTGGTTGATTTCCACGGCCTTTTGTCCGCGCAGGATTTCCGTGCTGCTGACCGTAGCCGCGGGACTGCCCTGGCCGCCCGAAGCGGTCTCTGTGTGCACGGGCGCGCGGGCAGGAAGGCTCAAGGTGTTGGAGGGGGGCAATGCGATGGACATGGTTTAAACCTGTTTGGGTTTCGTTGAGTTAATGATAACCATTCTCATTTAAAAGTCAAGCGAGTTTGGGCTGCGAAGTGTTTTCTTTTTGTGTCAAAGGAAAAGGCCTGCCGTGCGGGTTAGCGGGGACGGGCCTTGATCGGCTCTGATCAGTTCTTGGGTTCGGTGATAAAGCCGATCTTGCGCAGGCCTGCCTGCTGCGCGGCTGCCATGGCCTGCGCCACGCGCTCGTAGCGAACCGACTTGTCGCCGCGGATGTGCAACTCGGGTTGCGGGTTCTGGGCCGCCGCGGCCTTGAGCTGGGTGCTCAGCTCTTCATCGGTGATCTTGGTTTCGTTGAGGAAATAGCTGCCTTCGGCATCCACGCTCAGGCGAACCGTTTCCGGCTTGATGTTCTGCGCTTCGTTGGAGGCGCGCGGCAGGTCGATGTTGACGGAATGTTTCATCACGGGGACCGTGATGATGAAGATGATGAGCAGCACCAGCATGATGTCCACCATGGGCGTCATGTTGATCTCGTTCATCACGTCGTCGCTGTCGTCTTGGGTTCCAAAGGCCATGGTGCTTCTCGGTCGCTGAATAGGGAGCCCCGCGTTGCGGGTCGCGGGGGGCTGTTTGGATGGGGCTCAGGCCTTTTTCATGGCCACGACGTTGGCCTGGCCCCCGGCGCTCACGCGGGCTCCGGTCACGAAGTAGGCATGCAGGTCGTGCGCGAAGCGGTTGAGCTTTTGCAGCACGCCCTTGTTGCCGCGCACCAGTGCGTTGTAGCCCAGCACGGCGGGAATGGCCACGGCCAGGCCCAGGGCCGTCATGATCAGCGACTCGCCGATGGGGCCGGCCACCTTGTCGATGGTCGCCTGGCCGGCCGCGCCTATGGACAGCAGCGCATGGTAGATGCCCCACACGGTGCCGAACAGGCCGACGAAGGGCGCGGTCGAGCCGACGGAGGCCAGGATGGCCAGGCCGGACTGCAGCTTGCCGGTGAATTCGTCGATGGTATTGCGCAGCGTGCGCGTGACCCAGTCGCTCACGTCCAGGGCGTCATGCAGGTGCGCCTTGGTGTTGCGGTGGTGCAGGGTGGCTTCGCGGCCTTCGAGGGCCAGTTGGCGGAAGGGATTGGTCGGATCGCCGCCGAGTTTGGTCAGGCCGGCCGCAAAGTCCTCGCTATGCCAGAAGTCCTCGGCCGCGCGGGCGATCTTTTTGTACTTGATGAGGTCCAGCGACTTGATGATGATGACCATCCAGGAGGCCAGCGACATCACCAGCAGCAGCACCGCCACTGATTTGGTGACGATATCGCCCTGGCTCCAGACGTTGGCAAGGCCGAATTGGGAATTCATGAATCAATACTCCAAGGTTCAAAAAGATTTCGCTCAGTCCTTTAATGTCCAGTTGATGGGGACATTGAAGGGCATGGCTTCGGGAACGCCGTTTCGCTTGCCGGGCACATAGCGCCAGCTCATGACGGCGTCGTAGGCGGCCTTGTCGAGGCGGGAAAAGCCGCTCGAGGTAACGAGTTCGGCGCGCTGGGGCTTTCCGTCGGCACCGATCCATACCTTGTAAGTCACCTTGCCATGCTCACCGAAGCGTTTGCTCAGGGGGGGATAGATCGGCGTTGGGTTCTGCAGATAGTCGGCGTCGCTGGAAGGCAATTGCACAACTGGGGCCCCCGGCGGCGCTGCGGGTGCGACGGCCACAGGCGCGGGCGGCAGCGGCGGCGTGACCACGCCCGTCGGGGCATTCGGGGAGGGGGCCGGGTCGGGAATGGCCAGCGGTTGGGGCGCCGGTTGCACGGGGGCCTTGGCCACGGGCTTTTTCTGCACAGGCGGAGTCGGTGGCGTGGGGGGCACGGGCTCCACCTTGGGAGCGGGCGGGTTGACGAATTGCGTCAGGATTTCCGCGGGTACCACGATTTCCGCCGCGCGCATCAACAGGCCGCTTTGCAGTGCCCAGATGAAACCGATATGCAGGCCGACCACGACCAGGGCGATCACGGCATTCCGGCTCAGGGGCTGGCGCGGCGCGGGCGGTCGCGGGGCGGTGGAGAAAGTGGCGGTCATCGGGAAATGGTGGGTAGGCGAAGGGCCACGAACGTGTCGCGGTCCGGTTCTATCGGTGTTTGAGCAGAATCAGCGGCGGAAGATCCACCAAGTGGAAACTACCACCAGGACCAGGCTGGCGGGAAGCGCCGCGATCAGGCTTGGGGTGAGTGTTGCAAGATGTTCCATGGGCTGCCTTCCTGTGTGTGGGTGGCGAGCTTGATGTTGGCGGTCGGGCAGCTGTTGCTGCACTGCGCCACCACGTCACGGGCGCAGCCTTCGCATTGGCCGCACTGGGTGGCCACGCCGAGTTCGAACTGGATCTCGTCAAAGCCCAGGCCCGCGCGGGCATGGCGGACGATTTCGCGGTCGGAGATACGGCGGCAGACGCAAACAATCATGGAGTAGCTTGGCTGGGGATTGATTCAATCGGTGTGTAGATTATAAATGCGAATCTGTCGCATTTGCAATCTTGAAGGTGTTATTTCGGTCCCGGGCTGCCGCCGGTAAGCCATCCACCGTCAACTGCGCAGCCCGAAAATCCCGCTAGGCAATGCCTGGTAAGCCTTAGGTGCTATGAATTTTGTAGTTTCCGCGCCGGGCGCGCAACTGCGTTCTCCGGCCCCAAAAGACCTCCAGCGTGAGGGGCGATGCCCGGACGGACTTCAGACCTCGGCCCACATGCGCAGCAGGTTGTGATAGCAGCCGGTCAACCGCACCACCTCCGGGCTTTCGGCGGCGCCCTGGGCCGCGCGTTCCAGGTCTTTCTGGCGCAGCGAGGTGATGGCCATGTCCATCTCGTACAGAAGCCGGCGCTGGGCATCGGAGCGGACCATGCTTTCGATCCAGAAAAAGCAGGCCAGCCGTTCGCCGCGCGTGACCGGCTCCACGCGGTGCACGGAGGTGCCCGGGTACATGACCAGGTCGCCGGCGTCGAATTTGATGCGCTGCTCGCCGTAGGTGTCTTGCACCACCAGCTCGCCGCCGTCGTAGCTGGCCGGATCACTCAGGAACAGCGTGCAGGAGATGTCGGTGCGCACATGGCGCGCCGTGGCCGCATGCGTGCGCACGGCATTGTCGATGTGGTTGCCGAAGTTGTTGGCATCGCCGCCGTAGCGGTTGAACAGCGGCGGGTAGACCGATTTGGGCAGCGCCCCGGTGACGAACATGGGGTTGCGGGCCAAGGCCACTGACACGATGTGGCGCGCCTGCTGGGCGGCCGGCAATTCTTCGGGCAGTTGCAGGTTGTTCTTGACGGTGCCGCTCTGGCTGCCGGCGGTGATGCGGCCGTCGGCCCAGTCGGCACCCAGGATCAGCTCGCGGACCTGCGCGAGTTCGCCTGGCTGGAGGGCTTGGTGAATGCGAAGCAGCATGGAGGAATCTCCGGAAAGATCGCTGAAATGAAAAAAGGCACCCGGAGTATCCCCCAGGTGCCTAAGACCTTGAAAAAATTCTCTTCGTCGAATCAGAACTTGCTGGTCAGCGTCACACGCACGCTGCGCGCGTCGCCGGGTGCGGCGAAACCGCGGTACAGCGTGTTGTAGTAGACCTTGTCGAAGATGTTGTCGATGTTCAGCTTGATGGTGTTGCCTTCGCTGATGCGGTATTCCACCAGCGCATCGGCCTTGACATAGCCTGGAGCGCGGTTGAAGGTGGTGACGCTGTTGGCCGGCTTGTTGGTGCTGACGGCTGTGAAGCCGCCGCCGATGCGCCACTTGTCGCCTATGCGGTAGGTGGTGAACAGGTTGGCCTGGCGGCTGGGGCTCAGGCCCGGATTTTGGCCGACTTCGGCGAGGCCCGCGGCATTGGAGCCCGATTTATCGATCTTTGCCTTGAGGAAGCCGATACCCGCAAAAACATCCCACTGCGGCGTGATGCGGCCGGCGATCTCGAATTCGAGTGCGTCGGTGTGGCGCTTGCCGGACAGCAGGTAGGAGTTGGTGTTGGTGTCCAGGTCGGTGTTGCGCTCGTTGTACTTCTCGGTGCGTGCCAGCGCGGCGCGCAGCGACAGGTCGCCGCCGTAGAGCTCCCACTTGGCGCCGATTTCCATGTTGCGGCTGCTTTCGGGGGCTGTATTGGCCGATTGCGGATCGAACTGGTACAGGTCGCCCGAGGTGTTGAAGGACGTGCCGTAGGCCGCGTAGTAGCTGACCTCGTCGGTCGGCTGGTACATCACGCCCAGACGCTTGCTCAGCAGGCTGTCGGACCGGGACAGCGGCGTGTTGTTGGGCGCGGTGCCGCCGGGACGCTGGTAGTCGGCCTTGAAGTTGTCGATGCGAAGGCCTCCGACAAGCTTCCAGTAAGGCGTGAGGTCGATCGTGTCCTGCATGTACAGGCCCAGCGTCGTTGCCTTGAATTGCGTTTCCAGTCTCTGCGTGAGGTTCCCGCCTATACCGTTGCTGATGGGGTTGCCGACGACGGTGGATGGCTTGGCGGGGCCGCCTGCCGCCACCGCGAGGAAGGGGTAGCTGGAGCGGTCGGAGTTTTCCACCGCGTATTCGGCGCCTATCAGCAGGCTGTTCTTGCGGCCGAACCACTGGGTGGTGGTGAGGTAGTCGGTTTGCAGGAAGGTGTGGTGTTCATTGCCCGCCTTGGCATTGCCGGCGCTGCTGGCGCCACGGCTTACCACCGTGTTGGCGTTCAGGTTGGCCAGTGTGGTCCCCGCGGCGAAGCTGGCCTGTGTGGCACGCAACGTGCGCGAATAGTAGCCGTCGCGCACGGTGGTTTTCAGGCTGCTGCCGTCGGCCCAGCGGTGGGTGTGGCTCAAGGTGACGGCGTCGGCCTTGTCGTTCTGGAAATCGGTGTTCAGGCCGTACCAGTATTTGTTGGTGGGGCCGGGCGCCGGACGGTCGTTGAACCAGGCGAAGCCCCAGTCGGGCTTGTCGTTGTAGTGCAGGTGGTAGTAGCTGATTTCAAATTCGTTGGCCGTGCCGATGCCGAAGCGGTAGTCCAGCGCCAGGCCGCGGCGGTGGGTGGTCGCGCTGGCGTTTTCGCCGCGGCCGTCGCCGTCGGTGGCCATGGCGTTGATGCGCAAGGCCGCGTCATCGTCCAGCTTGAAGTTGAAGTCGCCCTGGTAGCGCTGGTAGCCCTTGGTGCCGACGGTAGCGTTCACCTCGTGTTCGGTGATCAGGCGCGCCTGTTTGCTGACCTGGTTGATCACGCCGCCCGTGGAGCCGCGGCCGAACAGCATGGAGGCCGCGCCGCGCAGGACTTCCACGCGCTCGGTGTTGAAGTTGTCACGGTTGTACTGCGCGATGTCGCGCATGCCGTCCAGGTAGATGTCGCCCGCCGCGCTGAAGCCGCGCAGGCGGATGTTGTCGCCGACGCGGCCGCCTTCGCCGGCTTCAAACGTGATGCCGATGACGTTTTCCAGGGCGCTCTTGAAGCTGTCCTTGCCCTGGTCGTGCATCAGCTTTTCATTGACGACCGTCAGCGACTGGGGGATGTCCTTGGCCGCCACGGGCATCTTGCCGACGCTGGTGATGCCGCTCTGGTAGGTCTGGTTTTCGCGCTCGCGCGTGCCTGTGACCGTGACGGGCGCCAGGGTTTTGCCCTCGGCCTGCGTGGAAGTCGTGGTGCTTGCGGCGGCGGGCGCCGGGGCGGCGCTTTGCGCCCATCCGGACACCGAGACAGCCAGCATCAGCGCGCCCAGCGGCAGCAGGGCTTTGTCGGAAGAGGGGCCAGAAACCGCAGGCGCGGCGAGAGGGGCGAAGCTGTTGGTACCGGCGTTGCGGATTTTTTTATTGCGCGCAGTTTTTGCGGCGCGAGCGGACGGGTGTGCCAAGATGGCCTCCAAGCAGGGTCCGGCCTATGGCAGGCGGACCGGGTTCAGGAAAAAGCTTGGCTGGCTCGAAATCACCGAAAAGGGACGCGAGTTGGCTGGCTCGAAAAGATCGCTCGAAGTTTATCCCAAATGATAATGATTCGTAATATCTTGTTTCTAAATGCTGAAGAACCGGGTCCCGCAGGCTTGTTTTTGTCGCAAAAATGCGAAACGGGAATCCCAAAGCCCATTTCAAGGCAGGGAGTGCGCGGGAATGAGAGGGGCGGCAAAAGCAGCCGAAACGACAACGGGGCCCACAGGCCCCGTATTGTCTTGAGCTGCACCGAAGGTGCGGGATTGCCGCCAGGGCTTAGCTGATCTCGCCCATCTGGCTTTGCAGGTAGTTCTGTATGCCGACCTTGGTGACCAGCTCGATCTGGGTTTCCAGGAAATCGATGTGCTCTTCGGTGTCGTCCAGGATTTCCTGCAGCAGGTCGCGCGAGACGTAGTCGCGCACGCTTTCGCAGTGGGCGATGCCGTCCTTGATTGTTGCTTGCGCACCGGTTTCGGCTTTCAGGTCGCAGTTCAAGGCTTCCAGCACGTCCTCGCCAATCAGCAGCTTGCCCAGGTCCTGCAGGTTGGGCAGGCCGTCGAGCATGAAGATACGGTCCATCAGCTTGTCGGCGTGTTTCATTTCGCCGATGGACTCCTCGTATTCCTTCTTGGCCAGCTTGTCCAGGCCCCAGTGCTTGTACATGCGGTAGTGCAGAAAGTACTGGTTGATGGCCGTCAGTTCATTTTTGAGCTGCGCCTGCAGATGAGCGATGACTTTTGCGTCGCCTTTCATGGGAATTCCTTATCGTTGTAGTTCGGGTCGCCCATTGTCACTGGCCGCAGCTCGCAACTCAAGCATTCCCCCTGCTGGCGCGGTCTGCTTGCGTGTGATTGTGAGAACTGTTCGTATTGTGTCGTGGGTGATGCTCAGCGCTCGGCGAAGGCGCGCTCCACCACGAAGTGGCCGGCGTGCTGCATATTGCCTTCTTCCAGGCCCTGGGCTTCCAGCATGGCCTTGATGTCGCGCAGCATGTCGGGGCTGCCGCATAGCATCAGGCGGTCACTGTCCGCCGAGATCGCCGGCAAGCCGAGGTCGCTGTAAATCTTGCCCGACTGCATGAGTTCGGTGATGCGGCCCTCGTTGCGAAAGCGCTCGCGTGTCACGGTCGGGTAATACATCAGCCGGCCGCGCACAAGTTCGCCCAGGAACTCATGCTCATGCAGCTCATGCTCGATCAGCCCGCGGTAGGCCAGCTCGGCGCTGGTGCGGCAACCGTGCACCAGCACCACGCGCTCAAAGCGCTCATAGGTGTCGGGGTCCTTGATCAGCGAGAGGAAGGGCGCCAGGCCGGTGCCGGTCGCCAGCAGCCACAGCGTCTTGCCGGGCAGCAGGTTTTGCAGCAGCAGCGTGCCGGTAGGCTTGCGGCCCACCAGGATGTCGTCACCGGGCTTCAGATGCTGCAGCCGCGAGGTCAGCGGGCCGTTGGCCACCTTGATGCTGAAAAACTCCAACTGGTCTTCATGGTTGGCGCTGGCCACGCTGTAGGCGCGCATCAGCGGTTTGCCGTCGACAGGCAGGCCGATCATGGTGAACTGGCCGTTGACGAAACGAAAGCCGGGATCGCGCGTGGCGGTGAAGCTGAAGAGCGTATCGGTCCAGTGGTGGACGGAAATAATGCGTTCGGTGTTAAAGGCGCTCATGAGAAAAAGGAAGAAGGAAAGAACAAAAAGTAGTTTGGGCAATGCAAGAGGGCAGGAGGCCCGCCGCGCACTCCTTCAGTTCAGCCTTCAGATCGTGCGTGAGCAGCGTCGTATTTTATCGCTTGCGGGAAGCTGTCGTTCGCAACCGGTGCGACGCCATGCCCGCGCCAAGGTCTCACTGCTGCTCACGGCTTGCGGGGCACCCATGCGCACCAGGCCATCACGGCCACCGGCAGGCCCAGGGCCAACCAGGCCCACCAGTCGCCCCAGCTGTCGGAGACCAGTGCGCTCAGCAGGCCGCTGGTGCTGAGCAGGCCCAGCACCAGGGGCCAGCGCCAAAGGCGCCAGAAGGAGTTTGTCGCCGCGCTCATGCGGCACCGCTTGGTGCATGTGCGGTCGTGGCCGGCTTCGCCGCCGCCGCAGGGTTACGACGCTTGATCCACAGGTAGAGGCCGCTGCCCAGCACGACGATGGTGGCGATGTCCAGCAGCGCCCAGAGGATTTGCATGGGCATGCCGCCGTAATCGCCAAAGTGCAGCGGCTGCGATACCAGCAGCGCCGTGAGGTACCAGGGCAGCGGCGGGCTGGCGGTGAGCGCGTTGGTGCCCGCATCCACCAGCACCGGCTTGAGCAGGCGCGAATTGAAGGGCTCGTTGCCGCGCAGGAACACCGTGTAATGGTGCGGGCTGGAAAACGTCGTGCCCGGAAAGGCAATGAACGCCATCTTCATGTCGGGCGCGAGCGCGGTGGCCGACGATACCGCCTGCTGCACCGAAGCCAGGCGTGCCGGCGGCTTTTGCCCCTGGTAAGGCGCCAGCAGCGCGCTGAGTTGGTCGTACTGCCAGTACTTGATCACCAGGTCGGCCCAGGTGTTGATCATCCCGGTGGCACCCACGGTGAAGGCCCACACCAAGGTCACGATGCCCAGCAGGTTGTGCAGGTCCAGCCACCTGGCGCGCGGCCGGCTTTGCCGCACGGTGCCGAAGTCCAGCTTGCGCATGAAGGGCGCGTACAGCACCACACCCGAAACAATCGCCAGCAGCAGCAAGAGGCCCATCAAGCCCAGGAACAGCTTGCCGGGCAGCCCGGCGAACAGGTCCACATGCAGCTTGAGCATGACGTACATAAAACCTTCGTCGAACTTCGGCTGCGCCAGCACCGCGGCGCTGCGCGCATCGACGGCGACGGTCTTGTTACCGGCCTCTGAGGTCGGTGTGTCACCCAGCGTGATGTACCAGAAGCGGTCGTCGTCGATCTCGTGCGAAGCGAACATGGGCACCTTGCCCGGGTGCAAGGCCTGCGCAACCTGCATCACCTTGTCGAGGCTGGCGCGTGGCGTGTCCTTTGGCAGGTCGGGCGCTTCCACTTCGGTGCCCAGCAAATGGCCGATCTCATGGTGAAAGATCAGGGGTAGCCCAGTCAGGCACAGCAGCAGCATGAAGACCGTGCAGACCAGGCTGCTCCATTTGTGGATCCAGGTCCAGGTTTTGACCTTGCGGCTGTTCATCGTGGTGCTCCTTCAGTGCCTAGAAACGATAGGTGGCGCACATCAGATCTGGCCGCGCGGTGCTGGGGATGTGCGGGCCGTTGCCGCCGCCCTGGAGTGCGGCGGCCAGGGAAAGAATGCTGAACGGGGCCAGGCGGCGTGTGGCGCGCGGCAGGTGCAAGCAGGGCAAGTCAAAACTCCGGGAGGAACGCCAGGAAACTGGCGTGCGCACGACGGCCCGATGCGCCACGGCGGGTGGCGGAAATTCAGGAGCCACGTGGGCAGGTTGTTGGCTTGCTGCGCCCGGCAGCGCGAGAGGCTGCTGGGATGTCTGGCTAGCGGAAGAGAAAAAAGGGAAAAGGAAAAGGGCGCTGCGGACTATAGCATCAATGAGATTAATTCTCATCTGAAAGACGCCAGAGCTCGTCCGGTTTTTGGCGGATTTCCCGTCTTGTGACGCAAAAAAAGCCACCCGGCCGGGGCGGCTTTTTGGCATTCAGCGCGTTACCGCGCCAAGGGCTTATTGCGCGGCGATGGGGCTGCGGATCAGGTAGTCGAAGGCGCTGAGGGCGGCCTTCGCGCCTTCACCGGCCGCGATGATGATCTGCTTGAAGGGCACGGTCGTCACGTCGCCAGCCGCGAATACACCGGGCACCGAGGTCTGGCCCTTGGCGTCGACGATGATCTCGCCGTGTTTCGACAACTCGACCGTTCCCTTGAGCCAGTCGGTGTTGGGCACCAGGCCGATCTGGATGAACACGCCTTCGAGCGCCACGGTTTTCAGCTCGCCGCTGGCGCGGTCCTTGTAGACCAGGCCATTGACCTTCTGGTCGCCGGTGATCTCGGTAGTTTGCGCGTTGGTGATCACCGTGACGTTCGCCAGGCTGTTCAGTTTGCGCTGCAGCACGGCATCGGCACGCAAAGCGGTGTCGAACTCGATCAGCGTCACATGGCCGACGATGCCGGCCAGGTCAATGGCCGCCTCGACACCCGAGTTGCCGCCGCCTATGACCGCCACGCGCTTGCCCTTGAACAGCGGGCCGTCGCAATGCGGGCAGTAGGCCACGCCCTTGTTCTTGAACTCGTGCTCGCCGGGAACGTTGATGTTGCGCCAACGCGCGCCGGTTGAAATCACAATGGACTTGCTCTTGAGCGAAGCGCCGTTTTCAAGCTGAACTTCGATCAGGTTTTTGTCCGGACCGCTGTTCGGGATCAAGGCCTTGGCGCGCTGCAGGTTCATGATGTCCACGTCGTAATTGCGCACGTGCTCTTCCAGCGCATGGGCGAATTTGGGCCCTTCGGTTTCCTTGATGGAAATGAAGTTCTCGATGCCCATGGTGTCCAGCACCTGGCCGCCGAAGCGCTCAGAGGCCACGCCGGTGCGTATGCCTTTGCGCGCGGCGTACACCGCCGCAGCGGCGCCGGCCGGGCCGCCGCCGACGATGAGCACGTCGAAGGCCTCCTTGCCGTCTATCTTTTTGGCTTCGCGTTCAACGCCGCTGGTGTCTATCTTGGCGAGGATTTCCTCCAGGCTCATGCGGCCCTGGCCGAATTCGGTGCCGTTGAGGAACACGGTGGGAACGGCCATGATCTGGCGTTCCTTGACTTCCTCCTGGAACATGCCGCCTTCAATCATGGTGGCTCGGATGCGCGGGTTCTGCACCGCCATCAGGTTCAGCGCCTGGACCACGTCGGGGCAGTTGTGGCAGGTCAGCGAGACGTAAATCTCGAACTCGAAATCGCCGTCGAGCGCGCGGATCTGTTCCAGCACGGCTTGCTCGACCTTGGGCGGGTAGCCGCCGACCTGCAGCAAGGCCAGGATCAGCGAGGTGAATTCATGGCCCATGGGCAGGCCGGCAAAACGCGGGCCGTGGTTTTCGCTGGGGCGGTTGATCGAAAACGAGGGCTTGCGGTGATTGTCGTCGCGGCTTTCCGTCAGCTTGACCAGCGGGGAGGCTTCGGCAACGTCCTTGAGCAGCGACAGCACTTCGCCGGAGGCCTCGCTGTCGTCGAGCGAGGCAACGATTTCAATCGGTTGCGTGGCGCGTTCGAGGTAACTTTTCAGTTGGGCTTTGGTGGCGTCGTCGAGCATGGGGGACTCACTTTCAATGGCAAAACAGGATCAAAAGGGAACAAAAAAGCCCGGGACGGCACACATGTGCCGGGCCCCCGGGCCTTGTCAGGAGGGCAGCAGGGCGCTTAGATCTTGCCAACCAGGTCGATGGACGGGGCGATGGTCTTGGCGCCTTCGTTCCACTTTGCGGGGCAAACCTGGCCGGGGTGGGCTGCCGTGTATTGGGCCGCTTTCAGCTTGCGCAGGGTTTCCTTGACGTCGCGCGCGATTTCGTTGGAGTGCACTTCGGCGGTCTTGATGACGCCTTCGGGGTTGATCACGAAGGTGCCGCGCAGTGCCAGGCCTTCTTCGGGAATGAACACGTCAAAGGCCTTGGTCAGCGTGTGGGTCGGGTCGCCCACCAGCGGGAATTTGGCCTTGCCGACGGCGGGGGAGGTTTCGTGCCAGACCTTGTGCGAGAAATGGGTGTCGGTGGTCACGATGTAGACCTCTGCACCGGCCTTCTGGAATTCGGCGTAGTTGTCGGCGGCATCTTCGACTTCCGTGGGGCAGTTGAAAGTGAATGCAGCCGGCATGAAGATCAGGACCGACCATTTGCCCTTCAGCGATTCGTCGGAAACGTCGATGAACTTGCCATTGAGGAAGGCTTGGGTTTTGAAGGGCTGGACTTGGGTATTGATCAGGGACATCTAGATGGATTCCTATAGGTGATGAAAAAAGGCTAAAACTTGCCGGCGAACCGATAGTATATAGCTTTTAACTACTTATAAACGATTGATATTGACTATTGATTGGATAGGCGAGATGCGGCCTGTCCGATCGCTATCCTCGTCGCTCCCTGTGACCTCATGGTGACCCGTGACAGAGTGGGAGACGCAGCAGGACGGATGTTCCACTGTTTTTTTTGCATCCAAATGTTGCGAATGAGAACAATTCGCATATACTTCGGTCTCTCCAGAGCCAGCCACAAGTGACCGGAGCCGACAGGCTCATTCGCGTTGCCGCAGCAAGCCCTCCAAACCTCTTACTTTGGGCTTGCATGACTTCCATTCATCCTTACTCCCGCTTCGCGCTGCGCGAAATCTCCCTGTTGACCGCCTTGGCCTGTAGCGCCGGCTTTGCCGCGCAGGCGCAAACGATGGCTCCCGCCGCGGTGCAAGTCGCCGCCCTGAAAGAAGTCGTGGTCAGCGGCTCGCGCGGCGAGCAGTCGATCGACGACATCCCGCAAACCATAGACGTGATCAATGCCGCCGACATCGAGCAGGGGCAGATCAGGGACATCCGCGATGCGGCCAAAAATATTCCCAACGTCTCCGTGCGCCGCGCGCCGGCGCGTTTCGGCCTGGCGCAAGGCGATACCGGCCGCGAGGGCAATGCCGGCTTCAATATCCGCGGCCTCGACGGTAACCGCGTGCTGATGATGGTGGACGGCATACGCATTCCGCGCAGCTATGCCTTCAGCCCCAACTCCTTCGGGCGCGACAGCGTCTCCATAGACCTCATCAAGCGCATCGAAATCGTCAAGGGCCCGGCTTCAGCGCTGTATGGCTCCGACGGCATTGCCGGCCTGGTCAACTTCATCACCTACGAGCCGGACGATTACCTGAAGGACGGCAAGTCGCTGGGCGGCCGCGCGTCCATCAGCTACAGCGGCGACAACAACGAGAGTGCCGTCAGCGGCACGATTGCCGGCCGTGTCAATGAGATGCTGGCCTGGCAGCTGAATGTGGCCACAAGCAGCGGCAAGGAGCTGGAAAACCGCGGCGACAACAGCGGCACCGGTTTCACCCGCACGGCGCCCAACCCACAAAGCGACAAGACCAACTCCCTGCTGGGCAAGGTCGTGCTGACGCCGACCGCTTCGCAAAAACACGTCATCACCTTCGAGCACGTCGACAAGAAGAGCGACTACAACCTGCTGACCGCGCGCTCGGCCACGGTGCTGGACTCCTATTCGACCGGCAAGATGGACCGCGACCGGCTGACCTGGGACGCCAAATACAAGGTGGGCAGCACGCTGGCCGACAACATCCAGACCGTGCTCAGCTACCAGGATGCGAAGTCCAGAGACTACACCTACGAGCGGCGCACGGCGCTGCCGCAGGAGCGCGTGCGCGACACGAGCTACAGCGAACGCACACTGCAGGCCAGCATCCAGGCCGACAAGACCCTGCGCATGGGCGCCAACTCGGCGCAGAAGATCACCTACGGCCTGGACCACACCAGCGCAAAAATCGAAAACCTGCAGACCGGCCTGGTGCCGCCCGCCGGCGAAACCTTCCCGCTCAAGCGCTTCCCCGACACCACGGAAACCGCCACCGCCGTCTATGTGCAGGATGAATTCATCCTCGGCGACTGGAGCGTGACGCCAGGCGTGCGCGCCGACAGTTTCAAGATAGACGCGGCGCAGGCTGGTTTCCCGGTGCCCGCGGTGTCGATGTCGGGCTCGGCCGTATCACCCAAGGTCGGCGTCATTTATCGCGCTACGCCGCAGTGGAGCTTCTTCGGCAATTACGCCAGCGGTTTCCGTGCGCCCAATGCGGGGCAGGTCAACGGCTTCTTCCAGAACCTGGCCGGTGGCTACCGCACCGTGCCCAATCCCAACCTCAAGCCTGAGAAGAGCCGCAACATCGAATTCGGCGTTCGCGCGCGGCTGGAGCAACTTAGCTTCGACACCGCCGTGTTTTACGGCCGCTTCAAAGACCTGATCCAGGACGGCGCCATCGTGAGCGGCGCCTTCGGCAACCCCGCCAACCCCGCTGTGATCCAGTCGATCAACATCGACAACGCGACCATCAGCGGTTTTGAGATCAAGGGCGACATGAGCTGGGGCAAGTTCGGTGAGGGCAAGCTCAGCACGCCGTTCTCCTACGGCTACACCCGCGGCACCGTGAAGAACACCGGCAAGCCGCTGGACACCATAGACCCGGCCAAGCTCAGTGTCGGCCTGAAGTATGAGACCCCGTCCTGGGATGTGCGCCTGGATGCGAACCACCATTCGGCCAAGAAGTTCGACGACATCAGCGCGCAGACCATTGCCGCCTCGCCGCCCGCGGTGCCGGTGGCGACCACCCAGTTCGCCGTGCCGTCCGCCACCACGCTGGACCTGACCGGCCAGTGGCGTTTCAGCAAAACCCTGCGCCTGAACGCCGGCCTGATCAACCTGACGAACAAGAAGTACTGGAACTGGTCGGACGTCCGCGGTGTGGCGGCCAACTCCTCCTTCCGCGACGCCTACAGCCAGCCTGGCCGGTACTTCAACGTCTCGCTGGTCGCCGATTTCTGATACCGACCTGCACCTTTTTCAAGCCAGAAGGAAAGCGCATGAGCCAGTCTCCCGACCATGGTGCCAACGACGGCGACACCGCTGCCTCCGACGTGCAGGGCTTGCCCCCGGCGCAAGCCCTGCTGGCCGGGACGCTGGCGCTGATGACCGGCCATGCCCAGGCCTGCTGCGAAGGGCAGCGCGCCTTGCTGGCCCAAAAGATCACCGACAACCTCCTCATGCTGTCGCGCCACGTCGGCGCGCCGCCGAATTTCAGGGCCATTGCCGCCAACCTGCATCCCCTGTGGGTGCGCCTGTTGCAGCAGGGCTCCGACCAGCCACAGCAGGGGCTTTCACCTGCGGACCCTTCTGATACCCATCGCGTGCTTTGGCACACAACCCCGGAGACCCTTCAATGAGCGCAGTCCTTCAACCCCAGACGCGGCCCGACGCCGCAAGCCAGGCCGATGCCGGCACTGCTCCCCTGAACCCCGCCGCGCTGCGCGAGCGCTTTGCCGTCGCGCGCAGCAGCGGCAAGCGTGCCAAGGATGCCGCCGAGAGCCTTGGCATCAGCGAAGGCCAGGCTGTGGCCGCCCACGCGGGCACGCACGACCTTGCGCTGAAGGCCATGCCGCTCAAAGGCCCCTGGGTCGAGATCCTGCAGTCGCTGGAGTTGTGCGGCCCGGTCATGGCGCTCACGCGCAATGAAGCCACCGTGCATGAAAAAACCGGTGTCTACCGCAACATCAGCGCGCAAGGCCATATGGGACTGGCCCTGGGCGAGGACATCGATCTGCGCATTTTCTTCAGCCGCTGGCATGCCGGCTTTTACGTCTTTGAGCCGGCCAATGATCCCAAGAACCCGGCCTCGGAAAGCCTGCAGTTTTTTGACGCGCACGGTGTGGCCGTGCACAAGGTGTTCGCCCGTCCTGAGACCGATCGCGAAGCCTTCAGGGATGTCGCCAACCAGTTCAGCGACGCCGGCAAGGCTTATGCCTTCACGCCCGTTGAGCCCAAGGCCGCGCCCAAGCCCGACGCGGAAATTGACGCCGCCGCACTGGCCCAGGGCTGGAGCCAGATGAAGGACACGCACGAGTTTTTCGGCCTGATCGGCAAGGCCGGCGCCGAGCGTCAGCAGGCCTTCCGCCTGGTCGAAGGCCGCTTCACACAGAAGGCCGACCTGGGCATTGTGCGCAAGCTGCTTGATGAAGCCTCCATGGACGGCACGCCCATCATGGTGTTCGTCGGCAGCCCGGGCTGCATCCAGATCCACACAGGGCCGGTCAAGCGCATTGAACCCATGGCCACCCCGGCCGCGCAATGGATCAACGTGCTGGACGCGGGCTTTAACCTGCACCTGCGCGAAGACAGGGTCAAAAGCGCCTGGATTGTCGAAAAGCCCACGACCGAAGGCCTGGTCACCTCGGTGGAAGTCTTCGACGGCGCGGGCGAGCTGATGGCGATGTTCTTCGGCGCGCGCAAGCCCGGCGTTCCCGAGCTGCAGGCCTGGCGCGACATCGTGGCGCGCCTGCCCAGGCTCAAGGAAACTGCCTGAGCGGCTCATGACAGCGCTTTTTCGCAGCATTTCCCCACGCAAGGGCTCCCATGAAAACACCTCCATCCCCACTCCACCGGCGCGACGCCCTGCGGTATTTTTCACTGCCGGTGGTTTCCGCCGTCTCCAGCGTTTGCGGCCTGTCTGCGACTGCTGCGCGGGCCCAGGCGCCGGTGCCGGCGAAGATGCCGCGCATTGTCTCGGTGAGCGGCGCGACCACGGAAATCGTCTACGCGCTGGGCGCTGAAAAGCAACTCGTCGGCACCGACACCACCAGTCTTTACCCGGCCGCGGCCCTGCAGACGCCCAAGGTCGGCTACATGCGCCAGCTGTCGGCCGAAGGCCTGCTCTCGCTCAAACCCGACGCGGTGATAGGCACGACCGAAGCCGGCCCCCATGTGGTGATGGACCAGATCCGCAATGCCGGCGTCAAGGTGGAACTGGTCGAGGCCGACCACAGCTGGGCTGAAGTGCAGCGCAAGGTCGCCGCGGTGGGGCGGGCTACGGTTCGCGTGGCCCAGGCCACCGCGCTGCAGGCAAAACTTGACGCTCAGTGGGCCGAGGTGCTGGCGGCCGTGGCCCGCAAAAGCGGCCGCAAACCCCGCGCCATCTTTATTCTTTCGCATTCGGGTTCGCCGCAGGTGGCCGGCGAGAAAACCGCCGCGCATGCGATGCTGAACTACGCGGGCCTGGACAACGCCCTGATCACTGCCGGCAGCGCCAGCAATTTCGCCGGCTACCGCGCCATGACGCCCGAAGCGGTGGTCGCCGCCGCGCCCGACGTGATCATTACCACCACGCAAGGCATCGAGGCCGTTGGCGGGCTCGAAAAATTCTGGCAGCGTCCCGGCTTGGAGCTGACGCCCGCCTACAAACGCCGTGCGCTGGTCGCGCTTGACGCGCTCTACCTGATTGGCTTCGGGCCACGCCTGCCGCAGGCCGTGGCCGAGCTGCACCAGGCTGGGTTGAAGGCCGTCGCATGAAGGCCCTCCAGCACGGCGACCACAGGCGCTTGCCCGCGTCGCTGGTGCTTGGCGCGGGCGTGCTGCTGCTGGCCCTGAGCTTTGTGATTGGCAGCGCGCGCGGCGCGTATGCCATCAGCCCGCTGCAACTTTGGAACGTGCTGCTCGACATGCTGGCTGGTAGCACCCAGCCCACGCCTGAGCACCTGGTCTTCATGAACATACGCCTGCCGCGCTTGCTGCTGGGCGTGGCGGCAGGCGCGGCGCTGGGCATGTCCGGCGCGCTCATGCAGGGCCTGTTTCGCAATCCGCTGGCCGACCCCGGCCTCATTGGCGTCAGCAGCGGCGCGGCATTGGCCGCCGGCATGACCATCGTGCTGGGCAGCCTGTGGTTCCCTGAAATGCCGCGCACGCTGGGCAGCTGGACGCTGGTGGCTGCGGCTTTCACCGGCAGCCTGTTGGTCACCATGCTGGTGTACGCCCTGTCCCAACAGGACGGCGCGACGCGGGTCGGCCTGATGCTGCTCGCGGGCGTCGCCATCAACGCCCTGGCCGGTGCCGGCCTGGGCTACCTGACTTTCCTGGCCACCGACGAGCAGTTGCGCAACATCCAGTTCTGGCTGCTGGGCAGTCTGGGCGGCGCGCGCTGGAGCGCGGTGGCCCTCGTGTTGTCGGTGGTGACGGCGGCCGTGGGCTCGGGTATCGCGCTGGCCAGGCCGCTGAATGCCATCGCATTGGGGGAGGTGCAGGCGGCGCTGCTGGGTGTGCCGGTGGAGCGCGTCAAGCGCCTTGCGGTGCTGCTGACGGCGCTGGCGGTAGGCGCCGTCACGGCCACCACCGGCATCATCGGTTTCATCGGCCTGGTGGCGCCGCACTGCGTGCGCCTGGTGGCCGGGCCTGACCACCGCATCGTGCTGCCGGGCTCGGCCCTGCTGGGCGCGGCCCTGGTGTTGGCGGCGGACAGCGTGGCGCGCACCATGGTCAAGCCGGCCGAGTTGCCGCTGGGTGTGCTGACGGCTTTTGTCGGTGTGCCTTTCTTTTTACTGCTGCTGCGGCACTTCCGCAGCCGGGTATGAGCTATGAACGCGCGCAACCAGACTGATTTTCTGCCGCTGGCCGGCATGCTCGAAGTGGCCGGCGTGCGCGTCGAGGTGCCGGGCCGTTCGCTGCTGCAGGCGGTTTCGGCGCAGTTCATCGCGGGGCATGTTACGGCCGTGCTGGGCCCCAACGGCGCGGGCAAGTCCACCTTGATGTCGCTGCTGACCGGCCAGCGCCAGCCTTCGGGCGGCCATGTCTACCTGGCCGGCAAGGCTCTGTCCGCTCATGCCCCGGCCGAACTGGCCCGCATGCGTGCCTGCGTGGCGCAGGAAACCCAGGTCGCGTTCGAGTTCACCGTGCGCGAAGTGGTGGAGCTGGGTCGCTATCCACACCGCCGCCATCCGGGCCGTAACGAAGCTGACGTGGTGCTGCAAGCCATGCAGGCCACCGCGGTCGAGCATTTGCAGCACCGCGTGCTCAACACGCTCTCGGGCGGTGAAAAAGCGCGTGTCCACCTGGCGCGCGCGCTGGCGCAGGTGTGGGAGCCGCTGGCGGGCCAGTCCACACGCTGGCTGTTGCTGGACGAACCCACCGCCGCACTCGACTTGCAGCACCAGCACCGCATGCTGCAGCTCGTGCGCGCCTGGGCCACCGCACAGGGTGTGGGTGTGGTGGCCGTGCTGCACGACCTGAACCTGGCACTGCGCTACAGCGACCGTTGTGTGGTGCTGCAGGGCGGGCAGGTGGTGGGCAGCGGTGCCACCGCCGAGGTGCTCACGCCGCTCTGCATTGAAAAAGTCTGGGGCGTGGTGGCACACCCGGTGGCTCCGCAGGGCGGGGCGCGGGGGCCGCGCCAATACCTTTTTGAAGCACCTGTCTAGAAGCTCGGAAGTCAGGTTGACAAGGCAATCACGACAGCCGACTCGTCGATCCGTGCCTGCACAGGGCTTTTGGTTTTCAGCCCGCTGCCCGGCGCCGCAAAACCCACCAGCTGCAAGCCGCCCTCAAGCTGCAGCGACACCTCATCGCCGCCGGCGCCACGGCTGATCCGCACGGCCCGGCCCTTCAGGCTTTGCACGCCTGGCGGTGTGGGGCTTTGCGCGCCGACCACCACCGCCGTGGCCTTGCACAGCGCCAGCACGGTTTGCCCTTTTTTCAAGCCGAGCAGCTCGGCGCTGGCCTTGGTGATGCGCGAGACCAGCGCGGCGTCGCCGGCCAGCTTCAAATGCACATGCGCCACCTGGCCGCGCAGCGCCAGCTTGTCAACTTCGCAAGGCAGCTGGTTGCGCATGCTGGTGCGAACGCCCATGTTGGAGAGCGTGGGCAGCGCGCGCGGCAGCAGCAGTTCATTGGACTTGAAAGCGGCCAGCACCCGGCTGCGGGTTTCATTCAGGAGGACGGCGACCGCGAGCAATTTCTGGCCTGCCGGCGTCAGTGTCGCGCCGCCGCCGCCCGAGCCGCCCACGGCGCGCTCCACCAGCGCCACGCCGGCCAGGTTGCTCAGCGTGTCTATGGCCTGCCAGGCGGCCTTGTAGCTGACGTCGGCCTGGCGCGCCGCCTGCGAGATCGAACCGCTTTCGCCGACCAGGCGCAAGATCTCGATGCGCTTGTCGGCCGGTTCATGGCCCAAGGCACTGGCGAAGGAGGGGGCGGTGGAAGGGGCTGCGGTTTTTTTCATGGAAGGCCCGGGGGCAGGCAGCGCTATTCTAAAATAGAATAGCGCTTGGGTAGAGGGCCGGCTGCCAGGGCCGCTTCGCCCATCACTTGCCCTCTTTCAGTTCCGGAGCCTTCTGATGTCCAAAACCTTATTGCGCTGGCTGCCTGCGTTGTGTCTTGCACTGGCCTCGACAGCCGCGCTGGCCGATGACGTCCAGGTTGCCGTCGCGGCCAACTTCACCGCGCCCATGAAGCTGATCGCCGCGGATTTTGAAAAAGACACGGGTCACAAGGCGGTGCTGACCTTTGGTGCCACCGGCAAGTTCTACGCGCAGATCAGCAACGGCGCGCCCTTCGAGGTGTTCCTCGCGGCCGACGATGAAACCCCCGCCAGACTGGAGAAAGAGGGCGCCGCCGTGAACGGCAGCCGCTTCAGCTATGCCACCGGCAAGCTGGTGCTCTGGTCGGCGCAGCCCGGCCTGGTCGACGCGCAGGGCGATGTCCTGAAAAAGGGCGACTTTAAAAAGATCGCCATCGCCGCGCCCAGGCTCGCGCCCTATGGCGCAGCCGCCGTCGAAACCATGAACAAACTGGGCCTGCAGGCCCAGCTGGAGCCCAAGCTGGTGCAGGGCGAAAGCATAGGCCAGGCCTTCAGCTTTGTCTCCACCGGCAATGCCGAACTCGGTTTTATCGCGTTGTCGCAAGTCTATGAGGGCGGCAAGATCAAGTCGGGCTCGGCCTGGATCGTTCCCGACAACCTGCACAGCCCCATCCGCCAGGACGCGGTGCTGCTGGCCAGGGCCAAGGACAGCAAGGCCGCGGCGCAGCTGATGGCCTATCTCAAGACAGACAAGGCCAAGGCGGTCATCCGTTCCTTCGGCTACGAGCCCTGAAGCACGGCCGGCCATGCTGGATACCGCAGGACTGCAGGCACTCGCGCTGACCTTGCGGCTGGCGGCGACCACCACCTTGGTGTTGCTGCTGGCCGGAACGCCGCTGGCCTGGTGGCTGGCGCGCACGCGCTCCTGGCTCAAGGGACCGGTGGGCGCGCTGGTGGCCTTGCCGCTGGTCCTGCCGCCTGTGGTGCTGGGCTTTTACCTGCTGGTGCTCATGGGCCCGAACGGGCCGGTCGGCCAGCTCACGCAGTCGCTGGGCTGGGGCCTGCTGCCTTTCAGTTTTGCCGGCCTGGTGGTCGGCTCGGTCCTGTACTCCATGCCTTTTGTGGTTCAGCCGCTGCAAAACGCTTTTGAAGCCCTGGGCGAGCGGCCGCTGGAGGCCGCCGCCACCTTGCGGGCCTCGCCGTTGGACACCTTCTTCAGCGTGGTGCTTCCGATGGCTCGGCCCGCCTACCTGACGGCCGCCGTCATGGGCTTCGCGCACACGGTCGGCGAGTTCGGCATTGTGCTCATGATGGGCGGCAACATTCCCGGCAAAACGCGTGTGATGTCGGTGCAGATCTATGACCATGTGGAGGCGCTTGAATACAGCCAGGCGCACTGGCTGGCCGGCGGCTTGCTGGTGTTTTCCTTCCTGGTGCTGCTGGCGCTCTACACCTTGAATACCCTGCAGCCGGGACGGCGCAAAGGGCAGGGCGCATGAAGCCCGCTGTCCCTGCGGAAGACGGCATCACCGCATCTTTCCGCCGCGCCTTCACCGGCTTTTCGCTCGATGTGTCACTGGCCGTGCCGGGGCGCGGCGTGACGGCCATCTTCGGCCCGTCGGGCTCCGGCAAGACCAGCCTGCTGCGCAGCATCGCCGGGCTGGAGCGCGCGGGCAGCGGCTACCTCGCCGTTAACGGCGAGCTCTGGCAGGACGATGCCGCCGGCATCTTTTTGCCGGTGCACCGGCGCCCGCTGGGTTATGTGTTCCAGGAGGCCAGCCTGTTTGAGCACCTCGACGTGGCCCGCAACCTGGACTTCGGCCTGCGCCGTGTGCCGCCGGCGCAGCGCCGTGTCTCGCTCGAGCAAGCCATAGCACTGCTGGGCCTGCAGGCGCTGATGCAGCGCATGCCTGCCACCCTCTCGGGCGGTGAGCGCCAGCGCGTGGCGATCGCCCGGGCACTGGCCACCAGCCCGCGCCTGCTATTGATGGACGAGCCCCTGGCCTCGCTGGACCTCGCCCGCAAGGCTGAAATCCTGCCTTACCTGGAGCGCCTGCATGACGAACTCGACATGCCCGTGCTTTACGTGAGCCATGCGCCCGACGAGGTCGCCCGGCTGGCCGACCACCTGGTGCTGCTGGACGCCGGCCGGGTCACGGCTTCGGGCCCCACGCGCGAACTGATGACGCGGCTGGACCTGCCGCTGGCGCACGGCGATGCCGCGGCCGCGGTGCTGGACGCCGTGGTCAGCGCCGTCGAGCCCGACTGGCACATGAGCCATGCTGAGTTCCCCGGCGGCCGCATCAGCCTGCTCAACCCCTCGCTGCAGGTCGGCCAGCGCGTGCGCGTGCGCATCCAGGCGCGCGACGTGAGCCTCACGCTGGCGCGCCAGGAGGGCACCAGCGTGCAGAACATCTTCCCTGTCATCGTCACCGGCCTGGCGGCCGACAGTCCGGGCCAGCTCATGGTGGGCCTGGACGCCGGCGGCAGCGCGCTGCTGGCCCGCATCACGCAGAAGTCGGCCCAGGCACTGCGATTGCAGCCGGGCAGCCGCGTGTTCGCCCAGGTCAAGGGCGTGGCGGTGCTGGGCTGAGGCGCTCGGCGAAGAAGGCCAGGATTTCATCGCGCGCCGCCAGCGTGGGTTGGCCCGCCTCATCGACCAGGTGGGCCGTCACCACGCTGTGCGGTGTGGGCACATGCCGGGCGAAGAAAGGCGGCACCTCGGTATTGGCGGCGCTGTCCGGCAGCACCCTGCCCACAAAACGCTCGCCCAGGGCCTCGGCATAGGCCGCAAAGCGCTGGGCCCGGCAAAATTTGTCGCCTTCGAATCGGTAGGCCAGCACGGTGAGCTTTTCCTGGTCAAGCCGCCGGCGCACCGCCTGGAGGTCGGTGGGCGAGATCTCCAGGCCCGCCGGGTCGTTGAGCGGCAGCGAGGGCTGCGACAGCACAGGCGCCAGCACCGCGGGCTCCAGCATCATGGAGAGCGCGAAGTTGCCGGTCCAGCACATGCCGATGGCGCCCACGCCGGGCCCGCCGCATTCCTGGTGCGCCAGCCTGGCCAGCGCCATCAGCCATTGCGTCACCGGGCTGGTCTCATTGGCGCGCAGCGCGCGGAACTCGGCGCTGACGCAGGCACGCTGGAAAACGGCAGCGCCCTCGTCGGCGCCGGGCACCGCGCCGTCGCGGCCGAACAGCGAAGGCATGTAAACGGTAAAACCTGCATCGCGCACCCAGCGGCTGAAACGCGCGACCTGCGGGCTGATGCCTGGCATCTCGGTCATGACGATCACGGCCGGGCCGGAGCTGGCCACGTAGACTTTTTTGGCCACGCCGTCCAGCGTGATGGCGCGGGCGGTGAAATCTTCAAGCGCATCGTCCTCATTCATGCTGCGCTGTGCGGGGGAGTGGGAGTGGGCCATGGTCGTGTTTTCGGGGTGGAAAGCCTGCATTGGACGCGGCCGGCGGCTAAACTGCGAGTGTCTGTTTAGACATCTTTAAAGCTTTTTCAGTCAATGACCGATTTCACCGTCCTGGTGCTGCCCGGGTCTTTCGCGGCCAGCGTGGCCGCCACGCTCGACGTGCTGCAGGCGGCGGCCACACTGGCGCCGCGGCTGAAGCTGGCGCGCCCCGGCTGGCGCGTGCTGTCGCCCTCCGGCGGCGCCGTGCCCCTGAGCAGCGGCATGCGCCTGGACACCGTGGCCCTGCCCAGACGCCGGCGCGCCGACACGTCGACCTGGATCATCCCGGGGCTGGGCCTGGACAACGCCCAGGCGGTCGCGGCCGGGCTGGCGGGCGCGGATGCGCAGCGCGCCATCCAGGCCGTCACCGCACACGCGGCGCGGGGCGGCCGTGTCGCGGCTTCCTGCTCGGCGGTGTTTTTGCTGCAAGCGGCAGGCCTGCTGGCCGGGCGCCGCGCCACGACGTCCTGGTGGATGGCGGCCGAGCTGCGGCGGCTGGAGCCACGCTGCATCGTGGACGCCGACCGCATGGTGTGCGCCGACGGCCCCGTGAGCACGGCGGGCGCCGCTTTCGCGCAGACAGACTTGATGCTTCACCTGCTGCGCACGCAGTTCGGCGCGGGGCTGGCCGATGCGGTGGGGCGCATCCTGCTGATAGATGGGCGGCAGGCGCAGGCGCCTTTTGTGCTGCCGGCCATGCTCTCCAACGGCAACGAACTCGTGGCCCGGCTGATGGCGCGCATCGAATCGGCCCTGCCACAGCCACCCAGCGTCGAGGCACTCGCCGGCGAATTCGCGATGTCGCAGCGAACCCTGTCGCGCCGTGTGCGCGAGGCCACGGGCCAGAGCACGCTGGCGCTGGTGCAAAGCGTGCGGCTCAACCGCGCCCGCATGCTGATTGAATCCAGCCGCATGAGCATAGAACAGGTGGCCGGGCAGGTGGGTTATGAGGACGCGACGGCCTTACGGCGCCTGATGCGCAAGTCGGCGGGCGCCAATCCCAGCCGCTATCGCAGGACGCAGGCCGGTTCGCCCTAAGTAACAGCGTAACAGCGGGTTTCATTTCGGCCTGTGCGCTGCGGGAACTGCGTATCGACGCTGCCCGCTGCTTGGACGCATGAACCCCGGTCAGGGGCCGGCCGACTACCCGCCCGGCTCAGTACTCGAGCCGTTCCGGCCGGATTTCCTGCAGGATGGTGGTCGAAATCTCTTCGATCGACTTGGTGGTCGTCGAGAGCCAGCGTATGCCTTCGCGCCGCATCATGGCCTCGGCCTCGTGGATTTCCTCGCGGCAGTTCTCCAGGCTCGCGTATTTCGAGTTGGGCCGGCGTTCGTTGCGGATCTGGCTCAGGCGTTCCGGCGCGATGGTCAGGCCGAAGATCTTCTTGCGGTGCGGCACCAGCGCCGGCGGCAGCTGCCGTCGCTCGAAGTCCTCGGGAATCAGCGGGTAGTTGGAGGCTTTCAGGCCGTACTGCATGGCCAGGTAGAGCGAGGTCGGCGTCTTGCCGCTGCGGCTCACGCCCACCAGGATCACGTCCGAATTTTCCAGGTCGCGGTTGCTCTGGCCGTCGTCGTGCGCCAGCGAGAAATTGATGGCCTCAATGCGGTCGTCGTATTCCTTGCTCTTGGAGGCATCCGAAAACCGGCCCACCCGGTGGTTGGACTTGATGCCCAGCTCGCCCTCCAGCGGCGCCACGAACATGCCGAACATGTCCAGCAGCATGCCATTGCAATGGGTTTTGATGACGGCCAGGATTTCCATGTTGACCAGCGTGGTGAAGACGATGGGCCGTTTGCCCTCGACTTCGGCCGTGTGGTTGATCTGCCGTATTGCCTGGTGGGCCTTGTCCACGCTGTCGATAAAGGGCAGGCGGACGTGGCGCGGCTTGAATTCAAACTGGGCCAGGATGGCGTTACCAAAGGTTTCCGCGGTGATGCCGGTGCCGTCGGAGATGAAAAACACGGTGCGTTGGGACATGGTGGGTATTTGGCTGATTGAAAGCTGGGTGAAAGCCTGACGCGGCGCATCCGGCGGCGGGCCCCTACAATTGGGCCAATTATCCAGTTTGCCACGCCATGCCCCGCCACAACCCCCTAGAACAACAACAAGGTTGCCTGCCGCGCATGGCGAATTCCCCGGTTTTTAAACCTCCCGGAGTATTTTCATGTCCAAGCTGTTTGAGGCGACCGCCCTGGTCGTACCGTTTGAAAACCTGAGGATGACAGACGTCGAGGCCGTTGGCGGCAAGAACGCCAGCCTCGGCGAGATGATCTCGCAACTGCCCACCGGCCCCGAGGGCGTGCGGGTGCCCACCGGATTCGCCACCACGGCCCACGCTTTTCGCGTGTTCCTGGCCCATGACGGGCTGGACAAAAAAATCAACGGGGTGCTGGACGCGCTCAACACCGACGACGTGCGCGCCCTGGCCGACGCCGGCGCCAAGATCCGCGCGCTGGTCGAGGCCCAGCCTTTCCCGGCCGACCTGGAAAAAGCCGTGCGCGACAGCTTTGCCGTCTTGAGCGCCGGCAACGCCCAGGCCAGCTTTGCGGTGCGCTCCTCGGCCACGGCCGAGGACCTGCCCGATGCGTCGTTTGCCGGCCAGCAGGAAACTTTTTTGAACGTGGTCGGCATCGAGGACGTGCTGCACAAGATGAAAGAGGTGTTCGCCTCGCTCTACAACGACCGCGCCATCAGCTACCGCGTGCACCAGGGTTTTGCCCATTCCGACGTGGCGCTGTCCGCCGGCATCCAGCGCATGGTGCGCAGCGACAAGGGTGCGGCCGGCGTGATGTTCACCATAGACACCGAAAGCGGCTTTGAGGACGTGGTCTTCATCACCTCCAGCTACGGCCTGGGTGAAACCGTGGTGCAAGGTGCCGTCAATCCCGACGAGTTCTATGTGCACAAGCCCATGCTCAAAGCCGGCAAGCGCGCCGTGATCCGCCGCAACCTGGGCTCCAAGCTGCTGCAGATGGAGTTCGCCACGCCGGAAGAGAAAAAAGCCGGCGGCAAGCTGGTCAAGACCACCGACGTGCCGACGGAGCTGCGCAACCGCTATTCGCTGACCGACGACGACGTCGAGCAACTGGCCCGCTACGCGCTCATCATCGAGGCGCATTACGGCCGTCCCATGGACATCGAATGGGGCAAGGACGGCACCGACGGCCTGCTCTACATCCTGCAGGCCCGCCCCGAGACAGTGAAGAGCCAGGCCAAGGGCAAGGCCGAGCAGCGCTACAAGCTCAAGGGCACCGGCACGGTATTGGCCGAGGGCAGGGCCATCGGCCAGAAAATCGGCACCGGCCCGGTGCGCATCGTGCACGACATCAAGGACATGGACCAGGTGCAGGCCGGCGACATCCTCGTCACCGACATGACCGACCCGAACTGGGAGCCGGTGATGAAGCGCGCCAGCGCCATCGTCACCAACCGCGGCGGGCGCACCTGCCACGCGGCCATCATCGCGCGCGAGCTGGGCATTCCGGCCGTGGTCGGCTGCGGCGACGCTACCGAGACGTTGAAAGACGGCATGCTGGTGACGGTGAGCTGCGCCGAAGGCGACACCGGCAACATCTATGACGGCCTGCTCGAAACCGAGGTGACCGAGGTGCAGCGCGGCACCATGCCGCCCATCAACCTCAAGATCATGATGAACGTGGGCAACCCGCAGCTGGCCTTCGACTTCTGCCAGATGCCCAACCACGGCGTGGGCCTGGCGCGTCTGGAGTTCATCATCAACAACAACATCGGCGTGCACCCCAAGGCCATCCTGGAGTACCCCAACATCGACGCCGACCTGAAAAAAGCCGTGGAAAGCGTGGCCCGCGGCCATGCCTCGCCGCGCGCCTTCTACGTCGACAAAGTGGCCGAAGGCATCGCCACCATAGGCGCGGCCTTCTGGCCCAAGCCGGTGATCGTGCGCCTGTCGGACTTCAAGTCCAATGAGTACCGCAAGCTGATAGGCGGTTCGCGCTACGAGCCCGAGGAAGAAAACCCCATGCTGGGTTTCCGCGGCGCGGCACGCTACCTGAGCCCCGATTTCGCTGAGGCCTTCGCGATGGAGTGCGAGGCGCTCAAGCGCGTGCGCAACGACATGGGCCTGAGCAACGTCGAGGTCATGGTGCCCTTTGTGCGCACCTTGGGCCAGGCCAAGGCCGTGACCGAGCTGCTGGCCAAACACGGCCTCAAGCGCGGCGAGCAGGGCCTGAAGATCATCATGATGTGCGAGGTGCCCAGCAACGCGGTGCTGGCCGACCAGTTCCTCGAGTACTTCGACGGCTTCTCCATAGGCTCCAACGACCTGACCCAGCTCACGCTGGGTCTGGACCGCGACTCGGGCCTGGACATCCTGGCCAAGGACTTTGACGAACGCGACCCGGCGGTGAAGGCCCTGCTGAGCCAGGCCATCAACGCTTGCAAGCGCGCCGGCAAATACGTCGGCATCTGCGGCCAGGGCCCCAGCGACCATCCCGACTTCGCCCTGTGGCTCAAGGAGCAGGGCATAGGCTCCATCTCGCTGAACCCCGACACGGTGATGGACACCTGGAAACAGCTGGCCGGCTGAGCCAGGCCTGCCGCGCCCACCGAGGGAAAACCCCCGGTGGCCGACGCCCCCGCGGTAAGCAATTGGCAAGTCCTCCGATGACAATCGGAGGCACTGCCCTTCCTGTCTGCCATCAGCCATGCTTGCCGTCGCCATCACCGCCAAACTGCTAGCTGAAATTGCGCTGCTCGCGCTGGCCGGCCAATGGGTGCTGGGCATGCTGGCTGGTGCGGGGCGCGGCGGCAACCCGTTCTACCGCCTGCTGGAACTGCTGGGCCGGCCCTGGGTGAGGGCGGTGCGCTGGATCGCCCCACCCGTGGTGCTCGACCGCCACCTGCCTTTGGTGGCCTTCCTGGTGCTGGCGCTGGTCTGGCTTGCGGCGGCCATCACAAAAGTCCGCATCTGCCTGGAAATCGGGGTGGCGCTGTGCAAATGAAGATGAGCCTGCCGCTTGCACCCGCCCTGCAGTACCACTTGCTGAAAGCGCAGGCCTTGCTGCTGCTCGCGGCGGGCAAGCGCGCGGCCGCCTTGCCGAAGTTCGCGAGGATGTTGCGCCTGCGGCCGGCCGACCCTTATGCCCTGGCCAGCCGTGGTCATGTGCAGGCGCAGCTGCAGCTTACGCAGGAGGCGATTGACAGCCTGCGGCAACTGACCGACGCCTGGCCGCAGCAGGCCGCGGGATGGTTCAACCTGGGCTATGTATTGCAGCAGGCCGGGCGCCATGAGGAGGCTGGCCCCGCCTTCGAGCGCGCGCTGGCGCTGGACCCGCGCCTGGACCGGGCCTGGTACGGCCTCGCGCTGGTGCGTATCCACCAGCAGCGCTGGCAGGAGGCCGCCCAGGCGTTGGAGCGCAACACCGCGCTGCAGCCGCTGGGGCCTTATGGCTGGTACCGGCTCGCGCAGGTCTGGCTGGCGCTGGGCGAGCCGGACAAGGCACGCAAGGTCATCGCCCACCTGCGCCGTTTCGAACCGCGCGTGGCCGCGCAGCTGGAACGCGAAAACACCGCGGCACTGCAGGCGGGCAGGGGAGCCACCGGTGAGGCAGGCCATGCAGCCCGCTGACAGCCACCGCCGCTACTGGCGCAAGACTCTCGTGGTGACGGCCTTGCTGCTGCTGCTCTGGTTCAGCGTGACCTTCGGTGTCAGCTACTTCGCGCGCGCGCTGAATTTCCGGTTTTTCGGCTGGCCTTTCAGCTTCTGGGTGGGCGCGCAGGGCGCTTTGCTGGTGTACTGCCTGATCATCGGCTTTTATGCCTGGTATATGAACCGGCTCGACATCGAACACGACGTGGCGGACGGGGACTAGATGGCCGGCTTCTTCGGTTCACGCGACGGGGTCATGCTGTCCAGCCAGCAGTTCAAGGCGCAGCTCAACCGCGTCTACCGCTGGTACACCGTGGGCCTGGTGGTGTTCGTGCTCATCCTCGCGGGCCTGGAGCGCATGGGCCTGCCGCGCCTGTGGATAGGCACGGCCTTTTTGCTGGCCACCATAGGCCTGTACGCGGGCATAGGCATCATGAGCCGCACCACCGACGCCGGCGAATACTATGTGGCGGGCCGGCGTGTGCCGGCGGTCTACAACGGCATGGCCACCGGCGCCGACTGGATGTCGGCCGCCTCCTTCATCGGGCTGGCCGGAACGCTCTACCTCACGGGCTACAGCGGCCTGGCCTTCATCATGGGCTGGACCGGCGGCTACTGCCTGGTCGCGCTGGTGCTGGCGCCTTACCTGCGCAAGTTCGGCCAGTTCACCATTCCCGACTTCCTGGGGGAGCGCTATGGCAAGCTGCCGCGCCTGCTTGGTGTGGGGGCGGCCATCCTGTGTTCCTTCACCTACCTGGTCGCGCAGATTTACGGCGTGGGCCTGATCACCTCCTACCTGACCGGCATCGCCTTCGAACTGGGCATTTTCCTGGGCCTGGGCGGCATCCTGGTGTGCTCCTTCCTGGGCGGCATGCGCGCTGTGACCTGGACGCAGGTGGCCCAGTACATCATCCTGGTGGTGGCCTACCTGATCCCGGTGGTGTGGCTGTCGGTCAAGCAGACCGGGGTTCCGGTGCCGCAACTGGTGTATGGCTTGCAGCTGGAGAAAGTCAGCGCCAAGGAAAAAGAGCTGGCTGCGGATCCCAAGGAATTGCAGGTGCGTGAGCTGTTCCGGCAGCGCTCCGAGGCGCTGTCCGGCAAGCTGGTCCACCCGGCCGAGGCGCTGGCCGCCGACAAGCTGGCCGCCGCCAAACGCATGGAGCAGCTCAAGGGCGGCAATGCCTCGGTGGCCGAAATCACCTCGGCGGCCAAGACCCTGGCTGCCATGCCCAGGGACGAGGCGGCGGCCGTCAAGGCCTGGACGGCGGCCAAAGCCGCAGCCGAGGTCAAGACCCAGCCGCTCAACGGCATGCCCGCCCATGCTGCGCAGTTCTCGGGCGACCCCGAGGGCACACCCCGGGAGCAGGAGGCCTACGATACCTCGCGCCGCAATTTCCTGGCCCTGGTGTTCTGCCTCATGGTGGGCACGGCCGCCTTGCCGCATATCCTGATGCGCTACTACACGGTGCCCAGCGTGCGTGAGGCGCGGCAGTCGGTCACCTGGTCGCYGTTTTTCATCTTTTTGCTGTATTTCAYGGCGCCGGCCCTGGCCGTTCTGGTGAAGTACGAAGTCTTCACCGTGCTGGTCGGCACGCGTTTTGACCAGCTGCCGTCCTGGGTCGGCGCCTGGAGCCGGGTGGACGCCAGCCTGCTGTCGGTGGCCGACATCAACCGCGACAACATCCTGCAGCTCAACGAAATGACCATAGGCGGCGACATCATCGTGCTGCTCACGCCCGAGCTGGCGGGCCTGCCCTATGTCATTTCGGGCCTGGTGGCGGCCGGTGGGCTGGCCGCGGCGCTGTCGACCGCCGACGGCCTGCTGCTGACGATCGCCAACGCGCTGGGTCACGACCTCTATTACAAGATGATCGATCCCAACGCCTCCACCGTGAGCCGGGTCACGGTGTCCAAGATCCTGCTGCTCATCGTGGCCCTGCTGGCGGCCTATGTGGCGGCGCAAAAGCCGGCGGACATCCTGTTCCTGGTGTCGGCGGCGTTTTCCTTCGCCGCCGCCTCCTTTTTCCCGGCGCTGAGCCTGGGCATCTTCTGGAAGCGCGCCAACGGCATGGGCGCCGTCCTGGGCATGGTGTCGGGCCTGGGCGTGACGTCTTACTACATGTTCACCAACCAGCCCTGGCTGCGCGCCACCTTCGGCATCAGTTCGCCGGTGCAGCTGTGGTGGGGCATAGACCCGATTTCGGCCGGCCTGTTCGGCGTGCCTGTGGGTTTTGCCGTGATGGTGCTGGTGAGCCTGCTCACCCCGGCGCCCAGCCAAAAAATCCAGGAGCTGGTCGAATACATCCGGTATCCGGACCTAAAACGCCTCTAAAACCCGGCCGGAGCGGTTATTCGAGGGTTTTTTGGCGGTTTTTAGGGCCTTTCCCCAAAAAATGGGCAGAGCCTGCCTGATCCCCCGTCTTTACCAGCATGAGCCGTGGAACCGGCTTTGCCGGGCCACAGGCGGGCGGCCCCCTCGGGGGCAGCGACCCACACGAAGCGGGGGGAGCGTGGGGGCATGCTATACTCTTGGGCTTCGCCTTGCTGCACCCTTAACGACGCTGGGGCAGCTTTTATCAACCACAAGGAGAGTTTATGCGTCACTATGAGATCGTCTTGCTGATCCACCCGGATCAAAGCGAGCAAGTCCCAGCCATGCTGGAACGTTACAAGGGCATGATCACCGCCGGCGGCGGAAAAGTGCACCGTGTTGAAGACTGGGGCCGCCGCCAGCTGGTGTACCTGATCCAGAAGCTCGCGAAAGCCCACTACCTCTGCATCAACATCGAAGCCAGCCAGGCCGTGATGGAAGAAATCGAACACGCGTTCAAGTTCAACGATGCCGTGCTGCGCCACCTGACCGTGGTCAAGAAAAAGGCCGAAACCGGCCCGTCCCTCATGATGCGCAACGTCGAGAGGGAAGAAGCCCGTAAAGCCCAACAGCAGGAGTATGCGGCTTAATTGCCACCATGCTGTTGAACGCCTCGCTGCCGCGCAGCTGCCATTGAGCAAAAGCCCGCAGTGAACCACGTTGAACTGACCGCCTGTATCGCCGAGGCAAGTCCTCTTCGCTACACGCCCGCTGGAATCCCCGCCGCCAATTTCGTCCTCGAACACGAGTCCGAAGTCGTCGAAGCCGGAATCACCAGACAGGTCAAGTTGACGGTCAGGGCGGTTGCCTTCGGAGCGCTGGCTGAGCAATCAGCCAAGTCACCCTTAGGCCAGCTCTTCAGGTTCACCGGTTTCCTCATCAATGCGCGCACCAGCAAAGGTGTTGTTTTCCATATTCAAGCTCTGCACAAGGTAGAGCAAGTACCGAACCCCATTTAAGGAGTCCATCATGGCCGGACCAAAACGTTTCAACAAAGACAAGCGCCCCAAGCGCAATACCCAATCCCTGCTGTTCAAGCGCAAGCGTTTTTGCCGCTTCACAGCCGCTGGCGTTGAAGAAATCGACTACAAAGATATCGACACTCTGCGCGATTTCGTTGCCGAAAACGGAAAAATCATTCCCGCACGCCTGACCGGCACGCGCGCGATTTTCCAGCGCCAGATCAACACCGCCGTCAAGCGCGCTCGCTTCCTCGCGATGCTGCCTTACAGCGACCAGCACCGTACCCTGTAAGGAGCGCGACCATGCAAATCATTCTGCTCGACAAAGTCGTGAACCTCGGTAACCTCGGCGAAATCGTCAAGGTCAAAGACGGCTACGCACGCAACTTCCTGATCCCTTCGGGCCGCGCACGCCGCGCCACGGAAGCCAACAAGGCCGAATTCGAAGCCAAGCGCGTCGAACTCGAAAAGGCTGCCGCCGCCAAGCTGGCCGAAATGCAAGCCCAGGGCGAAAAGCTGAGCGGCACCACCGTCAAGCTCACGCAAAAAGCCGGTGTTGATGGCCGCCTGTTCGGCTCCGTCACCAACCACGACATCTCGGCCGAGCTGACCAAACAGGGTTTCCCCGTGCTGAAGTCGCAAATCCGCATGCCCAACGGCCCGCTGAAGATCGTCGGCGACCACGCCGTGACCGTGGCCCTGCACACCGATGTGGCTGTGGACATCACCGTGACCGTGTACGGCGAAACCGCTTAAGCGCTTTTTCCCTTCACGAAAAAAGCCGCTCGCCGAGCGGCTTTTTTCATGCCCGGCCGCATCCCCCGGCTGTGCACACCTTCCCGGTCCATTTCCACCCGATTTCCCCCGGTTATCCACAGCCTTATCCCGCGGTGTTTTGCGCCCACGGCGTACCATTCACCCTCTCCCAAGGAAACCCATGTCCGCCGTACTTTCCACCTATGACGATCCCGGCTACAGCCCCGACCGCCAGATCGCCCAGCTGCGCATTCCGCCGCATTCCATCGAGGGTGAATCCAGCGTCCTGGGCGGCCTGCTGCTCGACAACGGCGCCTGGGACCGGGTGGGCGACCTGCTGGTCGACGAGGATTTCTACCGCTCCGAGCACAAGCTGATCTTCGCCGCCGTGGGCGCACTCATCAACGCGAACAAGCCGGCCGACATCATCACGGTCTACGAATACCTGCAGAACCAGGGCAAGGCCGACGAAGTAGGGGGCCTGAGCTACCTCAATTCACTCGCGCAATACGTGCCCAGCGCCGCCAATATCCGCCGCTATGCCGAGATCGTGCGCGAGCGTTCCATCCTGCGCAAGCTGGTGTCGGCCTCCGACGAAATCGCCACCAACGCCTTCAACCCGCAGGGCAAGGACGTCGCCACCATCCTCGACGAGGCCGAGCAGAAGATCTTCAAGATCGGCGAGCAGGGCTCGCGCATGAAGGAAGGATTCCAGAGCATGGACACGCTGGTCGTGAGCCTGCTGGACCGCGTGACCGAGATGGCCGAGAACCCGCAGGACGTCACCGGCGTACCCACGGGCTTCAGGGATTTTGACCATATGACGTCAGGCCTGCAGGCCGGCGACCTGATCGTCCTGGCGGCGCGCCCCTCCATGGGCAAGACCGCGCTGGCCATCAACATCGCCGAACACGTCGCGCTCAACGAAGGCCTGCCGGTGGCGGTGTTTTCCATGGAAATGGGTGCATCCCAGCTCGCCGTGCGTATCGTCGGCTCCATAGGCCGCATCGACCAGACCCATTTGCGCACCGGAGCACTGACCGATGAAGAGTGGCCGCGCCTGACCGAAGCGATTGAAAAGCTGCGCACCGTCTCGCTGCACATCGATGAAACGCCGGGCCTGACCGTGAGCGAGCTACGCGCCAATGCCCGCCGCTTGGCCCGCCAGTGCGGCAAGCTGGGCCTGATCGTGGTCGACTACCTGCAGCTGATGAGCGTCTCCGGCGGCATGGCCGAAGAGAACCGCGCCACCGCCGTCGGCGAAATCTCGCGTGGCCTGAAGATGCTGGCCAAGGAACTGCAGTGCCCGGTCATTGCGCTGTCGCAGCTCAGCCGCGGCGTCGAGTCGCGCACCGACAAGCGCCCCATGATGAGCGACCTGCGCGAGTCCGGCGCCATCGAGCAGGACGCCGACATCATCATGTTCATCTACCGCGACGAGTACTACACCAAAGAGGCCTGCAAGGAGCCCGGTGTCGCGGAGGTCATCATCAGCAAGCAGCGTAACGGCCCCACCGGCACGGTGAAGCTGGCCTTTATCAACCGCATCACCAAGTTCGAGAGCCTGGCCCACGGCGCGTCCGGGGACTTCTAGTCATCGGAGCGCGGGCTCAGGGCGCAACACCCGCGTCGGCAGGCATGCGCCTTTTTTTACGTATGACCGTCACCGCTCCGGCGACATTCGCCGCTGCCGGGGCTTGCACCGGCCTGGCGGCGAACAGGTGCTCGGCGCTGCTGATGGCGGCATCGACGTCGCCGCGGTTCAGCCGCTGAACGATGGACCCATTGACCTGCAAGTAGGCGCCGTCGCGCGCAATGGCCAGAAAACCGAACTCCATACCGCGGTGCACGGTTCCGATCACGCGGTAACAGTCCACCGGTGGAATGGCCCAGGGGGCCCTCAGGATTTTGTGCAGGCGGACCGTCAGGCGTTCATCCATACGGCTTTCTCCCTTGTTTGTTCTGGTCTCGGACGGCATCGAACCCGCCGGCCGAAGCCGGAGTGCGGCGCCGGGATGCGATGGTGTTTGTTGATGGCGCTTTCTGGCATCGTTCCCCCTCCTCGAAAACTTCGCTGGCGGCTTGCCGAACTCTTGTGAAGACGTTGAAAGGTATTCGAGTTCGCCTGGGGAGGCCGCGCGAATTGTCTGTGCGCGGTAGATGTTTGTCGGATTTCCCGAATCCGGCCCGCTTTGGCCTGTTCTTTGCCGCCCGGACTGGCTAGCATCCGCCGGGACGGCAAGGTTGATCCGCGTTCGTCTGGAAGCAGGGCTTGTTCCGTCCGGTTGTCTCGCGGGCACCCGAACCGTCACTTGAAGTGGAAGTTTTCAACTAACCAACCTACAAGGAAAATCCTATGCCTACCACCTCGAATAACGCGGAAGCCCACACCTTGTCGCGTAACCTGACGTCCAATTTCAAAGGCGACGTGAATTCGCTCAACCAGAAGGTCGTCGAAGGCCGCATCCTGGAAACCGCCATCGCCCAGCTTGCGGGCCGGCCCGGTTTCAATCCGGCGGCGATCAGCATCGTGTTCGGCCTGAAGTGGTAACAGCCGGCTAGCCACCGCGGGGCGCGCGGATATTTTTTCGCGCGCCCCGTTCCGGCTCCGGTCCTTTACTCGCCTGTTCCCATGTTTCGTTCGGCCATCATCAAACTGACCGCGGTGTGCGACATCGATTGCAGCTACTGCTACATGTTCAACCAGGCGGACCGCACGTTCGAGCGCATGCCGGCACGCATGGCATTGCCTACGGCCTTGCGCCTGCTGGACCGCATCTGCGACTACCACCCTCGGGGTGAACCCGAGCCCTTCTCCATCGTCCTGCATGGCGGCGAACCCATGCTCTGGCCCGACGCCAGTTTTGCCGAACTGCTTTCGCAGATTGCGCGGCGCCGCGAACAGGGCTGGAATCTCGACGTTGCGGTACAGACCAACCTGGTGCAGCCGATCGCCCCGCAACTGCTTGCCCTTTTTCGCGAACACCGCGTGTCGCTGGGCGTCAGCCTGGACGGCCCGCGCGAGGTGAACGATGCCGCGCGCGTGGACAAGCTCGGCCGCGGCACCTATGCGCGTGTCATGGCCAACGTCGAGCGCATGCTGGCGGGCGGCGACGGCGGTTTGATAGGCGGCTTTCTGGCCGTTGCCAACCCTTCGCTGCCTCCGGCGGAGTTCCTCGCCTGGGTGCGCAGCCTGCCGGTTTCCAAGGTCGACGTGTTGTGGCCCATCGAATTCAACTGGCGCCATCCTCCGTGGCCGCTGGGGGCGTCAAAGGCCTATGCCGCCGCGCCGCGTTACGGCGCCTGGTATGCCGAATTGTTTCGCGCCTGGTGGGCGCTGGACGATCCGGGCATCACCATCCGGCTCTTCAACAACCTGCTTCACGTCGCGCTGGGAGGGCAGGGCCATATCGACGCCTTGGTGAACGACAGCTACAACATGTTCGTCGTCAATACCGACGGCAGCTACGAATACCCCGACTACCTGCGTGTGGCCGCAGACGGCTCGGCCGGCACATCTTTCCACATAGCCACGGACGGCATCGCCGCGCTGGCCGGCGACCCGCTGTTCGCGCGGCTCCTCGACCTGCGCGCCGAACTTCCGCTGAAATGCTCCGGCTGCCGCCACCGCCTGATCTGCGGCGGCGGCTTCCTTCCCGGCCGCAGCGATGTGAAGGGCGGCATCACGCCGCGCGAGTCCGTGCTGTGCGCGGACCAGATGTATTTTTTTGACGCCGCGCTCGGCCTTATCGAATCTTCCTTTCAACCGCGAGGTAGCCATGCCCACAATGACCCGGAAAATGCCGCCGCTGCAGGCAGCCAAGCCTGAATTGCAGTGCGCCGACTTTGTCGAGCTGGCCTTGATGCCGGACGCCGTTATCACGGCCGACCTGGTCCATGAATCCGCCGCAGGCCGCCTGGACGACTTTCTGGCCCTGGCCGAGATCGTTCGGGCTTCACCGGCGCTGGCCGCGCATCGCGAGCGCTGGGAACAGGCGGTGCTCGACCTGCAGGCCCTGCTGCCGCATGAGCGCATCGCCATCGGCTCCTCGCCTTTGTACCGCCGCTGGTTGCATGCGACCGGGCGCGCGCTGATCGCGGGCGCGCCGCTACCGGCGGTCGAGCCCTTGCTCGCGTCGGTTGCCAACTATGTGCCGGGGTTCACCGAGATGTCACCGCGCAGCAGGGTGCTGATGTCACGCGGCGGCCGCATCGAGACCTGGGATTGCGCCGGCAGCGTCGAACTGCCGGCCGGCCATGCCGACGGCGCCTGGTTATGCCGGCGTAAAGGCGCGTGGGTCCACCTGAGCCGGCCGTCCTCGGGCGGCCAGACCCTGAGTTCCTATCTTGCCGCGCCGCAGGCCCTGCTGCCGCGGTCCCACATCGTGGTCCGCAATGATCTGCCGGGCCTGCGGGTGTCGCTTGACGAGACCCGCACACCCGAGCGCGGCAGCACCGTGCGCGAACAGGAAACCGACGCGCGCGAACGCTCCTATCCGCAGGGCCGCCATCGCCCCATCGTGGAGGCGGCGCAGGCCCTTTTGTCGGCCTGGCCCGAGGAGTACGAGGACTGGCGTTGCATGATGCGCGTGGTGGTACCGCGCCTGCCGCCGCCGGGCTGGCAGATGGAAGGGTTCACGATCTCTTCCATGCAGGGGGCGGCATGGATACACCCGTCCAGCACCCTGCGCACCCTCGAAAGCCTGGTCCACGAGCACAGCCACGTGAAGCTGCGTTATGTCGAGGAAGCCGTTCCGCTGCTGCAGCCTGTGCAGACCGGCGCGCGTTTTCCGGTCGGCTGGCGCACCGACCCGCGCCCGGTGGTCGGCATCTTCGAGGGGGTGTATGTACACCTGCATTGCGTCATCGCGCTGGTTCGCTACCTGCGGGAACCCCAGCTGGATGCCGCGGCGCGGTGCGACGCCGCAATCCGCCTGAGCGAGTTGCGGGCGCAGGCGCGCGAAGGGCTCGAACTGCTGCGCGCGCACGCGCGTTTTACCGCGGCGGGACAGGGCTTTCTGCGCTGGGCCGGGTCGGCCTTGCAGAACAGCTGAGCCGCCAGCTCTGGGCAGGGTGGGAGACGAGCCGCCTCAGCGCACGCACTCAAAGCCGTACTGACCTTCAGCCGGCTTGGTGATCAGGCGGGCATGCCGGCCGCCGCGCTTCTGGCATTCGGTTTCGGCGATCTCGGTGGCGTCGGGCAGCTGTGAAGGGCGGCCTTTGACGATGATCAGCTTTTCGCTATTGCTGAGCAGTTCCGCGGCACAGCCGGAGAGCAGGGCGCCGGCCAGCAGCAGCGAAGACAACAAGAACGGTTTTTTCATGAGAATTTCCTTGATGAGATTAATGTAAGGGGTGGGGGCCCGCATCGATGGTGTCGGCCTGCTTGCGTCAACCCAACCCCAGCGCCAGGTACACCCGTAGCGCCCCATAGGCGTCATTGGCCGCATAAATGATTTGCGCCTCCGTGAGCCTTTCGTTGGCCCAGTTGGAAGTCGCCGCTTTCTTGGACTTGAGGAAGCGCTTGTTGAACATCACGGCCACGGCGCCGCGCACGCCCATGTCCTTGCGGTAGCCGCGCTCGCGAAACACCACGTTGAGGTCCAGCACGCCCTGCAGGTCCGTGCCCAGCTTGCGGATGATGCGGCGCTGGTCGTCGCCCAGGCCGAAGCCGGCCTTGATCACGGCGGGTGAGCTCAGCGCCAGGCCTACGGCGCGCCGGCATTCGGCGTCTTCAAGCTGGAAGATCCAGGCCTTGTGAAGTGTCGCGAGCTGCACGATGTGCGGCCCATCCGAGGCCTCATTTTTGGCGAAGGTGGGTTTGGACTCGGTGTCAAAGCCCAGCACGGTGGCGCCGGTCAGGTCCTTGAGGGCCTGGGCTGCCCGCTCGGCTGTGGACACGACTTCGATCTGGTCCAGGCCCAGCCGCTCGAAGGGCTCGAGCAGCGCGATTTCTTCTTTACCGGGAGTGGGATGGCGCTCGGTCATAGGTATCCATGCGAAAAGGGCGTTGAAAAAACAGGAATCGGCAGGGCTAGAGCTTACAGTCGGGGTAGGGCGCCATTCCGGGCAACCCGCTTCCTGACTCCACCATGGCCGCACAAAGCATCACCACCGAGCATTACAAGCTCTTTCCATCGCCGCGCAACCGGCACCGCACGATTTTCCTGCACCAGGTGTTTGTGCCGCACTCCTACATGCTGATCGACATGGAAAGCTACCAGCTCAAAGGCAAATACAGCCTGTTCGGCGCTTGCCGGCTGGCCGACATGCGCATGGGCCAGCTGGTCACGCTGGAGCTGGCCGAAGACGAAGCCAGCTTCAACGCCAGGTTCGTGCCGGACTGAAGCGCCCGCCACACGCGCCTAACGAACGGCGCCCACGCCGCGCAGCATTTCATGCACGTCGTGCGTCATCACGGCCAGGAAACCTGCCAGCGCCAGGTAATAAAAACCATACTCGAAACGCGTGGCCGCGCTGACCGCGTAGTAAGTCTGGGCCTCTTCGCTGTCCGATTTGTAGCGTATCGCTTTGAGCAGCTGCGGCGCGGCCAGCAGCGCCATCAGGATCAGCATGGGGCTGGGCCGCCAGAAGAACAGTGCCACCAGCACCGGCACCCCCAGCAGCCAGATGCGCGGCGACAGCACGGCGGTAATGCGCCCGCCGTCAAACGGCGACAGCGGGATCAGGTTGAAGAGGTTCAGGAAGAAGCCGGAATAGGCGATGGCGAGCAGCAGATTGCTGTCCTGGTCGCGCGCCAGGAAGTAGCAGGCCAGCGCGCCCACCGTGCCCAGCAGCGGGCCGCCCAGGCCCACATAGGCCTCGGTTTCCGCGTCGTGCGGCATGTCCTTGAGCTCGACCCAGGCGCCCACAAAGGGGATGAAGGTGGGCGCGCCCACATTGAGGCCGCGCTGCCGGGCGGCGATGTAGTGGCCCATCTCATGCACGAACAGCAGCAGCACAAAGCCCACCGCATAACGCCAGCCGAACAGCAGCGCATAGGCGAACACCGACACCAGCATGCTGCCGCCGGTCAGCAGCAGCTTGCCGAACTTGGCGCCCGTGAAAAGCAGCAACAGGAGCTTGGCCATGCCGCTTCGCCGCTCAGGCTTTGGGTGGCGCGGGCGGCACGTCCGGTGCGCCGCCGCCGAACGCGGCGGGCACGGTGTCCTGCTCGGCCCGGCTGACCACCGGCATAGGCGCAGGCACAGGGGCCGGCTTGCGCTTGAAGTACTTCACGAACACCGTGCCCAAACCCGCCAGGGCCAGGACGATCACCTTCGCGAACTTGGCGAAAAACAGCGCAATCACCGCGAAGAAGCCCAGTTTTTTCGCGGCCACGCCCAGCACCAGCGCGGCCAGCCCGTATTCGGCCACCTTGTCGGTCTTGGAATTGAAGTCGGCGTAGCGCTTGCCCTCGTCGTACTGCAGGGCCGCCAGCAGCTCCGCCGCCGCGGGCTTGTCCTTGGGCAGGTCGGCCAGCGCCGTGACCAGGTTCATGCTGAAGTAACCTTCGCGGCCCAGTGCGTAGGTGTTGTAGTTCACGCCCTGCGCCGCGCCGGCGGGCGCGCCGCGGTCCTTGCTGGACATGGCCCAGACCAGGCGGTGGGTGGCGGCGCTGTAGGCCGGCTTTTCAGCCCAGCCCACGATCTCGATTTCAGGGAAACCCATTTTTTTGCGATCGGCATTCGAGGCCTCGGTGCCTTCGCGGTAGCTTTTGAGCAGCTCGTCCGCGTTCCAGTCCTTGGCATCGTCGTCCTTCACATAGCCGGCCGCCTCGAAGCGCACCGTCATGAACCAGCTGTCGCCCGTGGCCGGGAACACCAGGCCCTGCAGCCGCGAGTCGGTGCCCGGGTTGCCCATGGCGTTGAGCAGCTTGCCCGCCTGGGGCTGCGGCACAAAGATGCGGCCGGCGGGCAGCTTGAGCACGGCCTGGCTCGCCAATGCGATGTCCTGCGGCCCTTCCTTGGCGGCGGCACGGCCCTCGGCCCAGATCTTTTCGCTTTCTTCTTTCGACAGGGTCTGCGCCATGGCTGTGGCGCAGGACAGACAGACAGCCAGCGCGCAGATGCGCATCCACAAACGGTTCATGAAAGCCCTCCTTGTTGGAATAATTTGCGGGCTATTCTGACATGCTCCCACGCGGCGGCCGGGAAGCGGCCCGAAAGTGCCCGGGCCGCGCTCGGGGACGAGACCTAAGCCTGCAACTGCCGCGCCAGCAGCACCGCCACGTGGATGGCCTCGCGCTGCGCTCCGTCCTTGATCTGGTGGCGGCAACTGGTGCCGTCGGCCACCACGATGGCATCGGGCTGCTTGCGCACCGCTGGCAGCAGGCTCAATTCGGCCATCTGCATCGACACCTCATAGTGGCCGGTTTCGTAGCCGAAGCTGCCGGCCATGCCGCAGCAGCTGGATTCGATCAGTTCGGGTTTGGCGCCCGGGATCAGCCTCAGCACGTCCAGGATGGGGCTGACCGCACCAAAGGCCTTCTGGTGGCAATGGCCGTGCAGAAGAATGGGCCGGGCCATGGGCTTGAGCCGGCCCTTGAGCGTCTCGAGCAAGCCGTCCGCCGCCTCGCGCGCCAGGAATTCTTCCAGCAGCAGCGCATGGCGGCTGATGGTTTGAGCCGCCTCGCCCAGGCCCATCACCAGCATCTCGTCGCGCAGCGTCAGCAGGCAGGAGGGCTCCAGGCCGACGATGGCGATGCCGCGCTCGGCAAAGGGCAGCAGGGCGCCCACCACCTCGCGCGCCTTGGCCTTGGCCTTGTCGACCATGCCGCCGGCCAGGTAGGTGCGACCACAGCACAGGCTTTTGCCGTCGGCCGTGGTTTTGGCCGCCACATGCACCGTGTAGCCGGCCGCCTGCAGCACCGTGAGCGCGGCCAGCGCGTTTTCCGATTCGAAATAGCCATTGAAGGTGTCCACGAACAGCACCACGGGCCTGGCGGCGGCCAGCACCTCTTCGCGGCTCGCGGTGTGGAGACGGCCCTGTGGCGCTGCGCCGGCTTCAGCCTGTGCGCCCAGCCGCTTCCAGAAGGTGTTGCTGTGCCACTGCGGCAGCGTGCGGCGCGCCGACAGGCCCAGCAGCTTTTCACTCCAGCCCGCCAGGCCCGGCACCTTGTCGCGCAGGTTGAGCAGCGGCGCGAAGCGGCTGGCCCAGTGCGCGTAATCGGGCAGGTGGGCGACCAGCCGGTCTTTCAGCGTATAGCCGTGTTTGGCCTTGTAGTGGTGCAAAAACTCCACCTTCATCTTGGCCATGTCCACGCCGGTGGGGCAATCGCGCTTGCAGCCCTTGCAGCCCACGCACAAGTCCATGGCTTCCTGCACGGCCTCGCTCGTAAAGGCATCTTCTGCTTTTAAACCGTCCAGCTGGCCCGACAGCGCCAGGCGCAAGGTGTTGGCGCGCCCGCGCGTCAAATGTTTTTCGTCGCGTGTCGCGCGGTAGCTGGGGCACATGGTGCCGGCATCAAACTTTCTGCAGTGGCCGTTGTTGTTGCACATCTCCACGGCCTTGGCAAAACCCTGGGCCGGGTCGCCGCCCGTGCCCGGCTCACTGGTCTGCTCGGTCACCGGGTCGTTCTGCACGTTCCAGGCGCTCCAGTCCAGCGCCGTCTTGATCGGTATCACCTTGTAGCTGGGCGGAAAGCGCATCAACCGCGTGTCGTCCATCTTGGGCGGATTGATGATGCGATTCGGGCTCAGCAGGTTGATCGGATCCAGGTAGTTCTTGATCTGCGCAAAAGCCTCGTTGATTTTGGGGCCGAACTGCCACTCAATCCACTCGCCGCGGCACAGGCCGTCGCCGTGCTCGCCGCTGTAGGCGCCCTTGTAGTGGCGCACCAGGGCCGAGGCCTCCTCGGCGATGGCGCGCATCTTGGCGCCGCCCTCGCGCCGCATGTCCAATATGGGCCGCACATGCAGCGTTCCGACAGAGGCGTGGGCATACCAGGTGCCCTTGCTGCCGTATTTGCGAAATACCTGCGTCAGCGCGTCGGTGTACTCGGCCAGGTGCTCCAGCGGCACGGCGCAGTCCTCGATAAAGCTGACCGGCTTGCCGTCGCCCTTGAGGCTCATCATGATGTTCAGGCCGGCCTTGCGCACCTCCCAGAGGTTTTTCTGCGGCGCGTCGTCCATCATCTCGACCACCGAGCCGGGCAGGCCCAGGTCGCCCATGAGTTCGACCAGCTGGCGCATTTTGGGCGCGAGTTCGGCCTTGGAATTGCCCGAGAACTCCACCAGCAAAATCGCGTCGGGCTGGCCGATGAGGGCGGTGCGCACCGTGGGCGCGAAGGCCGGGTTCTGCAGCGAGAGCTCTATCATGGTGCGGTCCACCAGCTCGACCGCGCTCAGCGTGCCGTCGCCGCCCAGCTTCACGATGTGCTGGGCCGTGTCCATGGCTTTGTAGAAGGTCGGGAAGTTCACCACGCCCAGCACCTTGGTGCGCGGCAGCTCAGCCAGGCGCAGCGTGAGCGATTTGGTCAGTGCCAGCGTGCCTTCGCTGCCCACCAGCAGGTGGGCCAGGTTCACCGAGCCGTCCTGGGTATAGGGCTTCTCGTTCTGGTCGTTGAAGATGTCCAGGTTGTAGCCGGCCACGCGGCGCAGCACCTTGGGCCAGTGCGCCTCAAGCTCGGGCCGCAGCTGGTCGGACAGCGCCTTCACATAGTCGCCCAGTTCGCGCGCGGCGCCACCGGCCTTGTCATAGCGGCCGAGTTCCAGCAGGCTGCCGTCGGAGCGCCAGGCGCTGGCGCCCAGCACGTTGTGCACCATGTTGCCGTAGGCGATGCTGCGGCTGCCGCAGGAGTTGTTGCCGGCCATGCCACCCAATGTGGCCTGCGCGCTGGTGGACACGTCCACCGGGTACCACAGGCCGTGTTGCTTGAGTGAGGCGTTCAGGTGGTCCAGCACGATGCCGGGCTGGACTTCGGCCGTGCGCTCGCCCGGGTCCACGGCCAGGATGTTTCGAAGGTATTTGGCGTGATCGATGACCAGGCCCGCGCCCACCGTCTGCCCGCACTGGCTGGTGCCGCCACCGCGCGGGACGATGGGCACCTGCAGGTCGCGGCAGATGTCCAGCGCGGTCTTCACGTCGGCATCGGTGCGCGGCACAAACACGCCCACGGGCGTGACCTGGTAGATGGATGCATCGGTGGCATAGCGTCCGCGGTCCGCCGGCGAGAACAGCACCTCGCCCTGGGTTTCGGCGGCCAGGCGCGCGGCCAGCCGGCCGGCGACTTCATTGCTGACGCGGGCCACGTCGTCATAAGCCTGGGCCGCGGCATCGCGGCTGATTTTGAGGGGGAGGGGAGCGTTCATCGCGGCTTTTCGCCTTTGGGTGGGGGACTGTTAGGGAGGAGCCGGGTTGGGCTCAGGCCTTGGCGCCGCTCTTGCTGTGCGTGGCGTTGATGGCGTGCAGTTGCTGCACCACCACGTCGCGCTTGCTGGTCAGGTGGCGCAGCAATACGTTGCGCATGGCCGCGCCGTCGCGCGCTTGCAGGGCTTCGATCATCAGTTCGTGTTCCTTCACGGCCGCTTTCCATTTCTCCTCGTCCTGGTTGGAGCGAAAGCGTAGCGCCTGCAGCCGCGCATTGACCTGCGCATAGGTGCTGGCCAGCACCGGGTTCTTGGCTGCCGCGTTGATGGCGCTGTGGATGGCGGCATTGAGCCGGTAGTAATTGGGCAGGTCGCGGCGCGTGTAGGCGGCCAGCATCTCGAAGTGCATGGCCTTGATTTCCGCCAGCTCGGCCTCGGTGATGCGTTCGGCGGCCAGTTCGCCCGACTGCGCTTCCAGTCCGGCCATCACCTCGAAGGTGTTGAGCACGTCGGTTTCGGTCAGTTCCACCGCGATCGCGCCGCGGTTCGGCAGCAGCTCCACCAGGCCCTCGGCGGCCAGCATCTTGATGGCTTCGCGCAGCGGCGTGCGCGAGACGTTGAGCACCTCGCTGAGTTCGCGCTCATTGAGCTTGGCGCCGGGCTGGATGCGGTTTTCCACCAGCATCTGGCGCAGCCGGTGCGCCACCTGTTCATGCAGGGCGGCGCGCGGGATGGGGATGATTTCAGCAGCCATGGACAAATTTTGTATGCAAAATTTACCCCTGTCAAATCAATATGTAGTCCTTTGATGGCTTGACAAATGAATTTTGTATGCAAAAAATAGGGGCTTACTTCAGGAGCAGACCGCCATGTTGACGCTTGACTTTCATCCCACGGGACGTCATTTTTTGCAGATTCCCGGCCCTTCGCCGGTGCCGGACCGCATCCTGCGGGCCATGAGCCTGCCCACCATAGACCACCGGGGCCCTGAATTCGCCGCGCTGGGCCTGAAGGTCCTGGCCGACATCCGCAAGATCTTCCAGACCAAACAACCCGTCATCATCTACCCGGCCTCCGGCACAGGCGCCTGGGAAGCGGCTCTCTCCAACACCCTGAACCCCGGCGACCACGTGCTCATGTACGAAACCGGCCATTTCGCCGCGCTGTGGCAAAAGCTGGCCGCGCGCCTGGGCCTGAAGACCGAGGTCATCAGCTACCCCGGCGCCGAGGTCTGGCGCCACGGCGTGCAGGCTGCCCTGATTGAAGAGCGCCTGAAGGCCGACACCCAGCACAGCATCAAGGCCGTCTGCGTGGTGCACAACGAAACCTCCACCGGCGTCACCAGCAACATCGCCGCCGTGCGCAAGGCCATGGATGCGGCCAAGCAYCCGGCGCTGCTGCTGGTCGACACGATCTCGGGCCTGGCCTCGGCCGACTACCGCCACGACGAGTGGGGCGTGGACGTCAGCATCAGCGGCTCGCAAAAAGGCCTGATGCTGCCGCCCGGCATCAGCTTTAACGCCGTCTCCGCCAAGGCCCTCGAAGCCAGCAAAAAGGCCACGCTGCCCAAGGCCTTCTGGGCCTGGGACGAAATCATCGAGATGAACAAGACCGGCTACTGGCCGTCCACCCCCAACACCAACTTGCTGTACGCGCTCAGCGAAGCTTGCGACATGCTGCTCGAGCACGGCCTGGAGGCCGTGTTCGCGCGCCATCAGCGCTGGGCTGTGGGCGTGCGCGCGGCGGTCAAGGCCTGGGGCCTGCAGATCCAGTGCGCCGACCCGGCCGTGTACTCGCCGGTGCTGACCGGGGTGATGACGCCTGAAGGCGTGGATGCCGATGCGGTGCGCAAAATCATTTATGAGCGCTTCGACTGCTCGCTGGGCACCGGCCTGGGCAAGGTCAAGGGCCGCATGTTCCGCATTGGCCACCTGGGGGACTGCAACGACCTCACGCTGATGGCGGCCCTGTCGGGCTGTGAAATGGGATTGAAACTTGCCGGTGTCAAGCTCGCGGGTTCGGGCGTGCAGGCCGCCATGGACCATTTCTCCAGCCATGCGGCCGTGGTGCCGCAGCGCAAGGCGGCCTGAGAGCCGCCACCGCCATCCGCCTTCAAACTGTCACTTCGCTTCGTTCTACTACTGAATCAGAGGGAAACCATGCAACGCAGAACTTTTATCAGCGCGACGGCGGCCACGGCCGCCCTGGTGGCGTCGCCCATGCTCAAGGCGCAGACCTTGCCGTCCGGCCCGGTGCGCATCATCGTGGGCTTTCCGCCCGGCGGCGGCACGGACGCGCTGGCGCGCGTGGTCGGGCAAAAGCTCTCCACCATGTGGAACACCTCGGTGGTGATTGAAAACAAGGGCGGCGCCGCGGGCGTCATCGCGGCCGACTATGTGGCCAAACAGCCGGGCGACGGCAACACCCTGCTCATGGCCCACATCAACAGCCACGCGCTGGCGCCGGCGCTGGGCCTCAAGCTGGGCTACAACCCCGAGCGCGACTACGTGCCCATCAGCATGGTCGGCGTCACGCCCAATATGCTGATCTGCAACGCCGACCAGCCCGCCAAGACCGTCAAGGACCTGGTCGCGCTGTGCAAGGCCAAGCCGGGCCAGATCAGCTTTGCTTCGGCGGGCGGTGGCTCGGCACAGCACTTCGCGCTGGAGATGTTCAAGCTGCAGGCGAAAATTTTTGCGCTGCACATCCCGTATCGCGGCTCCGGCCCGGCGCTGGTCGACCTGATCGGCGGGCAGGTCAACTACTGCTTTGAAACCATGACCTCGGCCACGCCGCACGTCAAAAGCGGCAAGGCGATTGCGCTGGCGCAGACACGCCTCAAACGCGCCAAGGGCCATCCCAATGTGCCCACCATGGCCGAGTCCGGCTTTCCCGGCTTCGAGGCCACCGTGTGGTACGGCCTCATGGGCCCTTCCAAAATGCCGCACGCCATGGTCCAGCGCATGAATGAGGACGTCAACAAGGTGCTGGCCATGTCCGACGTGCAGGAAAAGATGGACCAGTACGGCGCCGAGGACGGCGGCGGCAGCATCGAGAAGTTCGCCACCTTTATCAAGGCCGAGCAGAAGAAATGGGCGCAGGTGGCCGAGCAAGCCAAGGTTAAGGTTGACGCCTGATACTGGACGCCTGGGTAGAAACCGGCCCCCGGGCCGGTTTTTTTATTAACAACTAACAAGTTTTTTATCAGCAGAGGCTAGGGATCGTTTCATGACAGTTGTGAATTTTTCAAGGGCCGGCCGTGTGCTGGCCGGTTTTTTTCTGTGCGCCGCCAGCGTGGGCGCTTCGGCCGATATCATCCTGGGCCATTCGGGCGACCTTTCGGGCACCAGCGCGGCGCTCACCACCGACTATGTGCGCGGCATGAATGCCTACTTTGACGACATCAACAAAAAAGGCGGCATACGCGGCGAGAAGATCAAGCTCGTGAGCCTGGACGACGGCTTCAACCCCGACAAGACCGCCGAGAACACCAAGGCGCTGATCGAGCAGAACGCGGTGGCCCTGGTCGGCTTTCGCGGCACGGCCAATATGCTCAAGATCGTGCCCATCGTGCAGGCGGCAGGCATCGCCCAGATCGGCAACACCAGCGGCGCCAAGTCGCTGCGCGATCCTTATGTGCCCAATGTATTCCATGTGCGCGCCAGCACCACCGACGAGATCGAGGCGGCCGTCAACCACGCCTGGACCATAGGCATCAACAAGATCGCCGTCGCCTACCAGGACGACGCCTTCGGCAAGGAAGGCCTGGACGCGCTCATTGCCGCCATGCAAAAGCGCGGCGCGGCGCCCGCCGCCGTGGCCCCGGTGCCGCGCGGCACGGTGGATGTGGCCAAGGCGGTGGACATGATCGCCGCCGCCCAGCCGCAGGCCGTGATGCTGATCGCCCAGGCCAAGCCCAATGCCGCCTTCATCAGGGCCTACAAGGCCAAGGGCGTGAGCGCGCAGTTCATGGTGCTCAGCGTCTCCTCGGGCCTGCATGCCGAGCTGAAAGAGCCGGCCGCCGGCACCATCGTCTCGCAGGTTGTGCCTTACCCCTTCACCGAACTCGGCAATGCCGTCGTGAAGGAATACCAGACCGTGATCCTGGGAACCGCCGACAAGAAGTTCAGCTACAACAGCATGGAAGGTTTCCTCAACGCCAAGCTGGTGGTGCGCGCGCTGCAGAAAACCCCGGCGCCCATCACGCGCGCCAAGCTCATCAGCACGCTGGAGACCTTCACCAATGAAGACCTGGGCGGCTTCGCGCTGACCTACAGCAAGCAGAGCAACCTGGGTTCGCGTTTCGTCAACCTGACCATGATTCGGGCAGACGGAACCTTCGCGCGTTAAAGACTTACGCCGCCGGCGGCGGCGTCTTCGGTTCGAAGTCGCACCAGGGCGCCACCGCGCACTGCCAGCACAGCGGCTTGCGTGCCAGGCACACATAGCGCCCGTGCAGGATCAGCCAGTGGTGCGCGTCCACCAGGTAATCGGTCGGCACACGCTTGAGCAGGTTCATTTCGACTTCCAGCGGGTTCTTGCCGGGCGCCAGACCGGTACGGTTGCTCACGCGGAAGATGTGCGTGTCCACCGCCATCACCGCCTCGCCGAAGGCCGAATTCAGCACCACATTGGCGGTCTTGCGGCCCACGCCGGGCAGGGCTTCCAGCGCCTCGCGCGTGCGCGGCACCTGGCCGCCGTGCTGCTTCACCAGAATCTCGCAGGTCGCCAGCAGGTTTTTGGCCTTGGTGCGGTACAGGCCTATGGTGCGTATATACGACTCCAGGCCCTCCAGCCCCAAATCGAGGATGGCCTGCGGTGTGTTGGCCACCGGGTAAAGCTTGCGCGTGGCCTTGTTCACGCTGACATCGGTGGCCTGCGCGCTCAGCAGCACGGCGGCCAGCAGCTCGAACACGCTGGTGTATTCGAGCTCGGTCACCGGCATGGGATTGGCGGCCTTGAGCGTGGCGAAGAAAGGGGCGATGGCTTCTTTTTTCATGCCCCGCAGTGTATCGAGGTGTCCCGACTGCTGCTGTTCAGGCCACCATGCGCGGCACGTCCCACACCGAGCTGGGCGGCTCGCCGGCGCGCTGGAGCTGCTGCTGCACGGCCTGCCAGATCGCATTGCAATCGTCCGGCCTGGCCATGCTGGCCGCGACATAGGCCAAGTGGGCTTCAGCGGCCATGGCCTGCATGCGCTGGTGTGTCTCGGCATTGGGCGCGACGCCCAGCAAGGCCGGCGTGGCCGGCAGGTTCTCGCAGGCGGCCATCATGCGGCCCATCAGCGCATCGTCGAATTTGGGCGCGCCGGAAAACAGCATCACAAAATACGGCCAGTCGGGCAGGAAGGCGCGGCGCAGGCCGTGGGTCAGGCCGTTGCGCGCCACGGCGATCATGCGGCAGGGATGGCCGCCTTCCATGAACTCCACGTACTCGCTGCTGCCGTCCATGTCCTGCTCGCCCGCGAAGCGCCGCTTGGCCACCGTCCCGCCGGTGCGTTGCGCCAGCCAGCCGACCATGGCGAAGGCCTCGTTGCCGCCGGCCGCGCAGATGCCGACACGGTGGAAGGCCTCGGGGTCGGCCAGGCCCTGGGCCTGCGGCAGCTGCATGGGCGCCGAGAGGCGCCGCAGCACGGAGGAGGGCGCGTACTGCACGCCTTTTTCGAACTGCTCGCGCAGCGCCATCACGCGGCGGCCGAACTGCACGGCCGACTCGCTGGCCTGCGACATCACCATGGACCAGGGCGTGGGCAAAATGCGCCGGCCCCGGCTGCTGTGCAGGGTATGCAGCGAGTGGTGGCGCGGGTCGCCGGCCAGTCGCAGCAGCAGGGCGCGCAGCTCGGGCGACGGGCCCTCGGCCCAGTGGACGAACCAGCCGCTCTGGTAGTGCAGGATGGCGCGTATGCCGTCCGCGGCGTTGTGGGGCAGGGAGTGCGCGCGTATGTCCTCCATCTGCGCGTAGATGCCTTCCTTGATGTGGCAGATGCTGGCCGTCACCACACGCTCGACTTCCGGATGTCCTGGGGGCGCGGCATAGGGCGCGATGCTGTTCACCATGGGACCATCCTGCCCCATAAGCAAAAACCCCGTCAATGCCTGCCCCTAAAAGCCGCGGGTGAATAGTGGCAAAAATGCGTCTTGAAAAGGATCGCAACACTTTCTTGCAACTCGGCGCTGCGGATGCGGGGCATGATGCGCGCCGCTGTGGTGGCGCGCCGGGCCAATGGCGGGTCGCGCGGCACGGGTCATTACGGGGGCGGTGCCGGCCCGAACTGCTTTAGCATCGCAGCCATGAAAGCTCACACTCTTTTACGACTGTTGGCGGCCTCTTTGGCTGCTGCATTGCTTGCCAGCTGCACCGCCGCGCCCGGCACGGTGGCCGATGCCGCGCCGCGCCCCAAGCTGGTGGTCTTCCTGGTCGTCGACGGCCTGCCGCAGCGCCAGGTGCTGGACTACCGCGACCAGCTCGCACCCGACGGCTTCGCGCGCTTCCTGGAGCGAGGCGCCTGGTTCGCCAACGCGCACTACGGCCATGCCTTCACCGTCACGGCGGCCGGCCACGCCACCATGCTGACCGGCGCCTATCCGCAGCGCACCGGCATCATCGGCAACGACTGGCGTGACCCCGTCACCGCCGAGCCCGTCTACTGCACCGGCGATAGCTCGGCCACTTATATCGGCCACGCCACCAACGCCCTGGACGGCACCAGCCCGAAAAACCTCAAGGCCGAAACCGTGGGCGACGTGCTGCGGCGCGTCGACAGCCGCTCCAAGGTCATAGGCATCTCGGGCAAGGACCGCGGTGCCATCCTGCCGGCCGGCAAGACCGGCATCGCCTATATGTATATGGGTGCTACCGGGCAGTTCGCTTCCAGCACCCACTACATGGCCGCGCACCCGGCCTGGGTCGACCGCTACAACGCCGGCAAGCCGGCCGACCGCTACTTCAAGGCCGAGTGGAAGGCCTTGCTGCCCGAGGCCGCGTACGCGCGTTCGCTGCCCGACCAGCAGCCCTGGTACGGCCCCGCGGGCGGCGGCCTGCCGGCGATGTTCGGGGCCAAGGACGACAGCGCGCCCGGCCCGCGCTTTTACGGCTCGCTGCTGCGCGGGCCGTTTGTCGATGCGATGTCGCTGGACTTCGCGCGCGCCGCCATCGCCGGCGAGCAACTGGGCCAGGACGACATTCCCGACATCCTGTCGGTAAGCCTCTCGGGCCACGACTATGTGAACCATGCCTTCAGCGCCGAGTCGCGCCTCTCGCACGACCACCTGTTGCAGCTGGACCGCCTGTTGCAGGCCTTTTTCCAGGACCTGGATGCACGCATCGGCAAGGACAACTACATCGCCGTGCTCACCGCCGACCACGGCTTCATGCCCGCGCCCGAATACAACGCCAGCCAGGGCCGCGAGTCCGGCCGCGTCAACAGCAGCCAGGTGCTGGGCCGCGTCAACGCAGGGCTCGAAAAACGTTTCGGTCCCGGTAAATGGGCCGCGGGTTTTTCAGGCTCCAGCGTGCTGCTCGACAAACAGCTGATCGCGCAAAAGCAGGCCAGCGCCGACGCCCTGGCCGAGGAAACCCGCGCGCTCCTGATGGCCGAGCCTGGTTTTGTCGCGGCCTACACACGCCGTGAAATGCAAAGCGGCAGCCGCGCCGGCGCGCCTTTCTTTGAGCAGATCCGCAAATCCTGGCATGCCGAGGTTTCGGGCGACGTGCAGTACTCGCTCAAGCCCGGCTGGATGTTCGGCAACACGGTCGCCACGCACGGCTCGCCGCACCCCTATGACACGCAGGTCCCCATCCTGATGTACGGCCCGGCCTGGGTCAAAGCCGGCCGCATCGATACGCGGGTGGAGGTGGTGGACATCGCGCCTACGCTGTCGCGCATGCTGCGCATCGCACCGCCTTCGTCGGCCGAAGGCAAGCTCTTGCCCTTGCCCGGCCTGTAAGAAGCCGGACTGAAAGGGCAGGGCGCTCAGCCGCTCTTTTTTGCGCCGCGCCTGCGCGCCGGCGCCATGCCGTCGCCTGACTCGCGCACGGCGGCGATCAACTGCGCGGTGAAGTCCACTACCAGCGGCGCCAGCGTCTGCCCCTTCAGCGACAGCACCTGCAGCACACGCTGGCGCAGTTCCGGCTCGGCAAAAGGCACGGCCACCAGCTGGCCCTGGCGTATCAGGTGCGCGGCCGTCAGGTAGCCCGACAGCATGATGTCGTCGCCGCGCGTGCTGGGCAACAGCGCCGACGAAAAATTGCTGACCACCGAGGCCTGGTACTGCAGGCCCTGGACGCTGGCCACCATGTCAAAGAGCTGGCGGCCCGTCATGCCCTTGGCGCTGATGCCCAGCGGGTATTTCACGACATCCGCCACCGTCACCGCGCGGGCCCGCGCCAGCGGGTGCGTGGGCAGCATCAGCGCGTACATGGGCGCGGTGGCCGCATGCCGCACCGTCATGCCTTTTTCCGGCGCCATGGTGTACTTGAGCGCCACGTCGGTTTCGCCCTGCAGCAGCAGGCGGCTGACGCTTTCGGGCGAGCCCACGCTGAGCTCGATCAGCGCTTCCGGGCGGCTGCGCCTGAAACCCGTCATCACCTCCGGCATGAAACCCGTGGCGAAACCCTCGGTGCAGGCCACGCGCACACGGCGCGCGCTGTAGCCGGCCAGGCCGCGCACCTGCTCCATCACGCGTTCGGCGTCGTCGCTGCCCGCGCGCGCATAGGCCATCAGGCGCTCGCCCGCGTCCGTGGGCACCATGCCGCGCGCCCTGCGCTCGAACAGCGCGCAGCCCAGTTGGTCTTCCAGCTTGCCGACCTGGCGGCTCACGGCCGAGGCCGCTACGTGCAACTGCGCCGCGGCCTGGCTGACCGAGCCGGTGCGCGCCACTTCAAGGAAGTAGCGGATCTGCGTGCTGAAAAAAGTGGTTTTCATGCGAAGGCGGGTGGGAGTGGCGGGGCGCTCGAATGGATGTTTTGCCAAAAAGGCAAAGCCCTGTTGCGATATCTCTCATTGTAGTAAAGGCCGATTCTTCCTACATTTGGTTTCATGACGCGCTCATGACACCCCCCGTCACCGCGCGCCCCTTTTTGAGAACGATGAAACATGCTGAGATCCGACTGCCTTGATGCCGCCACGGCCTGGTTTGACGAGGGCCATTTTTTTGACGTGCTGCAAAGGCGCGTTGCCCTGCGGACCGAAAGCGACAGCGGCAAGCCCAACCCCGCGCTGGGCGACTACCTGCGCGGCGAAATGACGGACTCGCTGCGCGCGCTCGGCTTTTCCTGCAGCGTCCAGCCCAATCCCGTCGAGGGCGCCGGCCCTTTCCTGGTCGCGCGGCGTGTGGAAGACACGGCGCTGCCCACCGTGCTGACCTACGGCCATGGCGACGTGGTCAGCGGCCAGGAAGGGCGCTGGCGCGAAGGGCTGCAGCCCTGGGAACTGGTGCGCGAAGGCGAGCGCTGGTACGGCCGCGGCACCGCCGACAACAAGGGCCAGCACACCGTCAACCTGGCCGCGCTGGCCAGCGTGATCAAGGCGCGCGGCGGGCGCCTGGGCTACAACGTCACGCTGCTGCTCGAAATGGGCGAAGAAGCCGCCTCGCCCGGCCTGCATGCCTTTTGTGAAAGCCATCGCGCCCAGCTCAAGGCCGACCTGCTGATTGCCTGCGACGGCCCGCGCGTGCATGCCGACAAGCCCACCTTGTTCCTGGGCTCGCGCGGCGCAATCAATTTCAGCCTGYGCCTGCGCGCGCGCGACAAGGCCTATCACTCGGGCAACTGGGGCGGGGCCCTGCTGAACCCGGCCACCGTGCTGGCCAGCGCCGTGGCCTCGCTGGTTGATGCGCGGGGCCGCATCCTGGTGCCGGCGCTCAAGCCACGCGCGCTGCCCCTGTTGGTGCGCCGTGCGCTGGCCAATGTGGACATAGGCGGCGGCGAGGACGACCCGCTGCCCGATGCCCACTGGGGCGAACCCGGCCTCAGCACGGCCGAACGCCTGATAGGCTGGAACACCCTCGAAGTGCTGGCGCTGGGTGCCGGCTCGCCGCAGCGCCCGGTCAATGCGATTCCCGGCGAGGCCGTGGCCCATTGCCAGCTGCGCTTTGTGGTCGGCACGCCTTACCAGGACCTTGCCGCCATCCTGCGCAAGCACCTGGACCGCCACGGCTTCAACCGGGTCGAGGTGGAGATCACGCTCACGGGCGCGGCCACGCGCCTGGACCTGGACCACCCCTGGGTGGGCTGGGCGCAGCGCTCCATAGGGCAGAGCAGCGGCAAGCCGGTCGTCACCTTGCCCAACCTGGCCGGCTCGCTGCCCAACGACGTCTTTGCCGACCTGCTGGGCTTGCCCACCTTGTGGGTGCCGCACTCCTACCCGGCCTGCGCCCAGCATGCGCCCGACGAACACCTGCTGGCGCCCGTCGCGCGTGAAGGCTTGCGCATCATGGCCGGCCTGTATTGGGACCTGGGCGAGCCCGCAGGCCTGCCCTGGCACGCCGCGCCGGCCGCCGCCTGAGTTGTTTTTGTTCTGATTGCCCCCTCACTGGAGTTGCCCATGCCTTCCCCCATGCCTTCCGCCGCACGCCGGTCCCTGCTTCAGGCGGCCCTGCTGGTCGCGGCCTGCTGTGCCCTTGCGTTTCCCGGCCTGTCGCAAGCGCAAGCGCAAGCGCAGGCCTGGCCTGCCAGGCCGATCAAGCTGGTTGTTCCCTTCCCGCCGGGCGGCGGCACCGACGTGGCGGCCCGCATCATCGGCGAGCGGCTCAGCGCCCGCCTGGGCCAGCCCGTGATCATCGACAACAAGCCGGGGGCCTCCACCGCCATCGGCGTGGTCATGGTCAGCGCGGCCGAGCCCGACGGCTACACGCTGCTGTTCTCCGGCTCCAGCAGCTACACCGTCAACCCCGCGGTGCGCAGCAAGCTGGGCTACGACCCCTTCAAGCAGCTCTCACCCATCGCCATGGTCGCGCGCACGCCGCTGGTGCTGGTGACTGCAAGCACCGGTCCCTACAAAACCCTCAAGGACGTGCTGGCCAAAGCCAAGGCCGCCCCGGGCACCCTGACCTATGCCACCTTCGGGGCCGGCTCGGCGCCGCACCTGGCCGGCGAGCTGCTGGCCAGCGCCACCGGCGTGAAGTTCTCCGCCATTCCCTACAAAGGCAGCGCCGAGGCCGACATCGGCGTGGTGCGCGCGGACGTCAGCATGGGCATAGACACCCTGGCGGCCGTCAATCCCCTGGTGCAATCGGGCAAGCTGCGCGCCCTGGCCGTCATCAGCGAAAAGCGCTCCCCCCAGATGCCCAACGTGCCCGCGTATGGCGAACTGCAGCTGTCGCCGGCCCTGCTGGACGGCTGGTACGCGCTCGCCGCGCCCGCGGGTATTTCACCGGCGGTGCGCGACCAACTGCTGCTGGCCTTGACGGCCGTGATGGCCGACCCCGCGGTGGGCAAGAAGCTGCAGCAGCAATCCCTGGAGCCGGCCTTCCTTGGCCCGCAGGCGCTGCGTGATGTGATGGATTCGGAGATCGCGCGTTATCGCGCCCTGGTGGCGCGCGCCAATATCCGGGTCGATTGATTCCTCAGGGCGCGGCCACGGCCTCGCGAAGCGCCGAGTCGATGTCGGCCCGCCTCTTGAAGACCAAGGAGCCCTGGTCCTTGATACCGTGCTCCGAGGCGATGGCCACCGGGTCCACGGCGGTCAGCCAGACGGCGCCGTCTTTCTCCCAGGCGGCGGCACGCAGCGGCAGGGCCATTACCGCGGCCGGGTTGGACTGCATCAGCGGGGTGCCGGCGGCGGGGTTGCCGAAGATGAGTTCTTCGGTCGACGCGAGCTGCAGGCCGGCGTCTTGCGCGGCACGGGCGTGGTTGATGTGCGCGATGATGGCGTTGCCCCGCGCGCGCAGGATTTTTTCAAGCCTGGCCATGGTCTCCTTCACCGTGAAAGGGCTTTGCTGCACCCGCAGCCTGGCGGTCGCCAGCGGCGGGCCCAGGCGCGCGTCATAGGCCCCGGCAATGCGGCGCGCCAGCTGTGTGAGGTCCACGCCTTCCTTGTTGGCCAGCAGCGTCACGCACAGCAGCTCGGATGCATCGGTGAAACGGCTCAACAGCGAAGAGAAACCGGCGCCGTCACCCGTCGTCACCATCAAGCCCTTGTGCCCCGGGAAATACCAGGGCCCCGAAGACACCCCGCCTTCGGGTGCGGAGTAAATCCATTTGCGCAGCGCCGGCGACGCGATCAAAATTTCGCCGGCCAGGCCCACGTCCCACAGCGACACATCGAGCGCCGAGGCATAGATGCGCAGGCCCGTGGGCACGGCGACGGCACCGCCTGCGGCATAACCCGTAGCCGGTTCGCTGGGATTGATCAGGGCCGGGGTTTTCAGAAAGGCGCTGTGCGGCCGGGCGTTCCTCACGTCTTTTTCCCAGGCCAGCGAGGCAAGGGTGCTGCCGAAGGTGGTGTGCTTCAGGCCCAGGCGCTCGATCTGGTTCACGCGGATATGGTCTTCGGCCGGCAGGCCGCTGGCCTGCGCGACCAGGGGCGCCAGCCACTGCGATGTCGTGTTGCCACCGCGTATGGCCTGGCCCACGGTGAGGCCCGCGGGCGCGCCCGGCACAAAGCGCGAGACCGCGTCGTCGAGGCCAAGCTTGTTGGCCTCCACCAGTTGCAGCACCGCCACCGCAAGGTAGGCATTCGCCATCTGGCCGATGTCGAACATCGTGTTCGACGCCGAGAGCCGGCGCGACGCGACATCGCTGAGCCCGTAACCCGTCACCCGCGTGATGTAAGGCGCCTGCACAATCGCCACCGCCATGCCCGAAATCCCCTGTTCGGCCATGAAGGTGGAGATCATCTGGTCTATCGATTGCCCGGCATAGGCTACCTCGGGATTGCCGCGCTGCGCCCAGGCGCTGGAATGGCCTGCCGCCAGCAGCAGGCCGGCGAAAAAGAATTTATGCAGGGAAAAAACAAGCTTGTGCATGGCGGCGCCCCCCGTGGTTTTGCGGGAGTATGGCACGCGCCGCCAGGCAATAGCGCTACAGGGCTCTGACGGGCACGCACAGCCAGCAGCTGAAGTTTCCTGTTTTCGGGTCCATCACAAAGTCTTCGTCATACAGTTCCAGCGCCGGGTTGTTGTCCGGCTGGTAGCCGCTTTGCGGCAGCCACTCGGCGAACATGTGCGTCCAGGCTTCGTGCACCTCGTTGCCCGGCTTGCCGGTGAAGCGGCCGCAGGCATAGCGCCCGCCGCCAAAGTTTTGCACGCCTATTTCGCCCTGCGGCTTGAAGGTCTCATCGACCTCGATACAGGCGTCGTAGCGGCATTTTTCGGCTGGCGTGATCTCGGGATTGTCCTGGCTGATGCCGTACATCTTGGGGCGCGGAGTCATGTAGCCGTTCTGGCCGCACCAGGCCACAAAGCGTTGCCACAGCTGTGCCACGCCGTCGCCGTAAGGCCCGGTGTTGCGCAGATAGGCCAGGCGCATGGGGGGAAGGGTTTTGAGTTCAATGTGCATGGCAAGGGTTCTTTCGGATGAAGGGACCGGCCCGGCGGGCCAGAGGGTTCTATCTTTAAACAACGCCATGATGGATTCTTGATTCGGCTTGTGATTGCCTTGATGAATCTTGCTAAGTTCAATCTGCCGGTGCGTCGCCCACTCGCGCCAGCCCCCACGCCGCCACGCTGTGGGCGTCGTGCCGAAGTGGGTGCGAAAGGCACGGCTGAAGACCTCCGCTGAAGCAAAGCCCGTGTCGAGCGCTATCTGCAGCGCGGTCTGCGGCGTAAAAATCAGGCGCTGGGCGGCGGCCTCCAGCCGCAGGCGGCGCACGCAGTCGGCCAGGGTTTCGCCCGTCACCGCCTGGAACACGCGATGGAAATGCCAGGGCGAAAAATACGCCACACCGGCCAACGCCTGAAGGTCCAGCGTGCCCGCCAGGTTGGCGCTGATGTGGTCCACCACCCGGTTGATGCGGGCGATGTAGGTGCTACGGGCCGCGGGGTTGGAAAGAAGCTCTGTCATGGATGTCAGTTCAGTTCAGCCACGAATTTTTCGGCCTGCGCCAGCATGCCTTCGCGTATGGCCGTGAATACGGGCATGGGGAAATCCGGTGGCAACTGCGCCGCCACGCGCTCCAGCGCGTCGGGCACCTGCAGCACCAGCGCCACCATCTGGTCGAAGGCGCCCGGCACGCCGCTTTGCCGCGCCAGCGCTTCCCAGTGGCGGGTGCGGATCTCGTGCAGGTGATAGTGTGTATTCTTGTTGCGCAAGGCCATGGCCAGTTTGGCGCGGCGCGGGCTGACCTGGTTGGGCCCGCTGCCGATGATGGGCCAGGCCGACAGCACGTCGTACAGCGGTGTCATGCGAAAGCCGCCGCCGCGCTCCAGGAAGATGGAGAAGTTTTTGGCATGGCCGTCGGTGGCCCCCATGATCCAGAAAGCCAGCTGGACCTGCGCGAAATGCAGTGCGTCCGCGCGTGCATTGCTGCCACCGCCCAGCAAGTCCAGGCCCGCGCGTATGCCGGGGCCGCCATCGCTTTCATACTTGAGGTCGCCGGGCGTCCCGGTGGCCTGGCAGAAATCCTCTTGCGGCAACCTCGCAATCCATGCGCCGCCGTCCATCCAACGCCTGTCGAAGCGCTCCACGATCAGCACTTTTCGATCGCCGAAGCGGCCCATCTGTGTGGGCGCGACCTCAAACCCCAGTTCCCCCAGCAGGGTGGCGCAGAGCCATTCGTTTTCCACTGAGTCCGTCATGTCGGCGCGCATATTGCCCACCAGGCCCAAGGGCAGTTTGAAGATGTGCGTGGTCGGCGTAGAGCCCGAAGGCAGGTGCCAACGCTGGCCTATGCGCAGCAGCGCGGTTTTTTCCTGGGCACCGGCAATGGAAATCCTGAAATCGTCCGCGAGCGAGGCGCCTTCCGCGTCATCGCCTGTCACCTCGCCCAGCAGCGCCTCCACCTGGCTGTCGCTCAGCGGCGTGCTGTCGATGCGGTCGTGCGGCGGTGGTTGCAGACCTTGCGGCATTAGCTGCAGCGCGCCCACGCAGTCCCGGCCCACGGCGGCCAGCAGGTCGGCCGCGCGAATGGAAGAGGTCCCAAAGCGCCGCCGCAGCCGTTCGCGAATGCGGCCGCTGTCGGGCAGCAGGTTGTCGAAGTAATGCTCGACCTTGGCGCCCATCACGTCGCCGCCGCCGGCCGGCATGGGAAGCGAGACCGACAGCGGGCGCGCCTGGGGCGAGCGCAGCCAGCTCTCGTCGTAGCGAAAGCCCGGGGTGCCGGTGCGCGTCCAGAACCACAGGCCCACGTGCTGGCCGTTCATCCACACATCAAGATCGGCGAATGCCATGGGCCACCTTTTGAAACTGCCTCGTCATGATTTTCTCAAGCGTTTTCCCCGGCTACCAATCGGCCGTGGGGCTGTTCGCGGTGGGGGCGGGTGGTGCGTCGGTCTCGGCATAGCGCCGCAAGTCTGCCAGCAGCACTCGCGCATCCAGCGCGTGCAACACCTGAAGCAACTGGTCGAGGCTTACCGCGCCGGGGTTTTTTTCAATATCGGCCATGCGGACTTGTTTGACGCCTATGCGCTGACCCAACGCGGTCTGCGTCAGCCCGCGTGCTTTTCGCAGCGATTTCAAATGCACTGACAGCTGTGCTGATGTCTGAACAGGAAAGGTTTGAAGTGTGCTCATTAATACCACCTTTGAGTGATATTTGCACAATATCGTTTTTATACAATATTGTCAATATATCGTTCAAAGGCGATCAAATGGCCCGGCTTGTGCTGTCCCGCCGGCACCGCGTTTTGCGAGGCCTGGAGCCTGTTAACAGTCCCTAGGCCGCTTTACGAATCGTGCCCTGCGCCGCGGCGCACAGCGTGCGCTCCCCACCGCGCAGCACAAAGATGTCGCAGCGGCACACGGCCTGCGTCTTGCCGCTGCCCACCACCGTGGCCACGGCCAGCAGGCGTTCGGCATCCCTGGCCGGCCGCAGGTAGTTGATCTTGAACTCGGCCGTTACCGAATCGCCCAGCACCGAACCGCCCGCGAAGGTGAGCGCGTTGTCCGCTAAATAAGACAGCACACCACCGTGCACAAAGCCATGCTGCTGCAGCAGGCCGGACACCACCGGCACCGACAGTTCCGCGCTGCCGGGCGTAAAGGCGTCGAGCCTCGCATCCAGCAGTGCGCTGAAAGGCTGCCGGCTCAATACCTCGCGGCCGAAGCGCAGCAGCTCATCCGGTTGCTCAGCGGGCATGCCGGCTCCCCGCAAAAGGCGGTGCCGGCCGCCGGCGGCGGCCCGAGGCCAGCCAGCGCAGCAGCCGTACACCCGCCGTCCGCGCTACAGGCCGGGGCTCAATGCCCAGCGAGACCTGGGTCTGCGACAGCACGTCCTCCACGCACACGTCGTGCAGCGGCCTTATGACCAACAGCCAGTAGAGCAGGGCAGCGCCGCGCGTTCGCATCTCGATGCGATGCTCGAGCACGCAATGCGCGGGCGTAGCGTCCAATACCTCAAAGCCGTGCCAGCCATCAAACCCCTTGGGCCTGGTGAACCGGAAACGCACCGACTGGCCCGGTGTGTAGGCCTCCACCGTATAGCGTATCGGGCCATGGCCGCCGATGGCGCCTACGGCCAGCGGCCTGTCGAACTTCATGCGCGGCCAGTCCCACCCCGGCCATAGCGCATCCGCCGGAGAACCCAGCGAGTCAATCAGCGTACCCACGCGTTCGGGGCTCGCATGCAGCAGGCGTTGATGAACGTTCACGACTTTCATATAGACACTCCTTGTTGAATTTCTCTTGGGTAGTCGGCTCAGGCCGCCACGGCCATCCAGGCGCCGTGCTCCAGCGCGGCCCGCAGCTTGGGCGCGACAGCCGGCTCAGGCTGGCTGACCCAGCGCTGCGTCAGCGACATGGACGGCGAAAACACCAGCGCCATCCACACATGAAAAGGCATGGCCCGTATCTCGCCGGCTTCAATGCGCTGCTCCATCCACAGCTTCAGCGCGGCAAGGGCGTGCTCATTGGCCGTGCTGGTCTCGGCGCCGTCCGTCATGTCGCCGCCGCGCCGCAGCGTGTGCAGCAGCCGCGCCTGGTCCGGGTGCTGCAGCACCCACTGGATATAGGCGCGCACCAGGCCCTTGACGCCGGCCTGGGCCGAGGCCTTGCCGGCAATCGGCTGCATCAGCGCCGTGTGGAAGTCGCGCAGCATGTGGGCATACAGCGCATCGGCCAGCAGCGCTTTGGTCGGGAAGTGGTGGTAGAGGCTGCCGTTGCTCGCGCCGGCCTCCTGGCGCACCATGTCCATGGAGGCGGCCGTGAAGCCCTGGGCCAGGAACACCTTGGTCRCAGCCTCGAGCAGGCGATCTCGGGTAGAGGGTGGAGTGGACGGCGTGGAGGAGGGGGTAGCGCTGGCATCCATGACTAGAGTATCACTCTAGACTAATACTCTGTCAACCACCCCTTGGCCCGCCTTGCCGCGGGCAGGCCATGCACAAATTGGCGACAATGCAGGCCAGAAAGCGAGAAACCGAACATGCCCCTGCACTTTGCCGACCGCCTCAACAACGTTGAAACCTCCGCCATCCGCGAACTCTTCAAGCTGCTGGGCAAGCCCGGCATCGTCAGTTTTGCCGGCGGCTTTCCCGACCCCGCCATGTTCGATGTGGCCGGCATCCAGGAAGCCAGCAACAAGGCCCTTACCGAAGAACCCGGCGGCGCGCTGCAATACGGCGCCACCGAAGGCTACGGCCCGCTGCGCGAACAGCTCAGCGCCTTCATGGCTACCAAGGGCGCCAAGGATGTCGCGCCCGAAAACCTCATCGTCACCACCGGCAGCCAGCAGGCGCTCGATCTGCTCGGCAAGACCATGATCTCGCCCGGCGACAAGGTCATCGTCGAAGGCCCGACCTTCCTCGCCACCATCCAGTGCTTTCGCCTCTACGGCGCCGAACTCATCAGCGCGCCGATTGACGCCCACGGCGTCAAGACCGACGAGCTCGAAAAACTCATTGCCCAGCACAAGCCCAAGTTTGTCTACCTGATCCCCACCTTCGGCAACCCCAGCGGCGCGCTGCTGAGCCTGGAGCGCCGCAAACAGGTGCTGGAAATGGCCGTCAAGCACCAGACCCTGGTCGTCGAGGACGACCCCTACGGCGACCTCTACTTCGGCGAAGCGCCGCCGCCCTCGCTGCTGGCGCTCAGCCCCAGCGTGCCCGGCAGCCGCGAGCTGCTCGCGCATTGCGGCTCCCTCAGCAAGGTGCTGAGCCCTGGCCTGCGCGTGGGCTGGATGGTCGCTCCCGCCGAGCTGCTGGCCAAGGCCACCATGTGCAAGCAGTTCAGTGACGCCCACACCAGCACCTTCGCCCAGGCCACCGCCGCCCAATACCTCAAGGCCGGCCGCATGCCCGACACCCTCAAGCGCGTGCGCAAGGTGTATGGCGAGCGCGCCACCGCCATGGGCAATGCCTTGAAACGTGAACTCGGCGACGCGATTGAATTCACCCAGCCGCAAGGCGGTTTGTTCTTCTGGGCCCGCCTCACGGGCGGGGGCGGCAAAAGCAAGGACGCCGGCGAGTTCGCCAAAAAGGCCATCGAACAACTCGTGGCCTTTGTGCCCGGCGCGCCTTTCTACGCGGCCAACCCCGACCTGGCCACGCTGCGCCTGAGCTTTGCCACGGCCGATGTGGCTAAGATTGAAGAGGGCGTGGCAAGGCTGGGCAAGGCGCTGTAAGCCGCCCGGCCGGCTTGCCGTTTATGCTGCCTTGGCCGTTACCGACGGCCTCGCGCGATGGATTCATCAAAAAAAAGAGAAGAGGGAGCTTATGAGTGAACACCTGACGGAGCCCGTGCCGCCGCACGGCGGGATGGATGCGGATGCCTACCCCGCGCCGCCCCAAATGCACTGGGCCCTGGTGCTGCTTTTTACGCTGCTCACGCTGGGCATCTTCATGATTGTCTGGATCTTCATCCAATCCACATGGGTGCGAAAAATCAACCCGACATCCCATGTGACCAGCCAATTTATCGCGTATGTCCTGCTTGCCGTGGTGAGCCAGGTATTTGTCGAGGGCTCCGACAACCTCAAGGCGGTGGGCCTGCTGCTGACGCTGGCGTCCTATGTGGTCTTTTACTTCGGCGCGTATTCCATGCGCAGGTCCATGCTGAACCACTACAACAGCGTTGAGCCCATGCAGCTCAGGCTTTCAGCGGCGATGACTTTCCTCTTCAGCACCTTTTACCTGCAGTACCACATGACCCGGATTGCGCGGTGGAAAGTCGCGTCGAAGTTGGCCATCTAGCGCAGTCAGGGGACGGCTACAGCTTCTAAAGAACCCTTAACAACCCTGGAGTCTGGCAATGCGCAAAACCTCACGACAACAAACCGCATGGCTGGCAGCAACCGCGCTGGCGTTCTCGGTCTTTGCCGTGTGTCCCGCCTTCAGCCAGACGGCCGCCCCGGCCGCACCCCCGCAAGCAGCCGCGGCGCCCAACCCCGAAGATGCCGCGCTGGGCCAGCAACTGATGGCCGCCGCCCAGCTGCTGCAACTCCGCCAGCCCGAGCGCGCGATCACCGAGCACCTCGACAAAATCATCGCTGCCTATGAGCTGCGCTACCAGGGCCAGGCATCCAGGCCCTACACAGGCCGCTCGCAGATGGAGGGCCTGATGTACCTCCTGGAAGCGGCGGCGTCCAAACAAGAGCCCAAACAGGGCGCCATCATCGTGCCGCAGACCTGGTCCGATGCCTGGTACCTCAAGGCCTACGCGCTGATAGAGCTCAGGCGCGCGGCCGAAGCGCGCAGCGCGCTCGAAGCAGCCCTGGCCCTGGCACCGCGCAACTCCCAGTACCTGGGCGAGCTGGGCACCTGGTACCTGGGCCAACGCAACTGGCCCCAGGCCCTGAAGATTTTTGAACAGGCCGAAGCCGCCGCCAAGGAGTTTTCCCCGCCCGAGGTGAAGAACAAGGAGCTGTCCCGCGCCTGGCGCGGCATCGCTTATGTGTATGTCGAGCAAGGCCGCTGGGACGATGCCGAAAAGGTCTACCTCCAGTGCCTGGAACTCGACAAGAACGACAGGCGTGCCCAGAACGAACTTAATTACGTGCGTACCCAGCGGCCCACACAGCGTGCGCCGGCCGCCGCCACGCCCTGATGCTGGCTTGATGACCAGCCACAGTGTTGGGGCCCTTACTCGTTGATCTCCACCTCCACCAGCTTGCCCAGCAGCACCAGCGACTGCTGCCAGCCCACATAACACTGGTCCGCGGGGATCACCGCGGGAATACCTTCCTGCACCACCTGCATTTCCACGCCGGCCGAGACTTTGGCCAGCGCGATGGTGGTGGTCATCTCGCCTGGTAGGTTGGGGTCGTCGAACTTGGCGGTGTAGCGCAGGCGCTCGCCGGGCTTGAGCTCCAGGTACCTGCCGCCGAAGGAGTGGCTGTGGCCGTTTGTGTGGTTGGTGAATGACATCTTGTAGCTGCCGCCGACCTTGGCGTCCATTTCGTGGACGGTGCCGGTAAAACCGTTGGGCGGCAGCCATTTGCTCATGGCGGCGGGGCTGAGGAAGGCGCGGTACACCCGGTCAGGGGTGGATTGCAGAACCCGGTGAAGCTTGACGGTATTGGTAGTCATGGCGTGTTTCCTTGGTTAATGACAGAGACAAAAGAGAGAAGGCGGGGACGGCCCTCTACCTGTACGACGAACGGCCCGTGGCGGAATCGACATGGTGTTTGAAAAATCTTGAATATTTTCTGTCCGGTCCCGCTTCATTCCCGGGACCAAACCGCAAGCTCATACCCATCCGTGTCCAGGAAATGAAAGCGCCGCCCGCCGGGGAAGGCAAAAATCTCCAGCTTGATGGTGCCGCCCGCAGCCAGCACGCTGTCGCGCGCGGCCTCCAGCTTGTCGGCATACAAAATCACCAGCGGCCCGCCCACGGGCGAAGGCGCTGCCTGCGTCGTGAAGCCGCCTTTCATCGCCCCGTCTGAGAACTCGGTGTACTGCGGGCCGTAGTCGGTAAACGTCCAGCCAAACGCCTTGCCGTAAAAGGCTTTGGCTTTGGCGATGTCGCTGACGTTCAGCTCCACATAATTGATGCGGCAGTTCTCGGGTGTGGCGGGCATGGTGTCTCCAGGGGTTGGTTCTCAATCGACCTGCCATTTTGCACAGGGGGCAGGGTGCCATGCCCCTTGCCCATACGTTTCGCGGGTGTTTGCCTACAATCCGATACAGCGTGGGTGTGTCGCCCGCGGCACCTGATTCGGGCCTGTTCACCTTCATGACTTCCGCCGCCGCGCACAGCGCCACCCGTTCCGCCTCTTCGCCGATATCCTCCGCCACCCGCCGCTCCATCCTGCTGCTGTCCTGCGCCACTTTCTCGAGCATGGTGGCGCAGCGCATTTGCGACGCCATGTTGCCTGAGCTGTCGCGCGTGTTTGCCGTCAGCCTGGCGCAGGCGGCGCAAGTGGTGTCGGTGTTTGCCGTAACTTACGGCATCTCGCAGCTTTTCTATGGCCCGCTGGGCGACAGGCTGGGCAAGTTTCGCATCGTGACCTTTGCCGCGCTGGGCTGCAGCGTGGGCAGCGCGGTCGCCGTGTTCGCGGGCAGCCTGGACATGCTGCTGCTGGCCCGCATCATGATGGCCCTGGGTGCCGCCGCGCTGATTCCGCTGGCCATGGCCTGGATAGGCGACACCGTGCCGGCCCACGAGCTGCAGGAAATGCTCACGCGCACCGGCCTGGGCAGCACCCTGGGCATCGTCTGCGGCCAGCTGCTGGGCGGGCTGCTGACTGATGCGCTCGGCTGGCGCTGGGCGTTTGCGTTTTTGGTGCTGCTGTTTGGTGCTGTCGGCTCGCTGCTATGGGGCGATTTGCGCCGGCAGCAGGCGCTGCCAAAAGCTGTGGCCGAGGCAGAGGCGACTCCTGCACACGGAGCCCCTGGAGCACCCGCGGCGCGCCCGCATTTCTTGAAGCAGGCTTTGCTCATCGCCAGCCGCCCCTGGCCCCGCACCATCCTGCTGCTGGCGGTGATTGAAGGCGCCATGGGTTTTGGGGTGCTGGCCATGTGGGCTTCGCACCTGCACCATGCCCTGGGCTTGTCGCTCTCGGCCGCAGGCGCCATCGTCGCGCTCTTTGGCCTGGGCGGCGTCGGCTATATGGCCGCGGGCCGCGCGCTGATCCCGCGCCTGGGCCAGCACGGCCTGGTGTTGCTGGGCGGTGGGCTGCTCGGCATCAGCGCGCTGGCCATCGCCTACATCCCGCACTGGGGCCCGGCCATCCCGGCCAGCCTGGTCGGCGGCTTTGGCTTCTTTATGTTCCACAACGTCATGCAGGCCAACGCCACGCAAATGGTGCCCGAGGCGCGCGGCACGGCGGTTTCGCTGTTTGCGTCTTTTTTATTCCTGGGCCAGTCCCTGGGCGTGGTGCTGGCCGCCGCTTTGATAGGCCGCATCGGCAGCAGCGCCGTGGTGGCGCTGGGGGGAGGGGTGATGGCGGTGGAGGGGGCTTATTTTGCTTGGGTGTTGAGGCGGCGTTCGCGGGGCGCACCCTAAAATGCCTCAGACACTGGCCAAAGCTAATCCCGGCCACGAATTTCCACCAAAAGGGGTCCATGTGAGCGTACTAGGCAAACTCTTCAGCAAAAAGACAGCACTGGACCAGGCGGCGCCGGCGCAAAGCCTCCGGCGTATCTGCGGGCATCAAATCGTCTATGACGACGCCACACGCGCAAGCAGAGACCCAGGATTCGAACCACTGGAAAACGCCAACAGCGAACAACCCGGCTGGTTTGAGTATTGGCCTATCCGCACTTACCTGCACACCACACCGCTGGATGAATCCGCCCTGTACGGGTTTGTCTCGCCCGGATTCTTCGAGAAGACTAGGCTGTCGGCGACCGAGGTGCATCGGTTCATCCAGTCATCCGAAGATGTCGACGTGTACTCGTTTTCTCCGTTCCCCTGTAACCGCGCGACATTCCTGAATATCTTCGAGCACATGGAGTTCTATTTCGGTGGCATTCGGGGTCATGCGGCTGATTTTTTTGCCCAGTTCGACCCGCCCGTTGATTTGGTCCAGATGGTGAACCCTTCGGGAAATCTCATCTTCGCTAACTTCTTCTTCGCAAAACCAAAATTCTGGCGCGAATGGCTGCGAATCTGCGACAAGCTTCATGAGGATACCAAGGATGGTCAGCATTACCTGAATTCGAAATGCAACTACGGCAGGGAGGACGGTCTTGTCAAAATTGTTGAGGCCAAAGTTTTTGTCATGGAGTGCGTCGCGTCCTATTTGCTGGGGAGTTCGAGCCGGTTTTCCAGTACCAGTTATCCCCCGCGTCTCTTGCCGGTGGGGCGTGGGTTCCCTCCGCTGCGCTTTGAAATTGGTTTGCTGGACGAATTGAAATGCCAATACCTGAAAACTGGCGATTCGAAGTTTCTGGAGCAATACCGGCTTGAGCAGAGGCGTGTCATCGCCACGGTCTGGCCGGGCCATGAATTCTGAAATCTGCCGCCCCCCTCAGTTTCTCCTCTGCTTTTAAACCGTGGTGGCGCTGGGGGGAGGGGTGATGGCGGTGGAGGGCATCTACTTTGCCTGGGCCCTGAGGCAAAGGGAGCGCGGGGCTTTAAACCCGCACAGGTCTTTGTAGCGCCGCAAACCCTGTCTTGAAGCTGTTTGCCCGGTAGAGAGCGCAAGGTCGGTACTGGTCGCTACCTCGGGCACTGGAAAATCAGACAGGAAGTCCGCATAATGAACCGCAGCATGGGATGCGGACAACAGGGCGGTTAGCCCTCGGGCCGGCATGTCCAATGCTTCCACCTGAAGTTGTTCGGAATTTCGGCACCAATTCCGTTTCATTTTGGGGGAATGATCATGAGGCTCTCAAAAGCAATAGCTTGGCTATTTATTGTGTTGCCCATCTCTATCTGGATAGGTGTAAGCGATGGAGGTGGTGCATGGGCTTCCCGGGCTGGTGACTTGGTGGTAGAGCCAGATTCCGGAAATCTGCAAGTTTCCAAATTGTGGGGATCGGCTGGAGAGCTTTGGGTCAAGGAAGGTCGCTTGCCTGACGTGTCATATGCAGGTTTCCAGGGGGGCGCGATCCCTTTGCCGACCTCCAGGGATTTTCCAGATCTCAAGAATGTCAAAGATTTTGGGGCGGTCGGAGACGGAGTTGCCGACGACACCTTGGCTTTTGAACGAGCGATAGATGCGGTCAAGGCGATAACGGCCGCGCCCAGGCGGCGCGGTGCCGTGTACATCCCCCCCGGCCGGTACGCCCTTACAAGCTCACTAACCATTGATACGAGCCGCATCATGTTGCGAGGAGCAGGTTCGGATAAAACAAGTTTGTGCCATTGTTTGCTGCCCGCGCCGGGCCCGGACCCACTGGTATCAGGCGAACCCAAGGAATTTATCTCCATCAGGGGCACGGATGTTCCCCTCACCGCGGCAAACAAGATTGCCGATGTGACGGCTTTCGCTCCTCAGGGAAGCAACTTCCTGGAGTTGAGTTCGATCACCGGTGTCAAGGCTGGTGATCGGCTGCGACTGGTGATCAAGCCGCCCCCTGTCATACCTGATACACGCCCGGCCACAGGAGGCAACAACTCAAATTACAGGCTGGCCATGGAACTGGCGCCTGTTCAAGAGCCGCACTTGTGGGGCGATACGATTCACCCCTGGACCCTTCCCGTGGACTGGGTCTTTGACGTCAAATCGGTCATGGGCCAAAAGGTGTATTTCGAACAGCCCTTGCAAATCAATGTGAAAACGGAGTGGAAGCCGCAGATTTACCGCCATGCCCCGACGGTGGATGAAGTGGGCATCGAAGGCCTGAGCCTGGAGTTCAGCGGCGTGGCGAAGAAACCCCACTACCGGGAAGTGGCTTACACCGGAATAAATATCAATACCGCCACCAATGTGTGGGGGCAGGACCTGGTGATAAAGGATTTTGACGAGGGCATTCGGAACGCAACTGTGCGGTTTGCCAGCTTCGAAAATATCGTTTTCACTCGCAGCAAAAGGAAAAGCAAGGAAGTTACAACAGACGAGTTGAAAGATAAGGATTCGAATTACCAAACGATCAAGGAGCGCAATGGTTTTTGTCACGCGGGTTTTCGATTGAGCGGAGCCAATGGCCAAGGCGGAACGCAAAATCTTTTATTGCGCAACTTTGAGTTTAAGGACATCTATTGTGTGCATGACATCTCGATAGACCAGTTTTCCAATGGGAATGCCATTGCCAATGGCCGTGGTGTCATGATGAATTTTGACCACCATAGAAAGTGGCCTTACAGAAATGTGTTTACCGATATCGACGTCGGCAACGGTTCAACTATTTACCATTCCAGTGGCGGCAGGGGAAGTGACAAGACGACGCCGCCCTATGACGACGGCTTGGGAGGCCCTCATGCCGGACGCAATGCCACCTTCTGGAACATCAGGGGGGAAAGGGGCACTTTTTCCGCGCCTCCGAGGGTGACCCGCGGAACGCCTGGGGGAAGCCCGGAATTTCCCTATATCAACCTGATTGGCGTGGGCCATGACTACCAGGAAAGCACCGACCCAAGGGGCAATCAGTGGGTTGAGAACCTGCCTCGTTTGTCCCAGCCCAATCTTTACAGCGCGCAGCTGGCGCGTCGACTGTCGTCTGCCGGCAAATTAATTGCCACCTATCCTGGAAAGTTGTGGAATCAGGGGGTTATCACTGTCAATAACCCTGATTCGAAAAAAAAGGTGCTTCTTATCAAGTATTCCAACAGCGGTGGAATTCAGGCGCCTGTGCCATTTTTTGCGAGCGGCGAGAACGGCGAGGAGTGGATTGCCAACTTTAATTTCCCAATGACTGCCCAGGACCAATGGGAAACGCAAATCTATGCAGTCACATTGCCGGCAGGTCATGTGCGGTTGGAGCTGCGGAATTTACCCGCGGCTATACGTTTGGGCTCCATGAGCCTGTTAAGCACAAATTAGCCGGCAGACTTGTTTGGAATTTTTCCGGTGGTTGTTGAGCAGACCCGGGATCTCTGCCTCTCAAACGCTCATCATGGATGACAGCCTTCAAGAAAATTCGCAATTTCTGACCCCTCGCCCCTCACCCCGTCCTGATCACCGTCACAAACTCCGTCCCACTCTCAGGCAACCACACCTCCCCAGGCCGCCCCAGAATCTTCCGCAACACGGCATTGGCGCGGGGCTGGGGTATCACTTCAAACTTCTCGCTGGCCGGATCAAAACGCAGCATCGCGTTGTTACTCCTTCGGGAGCGTTGTCAGAGGCGAATATCTGACATCTCAATCAAAGCCCAACACTCCGTGAGGCAAACTCCACAACTGCCGGGTCACGAAGAAAAATGGCCTGCGCCAACTCGCGCGCCTGGGCGCTGACGGAATATTGTTGAGCCTCAGCAGCCGAATATTTGTTGCCGAGTTCGGCGCCCCAGACGGCGTCGGAATCCACCAGGACCAACTCGGGGACCGACTGGGAAAAAGAGGCATGAAATGCAATGATGTGCCGGTTTTGCCATGTGGTGCCCGTACCCCATTCACCCACCGTGATTTGCAGGTCAAGCCCGCGCTGCCGGTCGCCTTCAAACCAGCGGGCGAGGTAGGTGGCCAGTGGAGCGCCCGCACTGTAGATGTCGCCGTGCGCAACGCACACGGGCTCCGTGCAGCCTTCAAAGTCCTCGTAGATGTCGCTGCCCAGTTCGGTGAATGTCAGGTCTTCAGTCATAGGTCCAAGACTATCACCGCCGGCCCGTCCGGCCCGTCCGGGTCTATTGCTCCACCAGTTCGACCCGCCGGTTTTTCACACGACCGGCTTCGGCGCTGTTGCTGGCCACCGGCGCGAAGCTGCCCAAGCCGCGCGCGGTCATGCGCTTGGGGTCCACCTGGTGCTCCTGCACGAGTGCGGCGACCACGGCGTCGGCGCGCTGCTGGGACAGGGCCAGGTTGGCGGGTACGCCGCCCTGGTTGTCGGTGTGGCCGACGATGTGCACCTTCAGCGCGGGGTGTGCCTTCAGCAGCTTGGCCATCTCGGCCAGTTGCGGCCTGGACTCGGGCTTGAGGATTGCCTTGCCGGTGTCGAAGTAGATGCCGTACAGCGCCACCTTGCCGTCGGCGCCCAGGGCTTTTTGCAGTGCGTCGCCGTTGACGACAACCTTGTCGCCTTCCATGGCGGCAGGCTCGACGACGAGCTGCACAACGGCCGGTGCGCCCCAGATGGAATTGGGCTCGGCAACGAATACCAGGATATAGCTGTCCTGCCCGTTGCGGCTGGCCTTGGCGCTGAGGAAGCGCACGTCGCGGTCTATGGAGCCCGCGGGGTCCACGCCCTTGGCCTGCCATTTGCGCGGCGAGACAACTTCATTGGCAAAGCGCTCCTTGATGCCGGATTTGTCGCAGGCGCTCATTTCGCAGCTGTACAGCACGGTGAAGCCGGGCTTGGCCAGCGCGACCTGGTAGTTGCGGAAGACCTCCAGTGCGCTGCGCTCCTTGGGTGCGATGTAGAAGTAGGCGTTGACGCGGCCTTCGACCACGGGCGACTTGTCGGGCGCTTGCTGCGCCGTGGGCACCTTGACGGCGGCGAAGCCCTCCTGGGCGGCGTTCTGCAGCACGGCGCCGGCATAGCGCGACACCAGAGGGTGGTCGCTTGCGCCGCGCCACTCGGTCGGGGCCTTCTGCGCCTGCGCGATGGGGGCCGATGCCAATGCGGCCGCCAGTGCGGCGATGCCGGCGAATCGGGTGAACGCGATCATGGGCGGGCCCCGCAGGCGCCGGCGATGCGCGTCCAGCGCTCGGTCAGGCGCGTGGTCGTTGTCATAGCGCCACCGCCGCCCTGGGCCGCCTTCAGCGCGGCCAATTGTTCGCGTGCCGCGGCGGCTTCCTGCGGCGGGCCCTTGCGAATGGTTTCCTCGATCTGCGCATAGACGGGGGCCATGGCCGACGCCGTGTCCTGGGCGGTGGGCAGGGCGGCCAGTTCGGCTTTGGCGCGTGCGGCCTCGGCGGGCGACATGCCGCGTTGCGCCAGGGCCAGTGCGGCGGCGGGATCATTGCCGCCCGCGCCTGCTGAACTGGTGAAAGTCATCTGCCTCTCCCAGGTCTGCGGGGCGAGCTGCTTCCATTGCTCCTGCATGCGGCCCGCCTTGCATTCGGCCTGAAGCGTGGCGCCGCCGCTGGAGGGCCACCAGCGCGCATCGCAGCGGCCTGGAAGATTGGCCGGCGCTGCGGCCGGCGAAGGCACGCACCAGGTCACCGGGCCATTGCCGGCATAGGTCTGCTGGCTGCCCGGGTTGCCGGGCGGCCCGGCGTGCGCTGTGACGGTGCGGCGCCCGGTGGCGCCGTCCCAGCGCTCGATGCGCTCCGTGGCGGTGGGCCCGCTGCCGCTGCGTACGCTGGCTTCGCCATCAATGCGGTATTCGCCAGGGGGCGGCGCCGCGTGGGCAAGCGACGCGCCCAGCGCAGAAAAGAACAGCAGGGCCAGGGAGGCCGTGGGTGCCTTCATCGTTTGCGGTCTCGCGTGAAAAAGATGCGGCCGAGTCTAGCAAGAAGGTGTGCGATTTTTTTGCGGCTAAAAGTACTCTCGCGTAAGTGTTTGTCAGCGTGCGAGCTGCCTGGGCGGCCTGGTCGGTATGTGAGTACATGAACGCTTCAGCAGGCTCACCCCGTCCTGATCACCGTCACAAACTCCGTCCCCCTCCCAGGCAACCACACCTCGCCGGGCCGGCCCAGAATCTGCCGCACCGCGGCATTGGCGCGGGGCAGGGGATCACGTCAAACTTCTGGCTGCCCGGGTCAAAACGCAGTATGGCGTTGTTGCTCCACTCCGAAGCCCGGACGATGTCCTTGCTGTCGATGTGGAGCCCATAAGCATGCGGGTCTGCGGTAGCAACGAGCCTCCTCAAATCCCCTGGCCCCCGGATACCTCAATCCGCTGCGCATTCACCCAACGGTTGTCTTCGGTCAACAAGCTCGCGATCATGGGGCCTATGTCGTCGGGCAAGCCGGCGCGGCCCAGAGCCGTGATGCCGGCGAAGATTTTGTTGATCTCGGGGTTGTCGCGCACGGCGCCGCCGCCGAAGTCGGTTTCTATTGCGCCCGGCGCCACCGTGTTGACGGCGATGCCGCGTGCGCCCAGTTCCTTGGCCATGTAGCGGGTCAGCACTTCTACTGCGCCCTTGACCGCCGCGTAGGCGGCGTAGCCGGGGTAGGAGGTTCTGGTCAGGCCTGAGGACAGGTTGACGACGCGGCCGCCGTCGGCAATCAGGGGCAGCAGGGTTTGGGTCAGAAAGTAGACGCCCTTGAAGTGCACGTTGACGAGGCCGTCGAATTGCGCTTCGGTCGTGTCGCCTATCAGGGCGTAGTCACCGTGGCCGGCGTTGTTGACGAGGTGGTCGAAGGTGCCCCGCTGCCAGCTGCCCTGCAGCGCGGAACGCAAGCGGTCGGCGAAGGGCGCGAAGGTGGCGACCTTGCCGGTATCCAACTGCAGGGCCACAGCCTTGCGGCCCATGGCCTGGATTTCGGCGACAACGGCTTGTGCGTCTTCGGCCCGGCTCTGGTAAGTGAGGACGAGGTCGCCGCCGCGGCGGGCGATGCTGAGGGCGGTGTTGCGGCCCAGGCCGCGGCTGGCGCCGGTGATCAGGGTGATTGGGGTGATGTTGCTCATGATCGGGTTTCTTGTCTGCAGGCTTGGTGAATGAGGATTCCAGTGTCCGGCGGGTGGGCCGGCGCGGGTTGCCGGAAATTCGGTGCTTCTTGCCTGATCCTCCAAATTTCGGCACCGGGCTCGCGGCAACTGACCGCCAGCGGTTAGGCTTGCGGCATGAGCACGCTCCCTTTTCTTCTGGATGTTGTCGGCCGTTATGCCGAAGCCCATGCCGACAAGGCGGGTCTGGCGCAGACGGCCATCCCGGGTCTCAGCCTGGTGCGCGCGCCTTCGCCCAGCGGCCTGGTCCATGCCATATCGCAGCCGCTGGTCTGCCTCTTGTTGCAGGGCAGCAAGCAGGTGGCCATGGGCACACAATCCTTCGCGTTCAGCGCGGGTGAAACCCTGCTGATCACGGCGGACGTGCCGACGGTCAACCAAATCACGCGCGCAAGCCTCGCCCGGCCTTACCTCTCGCTGGTGCTGGAACTGGACCTGGCGGTGATCGCGGACCTGGTGCTGCAGATGAAGGATGGGCCCGCGCCCGACACCGCGGCTGTGCGGGTGGGCGCCACCGAAGCCGAGGTGGCCGAGGCGGCGTTGCGGTTGATGCAGCTGCTCGATCGACCGGCGGCCTTGCCGGTGCTGCAGGCGCAGCGGGTGCGCGAGATGCACTACTGGCTGCTGGCGGGCCGGCTGGGCGCCGCGATAAGGCGACTGGGCTGGCCTGACGGCCATGCGCAGCGTGTGGCGCGCGCGGTATCTGTGCTGCGGGCGGATTTTGCGCGGCCTTTGCCGGTGGAGCGGCTCGCGGGCGTGGCGGGCATGAGCCCGTCTTCATTTCACCAGCACTTTCGCAGCGTGACCTCGCTGTCGCCGCTGCAGTTCCAGAAACAATTGCGGCTGATCGAGGCGCGGCGTTTGATGCTGTCGGAAGGCTTGAGCGCGAGCAGCGCGGCGTTTGCGGTGGGCTATGAAAGCGTGCCGCAGTTCACGAGGGAGTACGGCCGCATGTTCGGCTTGCCGCCGGTGCGGGAAACAGGCGCGACGCGAAGCAAGGCTGCGGCGAGAGCCTGAAGATCGCCGTCATGCACGGCGCGTTGGGGGCTTTCCATTGCCGGATGCTGCCGGATGCTCACCCCGTCCTGATCACCGTCACAAACTCCGTCCCACTCTCAGGCAACCAGACTTCCCCGGGCCGGCCCAAAATCTGCCGCACCGCGGCATTGGCGCGGGGCAGGGGGATGACGTCAAACTTCTCGCTGGCCGGGTCAAAACGCAGCATAGCGTTGTTGCTCCACTCCGAGGCCCAGATGATGTCCTTGTTGTCGACATAGACCGCATAGACATGCGGGTCGGCGCCTGGGGCTTTGTAGGTTTTCCAGCTGCTGGCGCCTGTGCCCAGGGCCGGGTCGTGCATGGAGAGGTTGCCGCTGCTCCATTCCGAGACCCAGATGCGGCCCTTGCTGTCCGACCACACCCGTCTTGCGCCCTGGCGTGGCGTGGATGGCTCGACGATGCGGGATTCGCCGGTTTTGGTATCCATATGGGCGATAAAGGAGCCGGCCAAGGAGCACCACCAGATATCGCCCTTGGGTGTGGCGCAGATGCCGTAGGGGCCGCGGCCGCGCGGGGAGTCCTTGACGGTGACGGTGCCGCTGCGCACATCGACCTTGCCGACGTAGCCGCTCTGGCCGGTGAACCACAGGTTGCCTTCGCCGTCGAAGGCGCAGGTGTTGAGGTTGGCGTACGGTGTGCCGGCGGGCAGGGGGAAGACTTTGACCTGGCGCGAGGGCCAGGCGACGCGGGCAATGGCGTTTTGCCCGCCGTCGGTCAGCCAGGCCGCGCCGTCGGGGCCGGCGATCACGCCGTGGGGTGATGAGCCGCCGCCCAGGGCGATCAGTTCGGTCTTGCCGTTGCGCGGGTCAAACCAGCCCAGGTGGCCGCTGCGCTGGGCCGAAAACCACACGCCGCCGTCGGGTGCGGGCGCGATGTCGTGGATGCCGGTGGCGGAGCGGGTGTTGAGCGGCCAGGATTGCAATCGCTGTGTATGCGCCGTTGCGCTGGGCGCCTGGGCTTGCGCGCCGCGGGGCGAGAGCAGGGCGGCGCCCAGGGCCGGCAGGGCCGCCAGCGTGGTACGGCGCTTGAGGTCGAAGGTAAAGGCGAGCTGCTGCATTGCCATGGCAATACCTCCTGCGGCGCAGGGCGGCTTGGCCGCTGCGCGGAACACGGTGGATGGACGGGCGAAACGGAGAGAGCGGGGTGCTCAACCCATTGTGGCGGCTACAGCGGCGGCCATCAATGGGGCTTGTCCCTGTCCTCTTTGGTGCCGTCCTGGAGGTATTTCTCGACCTTGCTGGCCTTGTCGCCAACGGCGGCAATGGCGCGCCTGAGCTGTTCGCGGTCGGCGTGCAGCTTTTGTTCCCACACGGCGGCGGCCTGGGGGTTGTGGAGGTTGATGCGGTCAGGTTGCACAGCATGCGCAAGGGGGCGGTGCGGGAGAAAGCTCATGGATGGAGGTCTCCTAGGCGTCTGTATGTCTATAGAACTACCTTAGCGCCAAGCGGGCCTGGCCTTTGTAGGCCGCCGCCGATATTTGGGCGGGGCGGCAGCAGGGGCTGCGGCCCTGAACACATGTGTTTTCCCCGGCTTTGCCGGCTTTTCACCATCCTTGCGTCACCCTTGCGCCACCGCGCCGCCGTCCTACAAAAGGGGTTTACAGCGCCCCAGTAAACTTGCAGGCAATGAAGAACCCCTTCCAGACCCTTTTCCAGGCCCCCCTGGGCCCGCGCCTGCGCGCATTCGCGGCCTCGATTCCCGGCCGGCTGCGCAACCTGACCAAACGTGATGTGGCCCTGGCGCTGGCCATGGTCCCGGTGCTGCTGCTGCTCTACACGGTGCTGCTGCTGCCGTTTACGCCCAGCATCAGCGATTTGCTCAAGGCCAAGACGGCCAAGCCCTCGGTGCTGATGTCGGTGGACGGCCAGGAGCTGGCGAGCTTCCAGCGCGCCAACCGCGACTGGGTCAAGCTCGATGCGATTTCGCCGAATGTGGTGGCCGCATTGATCGCGACCGAGGACCACCGCTTTTACGATCACCACGGCATGGACTTCCGGCGCACGGTGTCCTCGGTGCTGCTGACGCTTGTGGGCCGCAAGCAGGGCGGCTCGACGCTGACGCAGCAGCTGGCGCGCAATATGTACCCCGAGGAAATCGGCCGCTCGGCCACGCTGACGCGCAAGCTCAAGGAGGCGATCACGGCCTTCAAGATTGAGGCGGTCTACAGCAAGGACGAGATCCTCGAGAGCTACCTGAACACCGTGCCCTTTCTCTACAACGCCTACGGCATAGAGATGGCGGCGCGCACCTATTTCGACAAATCGGCCAGCGAGCTGGACGTGCTGCAAAGCGCGACGCTGGTGGGCATGCTCAAGGGTGCGAGTTATTACAACCCGGTGGTCAACCCCGACCGCGCGCTGCAGCGCCGCAACATCGTGCTGATGCAGATGGTCAAGCACGGCAAGCTGCCCGAAGACAAACTCGCGGCGCTCAAGAAGAAGCCGCTGAAGATCGACTTTGAGCGCCTGGACCCGGAACTCGGCGAAATGCCGCACCTGGCGCAGCAGCTGCGGCGCTGGCTGATCGACTGGGCGGACCGCAACGACTACAACATTTACGCCGACGGCCTGGTGGTGCGCACCACCATCGACTCGCGCCTGCAGGCCATGGCCAACAAGGCGCTGGTGGCGCAGGGCGAGCGGCTGCAAAAAATCGTCGCGGGTGACTGGCGCTTTAACTCGGGCTGGAAGGCCAAAAGCGGGGCGCAGCGCGAACTGGCCCTGGCCTTTGTGCGCGACACCCCCGAGTACAAGGCCGCGCGCGCCGCGGGCCAGACCGACGAGCAGGCGCTCAAAACCCTGCTGGCCAATGCCAATTTCATGCAGGCCCTCAAGGACGAGAAGACGCGGCTGCAGGCCGGCTTTATGGCGCTGGACCCGACGAACGGCCAGGTGCGGGCCTGGGTGGGCAGCCGGGATTTTTCGGACGACCAGTTCGACCATGTGCAGCAGGCGCGGCGCCAGCCGGGCTCGACCTTCAAGCCTTTTGTGTATGGCGCGGCCTTTGAGGAGGGCGCCCGGCAGAGCGACGGTTTTGTCGACGGCGTGGTGGAAATCCCGCTGGGCAACGGTGCCTTCTGGCGGCCCACCGACGGCGGCGGGCCCAGCGGCGAGTTCATGAGCCTGCGCCAGGGGTTGATGTTCTCCAAGAACACGATTACGGCGCAGGTGATGCAGGTGGTGGGCCCGGCCCATGTGGCCAAGCTGGCGAAAGCCATGGGCGTGCGGCAAAGCAAGCTCGAGGAAGTGCCCTCGCTCGCGCTGGGCACCAGCCCGGTGACGCTCAAGGAAATGGTCACGGCCTACGGCACGCTGGCCAATGACGGCCGCTACATAGAGCCCATCATCGTCACGCGCGTGGAAGACCGCAACGGCAAGGTGCTGGAACAATTCGAAGCCAAGGCGCCGGAGACGGTGATGTCGGCCACGGTGGCGCAGACGCTGCTGGATGTGATGCGCGGCGTGATCGACCAGGGCACGGGTGCGGCGATACGCAGCCGCTACGGCCTGCGCGCCGACCTGGCCGGCAAGACCGGCACGACGCAGGGCAATACCGACGGCTGGTTTGTGATGATGCACCCGCAGCTGGTGGCGGGCGCCTGGGTGGGCTTTAACGACAACCGCGTGACCATGGGCGACAGCTGGGGCCAGGGCGCGCGCAGCGCGCTGCCCATCGTGGGCGAGTTTTTCCAGCAGGCGATCAAGGCCAAGGTGGTGGACGCCGAGCAGCGCTTTGCGGCGCCGCAGGGCGGCGGCGTGACGGACCAGGAGCAGCAGCGCGTGGAAGCCTTGCTCAACGGCGCCGAGCCGCCGCAGGAAGGCCAGCCGGGCGAGCTGCCGGCCGGCGTGGGCATGGCGGCGGGGGCATCACCACCCAGCCAGGGCGGCGCGCCGCGCTGGCAGCCCGCGCCCGTGATCAAGTACGTGACCATCCAGGCGCCAGCTGAAAACCAGCCAACGTCGGCGCAGGGCGGGGATTCGGGCGGCATGCCCGGTGTGGTGCTGCAGCCGCCGGCGCCGGTGGCGGCCGAGAAGCTGCCGGTGTTTCCGGGCGTGGTGGTGGGGCCGCCTATTGCGCCGCGCTAGCTTCTTGCACCCCAAAAAAACGGCCGCTCGAAAGCGGCCGTTTTTCATTGGAAAGGGAAAGCGTGATCAAGGCTTGAGCGGATCGCGCTCCAGGTCCTTCCTGATTTCCTTGGCGGTGTCCTTGATGTCTTCCTTCACATCGCCGTAGGCCTTCTGGGCCTTGCCTTCAAACTCGCGGGCATGGCCCTTGGCCTGCTGCTCGGCGCTGCCGACCATCTTGCCGGTGTGCTCCTGCACTTCGCCGGCGACTTCCTTGATCTTGCCTTTGACCTGGTCCTTGTTCATAGGGATACCTTTCGGGTGGTTGGGGGACATGGAAAAACTCCATGCCTTCAAGTTAAGGGCTGGCTGGGGCGGCGCACGCAGGGAGGGGGCGCGGCTGGGTGTCGGCTGCGGACTACAAGGTGTTGTTGCACCCTCAGTTTCACCTGCAGGAATATGTCTTTTCATGTGACAAGGCCGCTTGCCCCCGGTTAGACTGGTTTTGAATGCGACATTGTGCAAATGCTGCAAGTGGGGGAAACATTCTTAGGTCCCGCATCATCGGCTGCGGCGCCGCCTGAGGATGGACAACATCGAAGAGCTGCCATGAAAAAGAACATGCTGTTTTGGGGCTTGCTGGGAGGCGCCTCCGTGCTGCACGCGCAGGCCGCGTGGTTCACCGTGCTCGGCGACCCGCAGGACCCGGCGCTCAACACCATAGAGGTCGATCCAGTCCCGGTGAGCGTGCAGGGCGGGCTGCGTACGATGAAGATACGCGTGAGCCGCTCCCAGCCGCGCACCAGCTGGGACGGCGTGCCCTACCGCTCCTACACCTCCACCGTGCGGTTCGACTGCGCGAACAAAAACGCGCGCTACCTCTCGCTGGAGTTCTACAAGGAGCCTCTATGGCAGGGCGCGCCGCACCAGACCTCGACCTACCCTGAGGGCGTGGTCAGGCACATGGCGTTTCGCGACGTGGCACCCAACCCGACGCAGCGGCTGATACGCGCGGCCTGTCGCCCGGCGGAGAAAAACTAGCGGTGGCGCCGCCCTTGTGCCTTGGCGGGGCCGGCGCTACGATGGGCGGACGCCGCCATGTTGGGAGTGGCAGCGACACCTCCAGAAGAAAGGCTTCTCCTCATGCCGCAACTCATTGCATCGGTCGAAGGCGTCGAAATCAAGCATGTCTACCTGAAGAACGACCGCACGACGCTGGGGCGGCGGCCGTACAACGACATCGTGTTCGACAACCTGGTGGTCAGCGGCGAGCACTGCGTGTTTGAACTCAAGGGCATCGCCGACGTCTACCTGCGCGACCTGGGCAGCACCAACGGCACCTACCTCAACGGCCACATGGTCAAGGCGCGCGAGCTGCTGCACGACAACGACATCATCAACATCGGCCACTTCAAGATCCAGTACCTGGCGACGTCCGCGCACGAGGAGCCCGCCGAGAGCCAGGAAACCACGGCGATGTCGCTGGACGCGATAGGGCTGCCCGGCACCGCAGGGGCGCGGCAGGCCAGCCTGCGTGTGCTGTCTGGCTCGTCGGCGGGGCTGGAAGTGCCGGTCGTCAAGGCGGTCACCACCTTCGGCCAGCCGGGCGTGGCGGTGGTGTCGATCTCGCACCGGCGCGACGGTTACTACGTGGCCCATATGGACGGGGAGACGCCGTCCACCCTCAACGGCAAGGCCATAGGCCCCAAGGCCACTCCGCTGTCACACCAGGACGTGCTGAACCTGGCGGGGACGGAGATGGAGTTCTTGCTGAAGTGAGCCTGGGTCCGTCTCACAGGGGGAGAGGGGACTGAGAAGATGCGCCGCCGCTTGGGGGCGCTTGGGCTCCATCAATAACAACACCGGCGGCGAGGGCGCACCCATCATGACCAGACGCGAATGGCAATTGGCCATCCCCATCCTGATCGGCCTTGCGCTGTGCGCGGCGGCCTTTGTGCGTGGCCAGAACATGGCCAACCCGGATGCGGGCATGGTGGCGCTGCGGGTGTTCAAGGCGCCGCAGGGTGAGCGCGTCGCCGTCGTCGCCAACAATGCCTTGCATGTGCTTGACGCCCAGGGGCGCCGCATTGCGCGCCAGGACCTGAAGGCGCTGGGCCTGGGCGAAAGCCCCGGCGACATGGACTGGACGGTGGACGCCCGGCAGCGGGTCGAGGCCTGGTTCTTTGACGGCGCCGCCGTGCCCCGCGTGCTGCGTTGCGCCTGGAGCGATGCGCAGGTGCAACTGGTGGACTGCCGCGCGGCCATGGAAGGCCCGCAGCTCAAGAACAATGCACTGTCCCTGACCGTGCACCTGGCCGTGGACCGCCTGGGCGAGCGCGTCTTCATCGCCGATGCCAAGGGGACCCGCGTACAGTTGTTTGACCTGAACGGCAAGGCCTTGGCCGGCACCGACCCGCAGGTGGTGCCGCTGCTGTTCCCCAACCGCCTGCGCTACCTGGGCAATGACACCCTGGTGGTGGCCGACAACGACCACCGCCGGCTGATCTGGCTGCGCGTCGCCCCCGGCCAGCCCACCGAGCTGATGCGCAGCCTGGGCTCGGCCGCGCACGGCCAGGCCCGCCAGGGCCGCGGCAAGGTCACCGACGTGGCCCTGGGCCCGGACGGCACGCTGTGGATGCTGGCCGTGATGCAGGGCCAGAAGGATGGCGACGTGCTGGTGTTCGACGCCCAGCGGCGGCCCGTGGCGCGCGCGGCATTGGCCGATGATTCCGACCCGCTGCTGATCGACGCGCTGGGCGACACCGCGCTGGTTGGCGACTACAGCTTCATCAGGCTGAACCGGGTCGACGCGCAAGGCCGCGACCTCGGTGAGTTTGGTGACGCCGCTTTCAGCGGCGAACTGCAGGCCGTGCAGCAGCGGGTGCTATCCGGCGCGCTATGGAAAAGCGGCGCCATGGCCATGGGTGGCGTGCTCATCGCGGCCGGCCTGGCGCTGGGCCTGTTGTTTGGCCAGAAATCCAAACGGCCGGGGGCCGTTTGATCACCGCCCAGGCCCGCAGGAAGCTAGATGATGGAACTGCTCGGGTTGGTACTCGAGTAATTGATGGGCCTGCGCGGCGGGCCTTCGCCGGCCAGGCGCAGCGCGAAGGCGCGGGCCAAGGCCTGCAGCTTGAGCGTGGACTTCAGGTGCAGCGGCGTCATGCCGGCCTTGGTGAGGTCCGAGGCATTGCTGGACACGCGCGAGAGTTTCGGCTGTTCCAGTTTGGCGGGCGCGGGGCGGCGGGCGCGTTCGGCCGGGGCGAGTTTGGCGGCTTCGCTGGTGGCGGCGCCCAGGAATTTTTCGCGCAGCAGCGCGGCGCTGGGCCGCCGCTGGCTTTCAACAATCCAGTAGGGAAGGCCGGCGCGGGCCAGCAGTTCGCGTTTGAAGCCATGGTTGCGGCCGGTGACCTCGCCGCGGCCCAGCACGTCGATGCAGCCCAGCACCGTGCCTTTCTGGTCGGCCAGGGCGCAGGAAAAATTCACGGTGCTCAGCAGCGTCTGCCAGTGGGCGTCGCCGCCGCGCTGGTTGGGTTCGATAAAACCGGTGAAGGGGACTTTGGGCAGGATGCGGTGCTCGGGGAACACCTCCTCCAGCCAGCGCCAGACCTGGAGCTCGTCGCGGCTGGCCAGGGGCTTGGCGCGCAGGGTGTGGTTGCGCGCCACTTTTTTGCGGGTGGCCACCACATGGGACAACCAGCGCTCATAAGCCAGGGCGCCCAAGGCCACACTGCCGACAAAGAGGAAAAACCCGATCAGAAAACTGCTGCCCGTCATGTTCGCGCCCTGAAATCGCCCGGAGGTCATGCTGAAGAAGAAGGGCGTAGCGCCTATCCCGGCCCTGTTTATAAGGGATATCAGGTACATTTTTGGTTTTCTGTGAACTACTTCACAATTTTTTACGAACGATCGTTCTAAAACCTGGCGCGCTGTCCGGCGGCCATCCCTTCTTCCTGGTTCCTCTTTCATGAAACAAACTCCCGCAGGCGGCCTGGTGTATTCCACCGAGGCTGGAAGAATGTGCCCGGTCTGCCGCCGGCCGGTGGCGGCCTGCAGCTGCAAGCAGGCGGCGGTCCCTGCGCCGGGCGGCCCGGTGCGCGTGAGCCGCGAGAGCAAGGGCCGGGGCGGCAAGACGGTGACCGTGGTCAAGGGCCTGCCGCTGGACGCCATGGCCCTGGCGCTGCTGGGCAAGCAGCTGCGCACGGCCTGCGGATCGGGCGGCACGGCCAAGGACGGCGTGATCGAGGTGCAGGGCGACCATTGCGACACCGTGATGGCGGCGCTGCAGAAACAAGGCTATGCGCCCAAGCGGGCCGGCGGCTAGGCCTCTCTATTTGTATCCATGAACCCAGAAGATTTGTTGCTGCTGGTGACCCGCGAAATGCCTTTCGGCAAGCACAAGGGCACACTGATCGCCGACCTGCCGGGCAATTACCTGAACTGGTTTGCGCGCGAGGGCTTTCCCAAGGGGGAAATCGGCCGCCTGCTGGCGCTGATGCAGGAAATCGACCACAACGGCCTGAAGCCGCTGCTGGACCCCTTGCGCCGTTGAGCACCGCAGCCCTGCCGCGCGTCGCCTCCTACATTTGCAGTATTGCCCAGCGGGGCGTTACTGCGCAGAATCCCAGCACCCGCGTTGGCCGGCGGCAAGCCGGCATCGTGCCGCCCCTGCCTGCGCAAGGCGCAACATTCTCCGAGGTAACCCGCATGAGCTACGAACTGTCCCTGGAAGCCAGGGTCAGGCAAATGATGGCAAAGTTCCGCACCCAGGAATGGCTGGGCCTCGCCGCGGGTTTCCTGATCTTTGCCGCCGCCGACCTGCTGCGCGCCTGGTGGGCGCCGCAGCTTCCGGTGTGGATGGTGCATGGCTGGTTTTTCCCCATCATCGTGCTGGCCTCGGTGGCCGCACTCTATCTGTCGGCGTCCATGCACAAGGCGCTCAAACAACACAGCGTGGTGGACCCGCAGCTGCGGCGCGAGATGTGCCTGCTGTTCCTGCTGGGCTCGCAGGACCAGCAGGGCCTGAGGCTCATGAAACGCATCGCCATGGCGGCCAATGTGCATGCGCTGAGTTTCGGGATGGCGCTGGGGCTGCTGGTGTTCAGCCTGGTGCGTGTTTAGGGCGGCCTTTAAAGGGCGGCCGCGACCCTGGTTCCCTGGTTAATCGCCCGCTTGGCATCGAGTTCGCCGGCTTCGTGGGCGCCGCCTATCAGGTGGGTCTTGACGCCGGCCGCGCGCAGCGGCTCCAGCAGTTCGCGCAGCGGCTCCTGGCCGGCACACAGCACGATGTTGTCGACGGCAAGCACGGTGCCGTCCGTGCGCTTTTCGCCGAAGGTGATGAACAGGCCCAGGTCCGAACCCTGTTCGCCTATGCGTTCGTAGTTGACGCCCGAGAGCATTTCCACATTCCTCATCTTGAGCGCGGCGCGGTGTATCCAGCCGGTGGTCTTGCCCAGGCCGGCGCCCAGCTTGCCGGGCTTGCGCTGCAGCAGCGTGACCTGGCGCGCGGGCGGCGCCACTTGCGGGCGCACCACGCCGCCGCGCACTTGGCCGGGATCGGCCACGCCCCATTCGGCCAGCCAGGCCGGTAAATCAAGTGCGGTGGAATGGCCGGGGGGCGTGACCAGGAATTCGGCCACGTCAAAACCGATGCCGCCCGCACCTATCAGGGCCACGCGTTTTCCCACGGGCTGGCGGCCCAGCAGTACGTCGATGTAGCTGAGCACCTTGGGATGCTCCTGGCCCGGGATGCGCGGGTTGCGCGGCGTGACGCCGGTGGCGAGTATGACTTCGTCGAACTTTCCGGCGATCAGGTCCTGGGCGCTGACGCGGGTGTTCAGGTGCAGGCGCACGCCTGTGCCGCTGATACGGTTGCCGAAGTAGCGCAGGGTTTCCTCGAACTCCTCCTTGCCGGGCACACGCTTGGCCAGGTTGAACTGGCCGCCTATCTTGTCAGCCGCGTCGTACAGGTCCACGCTGTGGCCGCGCAGGGCCAGCGTGGTGGCGGCGGCCAGGCCCGCCGGGCCCGCGCCGATGACGGCGACGCGCTTTTGCGCGGGAGCGATGCGGATGACGAGCTCGGTCTCATGGCCGGCGCGCGGGTTGACCAGGCAACTGGCCAGCTGGGCCTTGAAGGCGTGGTCCAGGCAGGCCTGGTTGCAGGCGATGCAGGTGTTGATCTCATCGCGGCGGCCCTGGGCGGCCTTGTTGACGAATTCCGGGTCGGCCAGGAAGGGGCGGGCCATGCTGACCATGTCGGCGCAGCCCTCGGCCAGCACCTGCTCGGCGACTTCGGGCATGTTCAGCCGGTTGCTGGTGACCAGCGGGATGGTCAGGCCCGCGGCGCGCAGGTCGGTGCGCAGTTTTTTGGTGACCCAGGTGAAGGCGCCGCGCGGCACCGAGGTGGCAATCGTCGGCACGCGGGCTTCGTGCCAGCCTATGCCGCTGTTGATGAGGGTGGCGCCGGCGGCCTCCACGGCCTTGGCCAGCAGCACGACTTCCTCCCAGCTGCTGCCGCCGGGGATCAGGTCAATCATCGAGAGGCGGTAGATGATGATGAAGTCGCGGCCCACGGCTTCGCGGGTGCGGCGCACGATCTCGACGGCCAGGCGCATGCGGTTGGCGTAGCTGCCGCCCCAGTCGTCGGTGCGCTGGTTGGTGTGGGTGACGAGGAACTGGTTGATGAAATAGCCTTCGCTGCCCATGATCTCGACGCCGTCGTAGCCGGCCTCGCGCGCCAGCAGCGCGCAGCGTATGAAGGCGCGTATCTGCCGCTCAATGCCGCCCGCGCTCAGTTCGCGCGGGGCGAAGGGCGAGATCGGGCTCTGGATGCGCGAGGGCGCGACGCACAGAGGGTGGTAGCCGTAGCGGCCGGTGTGCAGGATTTGCAGCGCGATCTTGCCGCCTTCGGCATGCACCGCGTCGGTGACCTGCTTGTGGCGCCGCGCCGCGCCTGAACTCGCCAGCATGCCGGCGAAGGGTTTGGTCCAGCCGGCGATGTTGGGTGAAAAACCGCCGGTGACCATCAGGCCTACGCCGCCGCGCGCGCGTTCGGCGAAGTAGGCGGCCATGGCGGGGAAATGCTTGCGCCCGTCTTCCAGGCCGGTGTGCATGCTACCCATGAGCACGCGGTTTTTCAGCGTGGTGAAACCCAGGTCCAGCGGGGCGAGCAGGTGGGGATAGGGGGAGGAAGGGGATGGGGAAGGGGAAGATGGGGTCGCGGCCACAAGCAGGTCTCCTGTCAAAACTGCCTGCATCGTAGTCGCAAGGTGGGGCCGCCGAAAGCCCGCCGGGTAGTCTAGGGGACAGGCTCTATCGGCACTCGGTGCTTACCCTGAAGCCTCGCGGCCTTGTCCGACACGGCGCGCGCGGCGGGACTGCTACCTTGGAACCATGCCAAAAAACACCAGCCCCACACGCGCCAAGACCGGTGAAGGCGCGACCGTGCCGCACCCGCCGCGCAGCGAGCCTGACGACGCGGCCGACGGCAACGATGCCGGTGCCTTGATTGAAAGGCCCATGAAGCCCGGCCCCGATGGGACGCTCAAGCAGCACGATTTCCCCGACGGCGGCGGCAGCGGCGGGGCCGAGGCCTTTCGGCGCAAGGCAGGTCGGGGCAAGCCTTCGCCGGGTGTTTAACCGGTGGTTAACGGGCGTTTGGCCTGTGTCTGGCTGTCGGCTTAGCGGCTCTTTTTGATCGCCAGCGCGGCCTGGGTGACGAGTTCCGGGCCTTTGTAGATCAGCCCTGTGTAGATCTGCACCACGTCGGCACCGGCCTTGATCTTGGAGACGGCGTCGGCGCCGCTCAGGATGCCGCCCACCCCGATGATGGGAAAGCCCTTGCCCAGTGCCGCGCGCAGCTGGCCGATGACGCGGTTGCTGGCTTCGAGCACGGGCGCGCCGCTCAGGCCGCCGGCTTCCTCGGCATGGCGCAGACCCTTGACAGCCTCGCGGCTGAGCGTGGTGTTGGTGGCGACCACGCCGTCCATGGCGTGGCGTTTGAGCGTGGCGGCGATGACGGCCACCTGGGCTTCATCGAGGTCGGGCGCAATTTTCACGAAGATGGGTACGCGTTTGCCATGCTGTTTGGCGAGTATTTCGCGGCGCTCGGCGATACGGCCCAGCAGGGCGTCCAGCGCCTCGTCGCTTTGCAATGCGCGCAGGTTTTTGGTGTTGGGGCTGGAGATGTTGACGGTGACGTAGTCGGCATGCGGGTAGACGCCGTCCAGACAGATGAGGTAGTCGTCGACCGCGTTCTCGATCGGCGTGGCGGCGTTCTTGCCGATGTTCAGGCCCAGCAGCAGGCCGCCCTGCGCGCCGGGCTTGCGCACGCTGGAGCGCCGCACATTGGCCAAAAAGGCGTCCAGCCCCTCGTTGTTAAAACCCAGGCGGTTGATCAGTGCGTTGGCCTCGGGCAGGCGGAACATGCGCGGCTTGGGGTTGCCGGGCTGGCCCTTGGGTGTGACAGTGCCGACCTCGACAAAACCAAAGCCCATGGCGGCCAGCCCGTCTATGCAGCGCGCGTTTTTGTCCAGGCCGGCGGCCAAGCCGACGCGGTTGGGAAATTTGAGGCCGGCCAGCTCGATCGGGTCGCTGACCCGGCTGGACAGGTAGGCCAGGGCCAGCGGTGTGCCCTGGGTGCGCGCCAGCGAGGCCATGGTCAGCTCGTGGGCGGTTTCGGGATCCAGCCCAAATAAAAAGGGACGGGCCAGGGCGTAGGGGAGCAGGGACATTGGATAATTCGGTGCTGATGGCTGTGAATGGCCCGGTATGCCCGGGCAAGAGCCCCGATTGTCGCAAAACCCGTTTCACCCTCCCGATTCATCCCTCCGAACATTCCCATGACCCAAGACGAACTCAAAACCCTGGTCGGCCAGGCGGCCCTGCACTACGTGGAAGAAGGCAGCATTGTCGGTGTCGGCACCGGCTCCACCGTCAACAAATTCATAGACGCGCTGGCCACCATGAAGGACCGCATCGCGGGCGCGGTGTCCAGCTCGCTCGCCTCCACCGAGCGCCTGCAGGCGCTGGGCATCAAGGTCTTCGACGCGACCGAGGTCGAGGAACTGGGCGTCTACATCGACGGCGCTGATGAAATCGATCACGCCGGTTATATGGTCAAGGGTGGCGGCGCGGCGCTCACGCGCGAAAAAATCGTGGCCGCGCAGTCGCGCAAGTTCGTCTGCATCGCCGACGAGTCCAAGTTGGTGGCGGCCCTGGGCAGCTTCCCTCTGCCGCTCGAGGTGATTCCCATGGCCGCCAAACGCATCGCGCGGCAGTTCGCGGCGCTGGGCGGCACGGCGGCGCTGCGCCTGAAGGACGGCAAGCCGCTGGTGACCGACAACGGCCAGCATATCCTGGACGTGACCGGCCTGAAGATCAGCGACCCCCTGATCTTTGAATCCCAGGTCAGCCAGTGGCCCGGCGTGGTGACGGTGGGGGTTTTCGCCTTCCAGAAAGCCCATGTCTGCCTGCTGGGCACGCCTGGCGGCGTGAAGACGCTGGTGTTCTGAGCTTCCGGCCCCGCCGGAAAGCAAAACGCCGAGTGGGAACCCGGCGTTTTTGTTTCAGATCAGACAGGCTTGCCTAGAACTTGATGCCGGCCGGGTTGTCCGCGCTGAGCGGCGGCGGGGCTGTCGGTGCGGCCGCAGGGGCCGCTGCACTGCGGGCGGCGCCGTTGTTGGCCGCGGGCGGCGCGGTGACGGCCACCAAGGGCGTGGCAGCCGGCGGTCGGTAGCTGGCCGGCAGCACCGATGTGGCGGGATAGCCGGCGGCATTCAGGAACTGGGTCCATTCCACGTCGGAAAAGCCTTTGAGCTGCTGGCTGCCTATGGTGGCGAAGGGCAGAGAGGTGTCGCCGCTGAGCCGCTGCAGCGCCTTGATGTCCTCGTTGCTGCTGACGGTCCGCTCGGAAAACGGAACACCGCGGTTGGTCAGCATGGCGCGGGCGGCGCCGCAGGGGCCGCAATTTTCGCCGGAATACAGAGTCACCGGGTATTTGCTGGCAACCTGCCGCAGTTCGAAGGGCAGTCCGGTGGGGGCCGAGCCGCCTCCGCCGGGGGTGGCTGCGCTGACCTTGGCGCCGGCGGCTGCGGGCGGCGGCTTGTCGGAGAAGGTCACCTTGCCGTCAGGCCCGACGATGCGGTAGACCTGCTGGGCTTGCGCCAGGGGCGAAAAAAGACCGCCAGCGGCGAGTGCCAGGGCCAGCAGGGCATGGGGCGCGAGGGATTTCACGGCTTTTGTGTTCATGGGTATTCCAGTCGTCTCAGGTACGGGGTGGCGGAAAGAGCAAACTCAAAAGGCAAGCTTAACGCAGGCCCTGTAAGTCTCACAACGTTTTAGGCGTTTTGAAGGTGTCAGGCCATACCCTGATGACGCAGCAAAGCATCAATCGAGGGTTCCCGGCCCCGGAAGGCCTTGAAAGACTCCATGGCCGGCCGGCTTCCGCCAGCCTCCAGGATGGCTTTGCGGTACTTGCGGCCGGTTTCCACCGTGACCGTGGTCTTGCCGCCATCGTCGCCCGACGGCGAGGACGCGGCTGTAGCCGTTTCCTCGAAGGCGGCATAGGCGTCGGCCGACAGAACTTCCGCCCATTTGTAGCTGTAGTACCCGGCGGCGTAACCACCCGAAAATATGTGGCTGAAAGTATGCGCGGTGCGGCTGTAAGGCGGCGAGGGGATCACCGCCACTTCGCGGCGCACCTCGTTCAACAGGCTCATAAGGTCATCGGCCGGTTTGTGCGAGGTGTGCAACAGCATGTCGAACAGCGAGAACTCGACCTGGCGCAGGGTCTGCATGCCGCTCTGGAAGTTCTTGGCGGCCAGCATCTTGTCGAACAGCGCGCGCGGCAACGGCGCGCCGGTCTCGGCATGCGCCGTCATGTGCTTGAGCACGTCCCATTCCCAGCAGAAGTTTTCCATGAACTGGCTGGGCAGCTCGACCGCGTCCCACTCGACGCCGCTGATGCCGGAGACGTCGCGCTCGTTGACCTGGGTCAGCATGTGGTGCAGGCCGTGGCCGAATTCGTGGAACAGCGTGGTCACGTCGTCGTGCGTGAGCAGCGCGGGTTTGCCGCCCACGCCCTCGGCGAAGTTGCAGACCAGGTGCGCCACCGGGGTTTGCAGCTTGCCGGTGTCGGGGCGCAGCCAGCGCGCGCGCACGTCGTCCATCCAGGCGCCGCCGCGTTTGCCGGTGCGGGCCGGCTGGTCGAGGTAGAACTGGCCGACGAGTTCGCCATTGCGTTCAATGCGGTAAAACTCAACGCCGGGCTTCCAGACCGGGGCCGAGTCCTTGCGGATGGCGACTTCAAACAGGGTCTCGACGATCTTGAACAGGCCCGCCAGCACCTTGGGCGCGGTGAAGTATTGCTTGACCTGCTGCTCGCTGAAGGCGTAGCGCGCTTCCTTGAGTTTTTCGCCGACGTAGGCGTAGTCCCAGGGCTGGAGTTCGGCCATGCCCAGCTGGCTCGCGGCGAAGGCGCGCAGGTCGGCCACGTCTTTTTCGGCATAGGGACGGGCGCGGCGCGCGAGGTCGCGCAAAAAGCTGACCACTTCCTCGGGCGACTGGGCCATCTTGGCCACCACCGAGACTTCGCCGAAATTGCGGTAGCCCAGCAGCTGGGCTTCTTCCAGGCGCAGCGCGAGGATCTCTTTCATGATGGCGCTGTTGTCGAATTTACTGAACTCGGGCGCGGCCTGGTCGCTGGCGCGTGTGGTGTAGGCCTTGTAAAGGGTCTCGCGCAGCTTGCCGCTGGTGGCGAACTGCATGACGGGCAGGTAGCTCGGCATCTTCAGGCTCAGGCGGTAGCCGGCCTTGCCTTCGGCCTCGGCCTGGGCACGCGCGGCCTGCAGCACGTCGGCCGGGATGCCGGCGACTTCGGCTTCGCTGGCGTAGTAGGCGAATGCGTCGGTCGCATCCAGGGCGTTTTCACTGAACTTCTGGCTCAGCTCGGCCTGGCGCTCCTGGATTTGCGCGAAGCGCTCGCGGGCCGCGCCCTGCAGTTCGGCGCCCGAGAGCACAAAGTTGCGGATCGCATTCTTGTGGGCCTGGCGCTGTTCGGCGTTCAGGGTGGCCGCGTCGATGGCCTTGTATTTGGCGTAGAGGCGCTCGTCGGCGCCCAGGCGGGTCCAGAACTCGGTCACGCGCGGCAGGGCGGCGTTGTAGGCGGCGCGCAGCTCGGGCGTGTCGGCCACGCTGTTGAGGTGGCTCACGGCGCCCCAGGCGCGGCCCAGGTTCTCGGTGGCGACGTCCAGCACGCGGGCGATGCCGGTCCAGGTGGCCGGGAAATCCGCCGCGGTGACGGTTGCCAGGGCCGTATCGGCCTTGGCCATCAGTTCGTCAACGGCGGGGCCCACATGTTCGGGCTGGATACGGTCAAACAGGGGGAGGTCGGAGAAATCGAGGAGCGGATTGGTCATGGCATGTAGCTGTGGGCGGAAGTCTCGAATCTAAAGGCCGGGGGCCGCCGGGCCGGGAAGAATGTCGCTATGGAAGCGATTGCCGGGGCCGATTGCCGGCCCGCGGCGGGGCTCAGCCTTGCGCGCTTTTCTTGACGCTCTTGAGCTGGGGTTTCTTGGCCCGCTTGACGGTGCCGCCCGGCGTAAGGCGCTGGTTGCCCAGCACGCGCAGGGTTTTGACCTCGGGCCGCTGGCCGTGGCGCGAGCTGTTCTTGAGCACCTTGACGTCGCGCGGGCCGGGCATGCGGTCTTCGTTGACCTTTTTTTCCTTGGGTGGCATGGGGCGCCAGAGCACCAGCAGCTTGCCGATGTGCTGGATGGGCGCGGCATTGAGTTCGTCGGCCAGGGTCTGGAAGATCTCCTCGCGGCCGGCGCGGTCGTCCGACAGCACCCGCACCTTGATGAGCCCGTGGGCCTTGAGCGCCGCGTCGGTTTCCTTCTTGACGGCGGGGGTCAGCCCGTCGGAACCTATCATCACGACTGCGTTCAGGTGGTGGGCATCGGCGCGGTGGTCCTTGCGCTGGGCGGGGGTAAGTTGTATTTGAGCCATGGCCCAATTATCGGGCGAGTCCGGGAGAGGACAATAGGCCCCATGAAAGTAAATGCCAAGACCGGTTTCAAACCCGGCGTCCAGACCGATGCCAAGGCCGCCGCCAAGGCGGCCGGCAAAACCGCCGTGAAGGCCGGCGGCAAGGGAAAAGTCAACAAGGCCTGGCTGCACGAGCACATCAACGATCCTTATGTGAAGCTCGCCCAGAAAGAGGGCTACCGGGCCCGCGCTGCTTACAAATTGAAGGAAATCGACGAAACCTTCGGCCTGGTGAAGCCGGGCGATTGTGTGGTCGACCTGGGCAGCACGCCCGGCGCCTGGAGCCAGTACGTGCGGCGCAAGCTGTCTCCCGCGGGCGCGGCGGCCGGCACGCTCAACGGCCGCATCATCGGGCTGGACCTGCTGCCCATGGAGCCGATTGAGGGCGTGACCTTTATCCAGGGCGATTTCCGCGAGGCCGAGGTGCTGCAGCAGCTGGAGGACACCCTGGCCGGCCCCGAGGGCCAGGTCCAGGTGGACCTGGTAATCTCGGACATGGCGCCCAACCTCTCGGGCATCGAGTCGGCCGATGCGGCCCGCATCGCCCATTTGATCGAGCTGGCCGTGGAATTCGCCCAGAACCGCATGAAACCGGACGGCACGCTGGTGGTCAAGCTGTTCCACGGCAGCGGCTACGACCAGCTGGTCAAGCTGTTCCGCGACACCTTCAAGGTCGTCAAGCCGCTCAAGCCCAAAGCCTCGCGCCCGGGCTCGTCGGAAACCTTTTTGATAGGCCGGGGGCTGAAAAAGCGGGCCTGAAACCACGGGCTTTCCCCTAGGGCTTGCCAGCGGTAGCGGACTTAATCCCGCTTTAAACCAGGGGCCGGGACCGGGTTAAGCTGTTTTGGCCCTTGAAAGGCCTAAAATCAGGCGCATGTGACTTTTGTTCTTACACCGGAGTAGTCCTTGAACAATCAGTGGTTTTCCAAAATTGCAATCTGGCTGGTGATCGCCATGGTGCTGTTCACCGTATTCAAGCAATTTGATACACGTGGCAGCGCCGGTTCCAACTACCTGGGTTACTCCGAGTTCCTGGAAGAAGTGCGCGGCAAGCGCATCAAGCAGGCGACCATCGCCGAAGGCCAGGGCGGCACCGAGATCTCGGCCACCACCGTGGACGACCGCAAGGTCCGTACCACGGCCACCTACCTGGACCGCGGCCTGGTCGGCGACCTGATCGCCAACGACGTCAAGTTCGACGTCAAGCCCCGCGAAGAAACCTCCCTCCTCACCTCGCTGCTGATCAGCTGGGGGCCCATGCTGCTGCTGATAGGCGTGTGGATCTACTTCATGCGGCAGATGCAGGGCGGCGGCAAGGGCGGGGCTTTCAGCTTCGGCAAGTCCAAGGCGCGCATGCTGGACGAGTCCACCAATCCGGTCACCTTCGCCGACGTCGCGGGCTGCGACGAGGCCAAGGAAGAGGTCAAGGAAGTCGTCGACTTCCTCAAAGACCCGCAGAAATTCCAGAAACTGGGCGGCCGCATTCCGCGCGGCCTGCTGCTGGTCGGCCCCCCGGGCACCGGCAAGACCCTGCTGGCCAAGGGCATCGCCGGCGAGGCCAAAGTGCCTTTCTTCTCGATTTCCGGCTCCGATTTCGTTGAAATGTTCGTCGGCGTGGGCGCGGCCCGCGTGCGCGACATGTTCGAAAACGCCAAGAAAAACGCCCCCTGCATCATCTTCATCGATGAAATCGACGCGGTCGGCCGCCAGCGCGGCGCCGGCCTGGGCGGCGGCAACGACGAACGCGAGCAGACCCTGAACCAGATGCTGGTCGAGATGGACGGCTTCGAAACCAATGTCGGCGTGATCGTGGTGGCCGCCACCAACCGCCCCGACATCCTGGACGCCGCCTTGCTGCGCCCCGGCCGCTTCGACCGCCAGGTCTATGTGACGCTGCCCGACATCCGCGGCCGCGAGCAGATCCTCAATGTGCACATGCGCAAGGTGCCGCTGGGCCAGGACGTGAATGCCAGCGTGATCGCGCGCGGCACGCCCGGCATGTCCGGCGCCGACCTCGCCAACCTTTGCAACGAAGCCGCCCTGATGGCCGCGCGCCGCAACGCGCGCACCGTCGAGATGCAGGACTTCGAAAAAGCCAAGGACAAGATCCTCATGGGCCCCGAGCGCAAGAGCATGGTCATGCCCGAGGAAGAGCGCCGCAACACGGCCTACCACGAGTCCGGCCACGCGCTGCTCGGCAAGATGCTGCCCAAGTGCGACCCGGTCCACAAGGTCACCATCATCCCGCGCGGCCGCGCGCTGGGCGTGACCATGAGCCTGCCCGCGCAGGATCGCTACAGCTACGACCGCGAATACATGCTGAGCCAGATCAGCATGCTGTTCGGCGGCCGCATCGCCGAGGAAGTCTTCATGAACCAGATGACGACCGGCGCCAGCAACGACTTTGAGCGCGCCACCGCGCTGGCCCGCGACATGGTCACGCGCTACGGCATGACCGAGGCCCTGGGCCCCATGGTCTACGCCGAGAACGAAGGCGAAGTCTTCCTGGGCCGCTCGGTCACCAAGACCAACAACATGAGCGAGTCGACCCTGCAAAAGGTCGACGGCGAAGTCCGCCGCATCATCGACCAGCAATACGCCCTGGCGCGCAAGCTGATCGAGGACAACCAGGACAAGATGCATGCCATGGCCAAGGCCTTGCTCGAATGGGAAACCATAGACGGCGACCAGCTCGACGACATCATGGCCGGCAAGGAGCCGCGCCCGCCCAAGGACTGGACGCCGCGCAACTCCTCTGTCGGCGGTGGCGGTGGTCCCTCGGGTGGCACGCCGGCCGTCAGCGCCGACCCGGCGCCCACGGTGGCCTGAGGCCCGCGGCGGACACAGCATGACGGGCTGCCGGGCAGCCGTCACCACAACCGGGGCCAGTCCCCGGTTTTTTATTTCCGAGGACAAACCATGATCTGGCAAACCTCCCGCTTCCAAATCGACCTCGCCAAGCCGCGCGTCATGGGCATCGTCAACGTCACGCCCGACTCGTTTTCGGACGGCGGCAAGTACTTCAGCGAAGGCAGCGGCTTTGCCGGCGTGTTCGCCCATTGCGAAAAACTGCTCAAGGACGGCGCCGAGCTGCTGGACATAGGCGGTGAATCCACGCGCCCCGGCGCGCCGCCCGTGCCGCTGGAGGAAGAGCTCGCGCGCGTGCTGCCCGTGGTGCGCCATGCGGCCACGCTGGGCGTGCCGCTGTCCGTGGACACCTACAAGCCCGAGGTCATGCAGGCCGTGCTGGACCTGGGCGCCGACGTCATCAATGACATCTGGGCCCTGCGCAAGCCCGGCGCAATGGAGGCCGTCGCCAAACACCCGAATTGCGGCGTCTGCCTCATGCACATGCACCGCGAGCCGCAAACCATGCAGGTCGCGCCCATGGAGGGCGACGTGGTGCCGCAGGTGCGCGATTTTCTCGAAGCCGCCGCGGCCGGCCTGCTGGCCGCCGGTGTCGCCAGGTCGCGCATCGTGCTCGACGTGGGCATAGGTTTCGGCAAGACCGTGGCGCAGAACTTCGCGCTGCTGGCGCGTCAGCAGGAGTTTCTCGCCGCCGGCTACCCGTTGCTGGCCGCCTGGTCGCGCAAGTCGTCCCTGGCCGCCGCCACCAGCACCTCGCTGGCTGCCGTGGCCCAGCTCGACGTGGCCGACCGCATGGTGCCCAGCGTTGCGGCGGCCCTGCTGGCTGTGGACCGCGGCGCGCGCATCGTGCGTGTGCATGACGTCAAGGAGACGGTTCAGGCCCTGAAAGTCTGGATGGCCGCCAGCTGATTCTTCAGCTTTTGGCTGACAGGCGGGCAGGGCGGGCCCGCCTAAAATAGCCTCACATTTGCAGAACAACAAGCTCCACAGGGACAAAACTCCATGACCAGAAAATACTTCGGCACCGACGGCATTCGCGGCACGGTGGGCCAGCCGCCCATCACTCCCGACTTCGTGCTGCGCCTGGCCCACGCCGTGGGCCGCGTGCTGCGCAAGAAAGAGACCCGCCCCACGGTGCTGATCGGCAAGGACACGCGCATCTCGGGCTATATGCTCGAAAGCGCGCTCGAATCGGGCTTTAACTCGGCCGGCGTCGACGTGGTGCTGCTGGGCCCGCTGCCCACGCCGGGCGTGGCTTACCTCACACGCGCGCAGCGCGCCAGCCTGGGCGTGGTCATCAGCGCCAGCCACAACGCCTACCCCGACAACGGCATCAAGTTCTTCAGCGCCCAGGGCACCAAGCTCGACGACGCCTGGGAGCTCGCGGTGGAAGCCGCACTCGACGAGCCGCCCGTCTGGGCCGACTCGGCCACCCTGGGCAAGGCGCGCCGCCTCGATGATGCCGCAGGCCGCTACATCGAATTCTGCAAAAGCACCTTTGCCAACGACCTCACGCTCAAGGGCCTGAAGATCGTCGTCGACGGCGCCCACGGCGCGGCCTATCACATCGCGCCCATGGTGTTCCATGAACTGGGCGCCGAGGTCATCGCCATAGGCTGCGCGCCTGACGGCCTGAACATCAACCACGAAGTCGGCGCCACGCATCCCGACGCGCTGATCAAGGCCGTGAAGGCCAACAAGGCCCACTACGGCATCGCACTCGACGGCGATGCCGACCGGCTGCAGATGGTGGACGCCGACGGCCGCCTCTTCAACGGCGACGAAGTGCTCTTTCTGATGGTCAACGAGCGCCTGGCGCGCGGCGAAAAAGTCCCCGGTACCGTCGGCACCCTGATGACCAATATGGCCGTCGAGGTCGCGCTCAGGAAGAAGGGCGTGGAGTTCGTGCGCGCCAAGGTCGGCGACCGCTATGTGCTCGAAGAGCTCGACAAGCGCGGCTGGCTGCTGGGCGGCGAGGGCTCGGGCCATTTGCTGGCGCTCGACAAACACACCACCGGCGATGGCCTGATCAGCGCGCTGCAGGTGCTGCAGGCCTGCGTGCGCAGCGGCAAGACCATTGCCCAACTGCTTAGCGAGGTCCAGCTGTTCCCGCAGACTTTGATCAACGTGCGCCTCAAGCCCGGTCAGGACTGGAAAAGCAGCAAGCCACTGGCCGATATGACCAAAACCGTGGAAACCGAACTTGGCGACACCGGCCGCGTGCTGATACGCGCCAGCGGCACCGAGCCGCTGTTGCGCGTGATGGTCGAGGCGCGCGACGCGGCCCAGGCCAAACGCTGCGCCGAGCGCGTGGCGGATACGGTGCGGTCTTAGAACCTGTTCACGGTCTAAACGGGGCCGCGTTGGGGTGCAATCGGGATGAGTGGGCCGGCCGGGCACGCCGCATGGGCTAATGCCCATGCAAGGGCCTGGGTGGCTCAATCGCCCGACCGCCCAGCCGGCCGGCTGGGCGTCGTGCGGCTGCCCCAACGGGGATGCAAACGCGACCGCGTTTGCGTCACCCCAACCCGRAGGGCAAGYRCCTTCTCGGGCGGTCTGCGGCGTTGCGGCGCTAGCCCATAGATGAACTATGGGCGTCGCACCACGCCTAGCATCCCATCCCGAGAAGGTGCTTGCGCGGCCCCGTTTAGACCCTGAACAGGTTTTTAAACGGCCTGCATCAGGCGGGCCCGTTCATCCGGCGTGAGCACCTTGGGCGAGACCCGCGGCGTTCCCGTCTCCGGGTCAAAGAAGGGCGTGCGCTTGTAGCTGCCGTCCAGCCTTGCGCGTACCAGCTTGGCCATGAACTGGAGGATGGCCACCGTGGTGCTGAGCGCCATGGCCTTGGGCGTGCCCTTGGCGCTCTTCATGCCGACCCGCATGCGCACCGGGCCAAAAGCGCTGTCCAGGCTGGTCGAAGATTCCCGCAGGCAGTTGTGCAGCAGCCCGACATGCGAAACCTTGAAGTCGCGCGAGGTGTTGCCGATAGGCGTGTCGCAGCAGCTCGCATACCAGCGCAGCATGCCTTTATCGCTCAGGGACATGCAGCTCAGCTTCTCCACACCTTGCGTGAAAGTGACATGCTGGGGAAGCGTGGCGACCACGTCCGAGCCGCCCATCTCGTCGAGAATCTCGTCCGCCTTGCCCAGGAAATGCGCATAGGCCTGGCAGTCCTTGCAGTAGCAAATGCCGCGGCATACGGATTCGGTATGGCTGACGAGGCCTTGCAGGGTGCCGCATTGGCAGCGCAGGGGATGGTTCATGTCCGGGGTCCTCCCACTTGATGACAAAGCATATGCGATACCAGTAGCCAAAGCGTTACCGGCAACAAAACTGCGGCGGCAACAACTTCCGAAAGAATCGTGACATTGGCCATCAAGGGGTGCAGTTCCAGGGGCGCCACCGCATAGTGGCCCAGGCCGTCAAAACCCAGCGCCGCATAAACGGCCACCAGCAGCAGGCCCGTGGCCATGAATTTCCTGTGCATCAACAGCAAACCCAGCGCGCCCACGGCGGTAATGGCCGCCCACACCGCATAGACCTGCGCGCGGGTAAGCCAGGCCGGCAAGTTGGGGTATTCGCAGATGAATTCGGCGTTGTGGCTGAAGTGGCCCAGGCTGGTGAGGAAGTAGGTGGCCGTCAGGGCCAACAGCAGCGTGCGAAGGTCTCTGGTGGAGTGACGAGTGGACATGGGTTTGGGCCAGGAGTTGAAAAGACGGAGATACCGCAGGCGTTTTGCCTTGTGCCGGGTAAGTAGTCTAACCACGCGCCGCCCAAGGCGAGGGCGTTGTCTCTCCTGCTGGTAGCGAGCGGCACCACCGTCGGCGCAGGGTCCGATTGGGGTAGTTGTTTCTAAATGTATGGTGCCTAGAGTGGTTTGTTCGAGGCTCGAGCGAGGTACCCGTGTCCCAGTTCCTGCCGCATGCAACCACCCGGCTTTCCGCTGGAAAGCCTCCACGCCGTTGATGTATGAAGCCCAAGACTCCCGTTTCCGAAGGTGCCGGCACCAAACCCGATGAAGCGTCAACACCCCCGCGGCGCCGTTACCTGTTTATCCACCAGAACTTCCCGGGGCAGTTTGTCCATGTGGCCAGGGCCCTGGCGGCGCAGGGACACGAGGTCCTGGGGCTGGGCATCACGCCGCGGCCGGTGGAGGGGGTGCAGCTCGTGCGCTACCAGCTCCCCACCCTCAAAGCGCCCAGCCAGCTGGCGATGGCCCGCAATTTTGAGGTCAAGGCCTTGTATGGCCAGGCATGCGCGCAGGCCATGCAAAGGCTTGGTGACCACGGCTTTATCCCCGACCTCATCGTCGCGCACCCAGGCTGGGGCGAAGCGCTTTTTTGCAAGGACGTGTGGCCGGGCGCCAGGCTCATGGTGTTTTCCGAGTTCTACTATTCCGCGCAGGGCAGTGATTACGATTTTGACCCGGAGTTCTACCGCGAAAGCCTGTTGGCGCGTTCCGCCTTGCGGCTGAAAAACACCACGCTGCTGCATGCGCTGAGCGCGGCGGATGCGGCTTATGCACCCACCGAATGGCAGCGCCGGCAAGTGCCGGGGGAATACCGCGGCAAAGTGCGGGTCATTCACGACGGCATAGACACAGGCCTGGCCAGGCCCGATCCCGGCGCCTGTTTTTCCCTGGCGGGCAAAGGCCTGCAATTCAAGCCCGGCGACGAAGTCCTGACTTTCATCAACCGCAACCTCGAGCCTTACCGGGGCTTCCATATCTTCATGCGGGCCTTGCCCGCCATCCTCAAAGCCCGGCCCCATGCTCATTGTGTGCTGGTAGGGGGGGACGAGGTGAGCTACGGCCCCAAACCCGCGGGTGGCGGCACATGGCGTGAAGTCCTGCTCAGGGAAGTCGGCGATCGGCTGCCGATGCAGCGCGTCCATTTTGTCGAAACACTGCCTTACGCCCGCTACCTCCAGTTGCTGCAGGTCTCACGCTGCCATGTGTACCTGAGCTATCCCTTTGTCCTGTCATGGAGCTGCCTGGAAGCCATGAGCGCAGGTTGCGTGGTGGTTGGTAGCCGCACCGCCCCTGTCGAGGAAGTCATGGAACACGGGGTCAACGGTTTGCTGTTTGATTTTTTTGACGTGCGGGCATTGGCCGAAACCGTGGTGGCCGTTCTGGCCGATCCGGCCGCCCATGCACACCTGGGGCAGGCGGCGCGCCAGGCCGTGGTGGCGCGTTTTGATCTCGCCACCCGCTGCCTGCCCGACCTGCTGGCGCTGGTCGAACAGGCTGCGAGGCAGGATCAAGCCAGCGTGTAAGCCGTCTTCACCGTCGTGAAAAACTCCTGCGCGTACTTGCCCTGTTCGCGCGGGCCGTAGCTGGAGCCCTTGYGGCCGCCGAAGGGGACGTGGTAGTCCACGCCCGCGGTAGGCAGGTTGACCATGACCATGCCGGCCTGGCTGTGGCGCTTGAAGTGGGTCGCGTATTTGAGGCTGGTGGTGGCGATGCCGGCTGACAGGCCGAAAGGCGTGTCGTTGGCGGTGGCCAGGGCCGCTTCGTAGTCTTTCACGCGGATGATGCTGGCGACCGGGCCGAAAATTTCCTCGCGGTTGATGCGCATGCCGGCCGTGCTTTCGCTGAAGAGGGCCGGTTGCATGTAATAACCTTCGGCGCCGCTGCCGGTGTGGCAGGGGATGCGCGCGCCGCCGAAGGCCAGGGTCGCGCCTTCGGCCTTGCCGATTTCGATGTAGCTCAAGTCCTGCTCAAGCTGTGCTTGCGAGGACACCGGGCCCACGTCGGTGCCGGCCGTGAGGGCGTCGCCGACCTTGATGCGGGCCATGCGTTCCTGCAGGGCTTTGACAAAAGCCGGGTAAATGCCTTCGGTCACGATCAGGCGGCTCGACGCCGTGCAGCGCTGGCCGGTGGAGTAGAAGGCGCTCTGCGCGCTGAGCTCCACCGCCTGCGCGAGGTCGGCGTCGTCGAGGATGACTTGCGGGTTCTTGCCGCCCATTTCGAGCTGCACCTTCTTGAGATTTTTCGCGCAGGCCTCGGCGATGCGGCTGCCCACGCCGACCGAGCCGGTGAAGCTGATGGCGTTGACGCCGGGGTGGTTGACCAGCGCATCGCCGATCACGCGGCCCGGGCCCATGACCAGGTTGAACACGCCGGCCGGGATGCCGGAGCGCGAGATGATCTCGGCCAGCGCCCAGGCGCTGCCGGGCACCAGGTCGGCGGGCTTCAGGACCACGCAGTTGCCGAAGGCCAGCGCCGGCGCGATCTTCCAGGCCGGGATGGCGATGGGGAAGTTCCAGGGGGTGATCAGGCCGACCACGCCGACCGGCTCGCGCGTGATCTCCACGCCAATGCCGGGGCGCACCGAGGGAATGGTTTCGCCCGACAGGCGCAGGCATTCACCGGCGAAGAACTTGAAGATATGGCCGGCGCGCGTGGCCTCGCCTATGCCTTCGGGCTTGGTCTTGCCTTCTTCGCGCGAGAGCAGGGTGCCCAGCTCTTCGCGGCGCGCGAGGATCTCCGTGCCTATCTTGTCCAGCGCGTCCGAGCGCGCCTGTATGCCCGAGGTCGACCAGGCCGGGAAAGCCGCCTGCGCGGCCTGCACGGCCGCGTCCAGGCCGGCTGCGTCGGCCTGCGTGTACTCGCCGATCACGTCGGCCAGGTTGCTGGGGTTCAGGTTGGGGCTGTAGCTGTTACCGGCCAGCCATTGGCCGTTGATGAGGTTGTCGTGTTTTGTGGTCATGGGTGTGCTTCCAGGAGTTGAACTTGATTCAGGAATGACGAAAGGACGAGGTGGGCGCGCAGGCCGTTTCACAAAAGCGGTCTCACAAGGGCGGCGTCACATCAATCGCATAAAAACGCAGGGCGTTGGCGCACATCATCGCATGTTGCTGGTGACCCGGCAGGCGGGCCAGCATACCGGCCACACTGCCAACCAGGTCCGGGTAGCTGATACGCAGGCCGGCCACCGGAAAGTTGCTGGCGAACATGCAGCGCTGCCATCCAAAAATTGCAATCGTTTCATACACAATTCGCGCATTCTCCTGGAGATCCCAGGGCCGGTCGCGCAGGCCGAACTCCGAGAGCTTGACGTGCACATTCTCCTGCCGGGCCAGGGTCTCCATCCAGCCGCGCCAGCGCTTGAGGCCTTCTTCGCTGCGGTCCCAGGCAAAGCCGTGGTGGTTCAGGACCATGGGTACCTTGGGAAACAGCGCCGCCACTTCGGCCGCCTCGGGCAGATGCCAGGCCGGCACGCGCAGGTCCCAGCGCAGGCCGTATTTCTCCAGCAGCGAGAAGCCGCGCAGCCAGGCCTCGTCCTGCATGCTGCCGGGCTGGCCTTTGACGCCGTGCGCCGGCGAGGCCGAGGTCAGCGGCTTGCTGCGTATGCCGCGCACCAGCGGAAAGCGAGACTGTGCGAACAGGTGTTCCTCGCTGTCGGGGCGATCAAACCAGGCATGGGCGACCACGGCATTCGGGAAGCCGTGCTGCGCGTGCACCTCGTGCAGCCAGGCGGTTTCGGCCAACTGCTGGTCGCGGCTGCGCTCGGCCTCCACATGCACGGTCGCGACCACCTCGCAAGGCCCCGTGGCGGCGCGGTAGTCGGTCGCGAGAAAGTCCCGGCAGATGGCGCGGTAGTCGCCCAGGAAAAAGGCCTTGGGGTCGTAGGCCTCCTGCAGCCAGGGGTAGTGGCCGCGCGACAGGTCCCACAGGTGGTGGTGAGCATCGACGATGGGCCGCGCCGGCGTCATGGCCTCAATGCCGCCAGACGTAAGATGAATCGGGTTCGCGCAGGGTCTTGATCTGCTGGCCGAACTCAAAGCTGTCGAGATCCAGCCGGCGCACCGTGTCGTCCTGGAAAGAGATATACACCGCGCGCTCCACCGGGTGGAAGGACAGGGCCAGCGGATTGCTGGGCAGGGCGAAGCAGCGCTGCTCCTGCAGGTCGGTGCCGAAGACCGAGAGCGAATGTTCGCCCGAGTTGGTGGTGAGCAGCAGCTCATCGCCCTGCGCGCCGCGGAAGCGGTAGACGCGGTTGGGGTCGCGCCGCGTCTTGCCCCGGGCCACGACCTTCATGGTCGCCGTGTCCACGGCCACAATGCTGTCGTCGCCGCGGTTGGCCACATACAGCAGGGACTCGTCGGCCGACAGCACATTGCCCTCGGGCACCGGGCCCGGCACCATGGCCACCGGCGTGAAGGTCGGGTCGTTGGGTTTGATCTTGGTCACGGTGTTGGACAGCAGGTTGAGCGCGTATGCGGTCTGCGCGTCCTTGGTCAGTGCGAAAAGGTGTGTCTTGTAGCCGCCCGAGGGCACCGCCAGGTCGGGCACAAACACCTTCGCCGGATCCGAAAAACGCAGCAGCACATTGTGCGCCTCCGACATCACAAACAGCCGCCCCTGGCCATCCACCGTCAGGCCGTGCGGCCGGTAGTAAGGCCAGAGGTTCAGCGTGGCCACGTGTTCCTGCCGCGCGAGGTCGATCACAAACACCGAGTGCCCGCCCATGTCACCCAGGTGGCTGGCCGTCTCTATGCCGTAGTGGCCCACATAGGCCAGGCCGCGCGCCGCGTCCACCGTGAACTCATGCGGGAAATTCGGCAGCACGATGTGTTTTTGCGCCAGGCCCGTGGCCAGGTCGTAAAAGCTGAAGGTATGGGCGCATTTTTGCACCAGCAAGAGTGTTTCCCGAAGCGGCATGGATGTCCTGAAAATGGGGAGCCAGAAAGGAAACGAGGCCTGCGCCGGCAGGCGGCTGAAGCGCCTATTTGCCCCAGCGCAGCACCAGCGGGTCCAGCCGGCGCGCAGTCGCCAGCAAGCCCCTGCGCACCTCGGGATGCATGGCGGGAAAGGGATGGCGTGGCGCCTCGCAGGCGATCACGCCGCCTTCCTTCATCAGTGCCTTGGCCGTGAGGATGCCGCCCTGGCGGTTCTCGTAATTGATCAGCGGCAGCCAGCGCGCGTATTCGGCCACGGCCTCTTCGCGCTTGCCGGCCGTCCAGGCGTCCATGATCCTGCGTATGCCGTCGGGGTAGCCGCCGCCTGTCATCGCGCCAGTCGCGCCGGCCTCCAGGTCGGGCAGCAGGGTGATGGCTTCTTCGCCGTCCCAGGGGCCTTCAATCGCGTCGCCGCCCAGGCGCAGCAGCTCGCGCAGTTTGGAGGCGGCGCCCGGCGTTTCGATCTTGAAGTAGGCGACGTTGCGAATCTCCTTGGCCATGCGCGCCAGGAAGGTGGCCGAAAGCGGCGTGCCGCTGACAGGCGCGTCCTGGATCATGATGGGAATGTCTATCGCGGCCGACAGCGTGGCGAAGAATTCGTAGATCTTTTCTTCCGGCACGCGGATGGTGGCCCCATGGTAGGGCGGCATCACCATGACCATGGCTGCGCCCTGGTCCTGCGCGCGGCGGCTGCGTTCGGCGCAGACCCTGGTGCCGAAGTGGGTGGTGGTCACAATCACCGGCACGCGGCCCGCCACATGCTGGAGGATGGTGCTGGTCAGCACTTCGCGCTCCTCGTCCGACAGCACGAATTGCTCCGAAAAGTTGGCGAGTATGCACAGGCCGGTCGATCCCGCGTCAATCATGAAATCGACGCAGCGCTTCTGGCTGGCAAGGTCCAGCTCGCCCGCGTCGGTGAAGGTGGTGGGCACCACCGGAAACACGCCCTGGTATCTGGCGGCCATGGCGCTCATTCGACGATGTTGAAGTCTTTGAGGAACTCGGTCTTCATGGTCAGGCCCAGGCCGGGCTTGTTGTCGTCGAGCTGCAAAAAGCCGTTTTCGGCCACGGGCTCGCCGTCGAAGATGTAATAAAACAGCTCGTTGCCGACTTCCACATCGAACATCGGGAAGTATTCGCTCATCGGGGAGGCGAGGGTGCTCATGGTCAGGTGGTAGTTGTGCATCTGGCCGGCATGCGGCACTACCGGCACGCTATAGGCTTCGCACAGCGCGTTGATCTTGTGCGCGGCCGTGATGCCGCCCACGCGGTTGGTGTCGTACTGCACGACGGACACGGCTTTTTTGTCGAGCAGCTGCTTGAAGCCGTAGAGGCTGAACTCATGCTCGCCGCCCGAAATCGGGATGCTGGTCAGTTGGTTCAATTCGGCATAACCGTCGATGTCGTCGGCGATCACGGGCTCCTCGACCCAGCGCGGCTGGAATTTCTCGAGCTTGGGCAGCATGCGCTTGGCGTATTCGAGGTTCCAGCCCATGTAGCACTCGAGCATCAAGTCGTTGTCGTAGCCGATCACTTCGCGCAGCGCCTCGACGGCCTTCAAATTTTCCGCCACGCCTTTGGTGCCATGCGCCGGTCCGTAGCCGAAGCGCGACTTGAACATGGTGAAACCCTGGTCCAGGTATTTCTGCGCTTCGTCCTGCATGGCCTTGATGTCGGTGCGGTAGAGCTTGGAGTAGTAGCAGGGAATCTTTTCCTTGGTACGGCCGCCCAGCAGCTTGAACACCGGCTTGCCCACTGACTTGCCCAGGATGTCCCAGATCGCGATGTCCACCGCCGAGATCGCGGCCATGGCCACGCCCTTGCGGCCCCAGGCATGGGTGGCGCGGTACATGCGCTGCCACAGGTATTCATAGTCCCAGGGGTCCTGGCCCAGCACCAGCGGCGTGAGGTACTGGTCGATGATGGCTTTGGCGATGTGCGGCGCCAGCGCGACGTTGCCCAGGCCGACGATGCCGTCGTCGGTTTCGATCTCGACCACCGTCCAGGAATGGAAACGGAAGGTGCTCATGGTCTCGGTGTTGGAGTAAACCAGGTCCATGGCGTTGGAGCAGAAATTGCCCTGGGGTGGAACGGTCTTGCCTTTCCATTCGAAGACGCGGGCGCGGACTGATTTGATTTTCATAAGAGTTCTCTAAGGTAAAAAAAGAAAAAGTTCAGGCGTTTGCCAACAAACGCGCCGCACCCATGCGCTGGGCAATGCGAAATGCATTGAGCGTGGCATTGACGTCAGCCACACCTCGGCCCGCAATGTCATAGGCCGTGCCATGGGCCGGCGTGGTGATAGGCACCGGCAGGCCGCCTTGCACAGTGACACCTTTGCTAAAGCCCATGAGCTTGATCGCGATCTGGCCCTGGTCGTGGTACATGGTGACGATGGCCTGGTAGAGGCCGTCGCGCGCTTTCAAAAAGATGGTGTCGGCCGGGAAGGGGCCGTCCACCGGAATGCCAGCTGCGCGCAGCTCGGCCACAGCCGGCTCGATGATGTCGATCTCTTCGCGCCCGCAGACGCCGCCGTCGCCGCCATGCGGGTTAAAGGCCGCCACCGCGACTTTGGGATGGGCGTTGCCGCTGGCCTGCAGCGAGGCATAAATCAGCTTTGCTGCGTCCACGATGCGTTGTTTGCTCAGCATGGCCGCCGCGTCTTTGAGCGGAATGTGGGACGAGACACGCGAGGTCCACAAGTCGCCCAGGGTGTTGAACTCGCAAAAGTAGCCGGTCACGCCCAGGTATTCGGCGAAGTGGTGAAGTTCGTCTTCATGCTTGAGGCCGCCCAGCTTCATGGCCTGTTTGTTCAACGGGGCGAAGCAGATCGCGTCGACCTCGCCGCGTTTGGCGCCGTCCATGCAAAGGTTAAGCACCTGCAGCACGGCCGCGCCGCAGGCGGCCTGCGCCTGGCCGCGCTGCACCTGGGTGGACTGAATCGTGTGGGTTGCCAGAAAGGCCGGCAGGCGGGTGTCGGCGCGGTCGCGCACTTCGGCCAGGCTGGTGACGGCCTGGGTCGCCACAGCCTCTTTGGCCGTGGCCTGGCCCTGTTGCCAGAGCCAGTCGTCACCCACCAGCACGATGTTGGCGCCTGCCGTGATGCCGGGCTGGGCCAGCAGCCGGGCGACCAGTTCCGGGCCTATGCCGGCCGCGTCGCCCAGCGTGAGGGCGATCACAGGCGGCGTTTGCGTGTTGCTCATGGTTTGATTCCGTCAGTCGAGTTTGATGTTTTTCCGTGCGATCAGCTCACCATAACGCTTGTTTTCATCGATATGGAACTGCGCGAACTGGGCCTGCGTCATGGGCGTGAGGTCGGCGCCTATGGCGCTCAAACGGGTTTGCGTTTCCGGCATGGCCAGCACCTTGGTGACCTCGTTATAGACGCGCTCCTGCACAGCCTTGGGCGTGGAGGCCGGCATGTAGATGCCATACCAGGCGCTCATCTCCACGCCCTTGAGGCCGGCTTCGGCCATGGTGGGCACATTGGGCAGTTGCGGGTTGCGTTTGGCGCTGGCCACGGCCAGCGGCTTGATGCGGCCGTTCTTGATCTGGCCTATGACCGAGGGCATGGTGTCAAAGCTCAGCTGCACCTGGCCGGCCACCAGGTCGATCAGCGCCGGACCGCTGCCGCGGTAGGGGATGTGGGTGATGAAGACGCCGGCCTGGTCCTTGAAGAGCTCTGCCGCGATGTGCTGGGTGCTGCCCGAGCCGCTGGTCGCGTAATTGAGCTGGCCCGGCTTGCTCTTGGCCAGCTTGATCAGCGACTGCACCGAGTCGACCGGCAAGGCATTGTTGACCACCAGCACATTGGGCACCGCGCCCACAAACACCACGGGTACCAGGTCCTTGTTGTTGTCGTAGCTGAGCTTGAGCAGGTGCGGCGCGATCGCATGCGCGGTCGAGACACCCATCAGCAGGGTGTGGCCGTCGGTGGACTTGGCCGTGAGGTCGGCCGCCAGGGTGTTGGAGGCGCCGGGGCGGTTCTCGACCACCACGGGTTGCTTGAGCAGCGGGCCCAGCCGGTCGGCCACGGCGCGCGCCATGGCGTCGGTGCCGCCGCCGGGGGCCGAGCCCACGAGGATGCGCACCGGCTTGGCGGGCCATTCCTGTGCCAGGGCGGACGGGGCCGCACTGAAGGCGCAGGCGGCTCCCAGCAGGGCAGGGAAGAGTTTGAGGGCTTTCAGGCGGGGCATTGTCTTTGTCTCCGGGTCATTGTTGTGGGAAAGGCGCGGGAAAGCTGGAACGAATGCCCTGATGGTAGGGATGGCGACACTTAACGTAAATTGAAAATCCCTGATTATTTGATAACCTAAGGTGATCAATTGAAATTAACGCCCCCCTGGAGGCCCGCCATGCTCGCCACGCCCCGTAGCTCCTCATCGATTCCCCAACTGCTGAATCGCCTGCGCATGCGCCAGGTTGCGCTGATCCTGGCCGTGGGCGAGCACGGCACGCTGCGCAAGGCCTCGGCCGAACTCGGCATGACGCAGCCGGCCGCGACCAAGATGATCCAGGAGCTTGAGTCCGCGCTGGGCCAGCGCCTGTTCGAGCGTGTGGGCCGCGGGCAAAAACTCACGCCGGCCGGCGCCAGCGTGCTGCGCTACTTCCGCGGCATGCGCGGCTCGGTGGAGTCAATGACGCGCGAGCTGGCCGAGCTGGAACTGGGCGGAACGGGCCGCGTCTCGGTCGGCAGTATCATGGCGCCTTCGCCCAACCTGCTCACGCAGGCCATCATCGCGCTCAAAAAAGCCTATCCGCTGCTGTCGGTCGACATCACCATGGACACCAGCGACCGATTGTTTGAATTGCTGCGCGAGGGCGTGCTCGACGTCGCCATAGGCCGCATACGCGACGAGCACCGCGCCGACTACAGTTTCACGCCGCTGGAGAACGAGGCCCTGGCCCTGGTTGTCGGTGTGCGGCACCCGCTGGCCAAAAAGAAAGCCGTGAAGTTCGCCGACTTACTGGGCTACGGCTGGATTCTGCAGCCCACCGGCAGCCCCATGCGCGAGGTGCTCGAGCAGGAGTTCCGCATGCTGCAAGCGCCTTCACCCAAGGGCCTGATAGAGACGGCCTCCATCCTGACCACCACCAACCTGATCGCTGAGACTGACATGGTCGGCGTGATGCCGCAGTCGATTGCCGACACCTATGCGCGCCACGGCCTGCTGGTCATCCTGCCCTGCTTTATCCGCCACAAGATGGAAGCCTTCGGCAGCATCACGCGCAAGGACAGGCCGCTGAGCGAGGCGGCGCGGTTTTTTCTGGCAGCCTTGCACGGCGGGTAGACCCCGCCCATAGCCGATTCACCCAGTTTCTTGGGCAGGCACGCTTGAGAGCCAAGCGTAGCCATCACCAGAAAATCCTACAAAAATTGGCCGCTTCCGGACAATCGTTGTTAGCCTTCGCGAAAGACTCGAATAACCAAGGCCCGTACGTCCGCGAACTCCAGGAGCGGGATCAAAGATAATACCGGCACCTTCATGGACGCACTCGAGGTCCAGCAGGAGAGTGACGGCTCTTACGTGGGCGTCTATCACACACCGGTACCAAACAGACCAGATCAGGCCGCCCTCCATATTGCAACCAGCTCCGACCTGCTAGGCGGCTGGACCCGCCAGACGACTCTGAATTGCAGCTTCGCGAGCCAGGGCACCCTGAGGCGCCTGTACGACGGACGCTACCTGCTGGCGTTCGAGCGGAACGACCAACCACCGTACCCGTTTCACCACGCCACTATCGAGGTACGGCTTTACGACAACCTCGCGGCGCTGCTCGGGAACAACCCAATGAAGACCTTTGATACGCCATGGGTCCCAGACAGCCATGCGCAGGGAACCCCGAACTTCCGCTGGATCCAGTACGACGGGAACCCCGACACCATGAAGATAGAGCTGGGCTTCCACTTCTACCGCGGCGACGGCCGCGCTGCCCGCGACTACAACGCCATTGGCGTCGTGACGGGTTTCAAGCAGTGGGGTTTTGAGGAGAACACCAAGCTCAACCAGCTGCTGGATGTCTATGCGGATGGAAACATGGGCGATCGCACGTTCATAGTCTATAAGAAGCGGCCTTACACCATCGTTGAGGCACAAACCAATCAGTTCGACTTTTCGAGTTTCCGGCTCTACCTGTACGACGAGGTTGCGGAGACCCTTACTCCGCTTTCAATCCAGACTCCGACAGAGGGGCAAGGCATCGGCAATGCGTCGCTCTCAGTGATCAATGATGCGTCCGGCAACATGAAGCTGTTTATGTCGATGTTTGTCTTCGGTCCGCCGTGGCCTGGCGGGGGCACGAATGTGTTCGTGACCTCGCTCAGCCAGGGTGACAGCACGGTGAACCAGGCTTACACCGTTTATCCCACCCCCTGGCGGCCCACCGGCAGCTTGCCGGAGGCCGGCAGCCTCAACCCGGGTGGTGTGGCCCTGAACGGTGGGACCGGCAATAGTGCCGAGCCGTTCAAGGCTGGCGACGGCAAGTTGCCGCTGGACCCGCAGGTGCAAAGCCTGGTGCAGGCCATGGCCGCTTTTGCGCCGCCGCCCGTGGACCAGACCACGCTGATGAGCCAGCAGCCAACGGCGCCGGCGCCTGTGCTGGCGGCCAGCTGGCATTGAGCTGAGAACTACTTCGCCACCTGCCAGCCGCCCCCCAATGACTGGATCAGCGCCACAGCCGTGGTCTGGCGGTCGGCCATGGCCTGCACCAGGGCGCGGCGCGCGCTCAGGGCCGTGGCCTGGGCGGTGATGACTTCGGTGTAGCCGACCTGGCCGCTGCGGTAGCGATTCAGTACTTGCTGCTCGACCTGGTCGGCCGCTTCCGAGGCCTGGCGGCGCAAATCCTGTTGGGTTTGCAGCACACGGGTGGCCGAGAGCTGGTCTTCCACGTCCTGGAAGGCGACCAGCACGGTCTGGCGGTAGCGGGCCACGGCTTGTTCATGCGCGGCCCGCGCGCCGTCCACGCGTGCACCCGTGGCGCCGGCGTCAAAAATCAGCTGCGCGGCCGACAGGCCCAGGGACCAGACGCTGCTTGAGGCCTTGAACAAATCGGCCACGCGGCTGGCACCGGTGCCGGCCGAGGCGCTCAGCGACAGGCTGGGGAAGTAGGCGCTTTTGGCGATGCCTATCTGTTCATTGGCCGAAGCCACTCGGCGCTCGGCGGCGGCGATGTCAGGCCGGCGCTGCAGCAGGGCCGAGGGCACGCCCAGCGGCACTTCGGGCACCAGCGGGTTCCAGGCGGCCGGCGGCAGTCTGAAATTGGCGGGCGCTTCGCCGACCAGCACGGCGATCGCGTGTTCAAGCTGCGCGCGCGTACGCTGCAGGCCGGCATTGTCGGCCTGGGCGTTGGCCAGCGTGGTTTGTGCCTGCAGCACGTCGGTCTTGGCGGCGATGCCGGCCTTGTAGCGGTTTTGCGTGATTTCGAGCGCGCGCTGGTAGCCGGCCAGCGTGGTTTCCAGCAAGGCCTTTTGCGCGTCGGTCTGGCGCAGCGAAAAATAATTGGCGGCGAGTTCGCCCTGGGCCGAGAGCTTGGCCGAGGCCAGGTCGGCGGCGCTGGCCTGTTCGCCGGCCGTGGCGCTGTCCACCGCGCGGCCCAGCCGGCCCCAGACGTCGGGCTCCCAGCTGCCGCCTATGCTGAGCTGGTAGTTGTTGCCGACGCGGCCGGTGCTGTTGGTCGCGACATTGCCGCTGGCGCGCGAACGCGTGGCGCCGGCGTCCAGCGTGACCGTGGGAAACAACGAGGCCCGCTGCTCGCGCACCAGCGCGCGCGCCTGGGCATAAGCGGCCACGGCCAGCGCAACGTTCTGGTTGGAGACGTCCACGCGCGACTGCAGCTGGTCCAGCACCGGGTCCTTGAAGAGGCTCCACCACGGGCCGCGCTCCAGCGCATCGGCCGGCGCGGCCGGCACCCAGCCTTCGGCTTCCTTGAAATTGCTCACTTCGGCGGTGGTGGGCCGCTTGTAGTCGGGGCCGACGGCGCAGCCGGTGGCGAGCAGGGCCAGCAAGACTGCGGCGATGAGCCGGCGTTCAAAGCGAGGGGTGTGGGGAAAGTTCTTCATGGTCTTGTCCATCATGGCACTTGCGGCGCCGCATCGGTTTCGCCGGGGTGGCGGCTGAGCTGGCGCTCAAGAGGGCTGCGGCGGCGCAGCTTGTCCATCAGCACATAGACCACCGGCGTGGTCAGCAGCGTGAGTAGCTGGCTCGCGATCAGCCCGCCTATGATGGCGATGCCCAGCGGCCGGCGCAGCTCGGCGCCTTCGCCGAAGCCTATGGCCAGCGGCAGCGCGCCCAGGATGGCGGCCAGCGTGGTCATCAGGATGGGGCGAAAACGCAGCAAACAGGCTTCGCGCACCGCCTCCAGCGCTGAAATGCCGCGCGCGCGCTCGGCCTCCAGCGCGAAGTCGATGATCAGGATGGCGTTTTTCTTGACGATGCCTATCAGCAGGAAGATGCCTATCAGCGCGATGATGGAAAAGTCCAGCTTGAACAGCAGCAGCGCGAGCACCGCACCCACGCCAGCCGAGGGCAGGGTGGAGAGCACGGTGATGGGATGGATCAGGCTTTCGTACAGGATGCCCAGCACGATGTAGATCACCACCAGCGCGGCCAGGATCAGCAGCGGCTGCTGGCCCTGCGATTGCTGGGCGCTGAGCGCCGTGCCCGCAAAACTGCCGCGCACATTGGTGGGCAGGCGTATGTCGGCTTCGGACTGGCGCACCGCCGCCTCGGCGTCGCTCAGCGTGAAGCCCTCGGCCAGGTTGTAGGAGATGGTGGTCGAGAGTTCGCCGTCCTCATGGCTGATGGAGGCGGCCGTCGGGTTCTCGCTGAAACGTGCGATCGCCGACAGCGGCACCATGGTGCTGGGCGCGGTGCTCAGCACATTGCCGCTGGAGGCGTCGCGCAGGCCCGGGTTGGCGCTGATGCTGGGCGTGCTGCTTGTGGTTGTGCTGCCGCTTGTGGAGGCGGCCGAGGTGCTGGATGTGCCCGTGCTTGCGGCCGTGGCTGAAGTGGACCTGGTGGAGGCTGCCGCGGTGCTGGTAGTCGTGGCTGTGGTGGCGGTTGTGCCCGTGCCGCCCCCGGCATTTTTGGCCGGCACATAGATGTCCTTGAGCGACTCGGGGCTGCGCGTGTAGCGCGGCGCGACCTCCATGATCACGTGGTACTGGTTGAGCTCGGCGTAAATCGTGGCGACCTGGCGCTGGCCGAAGCCGTCGTAGAGCGCGTTGTCCACGTCGCGCGAGCTGATGCCCAGGCGCGCGGCGCTTTCCTTGTCGACGGTGACCATGGTCTCTACGCCGTTTTCCTGCTGGTCGGTGTCCACGTCGGTCAGCGCTTCCTGGGTCTTCATGCGCTCGGCCAGGCGCGTGGCCCACTGGCTCAGGTCGGCCGCGTTGTCGCTCTTGAGGGTGTACTGGTAGGTGGAGTTGGTCTGGCGCCCGCCGCCGCGCAGGTCCTGCACGGTGTTGAGGAAAAGGCTCACGCCCGTCACCTGCGCGAGCTGCGGGCGCAGCCGCGTGATCACGGCCTGGCCGCCTTCCTTGCGTTGGCCGACCGGCTTGAGGTTGATGAACATGAAGCCGCCGCCGGCGCGCGAGCCGCCGGTAAAACCGACCACGGTGTCCACCGCCGGATCGGCGCGAATGATGTCCACGAGTTGCTTGAGCTTGGCTTGCAACGCCTGGAAGGAGATGCTGCGGTCGGCGCGCAGGCCGCCGTTGATCTGGCCGGTGTCCTGCTGCGGGAAAAAGCCTTTGGGCGCTTTGACATAAAGGTAGACATTCAGGCCCACCACGGCCGCCAGGATCAGCATCACCAGCAGCTTGCTGTGCAGCGCCCAGTCCAGGCTGGTCTCATAGCTGCGGTGCACACGGTTGAAGGCGCGTTCAAACCAGCGCGCAATACGGCCCGGCGGCTTGCTGTGCGCGTCGGGCTTGAGCAGCCAGGCGCACATCATGGGTGTGGTGGTCAACGAGATCAGCAGCGAGATCAGCACCGCTGCCGACAGCGTGACGGCGAATTCGCGGAACAGCCGGCCTATCTGCCCGCCCATGAAGAGCAGGGGGATGAACACCGCCACCAGCGACAGGCTGATGGACAGCACGGTAAAGCCCACCTCGCGCGCGCCCAGCAACGCGGCCTTGAAGCGGTCCATGCCGGCCTCGATGTGGCGGCTGGTGTTCTCCAGCACCACGATGGCGTCGTCGACCACAAAACCGGTGGCCACCGTGAGCGCCATCAGGCTCAGGTTGTTGAGGGAAAAACCCATCAGGTACATCACGCCGAAGGTGCCCAGCAGCGAAGCCACCGTGGCCACCGCCGGAATGATGGTGGCGCGGGCGCTGCGCAGAAAAGCGCTGACGACCAGCACCACCAGCACGATGGAGATGATCAGCGTGAGTTCGATTTCATGCAGCGAGGAGCGTATCGAGTTGGTGCTGTCGGAGGCGACCTGCAGGCGCACGTCCTGCGGCAGCTGGGCCTGCAGCTCGGGCAGCAGGTCGCGCACGCCGTCCACGGTTTCGATGACGTTGGCGGCCGGCTGGCGCGTGACCAGCACGATCACGGCCGGCTCGCCGTTGAACAGGCCCAGGGTGTTGGTGTTCTCCACGCCGTCCTGCACCTCGGCCACGTCGCGCAGGCGTATGGCCGCGTTGTTGCGCCAGGCCACGACCAGGTCCTGGTAGTCGGCGGCGCGGCGCCCGCCGCTGGCGGTGCTGGCGCCGGTGTAGATCTGGAAGCGCTGGCCGTTGCCCTCGATGGCGCCGCGCGGCCGGTTGGCGTTGGAGGCCTGCAGCGCCGCGCGCACGTCTTCGGCGGCCACGCCATAGCGGTTCAGCGCGAAGGGGTTGAGCTCCACCCGCACCGCGGGCAGCGAACCGCCGCCCAGCTCCACGTCACCCACGCCCGGTACCTGGGCGATTTTTTGCTGTACCAGGTTGGAGACCTCGTCGTAGATCTGGCCCGGCGAACGCGTCTTGGAGGTCAGCGCCAGGATGATGACGGGCGCCGAGGCCGGGTTGGCCTTGCGGTAGGTCGGGTTGCTGCGCAGGCTGGCCGGCAGGTCGGCCCGCGAGGCATTGATGGCGGCCTGCACCTCGCGCGCGGCTGAATCGATTTTGCGGTTGAGGTCGAACTGCAGGCTGATGCGCGTCGAGCCGCTGCCGCTCGAGGAGGTCATTTCATTGACCCCCGCGATGATGCCCAGCCGCCGCTCCAGCGGCGTCGCCACGCTGCTGGCCATGGTCGAGGGGCTGGCGCCCGGCAAGGTGGCGCTGACCGAGATCACCGGGAAGTCGACCTGCGGCAGGGGGGAGACCGGCAATACGAAGAAGGCGCCTATGCCGGCGAGGGCCAGGCCTATTGTTAGTAGGACTGTTGCTACCGGGCGGCGGACAAAAGGTTCGGAGAGGTTCATGGGCTTCCTCCCCAACCCTTGCCGAGCTTGCTCTGGCCGGGTCTTGCTCCGGCCTTTGTGCTTTTTGCTGAGGCTTGCTGGCCGGGGGTTGCCCGGCGGCAAGTAACTTTCTTTTGCTTCGCCAAAAGAAAGTCACCAAAGAAAAGGCGACCCGCAGTCTGGGTCCCTCCGCTTCGCTTCGGGCAACCTGCGGTGCTCGACTCCGGCGGGGTCTCGCGCAAACTCGCCTTCGGCTCAAACAAGCGCGATCCCTGATCCGCCTCCGTCTGCGCTCCTCGGCCCAGCCAGGACGGGGAAAGCGGGAGCGGGGACAAATACCGACAAGGACACGCCATGGCGTGTCCTTGTTTCTTCAGGTATTCGGTATTGGTTTTCGGCTGTTTGGTATTTTTGTCCCCACCCCTTGTGGATGCGCCGAGGAGCGCAGGGCCAGACGGATCAGGGCAAAAACTTGTTTGAGCGAAGCGAGTTGTTTTTGACCCCGGCTGGACCGAGCACCGCAGGTTGCCCCGGAGCGAAGCGCAGGGGACGCAGGAACCAGGGTCGCCTTTCTTTTGCTTACTTTTCTTTGGCGAAGCAAAGAAAAGTGAGTTGCCGCCGGGCAACCCCCGGCCAGCAGGCCTTTGCAAAGAACAAAAACCTTGAAAACGGGAGAATGAGGGAAAGGCCCTCATGCAAGAACCTCTTTCTTGCGTCCAAACCTCCGCCCCAGGCGGTCAAAGCCTAGATAGATGACGGGCGTGGTAAACAGCGTGAGCATCTGGCTCACAATCAGCCCGCCAAAAATCGACAACCCCAGCGGCTGCCGCAGCTCGGCGCCCTCACCAAACCCCAGCATCAGCGGCACGGCGGCGAAGAGGGCGGCCAGTGTGGTCATGAGGATGGGGCGAAAGCGCAGCAGCGCCGCCTGGTGAATCGCTTCTTGGGGGGACTTGCCTTCGTTGCGTTCGGCGTCAATCGCGAAGTCGATCATCATGATGGCGTTTTTCTTCACGATGCCTATCAGCAGGATGATGCCTATGATGCCTATGACCCCGAGGTCGGAGCCGCTGAGCATGAGGGCCAGCAGGGCGCCCACGCCGGCCGAGGGCAGGGTGGAGAGAATCGTCAGCGGGTGGATGTAGCTTTCATACAGAACGCCGAGCACGATGTAGACGCAGATCACGGCGGCCAGGATCAGCCACAGCTGGTTGGACAGCGAGGCCTGGTAGGCGCCGGCCGCGCCCAGGAAGCTCAGGGTCACGCTGCCGGGCAGGCCCACGTCTTTGGCGGCCTGGCGGATCTCGTCGACGGCGCGGCCCAGGGAGGTGCCGGGCGCGGTGTCAAAGCCCAGCGTGGTGGCCGGGTACTGGGCCACGCGGGTGATCTGCAGCGGCGCGGGCTGCTCGCGTATGGTGGCGATCGCCGAGAGCGGCGTGGTGCTGCCCGAGCCGGTCTTGAGCCGCAGCGCGCCCAGTGAGGCGGGCGTGGCCAGCGGGTCCGGCATGGCTTCGAGGATCACGCGGTACTGGTTGGTCTCGGTGAAGATGGTGGAGACGATGCGCTGGCCGAAGGCGCTGTAGAGCGCGTCGTCAATCGACGAGGTGGTGACCGCCAGGCGCGAGGCGGTGTCGCGGTCCACGTTGATGTAGGCCGAGGCGCCGCTGGAGCCGGCGTCGGAGGCCACGTTGCGCACGCCGGGCAGCTGGCGCATGCGCTCGGCGAGCTTGTTGGCCCAGAGCACCACGGTGGCGTTGTCCGAGCCCTCGAGCGAGACGCGGAACTGCGTGGGGCCGGTCTCGGCGTCAATCGTCAAGTCCTGCGTCGGTTGCAAGTACAGCGTCACGCCGGCCACCTGGCCAACGCGCTCCTTGAGCCTGTCCATGGTCTCCTGCTGGCTGCCGCTGCGGCTGGACTTGAGGTTGATTAGCATGCGGCCGGTGTGCAGCATGGTGTTGTTGGCCGCGTCCACGCCTATGAAGGAGCTCAGTGTTTCAACGTCCGGGTCCTCGAGAATGGCCTTGGCCGCCGCCTGCTGAAGTCCGGCCATGCGGGCATAGGACACCGACTGCGCGGTCTCGATGCGGGCCTGCAGCTGGCCGGTGTCCTGCGTGGGGAACAGGCCCTTGGGGATCAGCACATACAGCAGCACCGTGAGCAGCAGCGTGGCCAGCGCCACCAGCAGGGTCAGGCCCTGGCGCCTGAGCACCCAGGTGAGCCAGCGGTCGTAGTGGTGGATGACCTTGTCGAAGAAGCGCTGCATGGCCTGGCCGAAGCGGCCGCCTTCCGGCTCGCCCTCGGGGTGGCGCGTGAGCCAGCGTGCCGACATCATGGGCACCAGGGTCAGCGAGACCACCGCGGAAATCAGGATGGTGATGGCCAGCGTGACGGCGAACTCGCGGAACAGCCGGCCCACCACGTCGCCCATGAAGAGCAGCGGGATCAGCACCGCGATCAGCGAGACCGTCAGCGAGATGATGGTGAAGCCGATCTGCGTCGCGCCTTTGAGGGCGGCGGCCATGGGCGCCTCACCTTCCTCGATGTAACGCGAGATGTTTTCTATCATCACGATGGCGTCGTCGACCACAAAGCCGGTGGCGATGGTCAAGGCCATCAGGCTCAGGTTGTTCAGGCTGTAGCCCAGCAGGTACATGGCGCCGCAGGTGCCGACCAGCGAGATCGGCACGGCCAGGCTGGCGATCACGGTGGCGCGCAGGCTGTGCAAAAACGCAAAAATCACCAGCACCACCAGCAGCACGGCCAGCACCAGTTCGATTTCGACATGCAGCACCGAGGCGCGTATGCCGGTGGTGCGGTCGCTGAGTACCTCGACATTGAGCGCGGTGGGCAGGCCGGCCTGCAGTTCGGGCAGGCGCGCCTTGATGGCGTCCACCGTGGCGATCACATTGGCGCCGGGCTGGCGCTGCACGTTGAGGATAATGGCCGGCTTCATGCCTGACCAGGCGCCCAGCTTGATGTTTTCTGCGCTGTCGACTACTTGCGCGACGTCGGAAACGCGAATCGCCGCACCGTTGCGGTAGGCGATGACCAGGCGCTGGTAGTCGCTGGCGGCGACCAGCTGGTCGTTGGAATTGATGGAATAGGAGCGTGTGGGCCCGTCAATGCTGCCCTTGGCGCCGTTGGCGTTGGCGGCGCTGATGGCGGTGCGCAGCGAATCCAGGCCCAGGCCGTAGGAAGCCAGGGCGCGCGTGTCGGCCTGTATGCGCACGGCGGGGCGCTGCCCGCCGCTCAGCGAGACCAGGCCCACGCCGTTGACCTGGCTGATCTTGAGCGCCAGCCGCGTGTTGACAATGTTCTGCACCTCGGTGAGCGGCAGCGTGTCGGAGGTAATCGCCAGCGTGAGCACCGGCGCATCGGCCGGATTCACCTTGGCGTACACGGGCGGGGCGGGCAGGTCGGCGGGCAGCAGCGAGCCGCCGGCGTTGATGGCGGCCTGCACTTCCTGCTCGGCCACGTCCAGCGTCAGCCCCAGGCCGAACTGCAGCGTGACGATGGAGACGCCGGCCGCGCTGGTGGAGCTCAAACGCTGGAGGCCGGACATCTGGCCGAACTGGCGCTCCAGCGGCGCGGTGACCGTCTGGGCCATGACTTCGGGGCTGGCGCCGGGGTAAAGCGTCTGCACCTGGATGGTCGGGTAGTCGACCTGCGGCAGGGCCGAGAGCGGCAAGAACTTGAAACCCACGAGGCCGGCCAGCACGATGGCCACCATCAGCAGCGAGGTGGCGACCGGGCGCAGGATAAAGGGACGTGATGGGCTCATGCGGGGAAATCCTGACGGGAAGGCGTCATTGCGCCGGCCGTTCGCCGCCCTGGCGTTTTTCCCTCATGCTGCGCCAGCGTTCGAGCGCGGCGGGGTCGCCGGCGTCTATGGCCGCGAGAAAGCGTTGGCGACGCTCCAGGGCCGCCGGGTCGTCCTTGACCTGGTCCAGCATGCGCTTGCGCTGTTCGGGGGTCGGGCCTTCAGCCGAAGCGGAGGCCGCAGCCGGGGCGCTGGCCGCAGATGACGAAGAGGCGGGCGCGGCGGATGCTGCTGCGGAAGGCGCCGGTGCGGAAGCGCCCGAACCCGGTGCGGAGGCCGCGCCGCGCTGGCGCTTGCCGCCGCCGCCCCCGGGGCCGCGCCCCCCGCCACCGGGCGGATCGCCGGGCAGGACCACGGAGGCGCCGTCCTTGAGCCGGTCCGCGCCTTCGGTGATGACTCGCTCGCCCACCTCCAGGCCGGAGGCGATCACGACCTTGTCGACGGTGGCCTGGCCGCGCTTGATGGGCCTGAGCGAGACGGTGCGCTCCTTGGCGTTGACCACATAAACATATTCGCCGCTGCTGCCCATGCGCACGGCCGTCACCGGCACCACGATGGCGTTGTCGATGGTGCGCACCTGCAGGCGCACGTTGACGAACTGGCTGGGGTAGAGCTTGAACTCGCTGTTGGCAAAGCGGGCCTTGGCCTTCACGGTGCCGGTGGTGATGTCGACCTGGTTGTCGAGCGAGGCGAAGCTGCCGGTGTCCAGCGTGACGGCTCGTGTCCTGTCGAGCGCGGTGACCTGCATGGCGATGCCCTTGGCGGCATTTTGCTGCAGCTCGCCGACCTGGTCCTGCGGAATCGCGAAGACGACGTCTATGGGCGTGATCTGGGTGATCAGCGCGATGCCGTTGGCGTCGCCGCTGCTCACCACATTGCCCACGTCCACGGCGCGCAGGCCGACGCGGCCGCTCACCGGCGCGACCACACGCGTGTAGCCGAGGTTAAGCCGGGCCGTGCCCTCATTGGCCTTGTCGACGACCACCGTGCCTTCGAGCTGCTTGACCAGCGCGGCCTGGGTGTCGACGTCCTGGCGGGCGATGGAGTCCTGCTCCAGCAGGGTCTTGTAGCGCTGCAGCTGCACGCGCGCGCTGTCGAGCTGGGCCTCGTCGCGCTGGCGCTGGCCGGTGGCCTGCATCAGCGCCATTTCAAACTGGCGCGGGTCTATGGTGGCCAGCAGCTCGCCGGCCTTGACCATCTGGCCTTCCTTGAACAGCACTTTCTGCATCACGCCCGAGACCTGGGGCGTGACCCTGACGCTGGCCTGCGGCGTGACGGTGCCCAGGGCTTCCAGAACAATCGGGATGCTGGCGCGTTCGGCGGTGGCCACGCCGACCGTGGTGGCCGGCGCGCCGCGCCGGCCGCCGGCAAAACCACCACCAGCGGCGTCGGCGGAAGGGTGGGTCAAATGCCAGGCCAGCCAGCCTATGCTGGCCAGGGCGATCACGGCGATGACGCTGCCTATGATGGACGCGCGGCGGCTGATGCGCTTGCGGGGAGGGGTTGCGGCGCTGGTCTGCGGCGTTTCGGCTTTCGGGTCCATCGGCTGTCCTTGGGTGCCCGCCGCGCCCACGGGTGGATGCGGCATTTTTTTGTGTTGGATGAGGCCGTTGGCCAAGCCCCGAGGGCCTGCTCGAACAGCGCTCAGGAATTATCACTGCAAGCCCGAGGGCGCAGGTATACGCCCCGAAAGAGGCGCGTAAATATCCGGTAAAGCGGCCTTGCGCCTACAGCGCGGCGGGAAACAAGGCCGTGAAAAGGTCGTGGTGGTTTCAGCCCAGCAGCGCAGCCACATCGACCAGGCGCGGAATGCCGTCTATGGCGCCGTGGCGCGTCACCGAGAGCGCTGCCGCCGCGTTGGCCCATTGCATGGCTACGGGCAGTGCTTCGCCGCGCGCCAGCGCGGCCGCGAGCGCGCCGGTGAAGGTGTCGCCCGCGCCAATGGTGTCGCGCACGGCCATGGGGCGGCCCGGTATCGAATGCGGCGCCTGGCCGGCCTGGTAGAGGCGGCAGCCGGCCGCGCCCAGCGTGACCAGCACGGCGCGGGCGCCGCGCTCCAGCAGGCGCGCGGCGGCCTTGTCGGTCGAGCCGGCGTGCGCCTGGCCGGCCAATAGAAGGAGTTCGCTCTCGTTGGGCGTGAGCACGTCGACCAGCGCGAGCATCTCATCACTCAGCGGCCGCGCGGGTGCGGGATTGAGCACGGTCAGGGCGCCGGCCGCGCGGGCCAGGGCAAAGGCCTGCAGCGCGGCCTCGGCCGGCACTTCGCAGGAAGCCATCACGACGCGGCAGCCCGCCAGCAGCGCGGCCGCGGCCTGCGCATGGCGCGCGCCCAGGCCGCTGCCGGCGCCGGGGTAGACGGCAATGCTGTTGTCGCCGTCTTCATAGACCAGGATTTGCGCGACGCCGCTGCGCTCGCCGGCTACCTGCTCGACATGCGAGGTGTCTATGCCTTCGGCATGCCAGAGATCCATGCCCATGCGGCCGAAGTCGTCCTCGCCTATGCGGGCCAGCAGCGCCACGCGCGCGCCCTGGCGCGCGGCGGCCACCGCGGCATTGCTGCCCTTGCCGCCCGGGCTGATGCTGAAGTCGCTGGCCATCAGCGTCTCGCCGCGGGCAATCGGCCGCGCCACCTTGGAGATCAGGTCGGCGTTCCAGCTGGCGACGCAGACGACATCTGCCACAGTCATTTACTTGGCTCCGTAGCCCATGGTTTGTGGGAGCCACAAGACGATCTGTGGAAAGCAGGTCATGGCCAGCAAGAGCAGCAGCAGCATGACCAGGAAAGGCCAGCCTTCCTTCATCATCTCGCCGATGGGAATGCCGGTCAGCGCCTTGGTCACGAACAGCAGCATGCCAAAGGGCGGGTGGATCAGGCCGATCATCATGTTGAGCACCACCAGCACGCCGAAGTGCACCAGGTCCACGCCCAGCAGCTTGGCCGCGGGCAGCAGCATGGGCACAAAGACCAGCAGCAGCACCGAGACGTCCAGGAAGCAGCCCAGCACCAGGAACATGACGTTCACCATCAGCAAAAAGCCGATCTGCGAGAAATGCATGCTATCGACCCACACGGCCATGGACTGCGGCACGCCTTCGGCGGTGAAGGCGTAGTTGAGCATGAAGGAGCCGGCCAGGATCATGGTGATCACCGCGCTGGCACGTGTGGATTCCATCACCACGCCCCAGAAGCTGCGCCAGGTGAGAGCCCGGAACACCAGGGCCGCGAGGATGAGCGCATGCAGCGCCGCCACGGCGGCCGCTTCGGTCGGCGTGAAGATGCCCGAGTAAATACCGCCCAGCAGCACGATGGGCATGGACAGCGGCAGCGCGCCGCGAAAGATCAAGCCGGCCCATTCCGAGCGCGGCACGGGCTCGTCGCGCGGCATGTTGCGCTTCTTGGCGATGACCGCGACCACGCCCATCATGAGGCCGGCCATCAGAAAGCCCGGCACCACACCGCCCAGGAACAATGCGCCTACCGAGGCGCCCGAGACCAGCGCATAAATCACCATGGGGATGGACGGCGGGATGATGGGGCCCAGCGTGGCGCTGGCCACCACCACGGCGCCGGCAAAGCCGCGCGTGTACTCGGGTTTCTTGAGCATCTGGCGAATCGTGACCAGGCCGGGGCCGGCGGCGTCGGCGATCGCGCTGCCGCTCATGCCCGAGAAGATCACGCTGACCAGGATGTCCACCTGCGCCAGACCGCCGCGCATGCGGCCCACCAGGATGCGGCAGAAGTCGAAGATCCGTTCACTGACCGTGCCCGCGTTCATGATGTTGGCGGCGAACACAAACAGCGGAACGGCCAGCAGCACGTAGCTGTTGTACAGGCCGTTGCCGATCTGCTCGGCCACCAGGCCCACGTCCTGGCCCTTGGCCACGAGATAACCTATGCCGGCCGCGATCATCGAAAAACCGATGGGCATGCGCAGCAGCATGCCGCCCGCCAGCACCCCAACCAATATCCAGATTCCGCTTGTCATATGCGCAGCTCCGCTTCAAGACCCTTGCCACGGATCGCATTCCAGATCGCCCAGGCCGAGCGCACCGCCAGGGCGGCGAGCAGCAGCACAAAAGGCATGAAGACCCATTGGAAGGACACGCCCAGCACGGGCGTTCCCTCGCGGGCCATGAAGTGCACATAGTCCCAGCAGCCGGGGATGCCCCAGGCCGCGAGGCCGCCGATCAGCAGGTTGCCGACAATGGCCATGGCCTGGCGGACACGGTAGGGCGCGTTGTTCCACAGCAGGTCGAACACCACGTGCTCACGCTCAGGCACGACCACGGCGGCGGCCCACAGGATGACCCAGACATACAGGATCACGGCCGCCTCGTCGGTCCAGGCCAGGGGCTTGCCGAAGAAAAAACGCGCCGTGATCTGGATCACGAACACGATGAACAGGGTCAGGAAGAGTCCGCCGCCAATCAGGTTGGCGGCTTTTTGGGGCCAGCTTTTCATGGGCGTTGTGGTGTTTGCCGCGGGACTTATTTGGTCGCGTTGATGCGCTCAAGCAGGCCCTTGGGCCAGACCTTGGCGTATTCGGAGTTCAGGTAAGTCGTCTGCACGGTCTTTCGGAAGGCGTCCACGTCCGGTGTGGTGACCTGCAGGCCTTCCTTCTTGAAGAAGTCGACCAGCTGGCCTTCTTCCTTGATGCGGTTTTCGTTGTTGTAGACGGCTGCCGCCTGGGCCGCCGCCTTGACCTTGGTCTTTTGCGCCGGGCTCATGGCGTTCCAGGCCTTGTTGGAAATCGAGATGAAGATGCCGTCCACCAGGTGGCTGGTCATGACGATCTGTTTGGTGACTTCATAGAACTTGGCGGCGCGCACCGAGGGCAGGGGATTGTCCTGGCCGTCTATGGTGCCGGTCTTCAGGCCCAGGTAGACCTCGCCGAAAGCCAGCGGCGTGGGCGTGGCGCCCAGCGCCTCGCCGAGGAACAGCCATTCCTTGGAGCCCGGCATGCGCAGCTTGATGCCCTTGAGGTCGGCCGGCACCTTGACGTTGTGGGCTTCGCGCAGGTTGACCTGGCGCGTGCCGAGGTAGACGGTGGACAGCGGGGTCACTTCCATCTTCTCCGAGACGGTCTTGAACATCTCGGTGCCTATGGGGCCGGAAAACACCTTTTGCTGGTGGTCCGGGTCGCGCACGATGTAGCCGGCGGTGAAGATGGAGAACTCGGGCACCAGCTTGGCGATGTCGAAGGCCGAGATCGAGGAGAGCTCGAGGTTGCCGCGTGCCATGGCGGTCGGCTCCGTGCCCTGTTTGAACAGCGAGGCGTTCAGGTTGATCTGCACGTCGAATTCGCCGGGCGCGCTTTTTTCGAGGTTGTCCTTGAAGACCGTCCACATCTTGGCGTGCCAGTCGTCGGGCACGGCCGGGGTGGAGACGCGCAGCACCATCTTGTTCTGGGCCTGGGCCGCGGGCAGCAGCGTGCCCATCAGCAAGGTGGCGGAAGCCGCGGCTAAAAGGGTGCGGCGAAGGGTGGACGAGAGGGAAGTCTTCATGGTTGTCTCCTTTTTTAGGTCAATCGTTGTTGGGCTCAGGCCCCGGGTCGGCGTTCGGCAGTCACTCGGATTTTGTATCAATCCCGAAAGCGCTGATGGTTTTTTCCAGCGCCTTGTATTCGTCAGCGGTCAAGGCCACCAGCGGCGCGCGCACGCGCAGCCAGGCGGCATCGCCGCTCAGCATGGCCATGATGCCCTTGAGCGCGGGCATCAGCGAATAGCCGTCCAGCAGGCCTATCAGCTTGATCACGCGCTCGCGCTCGGCGGGCGTCGCCGGCGCCGCAGGCTCGGTCACCAGGCGCTTGACGAGGCGCGGCATGAAGTTGGCCACGCCGCTGATGGCGCCGGTGCTGCCGCGCTTGCCCATCTCGGGCAGGTCGGGTTCAAAACCGACGTAAACCGTCATGTCCTTCATGAAGGCATTGGCCAGGCCCACCGAGTGTTCGGTGCTGCAGGCGCTGTCCTTGATGCCGACGATGGTGTCCGGGTATTGCTTCTTGAGCGTGGCGATCACGTGGTGCGACAACGGCACGCCCGTGACCTGGGGGATGTGGTACAGGTAGAGCTTGAAGGGCGTGCCGGCCATGCCGTCGATGACGTAGCGGTAGCTGTCGATGATGCCCTGGTCGGACACGCCCTTGAGGAAAAACGGCGGCAGCATCAGGCAGCCGTGCACGCCGGCTTTCACGGCGTGGCGCGTGAGCTCCAGCGTCTCGGGCAGGGCGGCGCAGCTGGTCGAGACCATGATCTGCCTGGCGGGAATGCCGTTCTTGATGAGCTGCTCTATCGCCTCCTTGCGTTCGGCCAGCGAAAAGGACGGGCCTTCGCCCGTGGTGCCGAAAGCCGTCACCCCGGGGCAACCGCTGGCAATCAGCGCCTTGCAGTGGGCGGCGAACTTGGCGTGGTCTATGTCCAGGCCGGCCGTGAGCGGCGTCAGCAGGGCGGGCCAGATGCCGCGAAAGGAATTTTCGGCGGCGGGAAAGGAACTCGTCATTCAGGGATCTCCAGAGACCACGGCATTGCGGGCCGCGGCAGGCCGAGCACGCGGCGGTGCGCACTCTCGATGTGATGGCCCAGGCGGTCGACCACGGCTTGCGGGTCGCGCCGCTTGAGGGCATCGATGAACCAGAGGTGCTCTTCCATCGCGGGAATCAGCACATCCGGGGAAAGGGAGGAGGCTTCGAGTTTGATCAGGCGCACCCGCAGGCTGTTGATGCGGTAGACCTCGGAAATCAGCTCGTTGCCCAGCGTGTCTATCATGAGGTCGTGCAGGCCCCAGTCCACCGTGGTGGCGTCTTCGAGCAGCGCGTCGTCGATGGCCTTTTTGCGCGCGCGCTTCACGATGTTGAGGTGCGCCTGCTCAATCGCGGCGAGGTCGGCGTCGGACACCGTGGTGACGAAGCGGCTGGCGGCCTCGCGCTCGAGCAGGCCGCGCAGCTGGAAGGCGTTGTTGATCAGCTTGAGGTCCACATGGGCCACCTGCAGGCCGCGCTGCGGCACGGTCTTGACCAGGCCCTCGGCTTCCAGTCGCGGGATCAGCTCGCGCACCGCGCCCAGCGGCATGCCCAGCAGCTGCATGAGTTCGCGCTGCGAGACGAACTGCCCGGGCCGTATGTTGGCGTCGACGATTTGCTGCTGGAAGCTCTCATAGGCCTGGGCACGCAGGCTGATGGGCGCGGGGGGTGTGGGGTTGCTCATCAGCTCAGCCGTGGTCGCTCGCGATGACGCCCTTGCGCAGCAGGATGTTGCCGTACTTGCGCTGCTCGCCGGTCTGCAGGATCAGGAAGGCCGATTGGGCGCGCTCGTAAAACGCAAAACGCTCCAGCGAGGCGGCCGGGCGCTCGCCGGCCTGGTGCAGCACGGTGGTAAATTCGGCCACCGGCGGGGGAACCGCTTCGGGGTCGCCCACCACCTGCATGGTCCAGGCGGCTTCGGGCACATAGTCGTCCAGCGGCAGCAGGCGCAGCACCGCGGCCAGCGCCTGCGGCGCGGTCACGCCCGCCAGTGCTACCAGCCGGGCGCCGCTTTTACGCGCCACTTGGGCGGCCGGGAAATTGGCATCCACAATCGCCAGGTCATCGCCGTGGCCCATGCTGGCCAGGGCATGCAGGGCGTCGGGCGTGAGCAGCGGTGGAATGTTCTTGAGCATGGGAGAAAGTGTTCTTGGCTGGGAACCCGGTTTTTGTGAAAACCTCGGGATTTCCCGCTGTCAATGACTGACATGTTAGTCATAACATAACTGAACTTTTATTAGGATTAACCCTGAAACCGGTTTCAACATGACGACTTTGGACATGGCCCCTGTGTTTTCCGCCTGCAAAGAAAGCGGCCTGCGGCTGGGCCTGGGCGGCGCGCCGCTGGGTAACCTGTTTGCCGCCGTGAGCGATGCCGAGGCCAGGGCGCTGGTCGACGCGGCCTGGGCCGACGGCTGCCGCACTTTCGACACCGCCCCGCATTACGGCCACGGCCTGTCGGAGCGGCGGCTGGGCGATGCGCTGCGCGGCCACCCGCGGGACAGCTATGTGCTGTCGAGCAAGGTGGGGCGGCTGCTGTTGCCCGACGCGAACGCGGCGCGTGCCCAGCACGGTTATGTGGACATCCTGCCCTTTAACCAGGTGTGGGACTTCAGCGCCGCGGGCACTCGCCGCAGCGTGGAAGACAGCTTGCAGCGCCTGGGCCTGCCGCGCCTGGACGTGGTCTATGTGCACGACCCGGATGCGGCCTCACACGGCGAGCGCGCGCCGGCTGTGCTGCGCCAGCTGCTGGATGAAACCCTGCCCACGCTGCGCGCGATGAAACACGAAGGGCTGATACGCGCCATCGGCCTGGGCACCAATGATGTGGAAGTGGTGCTGCAGGTGCTGCGCGAAGCCGGGCTGGATGTGCTGATGCTGGCCGGGCGCTACAGCCTGCTGGACCACAGCGCGCTGCCGGCGCTGCTGCCGCAGTGCGCGGCGCGCGGCGTGCGCATTGCGCTGGGCGGCGTGTTCAATTCGGGCATCCTGGCGACCGGCGCGCGCGGCACGGCCAGCTTCAACTATGCGCCGGCCGCCCGCGAATGGCTGGAGCGCACGGCCCGCATCGAGTCGGTTTGCGCGGCGCACGGCGTGCCGCTGCGCGCGGCGGCCCTGCAGTTTCCGCTGGCCCACCCGGCCGTCGACATCGTGATGCTGGGCGCGCGCCGGGTCGCCGAGTGGGCCGATGCGGTGGCCATGATGCGGCACCCGATTCCCGCGGCTTTCTGGGCGGATCTGCGCGCCCTGGGCCTGCTGCCCGTGGAGGCGCCCACACCATGAAGATCATCGATGCGCACTTTCACTGCTGGGAACTGGCGCGCGGCGACTACGGCTGGCTCACGCCGGCGCTGGCGCCCCTTTACCGCGACGTGGCCGTGGCCGACTGGCGGGCGCAGTCGCGGTCGCACGGCGTGCGCGGCGGTGTGCTGGTGCAGGCCGCGCCCACCGAGGCGGAAACACACTTCCTGCTGGAGCAGGCCGACGCCAACCCGGCGGTGCTGGGTGTGGTGGGCTGGGTCGACATGCTGGCGGCCGACGCGCCGCGCCGCATAGAGGCGCTGGCGCGGCACCCACGGCTCAAGGGCTTGCGGCCCATGCTGCAGGATATCGCCGACCCTGAATGGATATTGCAGCCCGCGCTCGCCCCGGCCCTGCATGCCATGGCGGATTGCGGCCTGGTGTTCGACGCGCTGGTCAAGCCCGTGCACCTGCCGCACATCCTGGCCCTGGCCGGCCGCCACCCCGAGCTGCGCATGGTGATAGACCACGGCGCCAAGCCCGATATCGCGGCAGGCCAGTGGCAGCCCTGGGCCGAGGGCATTGCGCGCATCGCGAAAGAGACCCAGGCCATGTGCAAACTCTCGGGCCTGCTGACCGAAGCCGGTCCACGCCCCGCGCCGGGCGCGGTGCGGCGCTGGGCCGAGCATGTGTTGCAAAGCTTTGGCACGGACCGTGTGGTCTGGGGCAGCGACTGGCCGGTACTGGAGCTGGCCGCTCCCTATGCGCTGTGGTGGGCAGTGTCGCGGCAATTGCTGGAAGGCCTGGACATGGAAAGCCAGGCGGCGGTGATGGGCGGCAACGCGATAAGGCTTTATGGGCTTCACATTCCCCAAAAAAGCGGCGTCCCTAAAATCGCCGTATGACCGAAGCCGCAGCCTCTTCTTTTTCTTCTTCCCTGCGCGTCTGCCGCGCCGACTATGCCGACCCGGTGCACGCGCGCGCCCTGGTGCAACTGCTGGACAGTTATGCGCAGGACCCGGCCGGCGGCGGCAAGCCGCTTAGCGACTTCGCCAAAACCCATCTTGTCAAGGAACTCGCGGCCCGCCCGCAGGCCTTCAGCGTGCTCGCGTTTGACGGCGACCAAGCCGTGGGCCTGGTCAACTGCATCGAGGGCTTTTCCACGTTTGCCTGCCGCCCGCTGGTCAATATCCACGACGTGGCCGTGCTGCCCGGCCACCGCGGCCGGCGCATCGCCGAAAAAATGTTGGCGCTGGTGGACGAGATCTCGCGCGAGCGCGGGGCCTGCAAGCTGACGCTGGAAGTGCTGCAGGGCAACCTGGGCGCGGTCAAGCTGTACGAGCGCGTGGGCTTTGCGGGCTACCAGTTGGACCCGGCCATGGGCCAGGCGCGGTTTTTTCAGAAGTGGCTGGAGTGAGCGCACCGGAAACTGCACGCGCCATCCCCAGGCTCGTAGTTTGCCCGCCGCGCTTAAGTTGTTGATGTTGTTGCTGATCGGAGCTGTTGGACCGTTGCTAAGATGTCTGCCATCCGCCGGAAACGAACTTCGTTAGCGGCTCAGAAGATCAATATTTCGAGGGCGCACTCCTATGCTCAAATCCGTCGCTGCCGCAATCGCATTGGCAATCACACTTTCCGCATGCCATTCACCGTCCAGGATCATCGAGGCGGACAAGTGGACCGTGACTCAGCGCAAGGAGCAGCTCGTGCTGACCGAGCGCATCTCCTACTCTAGCACTTGGGACACCGGCCTGAAAGTGGTCGAAGGCGCCATGCCTGGTATCTACAAGGCGGAGCGCGAAGACCCGGAGGGCGTTTACTTTATCGGCAGCGGCAAACCTATTTGGTTTTCGATCCCCGGCAACAAGAGTGTGAGCACCTTTGTCCGGCAAGGCGGCATCTATGTGCCTCATAACCGCACCGTGCCGCCGCACTTCATCTTTGTGGTGGAGTCCACTGCGCCGCTCGCCGGCAGCATCAACGACTACGAGCTGCAACAGACGGTGCAGAACATCGCCCTGCCGAGCAACGGTCCAGTTACCGGTGCCCAAATTGCCGGAGGCGCAATTGGCTTTGCTGTCGCATCTGCGTTTGCAACACTGAATGATGGAAAGTACACCAGGCTGTTTCCGATCCACGACGCAGCGGTCAGGCAGAAAATCCTCGCCGGAATTCAGTCATCACCGTAATTTTTTTCTGTTCGGGCATTACCGGCAGCGGCGCAAGCGAGCACAGGCGGCGCGTTGGGGACAACCGGGATACAACCCTCGCGGAGAAACCGCAGCGTGGCGGATGCTCTCATTGTCTCTCACTCAAAATGTCAGCGCAGTGCGAGTTCGGCTGAGAAAGGGATGTGTTCATCTGTGTCCTGTATCGAACAGGCGTTGCGACGAGGGAACCGTCCGTTTGCATTTCTCTAACCGTCATACGGCACGTTGGGGGTTCATACGAAAACTCGACCAAGTAGCGCGAGCCCCGATGTGGAGTAAACGTAGCAACTCTGGAGCAATCAAACTTTCGATTGAAATTTGACGGGTCGGGACGAGTACTGCCGGCATTCAACCCAAAGAGTTGTTCCGCTTTCACCTGGAAGGTGAACTCGGAATTTTCCAATACTTCATTCTTGTAGATTGAGCTTCCTTGACCAGTTCGCACGGAAGCGAGGCCACCACAGCTTGCAGGTTCCTTATGAGCCGAGAGGAAGACGCTGTATTGAGGACTTGGATTCCGGACCGTCACAGATGCCTGAGGTTCCGATGGTGTCGGTGGAACATAAGTCGCAGCGCAGCCACACAGGGACGCGACAACCATGACGATGGCCATTTTTTTCATGCTTGTTCCTTTATTCATAAGGTTGGTGTAAATGCTTGTTAACAGCGCGATCACATTGGGGCGCCGACGCGCGTCTGTTTATGGCCGATAGCGGGCATCCTAGCTCAATCCCCGTGCCGAGCTGTCGCGGCAGCAGGATCCCGCAGCAGCATCAACGCCGCAAACGCCACCAGCCCCAGCGCCGCTGAAAACCACAGCGCACCCGCACCAAAGCGATCAATCGCCAGGCCGAACAGCCAGGGCGCCGTCGCCTGCGCAAAGCGCGCCGGCACCATCAAGAGGCCCTGGCGCGCGCCGTAATCACGCACGCCGAACAGCACCAGCGGCAGCGTGCCTTTGGCAATCGTCAGCACGCCGTTGCCGGCGCCGTGCAGTACCGTAAACACCGCCCCGGCCGGCACGCCGAAAAACAGGAAAGCCGCCGCGCCCAGCGTGTGCAGGCTGCCGGCCACGCGCGCCGAGACCAGCGGGTGGATGTTGCGCAGCAAGCCGTATTCGAGCAGCCGGCCGGCCACCTGCGCGGGGCCGACCAGGCCGGCAAACACCAGCGCGGTGGCCAGCGGCACGCCATGGGCTTGCAAGAGGCGCGGCAAATGCGAGGCCATAGCCGTGCTGATAAACCAGGTCAAGGCAAACACCAGTGCCAGCAGCACCGCCGTGCGGGTGGCACTGCGAGATGGGGTGGGCGCAGCCGCTTCGGTTTGGGCCTTGTCTGCATGGACTTCAGTGGGAAGGGCTGCGGCAGGTGAAGCCGGCAAGCGCCAGTTGAGCGGCAGGCCCAGCAGCAGATGCAGCGCCGCCCAGGCCAGGCAGGTGGCGCGCCAGCCCCATTCAAGCTCCAGCCAGGCCGACAGCGGCCAGCCCACGGTGCTGGCAAAGCCGGCGAACAGCGTGATGCCGGTGATGGCACCGCGTGCATCCTTGCCGTACAGGTGCACCAGCGCGGCAAAGCCCGCTTCGTACAGGCCCGCGGCCATGGCCACGCCCAGGATCACCCAGCCGGCAATGAGGCCTACCGGCCCCTGCGCCAGTGCCAGGACAACGAGGCCGGCGGCAAACACAAAGCTGTTGGCGGCCAGCACCGGCCGGCCGCCATGGCGGTCTATGGCCTTGCCCGCGGCCGGCCCCAGCAGGGCAGAGACCACCAGCGCGGCCGAGAAAGCGGCGAACACCGTGGGTGTGCTGACGCCCAGCTCGCGCGCCATGGGCACGGCCAGGATGGCGGGCAGGTAGTAGCTGGAGGCCCAGGCCAGGGTTTGGGCAATGCCCAGCTGGACGATGGTGGCGGCGCGGCTCTGTGAAGTCACAGGCACAAGGGTACAAGAAAGCGCCTGGCGCTCAGTCCTGGCCGGCCACCTGCCATACGCCCAGCGCACGATGCAGCGCCACGCCCGCCAACGCACCCGCCGCCTGGGCCAGCACAAAGCCGGGGGCGCTGGCCGGTGCGATGCCGGCAAAGCTGTCCGAGAGCATGCGACCCAGCACGGCCGCCGGGTTGGCAAACGAGGTGCTCGCGGTAAACCAGTAGGCGGCGCCTATGTAGCAGGCGACCATGGCCGGTGCCTTGGCCGCGGGCGCGCGCAGCACGACAAGGATCAGCCCGGCGGTCGCGACGGCCTCGGCCAGCCACTGGCCTGTGCCGCTGCGAATCTTGGCGCTGAACTGCAGCAGGCTCGTGTCAAACATCGCATGGGCCAGCCAGGCACCCGCGACTGCGCCCAGCAGCTGGCTGGTGATCAACAGAAGGGTTCTTCGCGTGCGCTTGCCGGAGGCCGCGGTTTTGGGCCCGAGCACCAAGGTCACCAGCGGGTTGAAGTGCGCGCCGCTGACCGGGCCCAGCAATTCAATCAGCACATAAAGCGCAAACACCGTGGCCAGGGTATTGGCCAGCAGGGCCACACCCATGTTGCCGGCCGAAAGCCGCTCGGCCATGATGCCCGAGCCTATGACGGCGCAGAGCAGGGCGGCTGTGCCCACGAACTCGGCGACAAGCTGGTGTGTAAGGCGGGGCTCCTGGCCTTGGGCGGCCCCTGCAGGCTTTAACAGCACGCCGCAGCCGCGCCCGATGTTTTGCTCTCCGCCGCGGCGCAGCAGGCCGAAGCGGCGGCCGGCTTGGCTTCGCTGAACACCGGGATGCTGCCCAGCGTGTGGAACTGTTCCCAGGCAATGCCTTGCGGGTCGGTGAGCCAGTATTTGTCGCTGCGGGCGTAGCAGCAGGTGGTGGGGCCCTCATCGAGCAGTGTCATGTCGGCGCGGGTCGCGTGGGCTTTCAGCGCCTCCAGCTCTTCGGCCTGGTCGACCTGTATGCCCAGGTGGTCCACACCGGGCGCATCACCGCGCGTGGAGATCGCAAAGTTGACCGGCGGGTCGCTGAGCATCCATTTGGCATAGTCGGCTTCGGTGCGAGCGGGCTGTTGGTCGAACATGGCTGAATAAAAGGCGATGTTTTTTTCAAGGTCTTTGACATGGACGTGGACATGGAAGCGTTTCATGGGGCTCTCCTGGGGTGGTTGCGGTGAGGGGGATGGATCAGCAGGTGGCGCAACCGGCCTTGGGGTCGACTTCGCAGGCGCCGCCTTCGCAGCAGTGCTCGGTCAAATAGCCGAGCAGGGCGTTCATCTGGCCGAAATTGGCGCGGTAGATCAGGTTGCGGCCGCGCGCCTCGCTGTTAACCAGGCCCGAATGCGACAGTTCTTTGAGGTGGAAAGACAGCGCACTGGCGGCGATGCCCAGCTGCTCGGCGATGGCGCCCGGCGTCAGGCCCTCGGGGCCGGCCACCACCAGGGCGCGAAAAGCGCGCAGGCGCTGGGCCTGGGCCAGGGCGGCCAGTGCCTTGACGGCGGCGCTTTCATCGAGAACGGTCGATGGCTGGTTTTGTATTAAAGATTCCATAATTCAAATATAATTGAATTATTGAATCGAGGCAAGTTGCCGTATTCTCAGCCCTCTCTTTTCATCCCCTTTTCTCAATCCGTCCACTTCCAGGAGCGAAACCGCATGCCAGCCGTCCCCAAGGTCACGATTTACCACAACCCCAAATGCGGCACTTCGCGCAATGTGCTGGGGCTGATACGCAATGCCGGCATAGAGCCCGAAATCATCGAATACCTCAAGACGCCGCCCACGCGCGAAAAGCTGCAGGAACTGATTGCGCAGATGGCCGTGCCCGTGAGTGACGTGGTCCGGCAAAAGGAAGCCATCTACCAGGAACTGGGCCTGGGCGCGCTCGGCGACGAGGCGCTGCTGGATGCCATGCTGGCCCATCCCGTGTTGATCAACCGGCCCATCGTGGTCACGCCCCTGGCCACGCGCCTGTGCCGGCCGTCGGAAGCCGTGCTGGACATCCTGCCTTTGCCGCAGCGCGGCGCTTTCAGCAAGGAAGACGGCGAACAGGTCGTCAATGAGCGTGGCGAGCGCGTGACCAAGCCTTAAGTCCTTCCGTCTTGCCTTATCCCGGCGCGACCTCGCGCGCCGCGGTCTCCCCGCGGATTTCTCCTCCGCCGTCTCCCGGCCTGTGGCTTCCCAGCCACGTCTGCAGGCCCACCGTACCGTGTCACACAACTGCCATTGAACTGACACGAACGCGTCACCCCCCACTCCCAGAATCACGTCATGACCAGCATGACTGAGCACCCGATGGGACTCCATTCACATGACAGGCAGGACGCAGGCGCCGCGCGCGGCCTGGGCGCCGGCATACAGGACCTGAACAAGCAGTGCCTGCGCATTTTGCGCTGCACGGCCCAGGCCCTGGCCAACAGTCCTGGCGGCCTGCGCTTCAAGGCCGGCACCCGGCCTTGGCTGGAGGGTTTGTCGAACGCGCGGCCGGCGCTGATTGCCGGCCTGGGGCGGCGCGGCAAGGCGGTTTCGCTGGCCACCGGTGATTGAGTGTCGAAGCCCCTTTTTGGGGCTTTTTTACAGGCGGCCGAAAAACCGCGAGTCCGAGTGAGTGAGCTTGCTGAAGTTGGTCAAAACCGAAGTTGTTGAGACACAAGGAACAAGGAGTTAGCCATGAAAGAACTGCCCAATCCCACCTTTGCATTGTCGCCAGTCGCAATGCCACGGGGGTCACTTCATCAAAGCGGTCATGCTGTCAGTCCAGCCCCTGTTCAAAGGGCTCCCGTGGGGAAAATCTCGGTCAGCTGGGCCCGGCACCAGGACGAGGTCCGGCAGGCGCAACGCCTGAGGTACCAGGTCTTCGCGCTCGAGATGGGCGCCACGCTGTCCAAGACGCTGCCCGGCCATGACGTGGACCTGTTTGACGATTATTGCGAGCACCTGCTGGTGCGCGACGCCGACAGCCAGGAAGTGATTGGCACCTACCGCGTGCTCACGCCCACCCAGGCCAAGCGCGTGGGCAGCACCTACAGCGACACCGAGTTCGACCTGACCCGCCTGCGCGCGCTGCGCGAGCGCATGGTCGAGCTGGGCCGCAGCTGCGTGCATGCCGACCACCGCCACGGCGGCGTCATCCTGGCGCTGTGGGGGGCGCTGGCCGAATTCATGTCGCGCAACCAGCTCGACACCATGATTGGCTGCGCCAGCATCCCGATGCAGCACAACGGCGTGTCCAACGGCCACGCGGCCGCCAGCATCTGGCGCCAGGTGCGCCAGACGCACCTGGCCCCCATCGAATACCGCGTCACGCCGCGCCTGGCGCTGCCCGTCGAGAAGCTCGACGACACACTGGACGTGGAGCCGCCCGCGCTGATCAAAGGCTATTTGCGCCTGGGCGCCAAGGTGCTGGGCGCACCGGCCTGGGACCCGGATTTCAACTCGGCCGACCTTCCCATGATGATGCGCATCGCTGACCTGCCGCCGCGCTACCTCAAGCATTTTTCCGGCAAACCGGTGCCGGGCAACGCCACGGAGGCCTGATGCGGAACATGTTTGACGCCATGGGGGCGCTGGGCAACGGCTTCGGCGGGGGGGAGGGCGACCACGACGATGACGATTCGCTGCGCAAGCGCTACCGCACCATCTTCATCTCCGACATCCACCTGGGCACGCCGGGCTGCCAGGCGGCGGCCCTGCTGGATTTCCTCAAGGCCCACCCCAGCGACAACCTGTACCTGGTCGGCGACATCGTGGACGGCTGGCAGTTGCGCCGCCGCTGGTACTGGCCGCAGTCGCACAACGACGTGGTGCAAAAGCTGCTGCGCCGCGCCCGCAAGGGCTGCCGCGTGGTGTATGTACCAGGCAACCATGATGAGTTTGCGCGTGAATTTATCGGCAACCAGTTCGGCGGCATCGAGGTCATCGATGAAGCCGTGCACACCACCGCCGACGGCCGCCAGTTGTGGATCATCCATGGCGACTATTTCGATGCGGTGGTGCAGTGCGCCAAATGGCTCGCCTATGTGGGCGACAACCTGTATGAATTCACGCTCAAACTCAACCGCTACCTGAACGGCCTGCGCGCCCGCATGGGCCTGCCTTACTGGTCGCTGTCGGCCTACCTGAAGCAAAAGGTCAAGAGCGCCCTCAACTACGTCACCGACTTCGAGGTGGCGGTGGCCAACGAGGCGCGCCGGCGCGGCCACCAGGGCGTGGTCTGCGGCCACATCCACCGCGCCGAGATGCGCGAGATCAACGGCGTGCTGTACTGCAATGACGGCGACTGGGTGGAAAGCCGCACCGCGCTGGTGGAAAACTTCGACGGCACGCTGGAGCTGGTGCATTGGGCGCCGGCCCATGAGACCCAGGGCCGCGGCCACGCCGCCTCCACGGTGGTCGCATGAGGATCGCCCTGGTTACCGATGCCTGGCAGCCGCAGGTCAACGGTGTGGTTACCACGCTGGTCGAGCTGGTGCGCGAACTCGCGGAACTGGGCCACCAGGTGGAAGTCATCCACCCGAACCTCTTCAAGACCCGGCCTTGCCCCGGTTATGCCGGCATAGACCTGGCGGTGCGCCCCAAGCGCGGGCTGACCGATAAGCTGGACGCCTTCCAGCCCGAAGCCATCCACATCGCCACCGAAGGCCCGCTGGGCTGGGCGGCGCGCGGCTACTGCCTCAAGCGCGGCCTGCGCTTTACCACGGCCTTTCACACCAAGTTTCCCGAAATCCTGCATGCGGCGCTCAAGATCCCGCTGTCCTGGGGTTATGCGCTGTTCCGCCACTTCCACAGGCCTTCGTCGGGCGTGATGGTGCCTACCCAGGGCGTGCTGCGCATGCTGGAGCAGCGCGGCTTCCAGAACCTGCGCGGCTGGGCGCATGGCGTAGACACCGGGCTTTTTGGTTTTGAGCCGCAGCCGCGCCCGCATCCGCCCATGGGCACGCTGCTGCGCCCGGTGTCGCTGTTTGTGGGCCGGGTGTCTTACGAGAAAAACATCGAGTCCTTCCTCAAGCTGGACATTCCGGGCACCAAGGTGGTCTGTGGCGTGGGGCCTCTGGAAGAGTCGCTCAAGCAGCGTTACCCCCAGGTCCGCTGGATGGGCGTGCTGGCCCGCGACGAGCTGGCCAAGGTCTATGCCGCGGCCGACGTCTTTGTGTTCCCGAGCCGCTCGGAAACCTTCGGCCTGGTGATGCTTGAAGCCATGGCCGCCGGCACGCCGGTGGCGGCTTATCCGGTCGACGGCCCGCTGGAAGTTCTCGGAAAAGCCGACGGAAGCTGTCACGGCGGTGTCATGAATGAAGATTTGCAACAGGCTTGTTACGGTGCGCTGGCCGTGCCGCGCCATGAAGCGCGCCAACGCGCGCTGGACTTCAGCTGGGGCCATGCGGCCCAGCTTTTTGAGTCTTTCCTCGTAGCCGCTGCACACAACAAGGCCAGGGACAGCACTTGCCAGCCTTTTCAGGCCGGTGCAACATCAGTCAAAAGTACTGTCACGCCATTGTCATGAAACACGTCAACACTGTGACTTGTTACTAATGACACGTAAATGCCTTGTTGATGCCCACTTCACCCGCTTCGGTGGCCGCCGCCGCGCCCCCCGTCCAGTTCCTGGACCGCGACCACAGCATTCTTGCCTTTAATGAGCGGGTGCTGGACTGGGCCAAGCGCCCGGACGTGCCGCTGCTGGAACGGCTGAGGTTTTTGTGCATTGTGTCGTCCAACCTGGACGAGTTTTTTGAGGTCCGCACCGCGCCCCACCTGACGGCGGCCCAGGCCAATGAGCAAAAGGCGCCGTATTCGGTGCAGTCCTTCAAGGCCTTGTCGTCCGCCGCGCACGACATGGTGGCGCGCCAGTATTCGCTCTACAACGACGACCTGCTGCCGGCCTTTGAGCGGCAGGGCATACGCATCGTCTCGCACGGCGAGCGCAACACCGCCCAGCGGCGCTGGGTCAAGGAGTATTTCGAGCGGGAAGTGCGGCCACTGCTGATCCCGGTCGGGCTGGACCCGTCCCACCCCTTTCCGCAGGTGGCCAACAAGTCGCTCAACTTCATCGTGCGGCTAGGCGGCCATGACGCCTTCGGCCGCGAGAACGACATCGCCATCGTCAAGGTGCCGCGCGTGCTGCCGCGGCTGATCCACATGCCCTCGCGCGGCCACCACAAGGAAGACAGGCTGTTCGTCTCGCTCTCCAGCGTGATACGCGCCCACCTGGCCGAGCTGTTTCCCGGCCGCGAAGTCGGGCAGTTTTCGCAGTTCCGCGTCACCCGGCATTCGGACCTCGCGGTGGACGAGGACGACGTCAAAAACCTGCGCACCGCCTTGCGCCAGGGGCTGGAGCAGCGCCACTACGGCCAGGCCGTGCGGCTGGAGGTGTCGGCCGGCTGCTCGGAATATCTGGCCAACTTCCTGCTCAAGCAGTTCAACCTGCCGGCGCCGTCGCTGTACCGCGTTCACGGCCCGGTGAACCTGGTGCGCCTCACGCAGCTGGTGGACCTGGTCAACGACCCCAAGCTGCTGTTTCCCAGCTACCGCCCCTGCTACCCGACGCAGCTGCAGCCCGGCCAATCCTTCTTCGAGCGGCTCAAGGAGGGTGACGTGTCCATCCACCAGCCCTTCGAGAGTTTTGACGGCGTGCTCGCCTTCCTGCGCGAGGCCGTCAACGATCCGCAGGTGCTGGCGATCAAGCAGACGATTTACCGCACCGGCGCCGATTCGGAGCTGATGGTGCTGTTGCGCGAGGCCGTGCGGCGCGGCAAGGAAGTCACCGTGGTGGTGGAGCTCAAGGCGCGCTTTGACGAAGAGGCCAACATCAACTGGGCGGAAATGCTGGAATCGATAGGCGCGCAGGTGGTGTACGGCGTGGTGGGCCTGAAGACCCATGCCAAGATGCTGCTGGTGACGCGCCGCGAAGGCCGGCAGCTGGCGCGATACGCCCACCTGTCCACCGGCAACTACAACCCGCGCACGGCGCGGCTCTATACCGACATCAGCTACCTCACGGCGGATCCGCTGATGACGGCCGACATCGACAACGTCTTTGTGCACCTGGCCAGCCAGAGCCGCCTGCCCAAGCTGCACCATCTGTTGCTCGCGCCTTTCCAGCTGCACCACAAGCTGATCGAAAAAATCGATGCGCTGGGTGCGGCCGCCCTGCAGGGCAAGGACACGCGCCTGGTGGCCAAGATGAATGCGCTGACCGATGAGGACCTGATGCTGGCGCTGGTGAGGGCAGGGCGCTGCGGTGTGAAGATCGACCTGATCGTGCGCGGCGCCTGCATGCTGCCGGCCCAGGTGCCGGGCGTGACCGACAACATCCGCGTGCGCTCCATCATCGGCCGCTTTCTGGAGCATTCGCGCGTCTTCTACTTCCGCTGCGCTGAAGAGGAGACCCTGCTGCTCTCCAGTGCCGACTGGATGAACCGCAACATGCTGCGCCGGGTTGAATTGGCCTGGCCGGTGACCGACCCGGTGATTCGCCAGCGCATCATCGACGAATGCCTGGTGGCCTACCTGCACGACGGGCACGACGCCTGGGACTTGCAGCCCGACGGCAGCTACCTTCGTGTGAGTTCGCAGGGCGAGCTGCCGCGGCATGGCGCGCAGGCGGCCCTGATGGCCCGCTATTCGGCCCCCCAACACCAGGACAAATGACATGGACCTCATCTTGTGGCGTCATGCGGAAGCGGAAGACTGGCCAGAAGGTGATCCACAAGGGAGCAGCGACCTGGAGCGCTCGCTCACGGCGCGCGGCGAAAAGCAGGCGGCCCGTATGGCCAACTGGCTGGACCGCCAGCTGCCCGAGGGCGCGCGCATTTTTGTGAGCCCGGCACGCCGCTGCGAGCAGACCGCGCTCGCGCTGGGCCGCAAGTACAAGATCAGGAACGAGCTGGCACCCGATGCCACGGCTGCGCAGCTGCTGGAACTGGTGCAATGGCCCTCGGCCAAGTCGCCCATCCTGGTGGTGGGCCACCAGCCCATCCTCGGCGAAACCATCGCCCAGCTGCTGGGCCTGCAAGCCAGCGATTGCCCCGTCAAGAAGGGCGCGCTCTGGTGGCTGCGCAGCCGGGATCGCGAAGGCCATAACCAGACCGTGGTGGTGACGGTGCAGTCGCCTGAGGTGCTTTGAGCTGGCGTGTGGCCTGTATCGCGAGGAAAGCGGCTATTGCGTGTGCGTCCCTGTCGCGCGGATGCGTCATGTGGCCGTTGCGGCCATGCCGGCGGACAAAAACGGACCCGGTACAGCCCGGTTTTTTGGATGCCAAGGCTATAGTGCAAGTACTGAACCTTCGGATTCCGCGCCACACATTACGTCAGGTGCCCATGGCACTGTTTTTTAAAAATAGCCCTCCTGCTGTTCGGCCTCGCATTCATCGCCTCGGGCGTGAAGAGTGTCCTGCGTCGGGAAGCCAAATTCACATGGCATGAAGATAGCGACAAACATCGTGTCGTTGAAGGGCTTCCTGCGATCCTCGTCGGCCTTGGCGAGGTCGCCTTCTGCTTGTGTATCCTCTTCGCCATGCGCGTGCCCGCGGCAAGCTGAGATTATTCATAGGCGCTGGCACAAATGCAGGCGCTTAATCACTCGATGCAAGTACCGAATCCGTTCCCGAACCTGGTCCAGCAAGCGGGCAGACTGCAACGGGGAATAGCGGGGTTTCACGGAATTTATAACTGTATTTATTTGCAGCGCGTTGTCTTGAAATCTCAATGAATAGGCATGCTTCTGCCAGAGCATCTAACTTGTCGGTCGACACGGCCCCACAACCCCAGGAGGCGGCTTCGCCGCGAGTTGTTGTGAGCCGGTCATTTTTACGTTAGGCGTCGCAAGATACGGCGCATTCATTCGGGGGTTCTAAATGTCTCTCACTTTTTCTCCATCTGACTTGGCTACACGCCTGGCGGTCGAGGACGCCGTCGTCCAGATGTTCGTTGCCACCGATGAACGAGACTGGCCAGTGCTGGAGAGTTGTTTTACCAGTCCCTTTACGCTCGACATGACCTCCATGGTCGGTGGAACGCCGACCGAAATGACTCCAAACCAGGTGGCTCAGGCGTGGGCTGCCGGATTCAAACCGCTCGACCACGTTCACCATCAGGTTGGCAACCTTCGAACTGAGATCAGTGGTAATCAAGCGCTTGTCAGATGCCACGGCGTGGCCTTCCACCACCGGGGCAATGCAATCGGCCTCAAGACCCGCATCTTCGTGGGAACGTACGAACTGCAGTTGCAGCCCTTCCTCGAAAGATGGCGCATCTCTCGACTTGTCTTCAAGCTCAAGTTCGTCGAAGGCAACCTCGAGCTTGAGAAGTCGGCGTAGCTGTGAAAATGGCGTCTCACCTTTCCATCGAGCGGGCGTCTTCCACCGAGCTTCGCTTGCTTCCAGCGGCCCCTCATGTCAAACGTTATGCCGCACAACCACACGTGGAGACGAGTTATGGCGAAGAAATCCAGCAGCGCAACGAAGGTCGTCGTACCTGGTGGCGTTGACGAGTACATCAAAGCCAGCCCGCAAGAGGTACGCCCCCAACTGGAGGACATGCGCGATGCTATTCAAGGCGCTTCTCCCGGCAGTGCAGAAACGGTCAGTTATTTTCAAATGCCGGGCTATTACTATGAAGGCTACGACTACAACGGGATGTTTGCCTGGTTTAGCTATAAGAAGCCATTTGTCCGCCTCCATGTGCGCCCACCGGTGCTCGAAGACCACAGCAAAGAAATTGGTGTCTATACCAAGACCAAGGCGATTGTCAGTTTCCCGGTTGATGAGCCAATACCAAAGGCGTTGATAAAGAAACTGGTGAAAGCGAGTATTAAAGTGATGAAACAAAATGCGGAATGACAAGGCGTTCCGAACGGACGCATTTGCCCTATCCGGCGTTTGCGTGCGCAAAAGCTGCACCACCGTAGACTCAATCCTCCCATGACTATTTCTCGTCGAAAACCCCAGGTTTGCGTACTCGGCAGCGCCGAGCCCGGTTCCCGCGCCTATGAACTCGCCGGTGAGGCGGGTGAGGCGCTGGCCAGACTGGGTATCACGGTTGTGAGCGGATGCGGCAGTCCCGCAACCAGGGTTGCTGCCGAGCGCGCCATTGAGGCAAAAGGCCTGGTGCTCAGCATCGTGCCGCCAGACCACATGCCCGCGCCGGATTGGCCCGCCACGGTTGTATTGCCCTGCGGGATGGGAGATGCCCGTAACCTCCTGATGGCGCTTGCGGGCGATGCCTGCATCGTCATCGGTGGGCGCGCGGGTACCAAATCCGAGGTTCACCTGGCCTGGCTGCACAAACGGCCGTTACTTCCCCTGGTCGGCTGCGGTGGGTGGTCTGACGAACTGCCGTCCCATCCTCCCGACGAGCGGGAAAACTCTCCCATCTTGCCTTGGAGCACCATCGCTGAGTTGGATGCGAATTTGCGCAGTCTTGGCTTGGTCAAGAGTGCGACGTGAATAGCGTGCCGGTCGTCTTCAACGTTAGACCTCAGAACCCAACTACTGGCTCGAACACATGTCAACCCAACAGCACCGCGTAAGGCCTGTATCGCTTCCTCCGGAGTCGGCAGTTACCAGAGCCTACGCATCGACGAATCTCGCGGATGCCTATTCGATCGAGCTTCCACCCGGAGCGTCGGCCAATCCCGAATTGTTGGCGAGGTTCATTTTCGCCAACCAGGCACCGTGGGTTGGCACCCTCATGGCCGTCCGAGATGCGATCGTCGGCGGGGTCGGCCTCAAAACTGCGAGGCAACTCGCGTCACTTGACGCGCAAGTCAAGCCAGGCCGTCTCGGCATCTTCAAGATCTACGGCGCAAGTCCGACCGAAGTTGTCTTTGGAGAAGACGACAAGCACCTGGACTTCAGGCTTTCTGTCCTCTGCTCCAGCCAGCCCTTGCCGGAAGGCAAACGCCACCTGACTTTATCAACCGTGGTCCATTGCCACAACCGCTTAGGCCGTCTCTATATTTTTGTCATCGCCCCGTTCCATCGCCTGGTCGTTCAATCCAGTCTTCGTCGTGCTGCCCAAATCGGCTGGCCGCCGGCAGCGCAGGCGTAAACCAGATTTCGCATCTTTCTCGTGACGGATGGAGCAATCGTCTTAACCGCCCACGCTTGAGTCCTTGCGCAACGCTTGCAAAGGAGGCGATGCACAACCCAGCGCTCTCGCGAGCGCTGGAAGTAGCCTTTGCGTGGCTTAAGAACCGAGCATAGGCCGGCCGGTCTTGATCGCGGGAACCTGCTCAAGCGCCGTCAGGAAAGCGGCATCAGAGAGGCCAGCCAGCAGCTTGATGCCGGCTCGCAGCAATTCGCTTTTCTTGGCCGGGCGGGTCAGCCTGGCGGCGCGCTGTTTGAGCTCGTCGAGCACCACGTATTCGGCCTTGGGAATGGTGAAGCTGTCGCGCACCAGTTTTGGCTTTTTGGTTTTCTCTGGCTTGGCGGCCTTCACGGGTTTGGCGCTTGCCTGGGGTTTGGCGGCGGGCTTCTTGGCGCCGGCCTTTTTCACGATGGCTTTTTTGACCGCGCCTTTGCCGGCAGGGGCCTTGGCGGTGGTCGCTTTTTTCGGGGCGGGCTTGGCGGCGGGTTTCACGAGTGCCTTGGGCGTTGCCGGTGCGGCAGGTTTCGCAGTTGCTTTTTTGCTGGTAGCCATGGATTGATCCTTTTTGGGTGCGGTCAAATAAACCGTATATACAGTTTATACGGTTTATTCGWAAACGGTCAAGCCGCGCCCGGCGGCGCTCATGTGCCTGTGGGGTGGGGCGGCAGGGGATGGATCAGGGATTCGGGACGACCAGCGTCCACGGCGTCTTCTGCCAGGCCAGCACTTCTTCCTGCAGCAGGTGGGCCGACTGCGGAAAGGCCTGCGCCCAGCCGGCGCGGCAGTTCAGCACAAAAATCCGGCCGGGCTGGTCGCCGCACTCGAGCTGCAGGCCTTTGAGGTCGGGGTCGCGGCGCGCGTGGCACAGGATGACCGCCAGGCGCAGGCACAGCAGCTGCTGGATGAACACTCTGTCCTCGAAGTCGACCTCGAGCTTGCGCAGCTTGCCGCGGTGGCCCAGCACCAAGAGGCTGATGCGGTGCAGCTCGGGCAGGGCAAAACCCGGCGCGTCGGCGTTGTCCAGGATGTAGGCGCCGTGCTTGTGGTAGTCGCTGTGCGAGATCTGGCTGCCGATTTCATGCAACTGCGCGGCCCACTCGAGCTTGCGCTGAAAACGCGCGGAATCGGCGGCGGGCATGCCGGCGCCGGCCATCGCGAACAGGTGGCGCGCCACCTTGCTCACGCGCTGGGCCTGCACCGGGTCGGCACTGAATTTATTGGCCAGGCGCTGCACGGTGGTGGAGCGCAGGTCCGTCAGGTCGTGTTCGCGGTCCAGCAGGTCGTACAGCACGCCGTGGCGCAGGGCGCCCTGGGCGGCTTCCATGTGCGAAATGCCCAGCAGCTCGAACACCGCGCGCAGCACGCTGACGCCGCCGCCTATGACGGCGCGCCTGTCGTCCTTCATGCCGTCCAGTTTCAGGCGCTCGGCGCTTTGGGCTTTGAGCAGGCGGTCCAGCAGCCAATCGAGGCCCTCGCGCGTGACCTGGCCCGCGGGCCAGCCCGCGGCGGTAAGCACGTCGCTGACGGCGCCTATGGTGCCCGAGGAGCCGTAGGCGGTGTCCCAGGTGTCGGCGCGGTAGGCATTGACGGCTTCATCGAGCACCGCCTTGGCGGCCACTTCGGCGCTCGTGAAGGCGCGCGCGGTGAACTGCCCCTCGGGAAAATACTTCATGGACCAGGCCACGCTGCCGACGCGGTAGGACTCCATGGTGCGCGCATCCAGGCCCCTGCCGAGGATCATCTCGGTGGAGCGACCGCCTATGTCGACCACCAGCCGGCGCTCGTTGGATTGCGGCAGCAAATGCGCCACGCCCTGGTAAATCAAACGGGCCTCCTCGCGGCCGGGGATGACGTCGATGGGAAAGCCGAGGATCTTGTGGGCGCGCGCCAGGAATTCCTCCCGGTTGCGCGCCTCGCGCAGGGTCTGGGTGGCGACCGCGCGGACCTGGTGTTTCTTGAAGCCCGCCAGCCGTTCGCCGAAACGCGCCAGGCAGTCCCAGCCGCGCTGCATGGCTTCCGGCGTCAGGTTGCGGTCGGCGTCCAGCCCGTTGCCCTGGCGGACGGTTTCCTTGAGGTATTCGGTGCGGTGTATGCGGCCGTGGTCAAAGCGGCCGATTTCGAGGCGAAAGCTGTTGGACCCGAGATCCACAGCCGCGAGCAGCGTTCCATTTTGCATGCCTGAGTTTAAGGGCTCTGCATAGCTATCGCGTGGGATCCGCATGAGCATTTCGGCCTAACCGATGAGCCGGCCGTCGACCGTCATCATGCTCTGGGTGACATAGGTGCTGCTGCGGCGCTGGGGGTTGAAGCTCACGCTGAAGCCGCCCATGTTCATGGCGCCGCGGCGCTGGAAGGCGGCCAGCACATTCTGGCGGTTCAGCGGGCCGTCGACCTCGCTGAGCACTTCATAGGTGTAGCGCGCGGCGATAAACCCTGCCAGGCTCAGGGCCGCGGGCGGCTCGTCAAACAGGCGCGCCAGGGTTTCACGGTAGCTCCTGACGATCGGCAGGCTGGCGTTGACCAGGGGTACGGGCTGGGTGGCGATCACCGGGGTGTTGCGCGCCGCGCCCATCTGCAGCATGGTCGTCAGGTTGACGTCCGCCAGGGCCACGATGTAGCGCTGGCGGGCCTGCTTTTCCAGGCCCTGGGTGAATTCGGCCAGTTCGGGCGTTCCGCCCACGAACAGCAGCACGGCGGGCGTGCGCGGCGTGAGCTTCTGGCCCAGCGCGCGCAGGTCGTCCGCGCCTTTGAAGGACTGCAACTTGAGTTGCAGGGACGCGGTGACGCGTTCGACGTCGGCGCGGTAAGCGCTGTAGTCCTGCGCCGTGGCGTAAACCGCGCCCAGCTCCTTCAGGCCCATGGTGGAAAGGGTTTTGAGCGCGTAGGCGATCTGTTCCTGGCGCGCCGCAAAAATCGGGAAGGTCTTGTCGTCGATCTCGAGGCTGGAGTTCTGCAGCCAGGGCGCCACATGCGCCATGGCCAGCCCGCCTTTTTGGGACATTTCCACCACCTGGCTGGCCAGGATGTCGCCGACGCTGCCGGAAAGGGCCACACAGGCGGGGTTGTCCTTGACCGAATCGAGGGCCGTCTTGAGGCCGGCCGGCGTGCCGTCGGTTTCCAGGGTCTGGTGCTCGATGCGGCGGCCGCGAATGCCGCCTTTGGCATTGATGTCCTGCCAGGCGGCGCGCGAACCAATCAGAAAATCTTTGGAGACGTCCTGCTGCGCCTGCGAAAAATCCACCACCTGCGCCACGATAAGGCTGCGCGATGCGGATTTTCCGCTTTGTGCCCATGCGGGCGCGGCAATGCCGGCCGCCAGCAGGCCGGCGTGCTGCAACAGGCGGCGGCGGGGCAGGCGAGGGAGGAGGGGGAGGGATTTGGGCAGAGGCATGGCGGGATTCCTGGCGCTGTGTCCGTCCTCAGTTGTCAGATGAGATGCGGCGAAATTGTGAAGGCCCCTGCTTTCCGGGGAAAGGCAGGGGCCTGAAGGGTGGCAAAGCAAGGCGCGCGGCCTTGCGCGGGATCAGCGGGCTGGTGGGATCAGGACGGAGTCCACGACATGCACCACGCCGTTGGTGGCGGAGATGTCGGCGGTCTGGACCATGGCGTCCTCAATGGTGACGAATTCGCCGGCCTTGGAGAGCGCCACATTGGCGCCGTTGACGGTTTTGCTGTTGCCGTTCTTCACGTCGGCGGCCATGAGCTTGCCGGGGATCAGGTGGTAGCTCAGCACGGCCTTGAGTTTGGCCGGGTCCCTGGCCAGCTCGTCCATGGTCTTGGCGGGCACTTTGGCGAACGCTTCGTTGGTGGGGGCGAACACGGTGTAGGGGCCGGTGCCCTTGAGCGTGTCGGTCAGTCCGGCCTTGGCCACCAGCCCGTTGAGCGTGCTCAGCTGGGATTGGGCGGCAATGGTGTCGGCTACGGACACCGGGGTGGGGGAAGTGGCGCAGCCGGCGAGGGCGGCGACAGCGGCGGCAAAGACCAGAAAACGGCGGTTCAGCATGGGAATTTCTCCTGATTAAGACAGGGCCAAGCGTAGGAGCGCCCGGTGACAGATTCGTGACGGAAATTTGAAGCTTTTGTGACGCCCAGAGGGGCGAAAGCCTCCCGGAAGGCTGTCATATTTGTCACAGCCTTGTCACACAAGCTTCCTACAGTCAACGCATCTTCCCTGGCAAACCCAGCTGATTCCAACCGACTCCAACCAATTTCGACTATTTCCAACCCAGAGGTGTTCTGATGAATCTGACTTTCAAAGCTTCCCTGACAGCCGCGATGGGCCTTGCCTTCGCCTCTTTTGCCACCCTGGCCACCGCCCAGGACGTGACCGGCGCCGGCGCCAGCTTCCCCGCTCCCCTGTATTCCAAGTGGGCTGCTGATTACAACAAGGCCACCAGCGTCAAGATCAACTACCAGTCCGTGGGCTCCGGCGCCGGCCTGCGCCAGATTGAAGCCAAGACCGTCGATTTCGGCGCCTCCGACGCTCCCCTGAAGGACGACGAGCTGGCGAAAAAAGGCCTGATGCAATTCCCCACCGTGATCGGCGGCGTGATTCCCGTGGTCAACATCAAGGGCATCGCCCCCGGCCAGCTCAAGCTGAGCGGCCAGGTTCTGGGCGATATCTACCTGGGCAAGATCACCAAGTGGACCGACCCCGCCATCAAGGCGCTGAACCCCACGCTGGCCCTGCCTGATGCGGCCATCGCACCGGTGCGCCGCGCCGACGGCTCCGGCACCAGCTTCATCTTCACCAACTACCTGAGCAAGGTCAACGCCGAGTGGAAGTCCAAAGTGGGCGAGGGCACGGCCGTCAACTGGCCCGTGGGCGCGGGCGGCAAGGGCAATGAAGGCGTGGCGGCATTCGTCGGCCGCTTGCCCAACTCGATCGGCTACGTGGAATACGCCTACGTCAAGCAGAACAAGATGACCTATGCCCAACTGAAAAACGCGGCCGGCAACTTCGTGTCGCCTGAAGACGGCGCTTTCAAGGCCGCCGCAGCGGGTGCCGAATGGTCCAAGAGCTTCTACCAGATCCTGACTGAGCAGCCCGGCAAGGATTCCTGGCCCATCACCGGCGCGACCTTCATCCTGATGCAAAAAGTCCAGGACAAGCCCGCCCAGGCCGCCGCTTCGCTCAAGTTCTTTGAGTGGGCTTACAAAAACGGCGACAAGACCGCCGACGACCTGGACTACGTGCCCATGCCTGCCGCGGTGAAGACCATCATCGAAAAAGCCTGGGGCGACATCAAGGACGCGTCCGGCAAGACGGTTGCCTACAAGTAAGCACAGCCTGAACCGCATCCTGCTGTTTTCCGCAGTCTTTACAAACCATAGGGGTTTCTCACGTGTCCTCTACACTTCCGGCTAGCCGGGCCGCTTTTGACCTCCCGGCCAAAGCGACCGGACGCGACATGACCAATCCTCCTCCCGGCAATGCCGTGCGCAGAAGCCCCGTGGCAGACCGGCTTTTCGGCTGGGCTGCGCAGGGCGCGGCCTGGCTGACGCTGGCCCTGCTGGCCGGCATCCTGGTATCCCTGGTGATAGGGGCCTGGCCCGCCATCAGCAAATACGGCCTCGGCTTCCTGGCCAGCAGCGTCTGGGACCCCGTCAAGAACGAGTACGGCGGCCTGGTCATGATTTACGGCACCATCGCCACCTCGCTGATCGCCCTGGTCATCGCGGTGCCGGTGAGCTTCGGCATAGCGCTGTTCCTGACCGAGCTGTCGCCCGCATGGCTCAAAAGGCCGCTGGGCACGGCCATCGAGCTGCTCGCCGCCGTGCCGTCCATTGTTTACGGCATGTGGGGCCTGCTGGTGTTCGGTCCCATCCTGGCCACCTATGTGCAGCAGCCGCTGCAAAGCCTTTTGACCGGCGTGCCCTACCTGGGCGCGCTGGTGTCCGGCCCGCCCGTGGGCATAGGCATTTTGTCGGCCGGCATCATCCTGGCCATCATGATCATTCCCTTTATCGCCTCGGTGATGCGGGACGTATTCGAGGTCACGCCGGTGCTGCTCAAAGAGTCGGCCTACGGCCTGGGCTCCACCACCTGGGAGGTCGTCTCCAAGGTGGTGCTGCCGTACACCAAGGCCGGTGTGGTCGGCGGCATCATGCTGGGACTGGGGCGGGCGCTGGGCGAAACCATGGCGGTCACCTTCGTCATCGGCAACTTCAACCAGCTCGACTCGCTGAGCCTGTTCCAGGCGGCCAACAGCATCACCTCGGCGCTGGCCAACGAGTTCGCCGAGGCGGGCGAGGGCCTGCACCAGGCGGCGCTGATCTACCTGGGCCTGGTGCTGTTCTTCATCACCTTTGTCGTGCTGTCGCTGTCCAAGCTGCTGCTGGCCCAATTGAGAAAGAGTGAAGGGGTGAAAACATGAGCGCCATGATGCAAGACGCACGCCTGGCCAAGTTCGCGCGCCGCAAGCGGATCAACACCATCGCGCTGGTGCTCTCGCTGGCGGCCATGTCCTTCGGCCTGTTCTGGCTGGCCTGGATTCTGTGGGAAACCATACGCCTGGGCGTGGGCGGCCTTTCGCTGGCCACCCTGACCCAGATGACGCCGGCGCCCAATGAAGCGGGCGGCATCGCCAACGCGATCTACGGGTCCTTCCTGATGGTGCTGCTGGCTACCTTTGTGGGCACGCCTATCGGCATCATGGCGGGCATCTACCTGGCCGAATACAACACCAAGGGCATGCTGGCCTCGGTGACGCGCTTCGTCAACGACATCCTGCTGTCCGCGCCGTCCATCGTGATCGGCCTGTTCGTCTACACCGTCGTCGTGTCGCAGTTCAAGTCCTACTCGGGCTGGGCCGGTGTCCTGGCGCTGGCGCTGATCGTGATTCCGGTGGTCATACGCACCACGGAAAACATGCTGCAGCTGGTGCCGCCCGGCCTGCGCGAAGCCGCCTACGCCCTGGGCGCGCCCAAGTGGAAGGTCATCACCAGCATCACGCTGCGCGCCGCGCGCGCCGGTGTGACGACGGGTGTGCTGCTGGCCGTGGCGCGGATTGCCGGCGAAACGGCGCCGCTGCTGTTCACCGCGCTGAACAACCAGTTCTGGACCTCGGACCTGAACCAGCCCATGGCCAGCCTGCCGGTGACGATCTTCAAGTTCGCGCTGAGCCCTTACGAGAACTGGCAGCAACTGGCGTGGGCGGGCGTGTTCCTGATCACCATGGCCGTGCTTGGCCTGAACATCCTGGCGCGCGTGCTGACACGCGCCAAAAACTGACAGCCACACAACACAACAAGGTCAAAGATGGACACCATCACCGCACAACGCGAGCAATCGAAAATATCGGTCAAGAACCTCGACTTCTACTACGGCAAGTTCCACGCCCTCAAGGGCATCAACCTGGAAATTCCGGAAAAGAAGGTCACGGCTTTCATCGGCCCCTCGGGCTGCGGCAAGTCCACGCTGCTGCGCATTTTCAACCGCATGTATGAGCTCTACCCCGAGCAGCGCGCCGAAGGCGAAATCATGTTCGACGGCGAGAACCTGCTGACGTCCAAAAAAGACGTGGCGCTGATCCGCTCCAAGGTCGGCATGGTGTTCCAGAAGCCGACGCCGTTTCCGATGTCGATCTACGACAACATCGCCTTCGGCGTGAAGTTGTTCGAGAGCCTGAACGCCTCCGACATGGACGAGCGCGTGGAATGGGCGCTGCGCAAGGCAGCGCTCTGGACCGAAGTCAAGGACAAGCTCAACCAGAGCGGCTCCAGCCTCTCGGGCGGCCAGCAGCAGCGCCTGTGCATCGCCCGCGGTATCGCCATCAAGCCCGAGGTGCTGCTGCTGGACGAACCCTGCTCGGCACTGGACCCGATCTCCACCGCCAAGGTGGAAGAGCTGATCGCCGAGCTGAAGAACGAATACACGGTGGTCATCGTGACGCACAACATGCAGCAGGCCGCCCGCTGCAGCGATTACACGGCCTATATGTACCTGGGCGACCTCGTTGAATTCGGCGCGACGGAAGACCTGTTCTTCAAGCCGAAACGTAAAGAAACCGAAGACTACATCACCGGCCGTTTCGGCTGATACGGACTAGGGAGCACACATGCCTGATAAACACCTCTCAACCCAGTTTGACAGCGAACTCAACGGCGTCTCCTCGCGCGTCATGGAACTCGGCGGCCTCGTTGAGTCACAGATCCGCCTGGCCATTTACGCCTTGTCCCAGTTCAGTGCCGAAAGCGCCAACCAGGTCATCGAAACCGAAGCGCGCGTCAACGCGATGGAAATCGACATCGACCGCGAACTGTCGTCCATCATCGCGCGGCGCCAGCCCACGGCCCGCGACCTGCGCCTGCTGATCGCCATTTCCAAGACCACGGCCAACCTGGAGCGCGCCGGTGACGAAGCCGAGAAGATCGCGCGCATGGTCAAGTCCATTATCGAGAGCGGATCGGCCCGGGCCCTGCCTTCTTCCGACCTGCGCATCGCCGCGGAGCTGGCCTCCGGCCTGCTGCGCAAGGCGCTGGACGCTTTTGCCCGGCTGGACACCGCGGTGGCAGTTTCCATCCTCAAGGAAGACGACCAGATCGACCAGGAATTCGACGGTTTTGTGCGCAAGCTCATCACTTACATGATGGAAGACCCGCGCACGATTTCGCCCAGCCTGGACCTGCTGTTCGTGGCCAAGGCCATAGAGCGCGTGGGCGACCACGCCAAGAACATCGCGGAATTCATCATTTACATCGTCAAGGGCGCCGACGTGCGGCACACCCCGATGGAACAGATCGAGTCTGCAGTAAAGTAAAGACGGAATGAAACACCTGCCACGCATACTGATTGTTGAAGACGAGCCAGCCATCGCCGAGTTGATTGCCGTCAACCTGCGGCATGGCGGCTTTGACCCCGTGGTGGCGGAAGACAGTGTGTCGGCCCAGCGCGAACTCGACGCCGTGCTGCCCGACGCCATCCTGCTGGACTGGATGCTGCCGGGGCAAAGCGGCCTGGCGCTGGCGCGCCACTGGCGCAAGCAGGCGCGCACCAAAAGCATTCCCATCCTGATGCTGACGGCGCGCGGCGACGAACCCGACAAGGTCGCCGGCCTGGACGCCGGCGCTGACGACTACATCACCAAGCCTTTTTCCACCCAGGAGCTGCTGGCGCGCATACGCGCCGTGCTGCGCCGCCGCGCGCCTGAGTCGGTGAACGACAGCGTGACCGTGGGCGGGCTGGTGCTGGACGCCGCGACGCACCGCATTGCCTACCTGGGCCAGGAGCTCAAGCTGGGCCCGACCGAGTTCAAGCTGCTGCATTACCTGATGAAGCATGCCGAGCGCGTGCACAGCCGCAGCTCCCTGCTCGACAAGGTCTGGGGCGACCACGTCTTCATTGAAGAGCGCACCGTCGACGTCCACGTCAAACGCCTGCGCGAGGCCCTGGGCTCGGCGGGCACCATGGTGGAAACCGTGCGCGGCGCCGGTTACCGGCTGACCGCGATGGCCGCGGTAGCCGCCAACAGCCCGGTGGCTGCTGCACAATCCAGCGCATGATCAACCGGTGGATTGTTTTCGCCGCCTGCATGCTTGTGGGCGGCGGTTTGGGCTTTTGGGCGCGCACCGTCAACGGCCTGAGCTTCGGCCTGGGCATAGGGCTGGCGGTGGCGGCCATGGTCTGGCTGGTGATCGACAGCTTCTTCATCAACCGGCTGCTGCGCTGGCTGCGTGCCGAGCAAAACAACGACACGCCCGCCGTGATGGCCGGCAGCGCGCCCAGCCTGCCCGGCGTCTGGGGCGAGGTCGCCGACCGGACCCGCCGGCTGCTCAAGAACCGCGACCAGCAGTACCAGGAAAGCCAGGCCCGCCTCGACGAGTTCCTGGCGGCCATGCAGGCCTCGCCCAGCGGCGTGGTGCTGCTGGACGCGCAGGGCCGCATCGAATGGTGCAACCAGATGGCCAGCCAGCATTTCGGCTTCGACGCCCAGCGCGACGTGATGCAGCACATCGCCAACCTGGTGCGCGACCCGGCCTTCAAAGCCTATATGGCGACCGGCAACTTCACGCACGACGTGGTCATCCCGGGCAGCGCCAGCACGCCGGCGCGGCCCGTGAAGCTGTCGGTCCATGTGCACTCCTACGGCAAGGACCGCAAGCTGCTGCTGTCGCGCGACATCACGGCCGTGGAACTGGCCGAAGCCATGCGCCGCGATTTCGTGGCCAATGTGTCGCATGAGATCCGCACGCCGCTGACGGTGCTGTCCGGCTTTATCGAGACCTTGCAGACCTTGCCTCTCAAGGAGCCCGAGCGTGCCCGTTACCTGGCCTTGATGTCGCAGCAGTCGCAGCGCATGCAGACCCTGGTCAGCGATTTGCTGACCCTGTCGCGCCTGGAAGGCAGCCCCTTCCCGGGCGCCAATGACTGGATGACGCTGGGCGCGCTGCTGGCCCAGTGCGAGCAGGAGGCCAGGGCCCTGTCGGCGGTGATCGGGCCGCAGGGGCACCGCCTGGAGTTCGAGTCCGGCCCGGTGTCGGAAATCGCCGGCGTGCAGACCGAGCTGTACAGCGCCATGTCCAACCTCGTGACCAACGCGGTGCGCTACACGCCCGAAGGCGGCCTGGTGCGCGTGAGCTGGACGCTGCTGGAAGACGGCCGCGGCGAGTTCAAGGTCAGGGACACTGGCCCCGGTATCGCGCCCGAACACCTGCCGCGGCTGACCGAGCGCTTTTACCGCATAGACCGCAGCCGCTCACGCGAGACCGGCGGCACCGGCCTGGGCCTGGCCATCGTCAAGCATGTGGCGCAGCGCCACGGCGCCGAACTGCACATCGAGAGCGAACCGGGGCAGGGCTCCTGCTTTTCCATTGTGTTTCCGGCCGCGCGTGTGCGCCGGGTGCAACTGGCCCAGGCGGCCTAGACTGCCTGAGCCGCCGGTGCCCGCAGGCTGCGCCTCACGGCGTGCCACAGCAGGCCCAGGAAGCAGGCCGCCACCAGCGCGATGGCCACCGTGCTGGCGGCCCAGAAGCTGGCGGCCGACTGGGTGGCCGCATGGCCGGCGATGCCCCCGTAGGCCAGGCGGTAGCCGCCCAGCAAACCCAGCCCCCACAGCAGCACGCCGTACAGCGCCAGCGGCATGATGGTGATGCGGTAGCAGCGCAGCAAAAACGCGGTCAGGGCCTGGGTCGCGTCGGCCACATGGTAGAAGGCCACCCACACCAGCAGCGAGGAAGCCAGCGCGATGATTTCCGGGCTGCCCGAATACCAGCGCGCCAGCAAGGGCCCGGCCATGGCCACAAAACCCCCTAGCGTGAGCGCCGCCAACCCGGTCAGCTTGAGCCCCAGCAGCACCACGCGCCTGGCATAGTCCGGCCGGCCGGCGCCCATCCAGAAGGACACGCGCGCGCTGCAGGCAATTGCCATCGACAGCGGCATCATGTAGAGCACCGCCGCCACGCTGGAGGCGATCTGGTGGCTGGCCGAGGCGACCGTGCCCAGGCGGGCGATAAAAAGGGCCATCAGCGTGAACGAGGTCACCTCCACCAGGTAGGCCAGGCCGCCCGGGATGCCCAGGCGCGCGAAGTTGCCGATCTGCGACCAGTCGGGCCGCTCCATGCGCTCCCAGATGCGGTAAGGGAGGTACATGGGCCGGGTGCGCAGCATCAGCAGGGCCAGCGCCAGCAGCAGGTAGTTCACGACCAGCGTGGCCCAGGCGCAGCCCACGGCGCCCATGGGCTCCACGCCGGCACCGCCGGCCACCAGCCAGATGGACAGCGGAATCTTGACCAGCAGGGCGCCGACCTGCAGCCAGGTGACCAGCAGCGGTTTGCCCAGCGACTGGTTGAAGGTGCTGTAGATGCGAAACAGCAGCGAGGGCGCGAAGGCAAAAGCCAGCACCGCGAGGTAATGCTGGACCTCGTCCCGCATCAGCTCGGGTACCTGGGCCCAGCGCAGCAGCGGGCCGGGAAACAGCATGGCGGCCATGCCCGCCGCCACGATGAAGCCGCACAGGTACATGCTTTGCCTCAGCGAGGCGCCCACCGCCTCATGGCGCCGCGCGCCCAGCATCTCTGACCAGATCGGCAGCAGCGCCTGCACGATGCCGATCAGCCCCACATACACGCTGACATAAAGGGCCGAGCCGACCGACAGCGCGGCCAGCGCCTCGTCACTGTAGCGGCCCGCGATCACGGTGTCGGCCACGCCGAAGGCCATGACGGCCAGTTGCCCGACCAGCACCGTGCCCGCGTGCCGGCTGATGACCTTGAGCTCGCTCAAGGCTTGGCTTTGCCGTTGGCGCGGCGGGACGGGGTGGGTGGTTTGGCCGGGCCGTCCTGGCTGACCCGCTTGTAGAGCAGCACGTTCTCGGTCTTGTCCGTGGGGCGGCGCACCGTGGCCTGGAAGGCCCAGTCGGGCAGGTTAACCCTGCTGCTGAGCGTGGGCTGGGCTTCGACGTCGACGATCAGGTAGGGGCAGCTGGCCTGCGCGCCGGCCTGGCGCAGCTCAAGCCGGCCGTGGTACTGCAGGGCGGCGGCCTGGGCGCTGCCTATGCCGTAGATTTCGACGCAAGCGGTTTTGTCCACCAGGCTGGCGATCTGCCGCGACATGGGCGCGAAGCTGCGCGCATAGTCGAGCAGCGGCAGCCAGAGTGTCATCAGCAGCAGCCAGCACAAGGTGGCGCCGCCGGCCGGCAGCACCAGCGATTTCCAGACGGCCGCGCGCTGCGCGCCGGCCCGCCATTTGACGAGCCAGGTCCAGGCCAGGGTGGCGGCCAGCGCAAACACAAAGGCCAGCCAGGAAAAGCTGGGCTCGAAGCCGGGCGCGAGCTTGGCCACGTTGGCGGCGGGCTGGCGCGGCACGCCGGTCTGCATGGCGATCCAGACCACCCAGATGATGATGCCGCAGCCGGTGAAAAACAGCAGCGTGAACCAGTCGATCAGCGAAGCCACGCTGCGCTTGAGCGTGGGCAGCGCGAAGGCGGCCAGCGCGGCCAGCGGCGGCAGGCTCAGCAGCAGGCTGCGGTCCGAGGCCGTGGTGGTCAGCGTGGCGGCCACGGCCATGGCGGCAAACCACAGCGGCAGGGCGACGTGGCGGCTGGCCAGCTGGCGGCGCCAGCGGTAAAGCGTCCACATTGCCAGCGGCCAGGCCGGCCAGGTGAACCACAGCAGCAAACGCCCCAGGCTGCGCCAGTCCTTCCAGGCGGAAGTGTCGTCGCTGCCGGGCAGGTGGATGCGCCAGCGCCAGAGGTCCAGGCTGTAGGCCAGCAGCGCGACCCCCAGCGTGATGCCGGTGATCAGCAGCACCCAGTGCCAGGACTGCTGCCTGGCAGCGGGGTCGGTCCGGTCCGCACCCCAGTGCATATGGGTCCATTCCACCAGCGCGCCGCCCGCGCCCAGCAGCAGGGCCAGCGTGGGCGCGCCGCTCAGGGTGAGCCCGGCCAGGCCGATCAGCAGGCCGAAGGCCGGCCCCAGGATTTTGGTGGCGCGGCGGTAAGGGCTGGCCGCCATGGCGTAAAAAGCCAGCGCCGTAAAGCCCAGCTGCGCCAGCGCCGGCGTGGTTTCGTGGGAGAGCTGCGCCAGGCCCAGGCTGGCGATCAGCGCCAGCAGGCCGGCGTCGGCGATGGCCCGGGCGTAGTCCACCGGGCTGGCCTCGCCGCCAAAGGCGAAGGCGACTGGCTGGGCCAGCGGGCTGCGCGCCAGGTAATAGACGGCATACCAGGTGGCCAGCAGGGTCAGCACCAGCAGCCCCACAAACGGCACCCGCACCGCCAGGGCCGGGTCCAGGAAAGGCAGCCATTTGATCGCGACCGCGCCCAGCCAGTAGGGTGCCAGTGCGTCAAATTCGGTGGCCCGGCCCAGCAGCTGCGGCTGCAGCCAGTTGGCCACCGTGGAGGCCAGTTCGCGCATCACGCCAAAGGCCGCGATATCCTCGTTTTTCCAGGGCCCGCGCCCCAGGAAACCCGGCAATACATAGGCCGCGCAGAACAGCAGCAGCGCAAGCCGGGGCAGGCGGCGCACGGCGGACTGGGCAATGATGGCGGGTGAAGGTTTGTTCAAAACGGTTGGAGTCGGGAAAGTGCGGGGAAGGGCCGGCAAGACTGCCGGGCCGCCATCCCGGGCCATCGGTGATTTTGCGTCAAACCGGGCCGCGAGGTTTTGCGGCTGCCGGCAAATTTTGCCGAAAAAAAAGCAGCCTGAAATTCAGGCTGCTTTTTGCAGGCTGGCGAAAGGATTCGCAGCTTACTTCGCAGCTTCGGGCGCGGCCTCTTTGGCGGCGGCGGTGGTCTTGCCGAAACGGTTGCGGAATTTCTCGACGCGGCCGCCCATGTTGTCCACGGATTTTTGCGTGCCGGTGTAGAAGGGGTGCGATTCGCTGGACGTATCGAGCTTGTACAGGGGCAGTTCGCGGCCGTCTTCCATGGTCACCATTTCTTTGGTGTTGACGCAGGAGCGGGTGACGAACTTGAAGTTGTTGGACAGGTCCAGGAAACAAACTTCGCGGTAGTTGGGGTGAATGCCTTCTTTCATGATCTTTCCTTGTTCGATGCGGGAGCCACACAAGCCAGTCCTGGGCACTTTCCGCTAAGCCGTAGATTATGGCATGAAATCAAGCACTTAGCGCAATTTCGGCCTTATGAGAGGCGACTTTGTGCCTAAAACAGCGCTGTGAGGGGTCAAGAACCGGGTTTTAACCCAGCCGGGGCCGCGGAACCGGCTTCGCCGGGCCGCAGGCGCAGCGCCCCCTCGGGGGGCAGCGCATTACACGGAGCCGAAGGCGAAGTGAAAAGCGTGGGGGCTAACCACCCCTTCTCATCATGTCGAAGAATTCGTGGTTGTTCTTGGTGGCCTTCATGTTCTTGAGCATGAGCTCCATGGACTCGATTTCATCCATGTTGTACATGAATTGACGCAAAATCCGCGATTTTTGGAGGATTTCGGGTGCAAGCAGCAGTTCTTCCTTGCGGGTGCCGCTGCGGTTGAGGTGGATGGCCGGGAACACGCGTTTTTCGTAGAGGCGGCGGTCCAGGTGGATTTCGCAGTTGCCGGTGCCCTTGAATTCCTCAAAGATCACTTCGTCCATGCGGCTGCCGGTGTCGACCAGGGCCGTGCCTATGATGGTCAGGCTGCCGCCTTCTTCAATGTTGCGGGCCGCGCCGAAAAAGCGCTTGGGGCGCTGCAGCGCATTGGCGTCCACGCCGCCGGTCAGCACCTTGCCGGAGGAGGGCAGCACGTTGTTGTAGGCGCGGGCCAGGCGGGTGATGGAATCCAGCAGGATGACCACGTCCTTGCCGAGCTCTACCAGGCGCTTGGCGCGTTCGATCACCATTTCGGCCACATGCACGTGGCGCGCGGCCGGTTCGTCGAAGGTGGAAGAAATCACCTCGCCGCGCACGCTGCGCTGCATTTCGGTCACTTCCTCGGGGCGTTCGTCCACCAGCAGCACCATCATGACCACTTCGGGGTAGTTGGCGGTGATGGCGTGGGCGATGTTCTGCATCATCACGGTCTTGCCGGACTTGGGCGGCGCCACCAGCAGGGCGCGCTGGCCTTTGCCGATGGGCGAGACGATGTCGATGATGCGGCTGGTCAGGTTCTCTTCGCCCTTGATGTCGCGCTCGAGCTTGAACTGCTCGCGCGGGAACAGCGGGGTCAAGTTCTCGAACATGACCTTGTGTTTGTTGTCTTCGGGCAGGCCGTCGTTGACCTTGTCGAGCTTGTTCAGCGCGAAGTAGCGCTCGCCGTCCTTGGGGGTGCGCACTTCGCCTTCGATCATGTCGCCCGTGTGCAGGTTGAAGCGGCGGATCTGGCTGGGGCTGATGTAGATGTCGTCGGTGGACGCGGTGTAGCTAGAGTCAGGGGCGCGCAGGAAGCCGAAACCGTCGGGCAGCACTTCCAGCACGCCGTCGGCCACGATGGTCTCGCCGGTTTTTGCACGTTTTTTGATGATGGCGAACATCAGCTCCTGCTTGCGCATGCGGCCGACGTTTTCGATCTCAAGGGCTTCGGCCTGCTTGAGGACTTCAGACACGTGCAGTGCCTTGAGTTCGTTTAAGTGCATGGAATTACTCCTTGCGGAGTTCATTGATGGAAAACGGGGGAGGTTTGAAAAGAAGCCGCAGAAGGTGGCTTACAAACCGGCAACTCGAACCGGGCGGCGCGGGCCGTACCGGTGAATAAGGCACATTATGACAGGAAATTCAGGCGGGAAACGGGGGCTAATTTCATGCGTGCGGGGCGAGCGCCCCGGGGGAGGGGCGCCGGTCAGGAAGCGGCAGGGCGCCGTGCTTCCTTTTCCGGCGCGAAGCTTCAGGCCAGTTGCTGGTCGATGAAGGCGGTCAATTGGGCCTTGCTCATGGCGCCGACCTTGGTGGCGGCCAACTGGCCGTCCTTGAACAGCATCAGCGTGGGGATGCCGCGTATGCCGAACTTGGCGGGGATGTCGCGGTTTTCGTCCACGTTCATCTTGGCGATCTGCAGCTTGCCGTCGTAGCCGGTCGCCACTTCATCCAGGATGGGAGCGATCATCTTGCACGGACCGCACCATTCGGCCCAGTAATCCACCAGCACGGGTTTGGTGGATTGCAGCACATCGGCTTCGAAGGTGGCATCGGTGGTATGTTTGATCAGTTCGCTCGCCATGGCGGCTCCTTTGTCTTGGTTAGGATGGTTACGATACGTAGGGCTAAAGTTGCAGTCATTGTGGCAGAAAGCAAGTGGCTGGGTCGGGCGGGCAGGGGCTATCACCCTGATAGCCATCCGCTCAATCCGTCCGCGGCCCGTCCCAAGTTGCCCCCTGTCGCCCGTCGCAAACCCTATTCATGCCACCAGCTTCCATCGCCGACCTTGCCGACACCGCCGCCCCGCCTGATGCGCGGTGCTGGCGCCAGGCCATGGCCGCGCTGGCCGCGGCCATCGAGGCGCGCGGCGTGCACCCGGCCGAATGCGTCGTGCTGCTGCCCTATGCCCAGCTGATCCAGCAGGCGCGCCAGGCCTGGGCCGCGCAGGCCGGCGACACCTTTTTTGTGCCGCGTTTTGAAACCACCATGAACTGGGCCGGCGGCCTGGGTGGCACGCTGGGCCTGTTCACGCCCTCGGGTGACGATTTGCGCATGGATGTGGCCGTCGACATGCTCACCGCCGCCTCGCTGCTGGAGCGCGCCGGGCTGGGCAGCCAGCAGGACGCGCTGGCCGGCCGCCTGGTTGAGGCCGCCTGGAGCCTGGCCGGCGTGGCCGCCGCCGTCATGCCGGCACGTCGCCGCGCCTGGAGCGAAGGGCTGGCCCAGACCCTGGGCGCGGGCCTGGATTCCCCGGTGCTGGCGCTCGAAGCCGCCGTGGGCCGCATCGCGCTGGCCTGGGCCGCGGCCTCGGCCTATCCAACCGACCGCCTGTTCCAGGCCCGGCCCCTGCTGTTCGCCATGCTCGAAGGCTTCCAGGCCGACCCGCTGACCGAGGCGCTCAAGGCCCATTTCGGCGAGCTGTCCCTGTCCATCCCCTTGTGCATCCCCCTGCAAGCCGGCCCGCCGCCCGCGCTGCATGCCGCCCAGGACGCCGAGGACGAAGCCGGCCGCGCCGCCGCCTGCGTGCTGGCCCACCTGGCGCAAGGCCGCAGCCCGGTCGCGCTGATCGCGCAGGACCGCCAGCTGACACGCCGCGTGGGCGCCATGCTGGCCGAGCGCGGCATCGCCATGCGCGACGAAACCGGCTGGAAGCTGTCCACCACACGCGCCGCCGCCGGCCTCATGAGCCTGCTGCGCGCCTTGCCCTGGGATGCCTCCACCGACGCCGTGCTCGACTGGCTCAAGAACGCGCCCGCCTTTGAGCCCATGCTGGTGACCGCCGCCGAAACCGAGCTGCGCCGCGTCGGCGTGCGCGCCTGGCGCGACCTGCCGGAATTTGCCGCCGAAGACGTCGTGCCGCCGGCCTTTATGGCCACCCAGCCTCTGGCCCTGCAGGCCAATGCGTTGCGCGCGCCCCTGGCCCGTGCCCGCCCGCTGGCCGTGTGGCTGCGCGACCTGCGTGCCGCGCTGCAGGCGGCCGGCCAGTGGGACGCGCTGGCCGAAGACGAAGCCGGCCAGGCCGTGCTCGAGGTGCTGCGCCTGTACGAGGGCGCCGAGATTGAATTCCAGGCCTCGCCGGTCATGCGCCTGCATGATTTCACCCAATGGGCCAACCAGGCACTCGAAGGCGGCAAGTTCGCGCCGCCGCACCCGGCGGCCGAGCAGGTTGTGATCCTGCCGTTGCCGCAGCTGCTGGGCCGGCCCATGCGCGCCGTGGTGCTGCCCGGCTGCGACGAGATCCGCCTGCCGGTCTCGCCCGAGCCCGCCGGCCCCTGGACGCCCGCCCAGCGCGAACTGCTGGGCCTGCCCTCGCGCGAGACCCTGGCCGCCGCGGCTCGCCAGGCCTGGCATTACGCCCTGCAGGCGCCCCGGGTCGACGTGCTGTGGCGCAGCAGCGAAGCCGGCGAACACCTGATCCCCAGCGGTTTTGTGCAGGAACTGCTGCTGGCGCAGGACGACGCCCTCCAAGAAACGCAAGCCGCCGCCGATCCGCGCAGCCTGCGCGCCGTGGACATCCAGCCCACACCGCACCCCTTCCCGACCGGCGAGGCCTTGCCCCTCACACGCCTGTCGGCCAGCGCCTATGAAGACCTGCGCCGCTGCCCTTATCGTTTCTTCGCGTTGCGCCAGCTCAAGCTGCAGGAGCCCGAGGAGCTTGAAAGCGAACTCGGCAAGCGCGACTTCGGCAATTGGCTGCACGGCCTGCTGCGGCATTTCCATGAAGCACTGAAAGCGCAGCCTACCGACGACCCGGCCGTCCGCGCCACCATGATGGACACGGCCGCCGACCGCGCCGCCCAGGAACTGGCGCTCACTGAAAGTGAATTCCTGCCCTTTGCCGCTGCCTGGCCCGGCGTGCGCGAAGGCTACCTGGCCTGGCTGTCCGAACACGAAGCCACGGGGGCCCGCTTTGACGAAGCCGAGGTCTGGCGCGAAATGCCGCTGGGCGAACTGACCTTGCTCGGCAAGCTGGACCGCATAGACCGCCAGGCCGATGGCCATGCGCTGCTGATCGACTACAAGACCGAGCCGCGCGCCACCACGGCCGAACGCATCAAGGGCGGCCAGGAAGACACCCAGCTGGCGTTCTACGCCGCGCTCATGAGCGATGACACCCTGGCCGCGGCCTATGTCAACCTCGGTGAAAAAGAGCCGACCAAAACTTACGAACAACCCGAGATCGTCGGCCTGCGCGACGAACTGATAGACAGCATCCTCACCGACATGGCCCGCATCGCGCGCGGCGCGGCGCTGCCGGCGCTGGGCGAAGGCAAAGCCTGCGATTACTGCGCGGCGCGTGGTTTATGCCGCAAGGACTTCTGGAGTCTGGACGAGGACGCCACGGCCGGGGAGGAGGGCGCATGACCTCACCGCCCAATACGCTGGTCGCCCACACCGCCGCCTACGAATGCAACGGCGAGCCGGTTTCGGCCGAGGCCTTTTATGCGATTGCCTGCGACCCGCGGCGCAGCGTCGCGGTCGAGGCCTGCGCCGGCGCCGGCAAGACCTGGATGCTGGTCTCGCGCATTGTGCGCGCCCTGCTGGACGGCGCCACGGCCGCGCCCGGCCAGCAGGTCTTGCCGCATGAAATCCTGGCCATCACCTTCACCAAAAAAGCCGCCGGCGAAATGCGCGAGCGCCTGGACGACTGGCTCAAGGCCTTTGCCCATGCCGACGATGCCACGCTGCAGCGCGAGCTGGACATGCGCGGTGTACAGCTGGACCTGGCCGGCGCCAAGGGCCGGCAGGCCGCGCAGCAGCTGCGCGAGCAGCTGTCCAATCTCTACCGTTCCATCCTGGCCAGCGGGCGATCCGTGCAGATACGCACCTTCCACAGCTGGTTCGCGGCCTTGCTGCGCAGCGCGCCGGTCGCGGTGCTGCAGCGGCTGGAGCTGCCCGTCAACTACGAGCTGCTTGAAGACGACGCGCCCGCGCGCGCTTTGGTCTGGCGGCGTTTTTACGCGGCGGTCGCGCTTGACGCCGCGCTCAAGGCCGACTTCGAGGCCGTGGTGCTCACCCACGGCCGCTTCCAGACCGACAAGGCCTTGCAGGCTGCGCTCGACAAGCGCACCGAATTCACGCTGGCCGACGAAAAAGGCGTGATCGCTGCCTCGGTCCAGCCCTTCGCGGCGCAGTTCACCGAATTCGGCGGGCTGGATGAACCGGAAGAACTTCTCAGCACGAATCGCTTCCACCGGCAGACCCTGAGGGACGCCGCCATGGCCCTGGGCCGCGCCAGCGCGCCGACTTTTTCGGCCAAGGGCGTGGAGCTCGAACAGGCGCTGACGGCCGGCGACTTCCCGGCGGCCATCGCGGCCCTGCTGACCGAAAAAGGCACGCCGCGCAAGTTCGGCGAAAAAATCATCGGCATCGAACAGGTGCGCATCGCCCAGGACCTGGTGCTGCGTGTGATGGCGGCGCGCCAGCAGCACGACGCCTGGCAGCACCAGCAGCGCATGGCGCGCCTGAGCCGCGTGCTGATCGCCCAGTTCACCGCCCTCAAGCGCGAACGCGGCTGGGTCGACATGAACGACGTCGAGCGCGCCGCGCTGCTGATGCTGGCCGACCCCGTGCTCTCGGGCTGGGTGCAGGAGCGCCTGGACGCGCGCATACGCCACCTGATGATCGACGAGTTCCAGGACACCAACCCGCTGCAGTGGCAGGCCTTGTATTCGTGGCTGATCGGTTATTCGGGCGCGGGCACGGCGCCCAGCGTGTTCCTGGTGGGCGACCCGAAACAAAGCATTTACCGCTTCCGCCGCGCCGAGCCGCAGGTCTTTCGCGCCGCGCAGGCTTTTGTGGTGCACGGCCTGGGCGGCGATCTGCTCAGCTGCGACCACACGCGCCGCAATGCCGAGGCCGTGATAGACACCGTCAATGCTGCCATGGTGACGGCGCGCGAAGCCGACGCGTACGACGGTTTTCGCGAGCACACCACCGCCTCCGGCCTGGCCGGTGCCGTGGGCCGCTTGCCACCCATCCCGCGCAACAAGGACGAGGAAGAGGCTTCGCCGCTGGCCGCCGGCTGGCGCGACAGCCTGACCACGCCGCGCGAACTGCCCGAGGAAACCCTGCGCACGCGCGAAGCCCGCCAGGCCGCCGCCTGGATATCCCAGCAGATCGCCGGCGGGCTGCGGCCCCAGGACGTCATGGTGCTTTCGCGCAAGCGCGCCGGCCTGCTGCCGCTGCAGGACGAGCTGCGCGCCCTGCACATTCCCGCCCAGGTTGGCGAAAAAACCGAGCTGATTGACTGCTGCGAGGTGCTGGACATGGTGGCGCTGCTCGACGTGCTGGTGTCGCCGCAGCATGACTTGTCGCTGGCGCGCGCGCTGCGCTCGCCGCTGTTCGGTCTGTCCGATGACGGCCTGGTGCATCTGGCTTTGCTGCAGCGCGAACACGGCAAGCCCTGGTACGAGCTGCTGCAGAAAGAAGAACTGCTGGCGCCCGAACTGCAAGGCCTGGGCGCAACGCTGGCGCGCTGGAAAAGCTGGCTCGACAGCCTGCCGCCGCACGACGCGTTGCAAGGCATTTACGACGACGGCGACGTGCTGGCGCGTTTTGGCGCCGCGGCGCCCACGGCCCAGCGCGGCGCGGTGCTGGCCAATTTGCGCGCGTTGCTGGGCGTCTCGCTGGAGCTGGACGGCGGCCGCTACGCCACGCCTTATGGTTTTGTGCGCGCCCTCAAGGCCGGCGGCACGCAGGCGCCGGCCACTGTCAGCGGCGAAGCCGTGCGCCTGCTGACGATTCACGGCGCCAAGGGCCTGGAGGCCGAGGCCGTGCTGCTGCTGGACACCGACACCGTCGAGCGCAATGCCGACAGCATGGGTGTGCTGGTCGATTGGCCCGGCGAGGCCACCGAGCCGCGCAAGTTTGTCTTCCTGGTCAGCGAAAGCCGGCCTCCGGCCTGCGCCGCCGACACCCTGGCCGTCGAGCAGGCCGCCCGCAAGCGCGAAGAGCTCAATGCGCTTTATGTGGCGCTCACGCGCGCGCGCCACACGCTGGTCATCTCTTCGATTGAGCCGCACCGCGTGACCACCGAAAGCTGGTGGCAGCGCCTGCAGGGCCTGCTGGGCGAACTGCCCGCGCCCGTGGCCGATGAAACGGCGGGCCGGCGCCCGGACGCGGCGGATGCCGGCGTGTTCTACCTGCCCGAATTGCCCGAGCTGCCCCAGGCCCTGATGCTCCAGCCGCCCGCCGTGGAGAGCCTCGATGAAGACTCCCTCAAGGCCCGCATAGGTAAGGCCATGCACCGTTTGCTTGAATGGGGTGGCGCCCTGTTGCCCGAACAAGTGGCGGCCGCGGCGCGCGAGTTCCGCCTGAGCCCGGCCCAGGCCGCGCAGTCGGCCGCACTGGCCGGCCGCATCCTGGCCGGCGAGGGCAGCTGGGCCTGGCGGCCCGAGGTACTGGCCTGGCAGGGCAATGAAGTCGACCTGGTCTACGCCGGCCAGGCGCTGCGGCTGGACCGCCTGGTGCAGCGCAAGGACGCCGGCCACGAAGGCCACTGGTGGGTGCTGGACTACAAATCGGCCAGCGCCCCGCAGCGCCAGCCCGCGCTGGTCGTGCAGCTGCAGGCTTACCGCGCGGCGGTGCAGCGCATCTACCCGGGCGCGCCGGTCAAGGCGGCTTTTCTGACGGGGCAGGGAACTGTGGTCCTGGTTGACTGATCACACCGGGCCTGTCCGGCGCCTATTCCTATTCCTATTCCTACTCCTTCCACTCCATGCCTGCCGAAAGGATTCCCATGCTCAAGCAATTCCTCGCCTCCCTGGCCCTGGCGGCCACCTTGCCGCTGGCGCTGGCGCAAAGCCCGGCGCCGGCCAATCCCACTGTGCGCCTGCGCGCCACAATTGAAAAAGTCGATGCCACCAGCCTCACCGTCAGGGAGCGCAGCGGCGAAGTCATCACGCTGGCGCGGCCCGCCGCGATGGACGTCTCGGAAGTCTTTCCGCTCGCGCTGGCCGACATCAAGCCCGGCAGCTATATAGGCACGGCCGCCATGCCGCAGGCCGACGGCAGCCAGCTGGCGCTCGAAGTCGTGGTGTTCCCCGAAGCCGCGCGCGGCACCGGCGAAGGCCACCGCCCCTGGGACCTGCGGCCCGAAAGCACCATGACCAATGCCACCGTGGCCGACCTGGCCGCCGCGCCCACATCGGTGCCCGGCGGGCAGAAGCTCACGCTGAAGTACAAAGACGGCGAAAAAACCGTCATCGTGCCGCCCGATGCTCCCGTGGTGTCCTTCAAGCCCGGCAAGGCCGATGAAAACGCGCTGCTGGTGCCCGGCGCCAAAGTGATGATCACCGCCCAGGAGCAGGGCGGCAAGCCGACCGCGCTGCGCGTGATCGTCGGGCGCAATGGTTTTGCGCCGCCCATGTAAGGACCGGTGGCCGGTCGCTATCCCAGCGGCCTCTCCCTGTAATAATCAGGCCATCCTGTTCCGCCGAGCCGCGCCCGTTTGAGGCGCTTTGTGTTCGCGACCGCGAACCTTCCGATTTTCCTGTTTAACCTGTGGCCGCTGCATGCGGAACCTCCTTGACATCTGGCGCATCCTCTCTTGACTCCACCCCGGCCGCCGCATTGCGTGTGGCCGTCATAGGCGGCGGGCCCGCCGGCCTGATGGCCGCCGAGGTGCTGGCCGGCGCCGGCGCGGCCCTGAGGGTCGAGGTCTATGACGCCATGCCCTCGGTGGGCCGCAAGTTTTTGCTGGCCGGCATAGGCGGGCTCAACCTCACGCATTCCGAAGCGCCGCAGGCCTTTGTGGGCCGTTACGGCGAGCGCGCCGCGCAATTGCAGCCGTTGCTGGCCGCCTTCGGCCCTACCGAGCTGCGCGCCTGGGCCGAAGCCCTGGGCGTGGAAACCTTTGTCGGCAGCTCGGGCCGCGTGTTTCCCAAGGACATGAAGGCCGCGCCGCTGCTGCGCGCCTGGCTGCAGCGCCTGCGCCAGGCCGGCGTCAAGTTTTCCATGCGGCACCGCTGGCTGGGCTGGGCCGAAGACGGCGCACTGAAATTCGCAACGCCCACCGGCGAAGTGCTGGTACAGGCCGATGCCGTGGTGCTGGCGCTGGGCGGCGGCAGCTGGGCGCGGCTGGGCTCCGACGGCGCCTGGGTGCCGCTGCTGGCCGCGCGCGGCGTGGCGATTGCGCCGCTGCTGCCTTCCAACTGCGGCTTTGAGGTCGCGGCCCGGCCCGACAGCCCCGCGCAACTGCAGGAGGCTGTCGCCGATGCCGGCGAAACCCGCCGCGAATTTTTGCAGGAGCTGATAGGCAAAAGCCCGCGGCCCCACACCGGCTGGACCGAACATTTCGCCAGCCGCTTCGCCGGCCAGCCCTTCAAGTCGGTCGCCATCCATTTCACCGACTCGCGCGGCCGCAGCTTCAGCCGCAAGGGCGAATTCATCGCCACCGCCACCGGTGTCGAAGGCAGCCTGGTGTATGCCGCCTCCAATTTGCTGCGCGACGAGATCGCCGCCCACGGCAGCGCCACCTTTATGCTGGACCTGCTGCCGGACAAATCCGCCGAACAGGTGCTGGTCGAGGTGCGCCACCCGCGCGGCTCGCGCTCGCTCTCCAGCCACCTGAAAAGCCGCCTCAACCTGGACGGCATCAAGGCCGCCATGCTGTATGAACTGCTGGGCAAGGACGCGATTGCCGATCCGGTGCGCCTGGCTGCCGGCATCAAGGCCTTGCCGGTGCGCGTGACCGCCACCCGGCCGATTGACGAAGCCATCAGCACCGCGGGCGGCGTGATGTTCGAAGCCATGAACCTGCAACTGCAATTGCAAAACCTCAAAGGCCCAGGCCAGCCCGTGTTCTGCGCCGGCGAGATGCTGGACTGGGAAGCGCCCACTGGTGGCTATCTGCTGACCGCCTGTTTTGCCAGCGGCCGCGTAGCGGGGCAGGGCGTTCTTGCACACTTCGGCTTGTCATCAAAAAGCTGATGAAAAAGGAGAAGCCATGATTGTCCGTTTCCACATCGAACCCATGATGCAGGACGAGTTTGAATACCGCGTGAGCTACGAAGGCGAAGACCTGTTTGGCGACGCCGGACTGGACAGCGTCGAGGCCTGCATCATCGCCGCCACCGAAGGCCTGGGCCAGGACGCTATTGGGGCGGAAGTGGCCTACAAGGGCATCATCAGCGGCACCTATGCGCTGGCCTCGCTGGCCCTGGCATCGGCGCAGATTGCGCAGCATGCGCTGCAGACGACAGAGGCGATTGAAGAGGCCGCCAGGTAGGCCGGGATACCTCCCGGGAGCCCGGAGCCGGTTTTCCTCCGTTTGTGCGCTAGCGTACATACCGGGGGTCCTTTATTGCCTATACTCCGAAAACGGTGCGAGACCTCTGTCAGAGGCCGACTCGAAGCCAGATCCGCCCGGAGTTCGCAATCAGCCTTTCCCCCGACCCCAAAAAGAACGAGCTGCTGGCCGCCTTGCCGGATGCAGAGTGGCAGCGCTGGGCGCCGCAACTGGAGTGGGTCGACATGCCGCTCGGCCAGGTGCTCTACGAATCGGGCAGCACCCTGGACCATGTGTACTTTCCGACCACGGCCATCGTCTCCCTGCTCTATGTGATGGAAAACGGCGCCTCGGCCGAGATCGCGGTGGTCGGCCATGAAGGCGTGGTCGGCATCTCGCTCTTCATGGGCGGCGAATCCACCCCCAGCCGCGCCGTGGTGCAAAGCGCCGGCCAGGGCTTTCGCCTCAAGGCCGATGCCATCAAGGAAGAATTCAAACGCGCGCCGGTGCTGCACCTGCTGCTGCGCTACACCCAGGCCTTGATCACGCAGATGGCGCAAACCGCCGTGTGCAACCGCCACCATTCGCTGGACCAGCAGCTGTGCCGCTGGCTGCTGCTGAGCCTTGACCGCCTGCAGGGCAATGAACTCGTCATGACGCAGGAGCTCATCGCCAACATGCTGGGCGTGCGCCGCGAGGGCGTCACCGAAGGCGCGCTCAAGCTGCAAAACCTCGGGCTGATCCGCTATTCGCGCGGCCGTATCACCGTGCTGGACCGCCCGGGCCTGGAGCAACGCACCTGCGAATGTTATGCCGTGGTCAAGAAGGAATACGACCGGCTGCTGCCCGCGGCCTAGCTGGCCTGCTTGCGGGCTGTGTTCGCTGGCACACGGTGCGATGTGCGGTGCATCGTGCATACTGGGGAACCGAATTGAACTGACGACAGTAGCGCGGCCTTGTCATTGGCCCGGCACATCCGGGATGTCCTAGAACCTGTTCACGGCCTAAACGGAGCCGCGTTAGGGTGCAATCGGGATGAGTGGGCCGGCCGGGAACGCCGCATGGGCTAATGCCCATGCAAGGGCCTGGGTGGCTCAATCGCCCGATTTCACCCCAACCCGGAGGGCAAGCGCCTTCTCGGGCGGTCTGCGGCGTTGCGGCGCTGGCCCATAGCGATGCTATGGGCTGGCGCACCGCGCCTTGCATCCCATCCCGAGAAGGTGCTTGCGCGGCGCCGTTTAGGCCGTGAACAGGTTCTTAACTGGAGAGCCATTTTGGCCCCTGTCGAAAACCACCTCATTGAGCTCCTTCCCCGCAAGGACCGCCTGCGCCTGCTGGCCGTCTGCGAGCCGGTAGAACTCGTGCTGGCCGAGGTGCTCTGTGAGCCCGGCAAACCCACGCGCCACGTCTACTTCCCCGTCGACAGCTTTATCTCGCTGGTGGCCCTGGTCGAAGGCAGCCCCGGTGTGGAAGTCGGCATGGTGGGCCGCGAAGGCATGCTGGGCGCGCAACTCGCACTGGGCGTCGTCACCGCGCCGCTGCATGCGGTGGTGCAGGGGGCCGGGGCATCCTGGCGAATCGGCACACCGGCCTTCCGGCTCCAGCTGGCACGCAGCCTGCCGCTGCAGCGCGGCATGAACCGTTATCTCTATGTGCTGATGGCGCAGCAGGCCGCTTCGGCCGCCTGCCTGCGCTTTCACCAGACCACCGAGCGCCTGGCCCGCTGGCTGCTGATGAGCCAGGACCGCGCGCATTCCGACCACTTCCACGTGACGCACGAATTCCTGGCCTATATGCTGGGCATGCGCCGGGTCGGCATCACGGCTGCCGCCAATACCTTGCAGCGCGGCGGCCTCATCGAATACCACCGCGGCGATGTGACGGTGCTGGACCGCCCCGGCCTGGAAGCCGCGACCTGCAGCTGCTACGCGACGGACCGCCAGACTTACGCCCAGCTGCTGCACTGACGCCTGTACTGGGAAAGGCCACTTTCCGCCGCGGCCTTCAAAACCTTTGCGCCACATGTGCGGCAGCGCACCGACGGGCAGGTTTAGACCTCCTACAAAGGACAAAGGTGATCGCCCAGCCCAATCCAACCGGGCCGGGTCGCATCGCATCACCCGCCCCTTGCCGCAGCGCCATGCGGCAGCCCTGTTTCGCGAGGTTTGTCATGATCCGACTTGCTTCCTCACCCGCCCCCAACCCCAAGCTGCTGGCACGCTCGGCCTTGGCCATGCTGAATTCAACCAGGTTCCTGACGGAGTCCCGGCGTGAGGTGCCCGGTGCCAGCGCCGCTGTGCTGGACGTCCTGCGCGACTGGGCCGCAGGCGACGGCGAGCGCGGCCACGATGCCCTTCTCGCTTCGCGCCGCGCGCGGCAGTTTGAGGCGCTCCTGCCCGACTACCCGCTGGACATCGCAATCACCGACTGGGATTTGCTGTTTCGCGCCGTCATGGTCAGGCTCATGCTCAGCGTCGGTGAAAAGCTCGCGGCCCCGCAAAGGTCGCAGGCCGGCGAGGCCGCGGAAATGGTCCAGTCCATCGTGCTGGAGTGCGTGGACGCCTTGCACCAGCTGCACCTGGCGCTGATGCAGGAACGCGCCGAGCGCGACCACCCTGCGGCCGTGGTGCCGGGGATGCAGGCCAGCCGGCCGGCCGCGCTCGATGGATCTTTCTTGCCGGGTGTGGGCGCGGGTGCGTCAGACGGGCTTTGACGCGACCGGCAAAACCCGGGGCCGAAAGCCTTCCAGGTGGGTGATGATCAGGTTCGTCACCTCCATCCCGCTCAGTGAACTTAGCGCAAAGAAGGCCGTGGAGCCCGCGTTGCCTGTTTGCGGGTCGTAGTGCTGCGACGGCACCTGCCGCAAATAACGCGCACGCGGCTTGCCGTCCTGCACCTCATACACCCGGGCGTCGTCGGCAAGTCCCACTTGCAGCCCGTGAAGCGGGCCCCCTATGCAGGTCATCAGCATGGCATTGTTGTCCTCTGTTCAGTGGACTGTATACGCATGGGGTGGCTGTGGCTATGGCCCTTTCGGCAGGCCCGGCGGCTCGGGTGAACGCGGGGCAGGGCGGAAAACCTGAAACCGCTCTGGTAGATTAGCCGCAGGGCCGGCCTCGCGGGGCAGTTTTCGGCCCACACCCCTCACATGAAACCTTATTCCGTCCTCTTTGTCTGCATGGGCAATATCTGCCGCAGCCCTACGGCCCATGGTGTGTTTCTGCACAAAGTCATGGCGCGTGGCCTTGGCGAAAAAGTGCAGGTCGACTCGGTCGGCACCCACAACTACCATCCCGGCAACCCGCCCGACGAACGCTCCCAGGCCCATGCATCGAAGCGGGGTTATGACCTCTCAGGCCTCAGAGCCCGGCAGATAGCGGAGGCGGATTTTGAGCGCCACGACTTGATTCTGGCCATGGACTGGGACAACCTGGCTTTGGTCCAGGACGAATGTCCCGCTGCGCATCTCCATAAAGTGCGCAGGCTCACGGAGTTTTGTTTAAAGCATGACAGCCCGGTCGTGCCCGATCCCTACTATGGCGGCAAGGACGGCTTTGAGCATGTGCTGGACCTGGTGGAGGATGCTTGCGAGGGGCTGATGCGCCACGTCGAGCAGCAGCTGTAGCGGATAAGGCCCCAAGAGGCCTCAGAAAAACCCCAGTCTTTTCGTCATCTAGTCCTTTTGCTGCGCTGGCTTGCATGTGCGTTACCCTCTGAAAGACGCTCACGCGTTGAAGTATGTTTGGATAAGTTGGATCACTTATCTTCAACATAAAATTTCTTGTTTACCCAGGGAACAACGTAGTGACATCAAGCCTTCCGATTTACGCCGTTGAAACAACGGTTTCTGTTGAAGAGTTTCGCGTGCTGCTGACGGAGTCGGGGCTGGGGGTGCGCAGGCCCGTGGATGAGCCCGAGCGACTTCAGGCCATGCTCAGGAATGCCAACCTGGTGGTGACAGCCAGAACAGACGGCGTTCTGGTGGGCATTGCCAGGTCGGTCACTGACTTTGCGTTTTGTTGTTACCTCTCTGATCTGGCGGTAAGCCGTCAGGCACAAGGCAAGGGCATAGGCGCTGGCTTGATTCAGGCAACACGCAAGCACTTAGGACCGAATGTGAGCCTGATCCTCAGTTCTGTTCCGGAATCGGTTGGGTTTTATGAAAGCATTGGCATGGCGCCTTTACCCAACGGTTTCTGGCAGCGGCGCGAGCGGTAACTTTGCTTCGTGTGGCGATTCAGCTAGGGCTCAGCGTGACCCAACTCGCGGAGTCTTCTGGGGCTCCTTCGGCCTCGACATCGCGACACGACAAGGCCTTGCGAGTGGCAAACCTCAGAGTGCCAGCATTACTAGTCGCTGGCTTCGAAAAAGATGACCGGACCAAAGCGGTGCTTCTAACCAATGATGGGCAACGCTCGGTAAGTAAGCTACTCGCATGCTTGGATGGACTTGTTCCCGAACGGAGTTTGCTGGGAGTGGATGAAGCCCAGAACTTTGGTCATGAGCGTCCTACGCGCAAGAGGTCTAAACGAATCGCATGGGAGCCCTTCAGGCCTATCTAAGTGGCCTCGTCAGTTCCTCTTGAACAACTCTGCAAGAGCGGAAAGGGGGATGCCCTCGTCCTTCACTATCCCATCGCCGGTAGGTCGGAAGATTGAATTAAGGATTTTGTCCAACGATTCTTCCTTGATTCCGCCACGTCTAACCAGCGCAAGGTAAGAAACAATCATCGTTTGACGTTCAGCGCTATCGAGCGACAAATGAATATGGCTCATCATGATGCGTAGGGTTGATCGCAGGATCAGTACGTAAACCAGCGTGGCTAGAGAGAAAGTGATGACCTGGAACCAGCTTGGGATTTGATTAAACCGTAACGGACCGAATATTTCCCAAGCCATCTCGTGCAGGACCCATGCACCACTCGCGGCACTAATGGAAAGTGCAATGCCAAGCCACAATACCCATTTCGTGTGACTACGATGTTTTGCTTTCCAGTAGCCGGCTGGTGCTTTGAGTGCGAGTTGGGACGTGAACTCTGCAGTGAAACGAGTCCATTCTTTATCCAAGGCCTCAGATTTTTCACTGAACTTCGCTTCCATTTCCTTCACTAGGTCTTCCGTTTTCCTAATTAATTCGGTGTCGGACGCTTTACGCTCGACCTCTCGAATCTCTTCAATTTTCTTAATGTCTTCCGCCAGGTCATTGATCTCGACTTGCGCATCCCGCGCCTCAGCTAGGGCGGCGGCGGCATCCTTAGAAGATTGCGTAGCTTGCTCACTTGCAACAGAGGCCCGTTCGCCGGGTTTCCAGCTGTTCTGAAAAGCCATTGCCTCCCCAATGCCTATGACCCAATCAGACTGTCCGCCGAAGGTGTCCGGAAAGGTTGGAATGAAACCAGCATCTTGCACAAGGTACGCCAACGCATACGCGGCTCGGATTGGATGAGCCTCCGAGAATTTCTGAATCCACCCGCGCAAGGCTGTCTTAGAGTGGGCTTGAGGGGTGAAGTCTAGGTAGAGCTGAAGATTACTTTTCGCCGACTCAAGGTCAGGCGGGGCTTGTGAAAGCTGAGTCTGGGCATTTCTTAATGGATGGATGACGCCATTCATGTAAGGGCTGACCAGCCCATGACCCTCGAAACGAACAAGCCAACTCCACGCAGCAAGTTCAGAAGTCACAAACTCCAAAACTTGTACTACGTTTACGAATGAATAGCGCGTGCCATCTTTTGCAACAAAATTGATCTTCGCCATCTTCTCATCCCCTTTTCATAGTCCGCGACCGAAGTTTTTTAGGAAGAATTTGTCAGCACTCCCTCGATGCTGAACGGCGCAATGCTCCCCCTTGGCCCTTCCAAGGCCCCCTTAGGCACATACAGATACTTCGCTGCCTCATTAAGGTGTCCCGGCCACATTGTTAGTGTTGCGTACCGAGGAATACCGGGAAGCTGTCACTGCCCGTACTTCATCCTGGCGGGAAAGGACTTCATAAAGTGCCAGGGCATTAACTCGAGGAACACAGGACCTAGGGAGAAGAAGCCCACAAGAATTCCAATTGTTCCGTAAAGCACAAAGCTGTAGTTTTCAGTACTTCCTAAGTAATAGAGACTGAGAAGATACGCTGCTGAGGGAGGGGCTGTGCACATTGATACCACCATGCTGCGGTAAATAAATGCGAAAACAGCATTGGATATAGGGATGTATCTTGCTCCGAACGTTTTTTTCCTGAACGTGGGAACCTCGATAACTGGATAGTTGTTTACGCTATGCGGAAAGACCTCCCAGATGCTTTTAGCTCTTGCAATTAACTGTGTTTCTCGATAGCGAGTCTGGTAGATGCTTGCATACCAAAGCATCATTAGGGGACCCAGCACGGCAACTAGAAGCAAAGATAGCTGCGACCACCTGAACTTAATGGTGGTACCTAGCAGTCCCACAGATGCCTTCTCTGGCAACTCCACTCCATAGAACTCAAAAGGAGCATCTATGGCCCCCCTTGCCTCCTGTCGGAGCTTCGCTATTATTTCTGCTGGTGAGGCCCTGAAACGTGTTTCGACAAGTCCTTCCAAGTATTTTTTGCAGTTCTGCTCTGATACGCCGCTTGGGATTCTAGGCACGTCCATCAGGGCGGCGGAAAGCGCTATCTTGTAGTAAATTCCCCACGCGTAATTGTTGCTGACAGGCCTAGCTCCCTCCCATTTTGCTTTCACATCAGCACTCTTCTCAAGGGCATAAGCACCTTCGTTAAGGCAGTTTGCACGCACCATTTCTTGTTGATTGTTTAACGCTAACGCAACGAACAGCAATAGTCCTGTTGCGAACGTCATTGGCGCGGTCAACAACATAAGTCGTTCATAACGGCGGCCCAGAGCTCCTGACATAGCGTCTCCCTTTGTTTTGTGCCAATTATCAATTGCTCGCCTGGAAGCGGGTGACGCCGTTGCCGCAGTTGCCTGAGATATGAAGACGAGTAGGCAGACAGTGATGAGGGTGCGGGATACTGTCGTGCCAGCATTACAACTATGATTCGCCGGACTTCGCGTCAGATCGCTTGCCTTGAAGCGTGCAGGCATCTATGAACGCACGTCCAAGCGGCAAGGTAACAAGGCAGCCCACGTCAAGGCGACCGCCTGAATATGCCAGACCAGTCGTGATGCAACCAAGGCGCATCAGATTTGCAAGCGACAAAATCACCTCCTCACTCATGGAATTGACGGCGGCGTCGGCCTTGTCAACAGCGGTGTCCATCACACGAGCGGAGGACGGCAGGTCTCCAGGCCACACATACGCGTGTATCGCGTCGGCAGGTATAGGGACTGCGAAAATCGCGATGAGATTCTGGATGTCAAGACTGGTCATGTCTTTCAACATGCTCACGAACATCGGCTGGACCTTTATGCCGCTGCTACCGTTAGCGGCGTTCACAAGCAAGTTCGCCCATCGGTCACGCAAGAACTCTTCATCCTCCATCGATCCCTCTTGGAGGATTGGGATGGCAAGCTTTAGCGGAAGTGGTCGGGAGGGATTGTCGAGGCCCACCTCAGCCATCTTGGCATTGGCTCGACTCATCAGGTCTACTTGCTGCTCCCATCTGACGTATTTGAGCTTGTCGGTCCAGATGCCCGCTGCTTGTTCTAACGGGCCTTGAATGAACTTGGCGATGAAACCGCCAGCTTCCCTTGCAGCATCAATGACCTTTGCAGATGTTTTTGCTATTTCCTGCGCTGCTTTGGCACTCTCGGATGCTGGGTCACTCATGTGTGTTCCTTGATGATTGTGTGACTTTCCGACTACGCGGGTGGAGACTGTTGCAACAGCTAGACGACGAAACGCCTCTTAAGGATGCGGCGCATTATTCCTAGTCATGCGCGAGCGACGGGTCATACTGCAGGTCGTACGGTAAGCATCTTGCATTTGAGTAGATGCGCAACAGGCCACGGTAAAAGGCATTCTGCGGCAAGGTCGTACCCGAATGGCTACAGGTAAACGCAACTATGTCAGCAAGTTGCACCATAAAACTCTCCGCATATGTGGTCACCTTTGGCTCTATTCTAAAAATGTGTCCTGGCGGGGCATTGATTCCGATGAACATCGAATAGTGATCGTGCGCTTTGCGTGCCTTACTTCCGATGAACTTGACTAGCGAATGCTCCGCTGAAACAAAGATGTCGCAATCTTTCGCTGAAGGCGAAGATTGCCCGGTCATGCTTATTGCCCACACATGAGAAGACAAACTTCCCAAAATCGCTTTGGGATCAATGCCACCGGAGGCTAGCCTATGAATTTTGTGAGGTGTCTGTTGCCCATTTCCATCGGTCAAGACAATCTGCTCACCATACTGGTCTTTATGTTGCCGGTAGTCTGTAATCGCGAAGCGGATCGCGACTTGGTTATGAGCCATTAATTCGAATGCCTCGTACAACAAGGACTCCACTAGTTCTTTGTCAAGAAAGTCAAAGCCACCTTTCTTTCGCCCTGTTGGAGAGCAAAGAAACCTGCAATGCAGTTCTTTTTCTCTTGGAATATTAAATTTGTCTTTGAGCGCGATTACCGCGGCTTCAAGAGCCGGTAAATTTTCACGTGGCGCAATGACGTAGGCGTAAGCAAGAACATCAAAATGCTGACTCTCATCCCCATATGCGACAAATGGTGCGGTCCCGGTTTGTCCCAGAGAAATGGTGATGGTTTCAGGCGTCTTTATCTCCATTGCCTGAGATTACGCCATTTGGCAGATCCTGAACCGACTGCCGCGCCGGCGCTATTAGCTGGCACATACGACCAAATTGATGAGTTGCCCGCAATACGGAGCTACGTAGGTAGTCCGCATTAGGTTAAAAACCCGCAAGAATCGCGGATTTGAGATGAATAAGGTGACGAGCCTTGACCCCGGCACTGGCTCCACAGTTAGGGCTGCTTGGTTCCCCACCTGACCCGGTTGGCCGCTTTACCATGCGGGAAGGCCCGTCACCTCCGATTGTAAGGGACTTGGGAATGACCCTTGTGTCCTGGGGAACATAGTCCGGCAAATGCCCCCGAAACACTGCCGTGGGCAATTTAGAATGCCTGGATATGTCCTATCTCGTTCTCGCCCGCAAATACCGCCCCAAAAATTTCTCTGAAATGGTGGGGCAGTCGCATGTGGTGCAGGCTTTGGGCAATGCGCTGGCGACCCAGCGTTTGCACCATGCTTACCTGTTTACCGGCACGCGGGGCGTGGGCAAGACGACGATCTCGCGCATCCTGGCCAAGTCGCTGAACTGCCTGGGCCCGGACGGGCAGGGCGGCATCACGGCCACGCCCTGCGGCGTGTGCCAGGCCTGCACCGACATCGACAGCGGTCGTTTTGTCGACTACACCGAGCTGGATGCCGCCTCCAACCGCGGTGTCGATGAAATCGCGCAGCTGCTCGAGCAGGCGGTTTACAAACCCGTGGTGGGCCGCTTCAAGGTCTTCATGATCGACGAAGTTCACATGCTCACGAACACGGCCTTCAACGCCATGCTCAAGACGCTGGAGGAGCCGCCGGAATACCTGAAGTTTGTGCTGGCCACGACCGACCCGCAGAAAGTGCCGGCCACGGTGCTGTCGCGCTGCCTGCAGTTCAACCTGCGGCCCATGGCGCCCGAGACGGTGCTCGAACATTTGACCCAGGTGCTGGGCGTGGAAAACGTGCCGGCCGAGCCGCAGGCCCTGCGCCTGTTGGCGCGCGCGGCGCGCGGCTCCATGCGCGACGCACTGTCGCTGACCGACCAGGCGATTGCCTTCGGCTCGGGTTCGCTCGAGGAAGCCAGCGTGCGCACCATGCTGGGCAGCGTGGACCGCAGCTATGTGTACCGCCTGCTGGACGCGCTGGCGCGCGGCGACGGCAAGACGGTGGTGGAAACCTCGGAGGCGCTGCGGCTTAACGGCCTGAGCGCGGCCTCCACGCTCGAAGAAATGACGACGGTGCTGCAGCGCATGGCGGTGCTGCAGGCCGTGCCGGAGATGGGGGAGGGCGGCGACGATGCCGACCCGGACGTTGCCGAGACGGCGCGGCTGGCGCGCGTGCTGCCGGCCGACGAGACCCAGCTGCTTTACAGCCTGTGCCTGCACGGCCGCGGCGAGCTGGGCCTGGCGCCCGACGAATACGCGGGCCTGACCATGGTGCTGCTGCGCCTGCTGGCCTTCAAGCCCTCGGCTTCGGCCGCTCCCAGCCATGCGGGGGGTGCCGCCGAGCCCGGAAAAAAGCCTCAGCCTGAGCTGACGCGGGCCGCTGCGCCCGCGCCGGCCCCGACTACTATGCCTATGGCTGCCGTCGCTGCGCCTGTAGCGCCGGCAGCACCGGCTGTCGAAAGAAGGCCGCCTGTGGCGCCTCCTGCGCCCGCCGCGCAAGCCGAGCGCGCCCAGCCCGCACCCCATTTCAGCGCCAGTGCCCCGGCCATGCCCGAGCCTGCGCCTATGCAGGCTGCGCCGCCACAGCCGCGCCCGCCGGCCAGCGCGCCTTCCACCACGCCCCCGCCGCTGGTCCCCGTGCCGCTGGGTGAAGCCTGGGGCCAGACGGTCAACCAGCTGGTCGCGGCCGAGGCCGTGGCGGCGCTGACGCGCGAGCTGGGCCTGCAGTCGGAGCTGCGCAGCCAGGACGGCAGCCTGTGGACGCTGCGCGTGGAGCGCGAATCGCTGAACCAGGCGGCCGCGCGCGAAAAGCTGCAGGCCGCGCTGCAAACCCATGTGGGCGACCCGGCCCTCAAGCTCGTGGTGGAGGTCGGCCCGGTCACCGACACCCCGGCGCGCCGCAATGGCGCCGCGGCCGCCGAGCGCCAGCGCGCGGCCGAAGAAATGATCCAGAACGACCCGCTGGTGCAGGACATGATGCGCGACTGGGGGGCGAAAATTGTCCCCGGCAGCATACGGCCGCTGGCGGCTAAATCGATATGATCAAAGACAGCTTGTAAGCACGCATTCCAACTCCCGACATTCCCCGATTTCACGATTCAAAAGGAAGATCCCATGTTTAACAAAGGACAACTCGCAGGCCTCATGAAGCAGGCGCAGGCCATGCAGGACAACATCAAGAAAGCCCAGGACGAACTGGCTTTTGTGGAAGTGACGGCCGAGGCCGGTTCCGGCCTGGTGAAGGTCACCATGACCTGCAAGCACGACGTCAAGCGCATCGAGATCGACCCCAGCCTGCTGGCCGAGGACAAGGACATGCTGGAAGACCTGGTGGCCGCGGCCTTTAACGCCGCCGTGCGCAAGGCCGAAGAAGTCAGCCAGGAAAAAATGGGCAAGCTGACCGCCGGCCTGCCACCCGGCATGAAACTGCCGTTTTAAGGGCTGCTGCCCTGAATGGCTGACTCCAATGCCCTTGAAGGCCTGACCCAGGCGCTGCGCAAGCTGCCGGGCGTGGGCGCCAAGTCGGCCGCGCGCATGGCTTTTCACCTGCTGCAGCACGACAAGCCCGGCGCCTTGCAGATCGCGCGCGCGCTGGAGCATGCGGTGGGCAGCGTGCGGCACTGCAGCCTGTGCAACACGCTGACCGAGCAGGCGCTTTGCAGCACCTGCGCGAACCCGCAGCGCGACCGCAGCAAGCTCTGCGTGGTGGAGACCCCGGCCGACCAGGCGGCGCTGGAGCGCACGCTGGCCTACAAGGGCCTGTACTTTGTGCTGATGGGCAAGCTGAGCCCGCTGGACGGCATTGGCCCGAATGACATAGGCCTGCAAAAGCTGTTCGACCGCGTGGTGCCCAAGGACGAGCGCGGCGAGGCGCTGCCGCCGGCCTCACGCGAGGTGCAGGAGGTGATCCTGGCGACCAACTTCACGGCCGAGGGCGAGGCCACGGCGCATGTGATTGCCCAGGCGCTTAAAAGCCGCGGCGTGCAGGTGACGCGCCTGGCGCGCGGCGTGCCGGTGGGCAGCGAACTGGAATACGTGGACCTGGGCACGATTGCCCATGCACTGGTGGACAGGCGCTGAGGGGCGCCCGCGACAACACAACAACATACGGAAGGAAAACCCACATGACATACGCACGTTTCACCATTGCCTACTGGTGTGTGCTGATCGCGGCGCTGTTGCCGATTGCCTGCGCGGCAATCGCCAAGTACGGCATGATGAGCACGCCCCGGCGCGACGGCGGCTTTGACAACCACAACCCGCGCGGCTGGCTGGCCAAGCAGACCGACTGGCGCGGCCGCGCCAACGCGGCGCAGCAGAACACCTTTGAGGCGCTGCCGTTTTTTTTCGCGGCCGTGATCATCGCGCACATGCTGCAGGCCGCGCAGACGCGGCTGGACATCATGGCGCTGCTGTTCGTCTTCCTGCGCATCGCCTACATCATGATGTACGTGGCCGACCTGGCCAAGGCGCGCTCGGCGGTCTGGGCCGTCGCGCTGTTTGTCAACATCCTGATCCTGCTTTCGGCTTACCGCTGAAGCATCTGCGCTACGCGCGGTAACCTTTGGTAACCGCAACGCCTGATTTTTGGTAAAAACCCGCACGGGATGTCCCCGATGCGGGCTTTTTTACGTCTCGATAAGCTTGTGCCATCCACAAGAAAAGAGGCTTTGCATGAACCGCCCACCCCTGATTTCCCGCCGCGGCTTTGCCGGCGGCGCCGCGCTGGCCGTGGCGACGCTGGCCATCCCGTCGCTGCGCGCCCAGCCCAAACTCGAAAAAAGCAAGATCGCGATTGCCGTCGGCGGCAAGGCCGCGTTTTATTACCTGCCGCTCACGATTTCCGAACAGCTGGGCTACTTCAAGGCCGAGGGCCTGGACATCGAGATCAGCGATTTCGCGGGCGGCGCGCGCGCGCTGCAGGCCGTGGTCGGCGGCTCGGCCGACGTGTGCTCGGGCGCGTTTGAGCACACCATCAACCTGCAGGCCAAGAACCAGATGTTCCAGGCCTTTGTGCTGCAGGGCAGGGCGCCGCAGATCGCCTTCGGCATCTCGACCAAGAACCTGCCCAACTACAAGTCGCTGGCCGACCTCAAGGGCAAAAGAATCGGCGTGTCGGCGCCGGGCTCGTCGACCAATATGATGGCCAACCTGGTGCTCTCGCGCGCCGGGCTCAAGCCCAGCGACGTGAGTTATATCGGCGTGGGCACGGCAGCCGGCGCGCTGACCGCGTTGCGCTCGGGCCAGATCGACGCCATGAGCAATACCGACCCGGTGATGACCATGCTGGAGCAAAAAGGCGAGGTCAAGATCATCAGCGACACGCGCACCCTCAAGGGCACGACGGAGGTGTTCGGCGGCTCCATGCCGGCGGGCTGCCTCTACGCGCCGCTGGAGTTTGTGCAAAAGCATCCCAACACCTGCCAGGCCATGGCCAATGCCATCGTGCACGGCCTCAAGTGGCTGCAGACCGCCGGCCCCGGCGACATTATCAAGACCGTGCCCGAAAGTTATTTGCTGGGCGACCGCGCGCTCTACCTGGCGTCCTTCAACAAGGTGCGCGAGTCGATCTCGCTGGACGGCATCATTCCCGACGACGGCGCGCGCACCGCGCTCAAGGCCCTGGCCAGCTTCGACCCCAGCATCAGGGCCGACAAGATAGATATCGCCAAGACCTACACCAACGAGTTTGCGCGCCGCGCGAAGGATCGCTTCAAGGCCTAGATATGAGCCCCCACGCTTTTCACTTCGCCTTCGGCTGCGTGTAATGCGCTGCCCCCCGAGGGGGCCGCTGCGCCTGCGGTCTGGCAAAGCCAGTCCCGCGGCCCCGGCTGGAGAAGATAGAGGTGCCGTCGCTGCGTTCGTTTGTTCTCCGATTCCTTCATCGCTGCCTGCCTCGCGCGGATGGCTTGCTGTAAGCTCCCGCCATGCCTGAATCCGCCACCGCCTGCGCCCTCGAGCTGATCGACATCAGCTGCACTTTCCGCTCACGCGACGACGCGGCCCAGCGCTACACCGCCGTCAGCAACACCACCTTGCGCATCAACGCGGGCGAGTTCGTCTCTGTCGTGGGGCCCACGGGCTGCGGCAAGTCCACGCTGCTCAATATAGGCGCGGGCCTGCTGCAGGCCTCGTCGGGCGAGGTCAAAGTCTTTGGCGCGCCGCTGGCCGGCATCAACACCCGCGCCGGTTATATGTTCCAGACCGAGGCCCTGATGCCCTGGCGCAGCGCGCTGGCCAATGTGATGATGGGCTTGCAGTACCGCGGTGTACCCGAAGCCGAAGCGCGCCGCCAGGCGCAGGGCTGGCTGGAGCGCGTGGGCCTGGCCGAGTTCGGCGACCGCTATCCGCACCAGCTCTCGGGCGGCATGCGCAAGCGCACCGCGCTGGCCCAGGTGCTGGCGCTGGACCCGGACATCATCCTGATGGACGAGCCCTTTAGCGCGCTGGACATCCAGACGCGCCAGCTCATGGAAAACGAAGTGCTGGCGCTCTGGGCCGCCAAAAAGAAGGCCGTGCTTTTTATCACCCACGACCTCGACGAGGCCATTGCCATGAGCGACCGCGTGGTCGTGCTCTCGGCCGGCCCGGGCACCCATCCCATCGGTGAATTCACCATCGACCTGCCGCGCCCGCGCGACGTGGCCGAGGTGCGCCATCACCCGCGTTTTGTCGAGCTGCACACACAGATCTGGAATGTGCTGCGCGATGAGGTGCTCAAGGGTTATGCGCAGCAATTGAAGAAGGCCGCCTGAGTATGTGGCGGCATTTCAAACCTTCCGAAAAAAACCTGCGCGCCTGGCAAGTGGGTTTGCTGGTCGTCATCCTGCTGGTCTGGCACGCCGCTTCGCGCAACCAGAAGACCGCGTTTTTCCTGGGCGAACCGATCAAGGTGGCGGGCCGGGTCTGGAGCTGGTTCATGCCTTTCGGCTTTGGCCCCAGCGCGCTGTTTCCCGAAGGACTGTCCGGCAATGCCGACATCTATTTGCACCTGGGCACCACCTTGCTGGAGACGGTGCTGGCCTTTGGCATAGGCACGGTGCTGGGCCTGGCCTGCGGCCTGTGGCTGGCGCTCGCGCCCACGGCCAGCGCCATCCTGGACCCTTACATCAAGGCCGCCAACTCCATGCCGCGCGTGATTCTTGCGCCCATCTTCTCACTGTGGCTGGGCCTGGGCATCTGGAGCAAGGTGGCGCTGGCCGTCACGCTGGTGTTTTTTATTGTGTTCTTCAATGTCTACCAGGGCGTGAAGGAGGTCAGCCCGGTGGTGCTGGCCAATGCCCGCATGCTGGGCGCCAACCAGCGCCAGCTGCTGCGCACCGTGTACCTGCCCAGCGCCACCAGCTGGGTGTTCTCCAGCCTGCACACCTCGGTGGGCCTGGCTTTTGTGGGCGCGGTGGTGGGTGAATACCTGGGCTCGGCGCGCGGCGTGGGCTACCTGATCTTGCAGGCCGAGGGCACCTTTGACGTCAACACCGTGTTCGCCGGCATTGTGGTGCTGACGGCCTTTGCGCTGGTGCTGGACGGCATTGTGGGCCGGCTCGAAAAACGCCTTATGAAGTGGCAGCCGCGCAGCGGCGAGACGGAAAAGCTCTGACGGAAAACCCTGGCGTTTTCCCCTGTACCGCAAACTTCCTGCCGTCCTACAGCGCCCGGCGGCGCACCTCCTTAGAGTCAAAACCGGGCTTGCCCCGTTCCATGCCCTCGCCGCCGCGTGAGGGCAGGCGGGCAGGCCGGCATCCAAAACTCCAAGGAAAACGCCATGAACCTCTCGCTCAGCATAGGGCCGCTGATGTCCCTGATCGCCGGCATCCTGATCCTGATCATCCCGCGCCTGCTCAACTACATCGTGGCCATCTACCTGATCGTCATCGGCCTGGTGGGCCTGTTCGGCGTGGGCACGCTCAAGCTGTAGCCGCCCGGGGCGTGAAAGCGCCGCCTTAGCGCTTTTTCGATTTCACGACAGGCTTGGCCGTGCCGCGCTTGACGGCCTTCACGCCGGCCTTTCCGCGGCCGTGGCTGGCCGAGGCGGCATGGCTTTTGACCGGCAGGAAGACCACCACCGGGTGGCCCAGCTTGAAGGCGCTGGAGGCGCTGACGTGGTTCCACTCGGCCACATTGGCGGCGCTCAGGCCGTAGCGCTTGGCGATGGTCGCCACCGATTCGCCCTTGCGGGCTTTCACGGTGGTGCGGCGCGTGACGACTTCGGGCGCGAAGGACACCTGGGCGGTGTCGGCCACATGCGGGGTGACGTCGGTCTCGACCTTGGCCGAACGCGGCACCAGCAGGGTGGAGCCGGCCTTGATCAGCATGCGCGGCGGTATGTTGTTGACGCCGCGCAGGTCGGTCTCGCTCATGCCGGTGCGGCGCGCCGCCTCGCCCGGGCTCATGGTGCTGGGCGCGGTCCAGGCCGTCCAGCTTGCGTACTGGCCCTGGCTGTAGGCCTCGAAGTTGCGCTGGAACACCGTGGCGTTGTCCCAGGGCAGCAGGATTTGCGGCGTGCCGGCGGCGATGATGACGGGGCGGTGCGCCGAGGGGTTGAGCGCCTTGAAGTCCTCGATCTTGACGTCGGCCAGGCGCGCGGCCAGGGCCACATCGATGTCGCGCGTGATCAGCACCTGCTGGAAGTAGGGATGGTTTTCGATCAGCGGCAGCTCGGTGCGAAAGGCCTGCGGGTTGGCGACGATGTTCTTGACGGCCTGCAGCTTGGGCACATAGAGCCGGGTTTCGGCCGGCATGTTGAGGTCGGCGTAGCTGGTACCCAGGCCGGCCCGCTGGTTTTTGGCGATGGCGCGGGCCACGCTGCCTTCGCCCCAGTTGTAGGCGGCCAGCGCCAGGTGCCAGTCGCCGAACATGCCGTAGAGTTTTTGCAGATAGTCGAGCGCGGCGCGGGTGGAAGCCAGCACGTCGCGGCGGTCGTCGCGGAAGGCGTTTTGCTTCAGGTCGAAATACTTGCCGGTGGCCGGCATGAACTGCCACATGCCGGCGGCCTTGGCGCTGGAGACGGCCTGCGGGTTGAAGGCGCTTTCGATGAAAGGCAGCAGGGCCAGCTCGGTGGGCATCTGGCGGCGCTCGAGTTCCTCAACAATGTGGAACAGGTATTTGCTGGAGCGCTCGGTCATGCGCTGGATGTAGTCGGGCCGGCTGGCATACCACTGCTCGCGGTCGGTCACCAGCTCGTTTTGCAGGTCGGGCATGGCAAAGCCGCGGCGTATGCGGTCCCAAAGCTCCTTGGGCGGCTCGGTCGAAGCGATCTGGCGCGAGCCGGCCTGGCCGGGTGTAATGGCCTGCAGCGGGCCGCTGGGCAGCAGCGGCTTGGCGGCCGGCGCGCCGCCGGTGGTCAGCACCGGGTCGCTGGGCAGGCCGGGCGCCCGCGTGGCGCAGCCCGCGAGCAGCGCCGCCGCCAGCAGCAGGGCCAGCGACACAAGGCGAAAAAGTGGGGAAGAGAAAGAATTCGAAGGGCCGGAAAAGCTCGAAACAGCGGCGACTGCAGTGGTGCGGGGGTGTGGCGTCATTTGAATTGGTTTTTCCACTGCCGGATGGCGGCAAATACGGTGGTGTCGTCATGGGCCGACGCATCAAAGTGCCGGGCAGCCTGCATGATAGTGGCTTGCCGGGTTCGCAAAAAGGGGTTAACCAGCAATTCCTGCGCGATAGAGCTCGGCAGGGTGGGCACGCCTTGCTCGCGCAGGTGGATGCATTTGGCCTGGTAGGCCGCCAGTTCCGCGTTGCCGGGCTCCACGGCCATGGCAAAGCGCAGGTTGGACAGCGTGTATTCATGGGTGCAGCAGACCACGGTGTTGCCGGGCAGGGCGGCGAGCTTGTCGAGCGAGGCCAGCATCTGCGCCGGCGTGCCTTCAAACAAACGTCCGCAGCCGCCCGAGAACAGCGTGTCGCCGCAGAACAGCAAAGGCTTGCCGTTCACCTCGGGTGCGTAATAAGCGATGTGGCCGGCGGTGTGGCCCGGCACGTCCATCACCTGGAATTCAAGGCCGAGGGCGCGCGCGGTGTCACCGCCCTTGAGGTGCGTATAAGGCTGTGGAATGCGCTCGGTGGCCGGGCCCCAGACCTGGGCGCCGGTTGCTTCGCGCAGGGCGTCCACACCGCCCGTGTGGTCCGCATGGTGGTGCGTGACTAGAATCGACTCCAGTTGCAATGCGTGCTCATCCAGGGCGCGCTGCACCGGCCCGGCATCTCCCGGGTCCACGACCAGGGCGCGCTTGCCGTCATGCAACAACCAGAGGTAGTTGTCATTGAAGGCGGGGATGGGGATCAAATACATGCGGTGGTTTCGATGAACATGCGGTATCTCGATGGGCTCTGAAATTATAGGTTTGACGGACTGGCTGGCGACGCCGCCTGGCGCTTACCTGCTGGACTGGGAGCGCGCGCATTTCGACCAGGCCGTCAGCGACGTCTTCGGCTACCACGCCCTGCAACTGGGTCTGCCGGAACTCGATGCGCTGCAGGCCAATCGCATGCCGCACAAATGGCTGGCGCTGGAGTCCGCGCCTTCCTCGCCCGCGCACGCTGATGGTGCGACCGGCGCCCCCGCGGCAAGTTCCCGGCGCGCGGCCTTGCTGACCGACTCGGGCGCGCTGCCGTTTCCGGAAAGCAGCCTGGACCTGGTGGTGCTGCCGCACACGCTGGAGCTCAGCCGCGACCCGCATGCCACCCTGCGCGAGGTCAGCCGGGTGCTGGTGCCCGAGGGCCGCGTGGTGATCAGCGGGCTCAATCCCACCAGCCTCTGGGGCCTGCGCCAGCGGCGTGGCCACCTGTACCAGCGCTGGGGTTATGACAGCCTATTCCTGCCCAGGACCGGCGAGTTCATCGGCTACTGGCGGCTGCGCGACTGGCTGAGGCTGCTGGACTTTGAGGTAGAGTCGGGGCGCTTCGGCTGCTACCGCCCGGCGCTGACCAGCCAGGCCTGGCTGGACCGCTTCGAATGGATGGACGCGGCGGGCGCGCGCTGGTGGCCCATCTTCGGCGCCGTGTACTTTCTCGCGGCGATCAAGCGTGTGCGCGGTGTGCGGCTGCTGGAGCCTGCCTGGAAGGCGCGCAAGGCCCCGGCCGCTGCACCGGCCGCGGTGGCCAACAAGGAGCCGGCCGTGCGGCTGCGGCCGCCGGTTTGAGCGGGTCCTTCTTCTTTCTTTTCAACCGCCGGGTGCTGTAGGGCCCGGTATTTTTTCATAAGCAGCAAGCAACGCATGACCGATTTATCCACCAGTCCCGCCGCTACGTCACAGCCCGTCGTGATCTACACCGACGGCGCATGTAAGGGTAATCCCGGCCCCGGCGGCTGGGGTGTGCTGCTGTCCCAGGGCGGCACCCAGAAAGAACTGTTCGGCGGCGAGCTGGGCACCACCAACAACCGCATGGAAATGACGGCCGTCATCGAGGCCCTGGCGGCGCTCAAGCGGCCCTGCAGCGTGACGCTGTACCTCGACAGCGAGTACGTGCGCAAGGGCATCACCGAGTGGATCCACGGCTGGAAGGCCAGAGGCTGGCGCACGGCGGCCAAGGCCCCCGTCAAAAATGTGGACCTGTGGCAGCGCCTGGACGCGCTGGTGAGCAGCAGCGGCCACAAGATCGACTGGCGCTGGGTCAAGGGCCATGCCGGCGACCCCGGCAACGAGCGCGCCGACGCGCTGGCCAACAAGGGCGTGGAACGCGCGCTGGGCCGCTTGTAACAAGCGCCCGGGTGGGCTGCGGGCGGCGGCGGGAACATGCGCGAAAAAACGCGACCCAAGCAGGGATGGCCGGCGCCAATGCCCGCGCGCCGGCATGCACCATAAGCGTACGTAGCATCCGGCCCACGGCGGCCGCCGGCCTTTGGTAAAGCCGTTGTAAAGCTACCGCGCTTGCCCCTGGCAAGGGCGAGAAAAGGCTGCGCGCGCCATGCTGTCCTGCTACATTGGAAGTTTGTATCTCTTTGTATTACAAGTTTCTTCCCCATGGCATCCAAAGCACTCTACACAGCTGTCGCCGTTGCGGGCATTGCGGTCGCATCAGGCGCTGCCTGGTGGCTCCAGAAACCCAAGGCGCCGGATGCCGCGGGCACCGCACCTTCAGCTTCCGGCAACAGCAACGGCAATGGCGCCAATTCGGGGAAACCGGTCACGGTGGAAGCCGCCAAAGTGGAACTGGCCCGGCTGTCGGACGACACGCAGGCCGTGGGCAGCCTGCGTTCACGCCGCGGCGTGGTCTTGCGGCCCGAGGTCAGCGGGCGCATCACCCAGCTCAATTTCACCGACGGCCAGCGCGTGCGCAAAGGCCAGGTGCTGGTGCAGTTCGACGACCAGCTGCCGCTGGCCCAGGTGCAGCAAAGCCAGGCTGAACTCTCCATCGCCCGGGCCAACCAGAAACGCAACCAGGAATTGGTGGCGCAGAACTTCATCAGCCAGCGCTCCCTCGATGAAAGCGCGGCCAACCTGCAGGTGGCCGAAGCCAAGCTGTCGCTGGCCAAGGCCACGGCGGCGCGCCTGAAAATCCTCGCACCCTTTGACGGCATTGCCGGCATACGCCAGGTCAACGTGGGCGACTACCTCAAGGACGGCGCGGACATCGTCAACATCGAGGACATCGAGGCGATTTTTGTCGACTTCCGCCTGCCCGAGCGCTTCCAGAACAAGGTCAAACGCGGGCAGACGGCCATGCTCGACATCGACGCCTTGCCCGGCCGCAAGTACAACGCGCAGATCCAGGCCATAGATCCCTTGATCGACGCCAACGGCCGCTCCATAGGCGTGCGCGGCTGCATAGACAACCGCCAGCTGCAGCTGCGCCCCGGCATGTTCGCCCGTGTCAACGCCGTCTTCGGCGTGCGCGAGAACGCCCGCGTGGTGCCCGAGGAGGCCATTGTTCCGCAGGGCGGACGGCAGTTCGTCATCAAGCTGCTGGAAGGCCCGAACGAGCAGACCCGCACGACCAAGCGCGTGGAGGTCAAGGTCGGCCTGCGCAGCCCGGGCAAGGTCGAGATTGTTGAAGGCCTGGAGGCCGGTGACACCGTGGTCTCGGCCGGCCAGCAGCGCGTGCAGCGCGACGGCACGCTGGTCACCGTGGTGGACCTGGCCGCGGGTGCTTCGGCCCGCGCGGGCAATGCAAAAGCCGCGGCCCCGGCCGCGGGCGCTTCAGCCCCCGCCGCCACGCCCGCCGTCAATGCAGCACCTGCCCCGGTGAAAGCCGCCGCGGCGGAGCCCGCGGCCCAGGCGCCGCTGTCCGGCCCCAACCCCTGCGGAGTCGTTGTGTCCGAGGCCCCGCGGGGCCTGGTGCCGGTGCGCAGCCTGAGCCCGGCCGAGCGCATTCCCGCGGGCCCGCCGGCGCGCGACCCCACCTGAGCGGCCGTCCCGGTTTCCATAAATCCCCATGCAACTCGCTGAAGTTTCCATACGCCGCCCGGTCTTTGCCACCGTGCTGTCCCTGCTGATCGTGCTGATAGGGGCGGTCAGTTTCAACCGCCTGTCCGTGCGCGAGTACCCCAAGATCGACGAGCCCGTGGTGACCGTCAGCGTGCGCTACGCCGGCGCGTCGGCCGAGGTGATCGAGTCGCAGGTCACCAAGCCGCTGGAAGACTCCATCGCCGGCATCGACGCGGTGGACGTGATCACCTCCATCAGCCGGGCCGACCAGGCCCAGATCAGCGTGCGCTTTCGCCTTGAAAAAGACGCCGACTCGGCCGCCGCCGAGGTGCGCGACCGCACCTCGCGCGTGCGCAACCGCCTGCCGCAGGCGATTGAAGAGCCGGTGATCGCCAAGGTCGAGGCCGACGCTTTCCCGGTCATCCAGGTGGCTTTTTCCAGCGACTCGCTGACGCCGCTGCAGATCAACGACCTGGTCAACCGCATCGTCAAGCCGCGCCTGCAGACCGTGACCGGCGTGGCCGACGTGCGCATCTTCGGCGAGCGCAAGTACGCCATGCGCATCTGGCTGGACACCGACAAGCTCGCCTCTTACAAGCTGACCACGCAGGACGTGGAGGACGCCATCAGCCGCAGCAACCTGGAGCTGCCGGCCGGCCGCATCGAGTCGCAACAGCGCGAATTCAGCGTGACCTCGCAGACCGACCTGGTCAGGCCCGCGCAGTTCCGCGAGATCGTCATCAAGAACGTCAACGGCTTTTCGGTCAAGGTGCGCGACGTGGCCCGGGTGGAAGAGGGCGCCGCCGACGAACGCACGGCGGTCAGGCTCAACGGCCGCTCGGCCGTGGCGGTCGGCGTCATCCGCCAGGCCACGGCCAACCCGCTGGATTTGTCCAAGGGCGTGCGCGAAGTTTTCCCCAAGCTCAAGGCCGACCTGCCGGCCGACATGCTGATCGACGTCGCCAACGACAACTCGGTGTTCATCGACCGCTCGGTCAACAATGTGTACCACACCATCGCCGAGGCCATCGTGCTGGTGGCCCTGGTGATTTTTGTGTTCCTGCGCACGCTGCGCGCCTCCATCATCCCCATCGTCACCATTCCGGTGAGCCTGATAGGCACCTTCGCGATGATGGCCCTGGCGGGCTTCACCATCAACACGCTGACCCTGCTGGCGCTGGTGCTGGCCATCGGCCTGGTGGTGGACGACGCCATCGTGATGCTGGAAAACATCTTCCGCCACATCGAGGAGGGCATGGACCCATTCTCGGCCGGCATCAAGGGCGCGCGCGAGATCGGTTTTGCCGTGGTCACCATGACGGCTACGCTGGTGGCCGTGTACGCGCCGCTGGCCTTCACGCCGGGCCGCACCGGGCGCCTCTTCGTGGAGTTCGCGCTGGCGCTGGCCGGCGCGGTGGTGGTGTCGGGCTTTGTCGCGCTGACGCTCACGCCCATGATGTGCACCCAGCTGCTCAAGCACAATCCCAAGCCCAACCGTTTTGACCGCTACATGGAGCGGGCCCTGACCGCGATTTCCGACCGTTACGGCGCGGTGCTGCGCTGGGTGGTTACCACGCGCTATGTGCCGGAGGTGGACGAGGGCAGCCGGCCCTCGCTGGCCCAGCGGCTCAAGGGCATGGCACTGCAGGCGCGCTGGATCGTGATCGGCGTGATGCTGCTGAGCGCCCTGGCCATCGCGCTGGTGTTCCCGGGCATGAAGCAGGAGCTGTCGCCGATCGAGGACCGCGGGGTGATCCTGGCCAACGTCAACGCGCCGGACGGCGCGACGCTGGACTACACCAACCGCTATGCGAAGGCGCTCGAGAAGATGGGCGAGCCCTTCCCCGAGTTCGACCGGATTTTCGCCAACGTGGGCAACCCCACGGTGGCCCAGGCCAGCGTGGTCTACCGCACGGTCGACTGGGACAAGCGCGAGCGCTCCACCCTGGACATGGCGCGCGAGCTGCAGCCCAAGTTCAACGCGCTGCCGGGCGTGACTGCCTTTCCGATCACGCCGCCCTCGCTGGGCCAGGGCTTTCGCGAGCGGCCGCTCAATTTTGTGATCCAGACCTCCGACAGCTACCAGAACCTGAACACCGTGGTGCGCCAGATGCTGGAGGAGATCGCCAAAAACCCCGGCATCGTCTCGCCCGACGTGGACCTGCGGCTGAACAAACCCGAGCTGCGCATCGAGGTCGAGCGCGACAAGGCGGCCGACCTGGGCGTCAGCGTGCAGGTGATCGCCAAGGCCATCGAGACCCTGCTGGGTGGGCGCAACGTGACGCGCTACAAGCGCGATGCCGAGCAGTACGACGTGATCGTGCAGACCGAGGCCAGCGGCCGTATCACGCCCGAGAACATAGACCGTATTTATGTGCGCGGCCGCAATGACGCGATGATTCCGCTGTCGGCGCTGGTGAAGATGCGCGAAAGCGTCTCGCCGCGCGAACTCAACCACTTCGGCCAGCGCCGCTCGGTCTCCATCACGGCCAGCCTGGCCAGCGACTACTCGCTGGGCGAGGCGCTCAAATTCATGGACCAGACCGCCACCAAGGTGCTGAAAACCGGTTACAGCACCGACCTCAACGGCACCTCGCGCGAGTTCAGGAGCTCCCAGGGCGCGCTAGCCATCGTTTTTGTGCTCGCGCTGCTGTTTATTTTCCTGGTGCTATCGGCGCAGTTCGAAAGCTTTATCGACCCGCTGGTCATCATGCTCTCGGTGCCGCTGTCCATGATAGGGGCCTTGCTCGCGCTCAAATGGTCGGGCGGCTCGCTCAATGTGTATTCGCAGATCGGCCTGATCACGCTGGTGGGCCTGATCACCAAGCACGGCATCCTGATCGTCGAGTTCACCAACCAGCTGCGCGGCCAGGGGCTTGAGATGATAGACGCGCTGGTCAAGGCGTCGGCTCAGCGCCTGCGCCCCATCATGATGACCACCGGCGCCATGGTGCTGGGCGCCTTGCCACTGGCCCTGGCCAAGGGCGCGGGTGCCGAAAGCCGCATCCAGATCGGCTGGGTCATCGTCGGCGGCATGTCCCTGGGCACCTTGCTCACCGTGTTTGTGGTGCCCACCATGTACACGCTGTTTGCCCGAAAGGCCATTCCGGGAGCCAACAAGGCCGTCGCCAAGGAAGAGCCGGATGCGCACCTTGAGCACCCGGAGTACGTGGCGAAATGACCGGAAGGCGCCGCGTAGTCCTGGCCGGGTTCCCGGCATGGCGGTGAGAACGCCGTTTTGACCGCAACCCGCACGGGCCGGATCCGTACCACTGCTTCTTTCCTGGTTGCACTCCTGCTCGCAGCGGCCCATACGGCTTACGCGCAAGCCCAGGAGGCGCCGGAGGCCGGGACCTATGGTGTGCAGTTCCTCTGCTCACCGTCCCAGCTGGCGCAGCTCAGCCCCAAGATGTTTCGTTACCTCCAGCGCCTCGGCATTCCGGCCCGCCTGGTGAAGGAGACCGTCGATAAGCCCCGGGGTGCCATGACCTATTCCCTGCTGGGCTCGGGCACGGCCGTGAGCACCCTGTTTCTGGCTCAACGCACTGAGCTGGCGATCAGGGACGAGGTGCTGCTGATGCCGGTGAAAAACAACAAGACGCGCAAGCTCAGGACGGTTTCCCAAAAAGAGATCCTGCTGGCCTTGCTGCACCCGGGCCGCTTGACCGAATTCAAGGGAAAGGCCTGCGATGTGCAGGCCCTGGCCGACCATGTCGGCATTCGCCAGAACACCGTGGCCTGGGCCGAGGTGCTGGAATGGGGCTGGCCCGAAGGCGGCCCCGCCAAATGGAATGCCCGCTATTGGGCCAATGGAACGCCCAGGCTACGTACCCCTTTGCACAAAGCCCTGAATGACATGTTTTTTGAGCAGGGAAAATACGACATAGGCTGCTACGCCGCGACCAAGGTGGTGTTTGCGCAAGGCGCGTTGGATTACTTTCGCCGCGTCAAAAGGGATGCCGGCAAGGCACGCGGCGTGGAGCAGCGGCTATTGGCCGATGGGGAGCCCCTGGTTGACCTGGAGCCCGGCCGCATGTGGAGCTTTGAAGTTGATTTTGATCCGCTGGAACTTGAGCGGCCGGGCAAGGTTTTGCGCATGGTGGGCGATGTTGCCCCCGGCAACTTTGTTCCGGGCGATTGGGTGTATTTCCTGAACACCGATGTGCGCACCAGCCAGAAAACAGGGTACGAGGGCTCCAACGCCATCTACCTGGGAGGCAACCGGTTTGACGACTATTACAACGACAACGACCACCACTACACCTACCTGGAAAAACTCGGTGAGGTCTATCAGTGGCGCCACGACGTTTTCAGCCGGCACCGCGACGCCGAAAAAATACAGCACCTGGGCGCGCAGGACTATGAGCGCCTGAACGCCACGCCCGAAAAGGGCGGCTTGCTGATGGGTTTTCGGGTCGTGCCCTATTTTTTCGGCTACGAAGACTTGCCCCCGCTACCAGCTTCCCGCAACGACTGAGGCCTGTCGGCGGCGCGCATCTGATGGATTTACAGGACGCCCTCAAACATCAGCACATCGACTTCATCACCCACGGCCACATTGCCTTGCGCGTGGTGCAGCACGATCAAGCCGTTGGCCTCGGCCATGGAGCGCAGCACACCCGAGCCCTGGCTGCCCGTGGTCTTGACCTGCAGCGAGCCGTCGGCCGCGGTGGAGACCCAGCCGCGCTGGTATTCGGTGCGGCCGGCTTTTTTGCGCATGGACTCCAGGCTGCGGGCCTTGAGCAGCGGCGGTTGCGCGGCGCCGGCGCCCATCATCTGCAGCAGCGCGGGGCGCACAAAGGCCAGAAAGGTCACCATCACGGCGACCGGGTTGCCGGGCAGCCCGAACAGGATCGCGCCGTTGGGGTTGCAGGAGGTGCCCTGCGCTGGGGGCGGTATGCGCCCCACGGCCATAGGCCGGCCGGGCCGCATGGCGATGCGCCAGAAGGCCACGTCGCCGAGTTTTTTCATCATGGCCTTGGTGAAGTCGGCCTCGCCTACGCTGACACCGCCCGAAGTGATGATGGCATCGGCCCGCGCGGCGGCCTCGGTGAAAGCCGCCTCGAGCAGGGCCGGCTCGTCGCGCACCACGCCCATGTCGATGACTTCGCAGCCCAGGCGGCTCAGCATGCCGAAGACGGTGTAGCGGTTGCTGTCGTAGACAGCGCCTTCACGCGGCGCTTCGCCGAGCGAAAGAATCTCATCGCCGGTGGAAAAGTAAGCCACACGCAGCGGCCGCCAGACGGGCAGGGTGGGCAAGCCCAGGGAGGCGGCCAGGCCCAGCCGGGCCGGCGTGAGGGTATCGCCCTTGCGCAGCGCCGGCAGCCCTTGCGCCAGGTCCTCGCCGCGCAGGCGGCGGTTGTCGCCGGCGCGCAGCAGGCCGGGCGGGATGCTGATGCTGCCGTCCGGATGCTGCTTGACGAATTCCTGCGGCACCACGGTGTCCAGGCCGGAGGGCATGATGGCGCCGGTCATGATCTTCACGCACTGGCCGGTTTGCACGCTGCCTTGCCAGGCTTTGCCGGCCAGCGCCGTGCCGTCGGCGACCCGCAGTTCCAGCGCCGTGCCGGCGGCCAGCTGGCTGCCGTCAAAGGCAAAGCCGTCCATGGCCGAGTTGTCATGGGGCGGCACGTCAAAGGGCGAAACCACGTCCTCGGCCAGCACGCGGCCCAGGGCTTCAAACAGCGGCAGCTTGATCGCGTCCTGGACGGGCACCACCAAACGGGAGAGGAAATCCAGCACCTGGCCGGCCGACAGGGCTTGCGGGTCGTAGCCCTGCAGTTCGGCCGCGATCTGGTCCAGTGTCTTCACGGCAGGCGCGATTCGAGCTGGTGCAGCTCGGCCAGGGTGTTGGCGTTGAAAAAACCGTGCGCGTCGTCGCCGGGCTGGTCAAAGGGCACGGACACGGTTTTGTGCTGGGCCGTCCAGGCGTCTATCTTGCGGCCGCCGCCATGGGTGAAGCGCACCAGGCTTTCGAGCATGTGGGTGCCCATCAGGCAAAACACCGGCTGCGGCCTGAGCTGGCCGTCTTCCTCGGGTGCGGCGGCCACGGCGAAGTCGGCACCGCTCCGCACATAGGCCTCGGCCATGCGCGCCACCAGGTCCTCGGGGAACAGCGGCGTGTCGCAAGGCACGGTGAGCAGGTAAGGCGTCTCGCAGCGCTCCAGGCCGGTGAGAAAGCCCGCCAGCGGCCCGGCGAATTCGCCCAGGCCGGTGCTGTCGGGCCAGACCGGCACGCCGAAGGCTTCATAGGCGGCCAGGTTGCGGTTGGCGTTGATCATGACCTCGCCGACCTGGGGCGAGAGCCGCATCAGCGTGTGCAGGGCCAGCGGCACGCCGTTGAAATTCTGCAGGCCCTTGTCGACGCCGCCCATGCGCGAACCCCGCCCGCCGGCCAGGATCAGGCCGGTGATGGCTTCGGCATGCAGCGAGCTGTTGTGGCTGTTGCTTGTCATGCTAGCCACCGATGTAGCTCATCTCTACGCGTTTGGCATTGCTGCCGGGCATGCTGGTGTCGGCCGGCAGCGCGGCGCGCAGCTCTGAATAGCGGTCGTCGCGCCCTTGCCAGATATGGGCCACGGCAGCCGCGATCTGCTCGTCGGCATAACCGCCGCGCAGCAGGGCGCGCAAGTCCTGGCCCTGGCTGGCAAACAGGCAGAGAAAGAGCTTGCCCTCGGTGGACAGGCGCGCCCGGTTGCAGTCGCTGCAAAAAGCCTGGGTCACGCTGCTGATCACGCCGATCTCGCCTGCGCCGTCGGCGTAGCGCCAGCGCTCGGCGGTCTCGCCGCTGTAGTTGGGGTTGATGGCGCTGAGCGGGAATTCGGCGTTCAGGCGCTCCACCACCTGGGCCGAGGGCAGTACCTCGTCCATGCGCCAGCCGTTGGTGGCGCCCACGTCCATGTATTCGATAAAACGCAGCACCGCGCCGGTGTGGCGGAAATGCCGGGCCATGGGCAGGATTTCCGCGTCATTGGTGCCACGCTTGACCACCATGTTGACCTTGAGCGGCGCCAGGCCCACCTTTTGCGCGGCTTCTATGCCCTTGAGCACGTCGGCGACCGGGAAATCCACGTCGTTCATGCGGCGGAAGATGGCGTCGTCCAGCGCGTCCAGGCTCACGGTGACGCGTTGCAGGCCGGCATCCTTGAGCGACTGGGCTTTTTTGGCGAGCAGCGAGGCGTTGGTGGTCAGCGTGATGTCCAGCGGCTTGCCCTGCGGCGTCTGCAGCTTCGCCAGCATTTCGACCAGCACTTCCAGGTGCTTGCGCAGCAGCGGTTCACCGCCGGTCAGGCGGATTTTCTCGACCCCATGCGCCACGAAGATTTTGGCCAGGCGGGTGATTTCCTCAAAACTCAGCAGCGAGCTTTGCGGCAGGAAGGCGTAGTCCTTGTCGAAGACCTCGCGCGGCATGCAGTAGCTGCAGCGGAAATTGCAGCGGTCGGTCACGCTGATGCGCAAGTCCCGCAGCGGCCGGCCCCGCGTATCGCTCAAGAGGCCCGTGGGCGCCGTGATCCGGGCAGGGATATGCGGCACGCGGCTTGCGTAGCGGATATCTGCCAGCGGAATGATTTTTTCGGTCGTCATCGTGAAGGGCCCAAAGGGAGAATTTACTCCATTGGCCCGCCCGGAGCGGTAAAACAAGGCCTTATCCCCAAAGGATAGGCGTTATTGGCACCGCTCACGAAGACTCTCTAACCAAGCAGGGGCCGCGGAACCGGCTCTGCCGGGCCGCAGGCGCAACGGCCCCTTTCGTGATGAAAGGGGCAGGGAGCTACACGCAGTGAGCGACCGTGGGGGCTATACACAGCGGGCTCCGTCCACTTCCAGGCAGATGCCGCTGATAAAGTCCGCCTCGTCGCTGGCCAGGTAAAGCACCGCGTTGGCGACATCCAGCGCGGTTGAAAAGCGCCCCAGCGGGATGCTGGCGCGAAAACGCGCCTTGCGCTCCTCATCCAGCGGGCCGCCGGCGAATTCGGCCGAAAGGCCGGTGTCGGGGTTGAACACCGGGTTGACGCAGTTGACGCGGATGTTGTCGGGGCCAAGTTCGGCCGCCAGCGACTTGGAAGTGGTGATGACCGCACCCTTGGAGCCGTTGTACCAGGTCAGGCCCGGGCGCGGGCGCACGCCGGCCGTGGAGGCGATGTTGATGAAGCTGCCGCCGCCCAGGCTGCGGAACACCGGCGTGGCGTGGATGGTGGCCAGGTAAATGCTTTTGACGTTGATGGCGTAGCACTTGTCGAAATCGTCTTCGCTGACGTCCAGCGCGGGCTGGTTGCGGTGCGTCCAGCCGGCGTTGCTGACCATCACGTCGAGCCGGCCGTAGCGCTGCACGGCGGCGTCGACCAGGGCCTTGACCTCGGCGGACTTCGTCACGTCGGCCGCGAAGAAAGAGGCCGTACCGCCGGCCTTGGTGATGGCGGCCACGACTTTTTCGCCCAGGGCGACGTTGATGTCGTTGACGATGACCTTGGCGCCCTCGGCCGCCAGCCGCCGGGCGATGCCTTCACCGATACCGCCTCCGGAGCCGGTGACGATGATGGACTTGTCTTTGACCCGCATGGGTTTGTCTCCAGGTATTTTGAATTTGTTGAACTGATACGTGAGCTTATTACATCCCGGCCCTGGGGCCGTAGGGCCGTTTTTTGCCAAGGTGGCAGGCCTCAGGTCATTTTGTTCGCGGCTCTCGGTTTATTTGACCGGCGGTTTTAACCGTATAGAAGTAAACGACCAGATCGTCCGGTGGCACAAACTGCGTCGCTTTGAATTCCAGCGTACGGTGATCAACTTGCTTCGGCTTTCCGGGAAAGCAAAGCGAGACGATCTGGTCCGGCGACGCTTTTTCGATCCGGAGGGTGAAGCTGTCTATGGGCCCTTTCCAGTTGCGGCCGGTGCCCAGCACATATTCCAGGTCATTCAGGGTCATCCAGACCTCGCCGTCGTCTAATTTCTGAAGCCGCTTGGCTCTGGAGATCACGGCGTCGTCGCCGCCTTCATGGGTGCATGCCCTGCGGCCGTCTTCCTCGCCGGAGTTGCCACCCGGCACCCAAGGCCTGAGCAAAGCGCTGTCATCTGGCTTGCCGTAGTAGTTGTAGATTTGATAGACATTGCCCACTTTGGGTTGGTAGCTGTGTTCAATTTCCACTATTTTTCCGGCGGGGAATTTTTGTTCCCACCAGGCGGTCTGCTGGACGCTGAAATTTGGGTGCCCGCCTTCAGCGATGCCCGGAATCCGCTTGACGATGGATTCCGCGATGCATTGCCCCTCGCTGACTGCGCCAGGGTTGCAGCTCATCACGTCGACCATGTCTTTTTCCGTGTAACCCTGAGCCCGAAGCAATGCGCTGATGTCTTTCCCCTTGAGGAAAGCCTTGGTATCAACACTTGTTTTAGCTTTTTGGCCGTCGGCGCGGGTTTCAAACGAACTCATCGGACCAACGTTGGCGTCCAGCTGCGCCTCTCCCGGATTCCACCCAAAGCGCGGCATGGGAAAGGCTACGATGGTTTTTACATCACTTTTACTGTCGTTCAAAAATTTGTAGCGAACCCGTACGCGTGTGGGAGAAATTTCGAGAACTTCTTCCACCATACGAATGGCATCCGACTTGACCAGCTCGAGGCCGCCAGCGCCGACTCTGGCTGTGGAGTCATTTGCAGCTGCAGGTTGCGCCAGAAGCGACGCAAGCATTGCACCGGTAACGGCCCAAAATTTCAATTTACCCATGCCGCACCGCCACGGTCTTCAGCGTCGTGAAGCCGTACAAGGCCTCAAAGCCTTTTTCGCGCCCATAGCCCGAGGACTTCACGCCGCCGAAAGGCAGCTCCACGCCGCCGCCGGCGCCGTAGTTGTTGATGAAGACCTGGCCGCTCCTGACGCGCCTGGCCATGCGGAACTGGCGCGCGCCGTCGCGTGTCCAGATGCCGGCGACCAGGCCGAAGGGGGTGGCGTTGGCGAGTTCCACGGCGTGGTTCTCGTCCTTGAAGCTCATGGCGCACAGCACCGGGCCGAAGACCTCTTCTTGCGCCAGCCGGTGCGTGACCGGCACGTCGCGCAGCAGGGTGGGTGCCTGGTAAAAGCCGGTGTCGGGCGCTTCGTCGACGATCTGGCCCTGGGCCACCATGGCGATGTTGGCGACCTGCGCGTCGCTCAAAAAGTCCCAGACGCGCTGCTGCTGGCTTTGCCGGATCAAGGGGCCGACGTCGAGGTCCATGGCGGCGGGTCCCACGCGCAGGTTTTCAAAGGCATGGCCCAGGCGCTGCAGCAGCGGCTCGTAAATCGCCTGCTCCACCAGCAGGCGCGAGCCGGCCGAGCAGGTCTGGCCGGCGTTCTGCACGATGGCGTTGATGATGGCGGGTATCGCGGCGTCCAGGTCGGCGTCGGCAAAGACGATCTGCGGGCTTTTGCCGCCCAGCTCCAGCGTGACCGGGCAGTGGCGCTCGGCCGCCGCCTGCTGGATCAGCGTGCCCACCGCGGGGCTGCCGGTGAAGCTGATGTGGTCTATGCCCTTGTGGCGCGCCAGCGCGTCGCCCACTTCATGGCCGTAGCCGGTCACGATGTTGATGGCGCCGGCCGGAAAGCCGACCTCGGCGGCAAGCTGCGCCACGCGGATCAGCGAAAGGCAGGCGTCCTCGGCCGGCTTGACCACGCAGACATTGCCCGCGGCCAGCGCGCCGCCCACGCTGCGGCCGAAGATCTGCATGGGGTAGTTCCAGGGAATCACATGGCCGGTGACGCCGTGCGGCTCGCGCCAGGTCATCACGCTGTAGCCGTCCAGGTAGGGAATGGTGTCGCCGTGCAGCTTGTCGCAGGCGCCGGCATAGAACTCGAAATAACGCGCCAGGGCGGCCGCATCGGCGCGCGCCTGTTTGGTGGGCTTGCCGCAGTCGCGCTGCTCCAGCAAGGCCAACTCCTCGGCATGCTCGGCCACCTTGGCCGACAGCCGCATCAAGAGGCGCCCGCGTTCGGCGGCGTTGAAGCGACTCCACACCAGTTCCAGGCATTCGCGCGCGCTTCGCACGGCGGTGTCGATGTCGTGCGCGTTGCTGCGCTGGATCTCGTCAAACACCTGGCCGTCGGACGGGTCTATGACGGGAATGGTCTTGCCGGAGACGGACGGAAGGGAGGCGTTGGCGATGAAATTGAGTTGCATGCGCCTGATTTTGCGCGAAAGCGGTGAAGCACGCCTCGGCAAAGACCCGTGAAAAAGCCCGCCGTAGCGGGCTTTGGGAAGGGACGCGGGACGTCTTACTTGGAGGCTGGCGCTGCCGGCGCGGGGGCCGGGGCGGCCGGTGCGCTCACGGCGGCGGGTTCCGCCATGGGCGCGCTGGGCGCGGCTTGCGCGGGACCGCCGTGGAATTTCATCACCAGCGGCACGATCAGCAGCGCCACGATGTTGATGATCTTGATCAGCGGGTTCACGGCCGGGCCGGCGGTGTCCTTGTAGGGGTCGCCCACGGTGTCGCCGGTGACGGCGGCCTTGTGCGCCTCCGAGCCCTTGCCGCCGTGGTTGCCGTCTTCAATGTATTTCTTGGCGTTGTCCCAGGCGCCGCCGCCGGTGCACATGGAGATGGCGACAAAGAGGCCGGTCACGATGGTGCCCATCAGCAGGCCGCCCAAGGCCTGGGGCCCGAGCGCCAGGCCGACCACGATGGGGACCACCACGGGCAGCAGCGAAGGAATCATCATTTCCTTGATGGCGGCCGTGGTCAGCATGTCGACCGCGGTGTCGTACTCGGGCTTGCCCGTGCCGTCCATGATGCCCTTGATGTCGCGGAACTGGCGGCGCACTTCGACCACCACGGCGCCGGCGGCGCGGCCCACGGCCTCCATGGCCATGGCGCCGAACAGGTAGGGAATCAGCCCGCCTATGAAGAGGCCGATGATCACGTAGGGGTTGCTCAGGTCGAAGCTGATGGCATTGCCGTAGGCCTCGAGCTTGTGCGTGTAGTCGGCGAACAGCACCAGCGCCGCCAGGCCGGCTGAGCCGATGGCATAGCCCTTGGTCACCGCCTTGGTGGTGTTGCCCACGGCGTCCAGCGGGTCGGTGATGTCGCGCACGCTGCTGGGCAGCTCGGCCATCTCGGCGATACCGCCGGCGTTGTCGGTGATGGGGCCGTAGGCGTCCAGCGCGACCACGATGCCGGCCATGCTCAGCATGGAGGTCGCCGCGATCGCGATGCCGTAGAGGCCGGCCAGCTTGAAGGCGACCAGGATGGCGATGCAGACAAACACCACCGGCCAGGCGGTGGATCGCATGGACACGCCCAGGCCGGCGATGATGTTGGTGCCGTGGCCGGTGGTGGAGGCCTGCGCGATGTGGCGCACGGGCTTGTACTGCGTGCCGGTGTAGTACTCGGTGACCCAGCAGAGCGCGCCGGTCAGGACCAGGCCGACCGCGCAGGCGCCGAACAGGCGCATCTGCGTGCCGCTGGCCGTCACGGCGTTGTCGGGCATCAGCCACATGGTCACGAAGTAGAAAGCGATGAGCGACAGCACGCCGGCGATCGCCAGGCCCTTGTAGAGGGCCGGCATCACGTTCTTCATGCCGGGCGAGGCCTTGACGAAGAAGCAGCCGATGATGGAGGCGATGATGGACACGCCGCCCAGCGCCAGCGGATAGACCGCGGCTGTGGCGCCGGCGCTGGACAGCAGCAGGGCGCCCAGCACCATGGTGGCGATCAGCGTCACCGCATAGGTTTCAAACAGGTCGGCGGCCATGCCGGCGCAGTCGCCCACGTTGTCGCCGACGTTGTCGGCAATCACGGCGGGATTGCGCGGGTCGTCTTCGGGGATGCCGGCTTCGACCTTGCCCACCAGGTCGGCGCCGACGKCGGCGCCCTTGGTGAAGATGCCGCCGCCCAGCCGGGCGAAGATGGAAATCAGCGAGGAGCCGAAGGCAAAGCCGATCAGCGGGTTGAGCAGGTTAGCCAGCTTGAGGTCGGGCGTGTAGTTGCCGTTGCCCACCAGGAACCAGTAAAAACCGCTCACGCCCAGCAGGCCCAGGCCCACCACCAGCATGCCGGTGATGGCGCCGCCGCGGAAGGCGACGTCCAGGGCGGGGCCAATGCCCCTGGTGGCGGCCTGCGCGGTGCGCACGTTGGCGCGCACCGAGACGTTCATGCCGATAAAGCCGCAGGCGCCCGAGAGCACCGCGCCGACCACGAAGCCGACGGCGGTTTTGCCGTCCAGAAAGAAGCCGATGAGCACCGCGAGGATGACACCGACGATGGCGATGGTTTTGTATTGCCGCGCGAGGTAGGCGGCGGCGCCTGTCTGGATGGCGGCCGCGATTTCCTGCATGCGCGCGTTGCCCGCGTCCTGGGAAAGAATCCAGCTGCGTGCCCAGATACCGTACCCGACGGCGATCAGTCCGCAGACCAGCGCAAGAATGAGCGCCGAGTTGCCTGTCATAGCTGACATTGAAATTCTCCTACGTTGTTTTTCGCTTGGAGGGGGTGCCACGCGAGCGGTGCCCCCGCTGCGTTGCTTCCTCGTTGCTTGTGTCACGTATGGAGACAAGTCGATTGGCCAACTCGCGAAATTTAACGTGAAAACATGACAAGTTCGCGATGCGTAAGCCCCGAATCAGTAAAATGAGGGTAAATACCGAGCTGCCGGTAGCCGCAGAGTATTAACTTCCGCGCCCTTTGCACGGACGCCCATGCGGGCTGAAGCCTTTCATTTCATCTCTTTCCCTTCAACACACACTTCAAGCGACCATGTCCCTCGATAAAGTTTCCCCCGGTAAAAACGTTCCCGAAGCCTTTAACGTGATCATCGAAATCCCGATGAACGCCGACCCGGTGAAGTACGAGGTGGACAAGGAGTCCGGCGCGATTTTTGTGGACCGCTTCATGAGCACGTCCATGCACTACCCGACCAACTACGGCTATGTGCCCAAGACCATCAGCGGCGACGGCGACCCGGTCGACGTGCTGGTGATCACGCCGGTGCCCCTGATTCCCGGCGTGGTGGTGACCTGCCGCGCCATCGGCATCCTGAAGATGCAGGACGAAGCCGGCGAAGACGGCAAGGTGCTGGCCGTGCCCGTGGACAAAAAATGCTCGCTCTACACCCAGTGGCAAAAGCCCGAGGACATGAACCCGCTGCGCCTGAAGACCATTTCCCATTTTTTTGAACACTACAAAGACCTGGAAGAAGGCAAATGGGTCAAGGTGCTGGGCTGGGAAGGCCCGGAAGCGGCCAAGAAGGAAATCACCGACGGCATCGCCAACTACGCCAAGGCCGCCTGATTTCAGGCTCCCCCCAAAAAAAAGCGCCTGCAGGTTTTCCTGCAGGCGCTTTTTTGATGCCCGGCGCGGTGTTAAGTTGCTTGCGCGGGCACCGGGTAGACCAGGCCGTGGAGCCGGCCCTTGTCCTCGCGCGAGAAGGGTTTCCACTGGCCTTCTGGTTGGGCCAAACGATCGGCCACCGCCCACCAGGCGCTGGGGTTCACGCCCATGCCGATGTGGCTGGCCAGCACCTCGATGTTTTCGGTCTGCGGGTTGCTTGCGCTGGGCGCCTGGATGCTGGCCTGCCAGGCCACCACGCCGTCGCTGCGTGAATAAATGCTGGTGGTCGGCACGGGCGGGGCGGCCGGCAGGTCGTAGTTTTCGGACTCGCGCTCCACATTGCGGCCGCTGGTGAGCTCATAAACACGCCAGGCGTTGGTGGCCTTGTGCGAGCCCGCGAAAGGCGTGCCCAGCGTGATGACGCAGCGGACCTTGTCCGGCATTTCCTTGGCCAGCTCACGCGCATAGACGCCGCCCAGGCTCCAGCCGATCAGGCTGACCTTGCGGCCCGTGGCCTCAAAGGTGCGGATGAGGCTGTCGCGGGCTTCTTCGAGCACACCGGCGCGCGGGCCGAAGTTAAAGCCCTGTTCCCAGCCCCAGGGTTTGTAATTGAGCGACTGCAGGTACTGGCGCAGCGGCACGGTGGTGGCGTCGTTGGCCGACAGGCCCGGGAACACCATCACGGCATGGCCGTCGCCGCGCGGCGCGCGGGCCAGCAGGGGCCAGGCGGGCAACAGGGCGCCGAATTCCCAGAATGCGCGCAATTCGAGTGCGAGCAGCCAGGCGCTGGGCGGGACATCGTGCGGAGCCGGTTTTGAGGAATTCTGGGGGGAGGAGGACGGGTTTCGCTTGGATGATGGGCTTGCCATGGCTTGGAGCATTGGATACTTTTGTGTTGGTTTCCTACAGAAACCAGTATGGGGCGCTTACCGATTTTTACAGAGGGAGGCGACTCTAACTTGCCCGCTTCGCGGCGGTTTTCGTCGCCTTCGTGACAGCGGCCTTTCGGGTTTTTACCGGGGCGGCCTTCACCGCGGCCTTTTTCGCGGCGGGCCTGGCGGTCTTGCGGGGCGCGGGTGCGGCCGGCGCCGGGGCAGCCATCAGCGCCTGTGCCTCCGCGAAGGCGTCTTCAATGGCCTTGGCCAGGTCCCTGGCATGCGGCAGTGCTTTTTTGTCGGCAATGATGCCGAAGTCCACGTGGCCGGCGTAGGTCTGTATGGTGATGTTGAGCGCCAGGCCGTGCAGGATGATGGACAGCGGATGGAAGGTCAGGAATTTCGCGCCGGCCAGGTACAGCGGCACGGGCGGGCCCGGCACGTTGGAGATCGCCAGGTTGGCCACCATGGGCAGGCGGCTGGCCATGCCGCTTTTGCCGTAGGCATTGAGCGCCATCTTGGCGGCGCCGCCCACCAGCCAGGGCGCCAGCAGCGAGGGGTAATCGGTCGGCAACAGGCCCTTGAGGCTTTGCATGGAGGTCTTGACCTTGGCGGTGGAGGCCATGATGGCGTTCATGCGCTTGAGCGGGTGCGCCAGGTGCGTGCCGAGTTCGACCAGGCTCATGCTGACTTGGTTGCCCAGGTTGCTGGCATCGGTGGCGCCGGCTTCGCGCAGCGACACCGGCATGGCGGCCACCAGCGATTTTTTCGGCAGGCTGTGGTGCTGCGTGAGGTAGCTGCGCAGCGCGGTCGAGCAGATCCACAGCACCATGTCGTTGAACGAGCCTCCCACCGCCTTGCCCATGGCCTTGGTCTCCGCCAGCGGGATGGTGGCGGTGACAAACACGCGGCCTGTGCCTATGCCCGCGTTGAAGGGTGTGGGCGGCGCCAGCTTCATGGGCATCTTGGGCTTGACGCCGGTGGCCGAGCTGCCCATGGACTGCTTGGCCAGCGTGCTGCCGAAGGTGCTGGCCGCGGCGGGCAGCGATTTGGCGACCTTGGCCAGCTGGCCCAGCGAGCTGGAGAACACCGAACCGATCATCTTGCCCAGCTTGAGGTCGGCCTCCAGCTTGCGGCGCCTGTCGGGGTCGGGCGGCGCCACCTCGCGCGGCTCGGGGCTCAGGTCCAGCATGGCGTTGGCCAGCATCACGCCGCCCTTGCCGTCCAGCGCGGCATGGTGGATCTTGGAGAAAAAGCCCGCCACGATGCCGCCGCCCTGGGATTCGGGCAGCTGGATGCGGTCGAAGATGTAGAACTCCCAGAGCGGGTAGTCGCGGTCTATGACTTCGCCGTGCAGCTGGGCGCAGAGCTTGTGCACCTCGGCCAGCGTCATGGGCGCCGCGCCTTTTTTGATGGGGTCGGCACGGCGGATGTGGAAATCGATGTCCACCGAATCGGCCTCCACCCACAGCGGGTGGCCCAGGTCCAGCGGCATGAACACCAGCTTGCGGCTGAACACCGGCGCCAAGTGCATGCGTTTGGCGATGTGGTTTTTGACGGCCTTGTGAAAGCTGCCTTTGAAGCCCGCCGGCAGTTCGCACAAATTGAGCGAGCCCACATGCATGGGCATTTCAGGGGTTTCGAGGTAAAGAAAGGTCGCGTCCAGGCCGGTCAGGGATTTCATGGTTGTGTTGTCTCCGTGGGGAGACCTTAACCGAGCGGGCGGGGTGGCGGCACTAGGGTTTGCCGTAGCCGCGGCTGTCACGCCGGGCTCAGCGCGCGGCCGCGATAAAGTTCAAGCTTCGCAGTCGCCCAGCATGCCCTGCTCATCGTCATTGAGCCCGGCCACCGGCGCCGCCTTGGCCAGCGCCATCCAGACGCCCAGCGGCAAGGCCTGACGCGAGCGCCGCGGCGCCGCGCGGGCCACGACGAGGCGCTGGTCTTCCATCAGCATCACACCGCATTCGGCCGGAACCTCGTCGGCCGCGCCTATGGGCCGGCCTTTGGCATCGCAGCCCAGCACGTACCAGCACTCGCCGCCCAGGTCCAGGTAGGCGGCGCGCTTTTCGGGGCGGCGCAGGTCGCCCAGCAAATCAGAGCGGTGCACCTTGATCTCGTGGACGATGGGGTCCACGTATTCCTGCACCGTGGTGTTGCGGATGGAGAACACGTCGGGCCGGACTACGCACCAGCGCGGCTTGCCGCCTTCAGTGTCGGGCGGCAGCTGGGCGCGCAGGCCCAGGCCGCGCCAGGCGATGCGGCCGGCATGCACCATTTCGCGTGCGACCTGCTCGACCAGCGTCTCATGCTTGGACAGGGCCGAGCGGTTGCGCAGCAGCGTGGCCGCCAGGTAGGCAATGCCGGCGTCGGTGACGCGCAGGGTCTCGTGGCCCGCGGGCCCGGCCACGCGCTGTAGCATGCCGGTGGCGAGCAGCTCGATCTCCAGCAGGTCCTGGCAAGGCCAGCCGGCGGAGCGGTAGACCTCGCGCAGGCGCCGGGCATGGGGGCGGCCCAGCGGCGGCGGTATTTCGAGGGCGCTGTCGTTGGCGGCCGGCGCGGACGCCTGCGGGCTTGGCAGTGGGGCGGGGGCGGCTGTCATGAGTTGGGGTCGGGCCGATGCGTCAGAGCGGGACGATTTCGAAGCGCGCGTTGTCCAGGTTGTCGCCCAGCGGCCGCATGGCGGCCAGGATGGCATCGGTTTCGGCGTTCTGCCACAGCGCGATGACCTGCTCTTCGGCCTGCGAGGCGCCTTGCAGCGGCAGGCCTTCGTTCAGGGTCTGCGCCAGCATATAGGCCTGTAGCGAAGGCAGCACATATTCCGGCCCGCCCACGGCGAATTCAAGCGCCATGCGAAAGCGCAATTCCGCGGCTGCGCGCTGCTCGGCGCTGAGGGTGGGGCATTCAACCAGGTTGACCTTGTAGGCGGAGGCGGCGGCCATTTGGGTTCCTCGCGTGACGTGAAGGATGAGGGGGCGGCTGGATGAAAAAAGCCGGGACGAGCCCGGCTTGGTCAGGTCAGCAAGATTATCAGATCAGAATGCGTATTGCAGGCTGAGGCCGAAGTTATTGGCGCGAATCGCACCGCCGCTTGCGCCGCCGTCATTGGAGAACTTGCCGAAGTCTTCGTACTCGAGGCGAACGGCAAGTTTCGGGGTGACGTTATAAAGGGCGCCCACACCGATCAGGGGAGAAGTCTTGCTGCCGCGGTCGGAGATGCCAACGGCGCTGATTTTTCCATGGTTGCTGGAGACACCCAGCTTGCCAAACAGCGAGAAGTTGTTGGCCAGTGGCAGCGTGCCCGTGCCGGCGATGCTGAACTGCGTTGCTTTCAGGCTACCCGTGGCGAGTTGGACGCCGGCACCGTTGCGGATCGCGAAATCGCGGTTGCCGAGGTCGGCGTATTGGGCTTCGACACCCCAGTTGGGGGTGATCTGGTAGCCGCCATAAATCTTGACGGAAGCTTTGTTGGAGTCAGCGCCGGTGAGCGTAAGCGGAGGCGTCGTGGACGCCGTGCCGTCTGCTCCGGTGACTTTGGACGAACCGACACCGCCACCGATATACCACTGGGCCGAAGCCGGCATCGCCACGAACGCTGCGGCGATTGCGCCAGCCAGGAAAACCTTTTTCATCGAAATTCTTTCAGAAGGGTGAAACATAAGAAACCGGCGCCGAGCATACCTTTGTTTGTAACGCCCTGTATGTTGCTTCTGCATAAATTGACTTAGTCGCTATGTTGTCAGTCCTCTATTTAGAGGATGCTTTAAACGGGTTGCGCCGCTCCAGCTCGTCCATATAACTTTGAATGCCGGCGCCTTCGCGCTCCAGGAAGCGCTCGACCGCGTCGGCAAAGGAGGGATGGGCAAGCCAGTGGGCGCTGGTGGTCTTGACGGGCAGCAGGGCGCGCGCCATTTTGTGCTCGCCCTGGGCGCCGCCTTCAAAGCGCTGGTAGCCGTGCTCTATGCACCACTGCAGGGGCTGGTAGTAACAGGCCTCGAAGTGCAGGCAGTCGACGCGGGCCAGGGCCCCCCAGTAGCGGCCGTAGGCGGCCAGCGGGGGCGCAGCCGCGCCCGGCGATGAAGGCGGGGCGCTGACCGCGATCAGGCTGGCCGCGATGGGCCGGCGTTCGCCGCCTACTGTGCCTTCGGCCACAAACAGCAGCCAGTTTTCCGGCATGGTGTCCTGCATGCGCCGGAAGAAGTCGCGGCTCAGGTAGGGCGCGTTGCCGTGCTCATGGTAGGTGCGCTCGTAGCAGCGGTAAAAGAAGTCCCAGTCGGCCTGGCTGATGTCCCTGCCCAGCGACCAGCGGAAGCTGATGCCGGCATCGTGGACCTTGCGGCGCTCCTGGCGGATCTTTTTGCGCTTTTCCTGGTTCAGCGACATCAAAAAGTCGTCGAAGTCACGGTAGCCGGCGGGCGGCGCGGTCCAGTGGAATTGGACTGTGTGGCGCAGCATGAGCCCGGCTTCCTCGCAAGCGGCGACATCTTCATCGGCAGTAAACAGCAGATGCAAGGATGAGAGCGCTTCTTCCGTGCACCAGGCGAGCAGCGCTTTGACCAGCAGCGTGCGCTCGGCGGCGTTCCGCGCCAGCAGCCGGGCGCCCGGCACGGGCGTGAAGGGCACGGCGGCCACGGCCTTGGGGTAGTAGTCGAGGCCGTGCTGCTGGTAGGCATTGGCCCAGGCCCAGTCGAAGACGTATTCGCCGTAGGAGTGAGCCTTGAGGTAAAGCGGGCAGGCGCCGGCCAGGGTCTTGCCCTGCCAGAGGGTGACAAAGCACGGCGTCCAGCCGGTCTCGGGGGTGGCGCTGCCGCTTTCGTGCAGCGCGGCCAGGTACTCGTGGCGCATGAAGGGGTTGGCGGCTTCGCCGGGGCTTTGCGCCGCCAGCAGGGCGTTCCACTCGGATGCATTCACCTTCAGCGGCGAATCCAGCACGCGGATGACATAATCGTTTGAGTCTTTTTTCACGTGTTTTTGGGGTTTTACTTCTACATGCCACTCAAAATCTGCGTTGCCCAACTGAACTACTGCGTGGGAGACATGCCGGGCAATGCGCAAAAGATCATCGAGGCCGCCCGCGCCGCCTACCAGGACGGTGTGCGGCTGGTGCTGACCCCGGAATTGGCGATTTGCGGCTATGCGGCCGAAGACCTGTTTTTACGCCCCTCTTTCATTCAGGCCTGTGATGATGCCGTGAATCAAGTGGCCCGCGAGCTGGCCGGGTTAAAAGGCCTGACGGTGGTGGTGGGCACGCCCACCCACGGCGACAACGGCAAGGGCTTGCGCACCAAAAGCGTGGAGGTGCAGCAGCGCCACAACGCGGCCCGGGTACTGCGTGAGGGTCGCGTCATCGAAAGTTACGCCAAGCGCGAGCTGCCCAATTACCAGGTGTTCGACGAACGCCGCTACTTCACGCCGGGCCAGGGCAGCTGCGTGTTCCAGGCCGGGGAGGGCGACGAGGCCATCAGCATAGGCCTGTTGATTTGTGAAGACGCCTGGTTCGAAGAGCCCGCGCGGCTGGCCAAGGAAGCTGGCGCCGAACTGCTGGCGGTCATCAATGCCTCGCCTTTCCATGTGGGCAAGGGCGGCGAGCGCGAGCAGATGATGCAAAACCRCTGCCTGGCCACCGGGCTGCCGCTGGTCTATGCCCACCTGGTGGGCGGGCAGGACGAAATCGTGTTTGAGGGCCGCTCTTTTGCGCTGCAGGCCGACGGTACGTTGGCCGGACGGGCCGAGAGCTTCAAGGAAAAGCTGTTTGCCGTCCGTGCCGAGCGCGCGGGGGATGCCGTCACCTTGGCGGCGGATACGGCGCCCGAGCGCAGCCCAGAGGCCGATTTGTGGGATGCGCTGGTGCTGGGCGTGCGCGACTACCTGGGGAAAAACGGTTTCCCGGGCGCCATCCTGGGCCTGTCGGGCGGCATCGACTCGGCCCTGGTGCTGGCGATCGCGGTGGATGCGCTGGGCGCGGACAAGGTGCGCGCGGTGATGATGCCTTCACCCTATACCGCCGATATTTCGTGGATAGACGCGCGCGAGATGGCCGAACGCGTGAAGGTGCGCTACGACGAGATATCCATCGTGCCCGAGTTCGAGGCCTTCAAGGCCTCGCTGGCCGGCGAGTTCAAGGGCCTGAAGGAAGACACGGCCGAGGAAAACATCCAGGCGCGCATACGCGGGGTGTTTTTGATGGCGCTGTCCAACAAGTTCGGCTCCATCGTGCTGACCACCGGCAACAAGAGCGAAATGGCCACCGGCTATTGCACGCTGTACGGCGACATGGCGGGCGGCTTCGCGGTGATCAAGGACGTGCTCAAGACCTCGGTGTTCCGGCTGGCGCGCTGGCGCAATGCCAACGACCCCTACGGCACCGGCAGCAACCCGATTCCCGAGCGCATCATCACGCGCCCGCCCAGCGCCGAGCTGCGCCCCGACCAGACCGACCAGGACAGCCTGCCGCCCTATGAGGTGCTGGATGCCATCCTGGAGCGGTATATGGAGAACGACCAGGGCGTGGACGCCATCGCCGCTGCCGGGTTTGACCGCGCCTTGGTCGTGCGCGTGGCCCAGCTGATCCGGATCAATGAGTACAAACGCCGGCAGGCGCCGGTGGGCATCAGGGTCACCCACAGGAGCTTTGGCAAGGATTGGCGCTATCCTATTACCAGTAAGTTTAGGCAATGAGGCCCCCACGCTCCCCCACTGCGTGTGGGTCGCTGCCCCCCGAGGGGGCCGCTGCGCCTGCGGCCCGGCAAAGCCGGTTCCGCGGCCCCTGCTGGTGAAGACCCGCACGTCGCACACCGCTTTTGAAGACAGTAAAACCAACGGAGATATTCAGTGAAACAAATTACCGCCGTCCTCAAGCCTTTCAAACTCGAAGAAGTCCGCGAGGCTTTGGCCGAATGCGGCGTGACGGGCCTGACCGTCACTGAAGTCAAGGGTTTCGGCCGCCAGAAGGGCCACACCGAGCTCTACCGCGGCGCCGAGTACGTGGTCGACTTCCTGCCCAAGGTCAAGGTCGAAGTCGTCGTGAAAACCGAGGACGTGGAGCGCTGTGTGGACGCCATCGTGCGCGCCGCGCGCACCGGCAAGATCGGCGACGGCAAGATTTTCATCACCAGCGTGGAGCGTGTCGTGCGCATCCGCACGGGCGAGGAAGACGAAGCGGCGGTCTGAGAGCCGCCAAGCCGCTTAAATCTGGTCGAGGCGGGTGGCGGCGGGGGTCATGCCGGCCGTCTGCACAAGGGTTTCGAGCAGGGGTTCCGCCTCGGTGCCGGTACGTATCAGGTCCATCAGCCAGTCGTTCATGAAGCCGGCTTTCACCGATGAGGCCAGGAAGGCCAGCAGGCTGTCGTAGTAGCCGCCCATATTGAGCAGCCCGACCGGCTTGTCGTGGTAGCCCAGCTGGCGCCAGGTCCAGACTTCAAAAAATTCTTCAAGTGTGCCTATGCCGCCCGGCAGGGCCAGGAAGGCGTCGGCATGCTCGGCCATGATGCGTTTGCGCTCGTGCATGTTTTCCACGATGTGCAGCTCGGTGCAGCCGGTATGGGCCCATTCCTTTTCCACCAGTGCCTTGGGGATCACGCCCACGACCCGCGCGCCCGCTGCCAGGGCGGCGTCGGCCAGTATGCCCATGAGGCCGTTGCGGCCGCCGCCGTAGACCAACTGGCCGCCATGCTGGCCTATCCAGGTGCCGACGAGGGCGGCGATCGCGGCGAATTCAGGCTGGGCGCCTGGGCGTGAGCCGCAGTAAACGCAAAGGGAAAAGGCGGGTTTGGAGATTTCTGTCACTTCAGTGTTGTCTTTGTTCATGCTGCAAAGCGTTGCCAGAGCGCCATGGCCCAGGTGCCCGCGCACAGCAGCAGGCTGAGCAGAACAGCGGCGCTGCCCATGTCCTTGGCGCGCTTGGACAGGTCGTGCCACTCGGGGCCTATGCGGTCTATGGCGGTTTCGATGCCGGTATTGAGCAGCTCCACGATCATGATGAGGATGACCGTGCCGGCCAGCAGCACGGTCTCCACCCAGCCGCGGCCCAGCCAGAAGGCGGCGGGTATCAGCACGATGGAGGCGATGGCTTCCTGGCGGAAGGCGGTTTCATGCCAGCCGGCGCGCAGGCCGGCGATGGAGTAGCCCGTGGCATGCCAGACGCGGCTCAGGCCCCTGCGGTGCTTTTGGGGGTTGACCGGCTCATCGAGGGGCGCGGGGGAGGCGGTGCTGATGGAAGCTGGCGCGGAGGCGGAAAGCGGAACTTGTTCGGGCATGGAGCGATTGTCGCGCAGCTTTATGGCATGTTGATGTTATGCACCCGCGCCTGTCATGCTTTTGTCCTTGCGGCGGGGTTTTTCCGGCGCAACCCAGGTGATCAGCCGGGTGCCCGCCCAGACGTCGTGCCAGAACTGCTTTTGCGGGTGGAAGCGCGCCAGGATGGCCCAGATGGCCACCCATCCCAGCGTCAGCACGGCGCCTTCACGGCCCGGCAGCGCCAGCAGCCAGCTGACGGCCAGCGGCGGCAGGAACCACAGCCAGCTCAGCACGTAACGCAGCAGGGCGCGTTTCTGGGTGATGGGCGCGCCGTGGACGTCGACCACGCGGATGTTCCAGGTCTTCATCGCCAGCGTCTGGCCCTTGGCCCAGAACCAGACAAAGTAGATGCCGAAGACCACAAACACAAAAGCCTGCAGCGCATGGCGGTTGTCCAGCGCATTGCGGGTCTGGCTCAAGGTGCTGAAAAGGTAGCCGGCCAGGAAGACCACGCCGAACATCAGCATGCCTTCATACATCCAGCATGCCATGCGCCGGGGGATGGACGGTATCGAGGGGGTGTCGGTGGCTGTCAAATGAGTCGCTCTTCAATGCTCGCGGGCAGGGGACTGCCGGAGCGGCCAATAAGTCCGGCCGGCAGCCGCCGGCGGCGTGTCAACGCTGGGGCGTGGCGCCTGGGGCACTGGCGGGCAGTGCTGCGGGCGTGGCGGCGGCCGCCGGTTGTGAAGCAATGATTTTAGGCGCAGCCTTGCTGCTGGCCTTGACCGGGTGCGGCGGAACGGGCGCCAGCTTCTGGGGAGCGACCGGCTTGACGGCGGTTGCGGCCCCGGTGGGCTTGGGGCTGGCCTTGGCCGCCAGTTTTTGTTTTTCTTCCGGGCTCAGGGCCTGGTAGGTTTCCCATTTGGCTTTTTTCTCTTCCGGCGTGAGCTGCTTGGAGAGCTCCCTGGTCTTGCCGAAATTCAAGCGTGCCTGGGCGCGCTGCTGGGGGCTCAGGGTGACCCATTCGTTCATGCGGCTGTGCAGGTTGGCCTGGCCTTCAGGGGGCAGCGAAGGGTAGTTTTTGGAGATTTCCAGCCATTTGCGCTTTTGCTGCTCGCTGATGTCGTGCCAGCTCGAGGCCAGGGGCGCGAGCGCCTGCTGCTGCATGGGGCTGAGCTCCACCCATGTGGGCTTGGAAACGACCGCTTTGGCGGGCGCACTTGCCGCAGGTTTTGCGGCAGGCGCGCTGGCGGGGGCTGCCGGCTTGGGCCCCTGGGCGAAACCCAAGGCTGGAGCGGCCAGCAGGACGGCCGCCACGAGCCCGAACGATAGCCATTGCAGCTTCAAGCTGCTTGAAGGTTCAAGAGGCAGGGAGAGGCGCCGGGCGCCTGCGGGGCGGGTCATTGGACCGTGGGGGCTTGGCGCGTCACTTTGAGGTACTGGACAAAACCGGGATCGGCAAAGGCCGCGGGCGGGAGTTCGTCGGTGAGCAGCGCCACGTCGACTTCGGCCAGTTCCTGGGCGCGGTTGTCGTTCTGAATGGAATTGATGACCAGCAGGCCCACAACCAGAGCCACCAGGGGCAGCACCGATCCGATCCGGGCCCACCAGCTCAGGCCGTCGTCGGAGCCCCAGGTCATGGCCGCACTGCCGCCATTGCCCACAATGCCGGCGGCGGTTTGGGTTTTTGCCACTTTGCGGTTGGAGACGGCTTGAAAGCGCGCGGCGCGCAGGCGCTCGGAAATGTCGTAAGGCAGGTCTGCCGCGCCTGCGGACAGGTAGGAGGCGGTTTTCAGGCCAAAGCGGTCCTGCAGGATATCGGCTCTTTTTTGTAGTGAATTAGTCATAGTTTTATACCTTTGGCGCTCAGGGCTTTGCTGAGAGCGTGAACCGCGCGCGAACAGTGCGTTTTGACACTACCCTCTGAACAGCCCATGGCGGCTGCTGTTTCAGCGACGTCCATTTCCTCCCAGTAACGCATCAGAAAGGCTTCCCGTTGACGGCCGGGCAATTCCTTTACCTGCAGTTCGATCTCATGCAATATCTGAGCCCGTTCCGTCGCATCCTGGGCGCTCTCCGTACCTTCTGAGTTGGTCAAGGTCTCTAAAGTTTCCAGGAGATCGAAATCTCCGTCTTCCCCGGGCGCCTCGAAGTCGCTCATGTTGGAAAACAGCGCGTTGCGGGTCTTGCGGCGGCGGAACCAGTCCAGCGTGGTGTTGGCCAGGATGCGCTGGAACAGCATGGGCAGCTCCGCGGCGGGTTTGTCGCCGTAGTGCTGCGCCAGCTTCATCATGCTGTCCTGAACGATGTCGAGCGCAGCTTCTTCGTCCCTGACGTGGTAAATGCTGCGCTTGAAAGCCCGTTTTTCAACGTTTTTCAGGAAATCCGAGAGTTCTTGTTCAGTTGCCAACGGTATGGGGTTCCGGTTCGTCCAGTGCTGCGGGGATGGCCCGTGGTCGCCGCGGGGCCCGTGCCGATCAGCATGCATCCTTGGGATGCCGCTGGAAAATTATCGCATCACGGCCGGCCCTGGCCGGCCCTTTTTCGGCGCCTGCGGCCATTGCGCAACGCGAAATGTCATAATATGGCCTGCAATTCAAAAGGCAAACGGGTCATGGCTCGGCGGTTTATGTTTCCGCTTATGGTTCTGGCCTCAAGTCTCGACGCCGCTTCACAAGAGTGGGCGAAGAGGCACCCAAGGTATTTCGTTAGAGAAATTCACAAAGGTTCATCATGGAAATCTCCAAGGCGGAAATCGCTTCCGCGGCAGCAGCGTCTGCACACACAAATTCCCAGGAACTCCGCGGCGCGGAAATCCTCATCAAGTCGCTTCAGGCTGAGGGTGTCAAGTACGTCTGGGGCTATCCCGGCGGCGCGGTCCTTCACATTTACGACGCCTTCTACAAGCAGGACTCGATCCAGCACATCCTGGTGCGCCACGAGCAGGCAGCCGTGCACGCGGCGGACGGCTATGCCCGCGCCACGGGCGACGTGGGCGTGGCCCTGGTCACCTCGGGCCCCGGCGTGACCAATGCGGTGACCGGCATCGCGACGGCCTATATGGACAGCATCCCGATGGTCATCATCACGGGACAGGTCCCCACCCACGCCATAGGCCTGGATGCCTTCCAGGAGTGCGACACCGTCGGCATCACCCGGCCCATCGTGAAGCACAATTTCCTGGTCAAGGATGCGCGGCAGATGGCCGAGACCCTGAAAAAGGCCTTCCACATCGCCCGCAGCGGCCGTCCCGGTCCCGTGGTGGTGGACATTCCCAAGGACGTGTCCTTCAACAAGGTGCCTTATGCGGGCTACCCGCAAACCGTTGAAATGCGTTCCTACAACCCGGTCCGCAAAGGCCACGGCGGGCAGATCCGCAAGGCCCTGCAACTGCTGCTTTCGGCCAAGCGGCCCTACATCTACACCGGCGGCGGCGTGCTGCTCAGCAATGCCTCGCAGGAATTGCGCACCCTGGTCGATATGCTGGGCTACCCCTGCACCAACACCCTGATGGGCCTGGGCGCCTATCCGGCCACTGACAAAAAATTCCTCGGCATGCTGGGCATGCACGGCACCATCGAAGCCAACAACGCGATGCAGAACTGCGACGTGTTGCTGGCCGTCGGCGCCCGTTTTGACGACCGCGTGATCGGCAATCCCAAGCATTTCGCGCAGAACGAGCGCAAGATCATCCACATCGACATCGACCCGTCCAGCATCTCCAAGCGCGTGCGGGTCGACATCCCCATCGTGGGCGACGTGAAGGACGTGCTGACCGAGCTGATCAGCATGATCAAGGAGTCCGGCCTCAAGCCCGACGCCAACGCGCTGGGCGGCTGGTGGGACACGATCGAAGGCTGGCGCAAGCGCGACTGCATGAAATACAGCATGGGCAAGGGCGACGTCATCAAGCCCCAGCATGTGGTCGAAACCCTCTGGAACCTGACCAAGGACGCCGACACCTACATCACCTCGGACGTGGGCCAGCACCAGATGTGGGCCGCGCAGTACTACAAGTTCAACGAGCCGCGCCGCTGGATCAATTCGGGCGGCCTGGGGACCATGGGCGTCGGCATTCCCTACGCCATGGGCATCAAGCTGGCCAAGCCTGACTCGGAAGTGTTCTGCATTACGGGCGAAGGCTCGGTACAGATGTGCATCCAGGAACTCTCCACCTGCTTGCAGTACAACACGCCGATCAAGATCGTATCGCTGAACAACCGCTACCTGGGCATGGTTCGCCAGTGGCAGGAAGTCGAATATGCTGGGCGCTACAGCAGCAGCTACATGGACGCGTTGCCCAATTTCGTGAAACTGGCCGAGGCCTATGGCCACGTCGGCATGCTGATCGAAAAGCCGCAGGACGTGGAGCCGGCGCTGCGCGAGGCTCGCAAGCTCAAGGACCGCACGGTGTTCATGGATTTCCGCACGGATCCGACCGAAAACGTGTTCCCGATGGTGCAGGCCGGCAAGGGCATTACCGAGATGCTGCTGGGGTCGGAAGACCTCTAAGCCTCAAGCCGCCACACACCCATTCATTCACCGTCACCTGACGAATCTATTGTCTGCCGAGCCTGCGCATTACCGTGCGCAGGGGAGGGCAGCGAAAAGAGGAATCTTCTTATGAAACACATCATTGCAGTTTTGCTGGAAAACGAGCCGGGCGCTCTTTCCCGCGTGGTCGGCCTGTTTTCAGCGCGCGGCTACAACATCGAAAGCCTGACCGTCGCCCCCACCGAGGACCCCAGCCTGTCGCGCATGACGATACAGACCACGGGCTCCGACGACGTCATTGAGCAAATCACCAAGCACCTGAACCGCCTGATCGAAGTGGTCAAGGTGGTGGACCTGACCGAGGGCGCCTACACCGAGCGCGAGCTCATGATGGTCAAGGTGCGCGCGGTCGGCAAGGAGCGCGAGGAGATGAAGCGCATGGCTGATATATTCCGCGGGCGAATCATCGACGTCACGGAGAAAAGCTACACCATCGAGCTGACCGGCGACCAGTCCAAGAACGATGCTTTCCTGGAAGCCATAGACCGCAGCGCGATCCTGGAGACGGTGCGAACCGGCTCCAGCGGCATCGGCCGCGGTGAACGGATTTTGCGGGTTTGATTTAAGTCGTCCGTGCGCGCGTTTCGACAGGCTCAACGCGAACGGATTTTGAGTGGCGATATGCGTTTACCGTTCGCCCTGAGCCTGTCGAAGGGCATTTTCGCCAATACCTATTCTGGAGAGAAAAATGAAAGTTTTTTACGACAAAGATTGTGATTTGAGCCTGATCAAGGGCAAGACTGTCGCCATCATCGGCTACGGCAGCCAAGGCCACGCTCACGCGCAAAACCTGAACGACAGCGGCGTGAAAGTGGTCGTCGGCCTGCGCAAGGGCGGCGCTTCCTGGCCCAAGGTTGAAAAGGCCGGCCTGAAGGTCGCCGAAGTCGCGGACGCGGTCAAAGCCGCCGACGTGGTCATGATTTTGCTGCCTGACGAGCAGATCGGCGCGGTCTACAAGAACGACGTGGCCCCCAACATCAAGCAGGGCGCTTCCCTGGTGTTCGCCCACGGTTTCAACGTGCACTATGGCGCCGTGATTCCCCGCGCCGACCTCGACGTCTGGATGGTCGCCCCCAAGGCGCCCGGTCACACGGTGCGCAACACCTACACCCAGGGCGGCGGCGTGCCTCACCTGGTGGCGGTGCACCAGGACAAGTCCGGCAAGGCCCGTGACCTGGCCCTGAGCTATGCCATGGCCAATGGCGGCGGCAAGGCCGGCATCATTGAAACCAATTTCCGCGAAGAGACCGAAACCGACCTGTTCGGCGAGCAGGCTGTTCTGTGCGGCGGCACTGTCGAGCTGATCAAGGCCGGCTTTGAGACCCTGGTGGAAGCCGGCTACGCGCCTGAAATGGCCTACTTCGAATGCCTGCACGAACTCAAGCTGATCGTCGACCTGATCTATGAAGGCGGTATCGCCAACATGAACTATTCGATCTCGAACAATGCCGAGTACGGCGAGTACGTGACGGGCCCCAACATCGTGACTTCGGCCACGAAGGACGCCATGCGCAAGTGCCTGAAGGACATCCAGACCGGCGAATACGCCAAGAGCTTCCTGCTGGAAAACCAGGCGGGCGCGCCAACCCTGCTGAGCCGCCGCCGCCTCAATGCCGAGCACCAGATCGAAGTGGTGGGCGAAAAGTTGCGCGCGATGATGCCCTGGATCGCCAAAAACAAGCTGGTCGACCAGACCCGCAACTGATGGGGCGGGCCCGCCAGGGCCTTGTCCTGCAAAAAGCCGCGCAAAGTTCCTGCGCGGCTTTTTTTCTGGGAAGCACAAACTCGGGCGTGTTCCGGGAGTTTATGTGGGCCGATCTTGGTATCCTTGGCGCCTTGGACCGGCAATTGGGTGCCCCCGGCGGGCGGGGCCGGCTTCCGCTGTGGTGTCCTAGGATGCTATGACTTTGATAGCTATTTGTGTGCACCAGCTGTGCTTCAGGAGTTTTTTTTATGCATGATGGCGAAGAATCCGCGGGCAACGACCAGGAGGTCGTGATACGCAAGCGCCGCAAGGGCATTTACATATTGCCCAACCTCTTCACGCTGGCCGCCTTGTTTGGCGGCTTTTACGCCATCGTCATGGCCATGAACGGGCGCTTCGACCAGGCCGCCATCGGCGTGTTCTGCGCCATGGTGCTCGACAGCCTGGACGGGCGGGTTGCCCGCATGACCAACACGCAGAGCGCTTTCGGCGAGCAGATGGATTCGCTCTCGGACATGGTGTCTTTCGGCGCCGCGCCGGCCCTGATCGCCTACGTCTGGGCCTTGACCAGCCTGGGGCGCTGGGGATGGATAGGCGCGTTTGTGTACTGTGCCTGCGCCGCGCTGCGCCTGGCCCGTTTTAACGTGAACACGGCGGTGGTCGACAAGCGCTTCTTCCAGGGCCTGCCGTCGCCGGCCGCCGCGGCCTTGGTGGCCGGCTTTATCTGGCTGATGACCGATGCCGGCATCAGCGGGATGGAAGTACGCTGGGTGACTTTCGGCCTCACGCTTTACGCCGGCCTGACCATGGTCACCAATGTGCCGTTCTACAGCTTCAAGGACGTGCAGATGAAGCGCAGCGTGCCTTTCGCGGCCATTGTGCTGATCGCCCTCGGGATCGCCGTTATCAACATCCATCCGCCGACCGTGATGTTCGGCCTGTTCGTGCTTTATGGCCTTTCGGGCTACGTGCTGTACGGCTGGCGCAAGGCCAAGGGCCTGCAGACCAGCGTGATATCGACTTCCACCGATGAACCGGACGAGCGCGGCCTCCACAAATAATTGTGGTACATTGACCGGATGAAACAAATTTCGCTAGCACTACTGCTATCTGCCAACGGGCGGAGACGGTAGCGCACGCGTACACCTGATTCAACGGCCCGTTTGCACCAGCAACGGGCCGTTTTTCTTTTGGGTTGCTGGTTCTTGATTTCGGATTTCGAGAGAGGAAAACCATGTTGAAGCAACCTGCCAGCAAATATCCCGCCTTCGCACCCATTGGCTTGCGCGACCGTACCTGGCCCGACGCGGTCCTGACACAAGCGCCCGTCTGGCTCAGCACCGACCTGCGTGACGGCAACCAGGCGTTGATCGAGCCCATGGATATCGCACGCAAGCTGCGGATGTACGGGCAGCTGCTGCGGATCGGCTTCAAGGAAATTGAGGTCGGCTTTCCGGCCGCGTCGCAGGTTGAGTTCGATTTTGTCCGCCACCTGATCGACAACAACATGGTTCCCGACGATGTCACTCTCCAGGTGATGACGCCCGCCAAAGAGCCTTTGATACGCCGCACCATGGACGCGGTGGCCGGCGCCAAGCGAGTGATCGTGCACCTGTACAACGCCACCTCGCCCTTGATGCGCGAAGTGGTCCTGGGCATGGACCCGGACCAGATCGTGGAACTGGCCACCAGCCATGCGCGGCTGATCCAGGACCTGGCACGCACTCAGCCCGACACGCAGTGGACTTTCCAGTATTCGCCGGAGCATTTCTCCGGCACCGAATTGGCGTTTTCCAAACGTGTGGTCGATGCGGTCACCGAGGTATGGCAGCCCACGGCCGAGCGCCCCTGCATCATCAACCTGCCGACCACGGTGGAGCATTCGACCCCCAACGTGTTCGCCGACATGATCGAGTGGATGCACCGCCACATCGCCAGGCGGGACGCGGTGGTGTTGTCGGTGCACCCGCACAATGATCGCGGGACCGGTGTGGCGGCGGCCGAACTGGCCTTGATGGCCGGCGCGCAGCGGGTCGAAGGCTGCCTGTTCGGCAACGGGGAGCGCACCGGCAACCTCGATATCGTCAATGTGGCGCTCAACCTGTACACCCAGGGCGTGGCGCCCAATCTTGACTTCTCCAACATCGATGAAATCCGCCGCACGGTGGAGCATTGCAACCAGTTGCCGGTGCACCCGCGCCACCCCTATGTTGGCGAACTGGTCTACACCTCGTTTTCCGGCACCCACCAGGATGCCATCAAAAAAGCCTTCGCCGTTCAAAAAGAAGGCGCCGCCTGGGCCGTGCCCTACCTGCCCATAGACCCGAAAGACCTGGGACGCAGCTACGAGGCCGTGATCCGCGTCAACAGCCAGTCGGGCAAGGGTGGCATCGCGTATCTGCTGGAAAGCGAATACGGCCTCGAGTTGCCGCGCCGGCTGCAGATCGAGTTCAGCCAGGCCGTGCAGTCAGTGATGGACAGCGAAGGCAAGGAATTGACGGCACAAGATCTCTGGCAGTTGTTTCAGGACGAATACGGCATGGCCGGCGCCGCGGCGCCGCAGGTCCAGCAAAGTGTGTCGGCGGATGGCGTGGCTTTGACGGCCCAGGTGCAAATAGCCGGCGGGATGCGGCAGATTGCAGGGCAGGGCGCCGGGCCTATCGAGGCCTTCGTCAACGGCTTGAACGCCGCGCTGGGCACCACGGTGCGCGTGCTGGACTACCATGAACACGCCCTGGGCTCCGGTGCCGATGCCCGCGCGGTGGCCTACCTGGAATTGCGCGTCGACGAACGGCATACGGTGTTTGGCGTCGGCATGGACGCGAATATCGTCTCGGCGTCCTTGAAGGCCATTCTGTCAGGATGGCAGCGCGCGCAAATGCGCAAGGCTTCGAGCGAAAATACGTCTTGCGCCGCTTTGGCCCCATCCAACTAAAAATCTTCAGCTTCAGGAGCCTCACCATGACCGACAAACTCATTATTTTTGATACCACCTTGCGCGACGGCGAGCAGTCGCCCGGCGCTTCCATGACCCGGGACGAAAAGCTGCGCATCGCCCGCCAGCTGGAACGCCTGAAGGTCGACGTGATCGAGGCCGGCTTTGCCGCCAGTTCCAACGGCGACTTCGAATGCGTCAAGGCGAYCGCGGAAGTCGTCAAGGACTCCACGGTCTGCTCGCTGGCGCGCGCCAACGACAGGGACATTTCCCGTGCTGCCGAGGCCTTGAAGCCGGCCGCTTCCGGGCGCCTGCACCTGTTCCTGGCGACCAGCCCCCTGCACATGGAAAAAAAGCTGCGCATGACGCCCGACCAGGTGTTCGAGCAGGCCAAACTCTCGGTGCGTTTTGCCAAAAACCTGATGGGCGACATCGAGTTCAGCCCCGAAGACGGCTACCGCTCCGAGCCTGATTTCCTGTGCCGCGTGCTGGAAGCCGTGATCAAGGAGGGCGCGACCACCATCAACGTGCCCGACACCGTGGGCTACGCCATCCCCGAGCTCTATGGCAACTTCATCAAGAACCTGCGCGAGCGCATCCCCAACAGCGACAAGGCCGTCTGGTCTGTGCACTGCCACAACGACCTGGGAATGGCCGTGGCCAACTCGCTGGCCGGCGTGAAAATCGGCGGCGCGCGGCAGGTGGAATGCACCATCAACGGCCTGGGCGAGCGCGCCGGCAATTGTTCGCTCGAAGAAGTGGTGATGGCCGTCAAGACCCGCAAGGACTATTTCGGCCTGGACCTGAGCATAGACACCCAGCACATCCTCGCGGCCAGCCGCATGGTGAGCCAGACCACCGGCTTTGTGGTGCAGCCGAACAAGGCCGTGGTCGGCGCCAACGCGTTTGCCCATGCCTCGGGCATCCACCAGGACGGCGTGCTCAAGGCGCGCGACACCTATGAAATCATGCGTGCCGAGGACGTGGGCTGGAGCGCCAACAAGATCGTGCTGGGCAAGCTGAGTGGGCGTAACGCCTTCAAGCAGCGCCTGCTCGAGCTCGGCGTCGCCATGGAGAGCGAGGCCGACATCAACAACGCCTTCGCCAAGTTCAAGGAACTCGCCGACCGCAAGAGCGAAATTTTCGACGAAGACATCCTCGCGCTGGCCAGCGATGAAAGCGCTTCCCACGACAACGAGCAGTACGGTTTTGTGTCCCTGTCGCAGCACAGTGAAACCGGCGAACGCCCCCAGGCCAGCGTCGTGTTCACGGTGGCCGGCAAGGAAGTCAAAGGCGAGTCGGACGGCAACGGCCCCGTGGATGCTTCCCTCAAGGCCATCGAATCACACGTCAAAAGCGGTGCCGAGATGGTGCTTTACTCCGTGAACGCCATCAGCGGCTCGACGGAAAGCCAGGGGGAAGTCACGGTGCGCCTGCAGAACAGCGGGCGGGTTGTCAATGGGGTGGGGGCCGATCCGGACATCGTGGTGGCCTCGGCCAAGGCGTATCTGAGTGCCCTGAACAAACTCCAAAGTAAAGCTGACCGGGTGGCCGCGCAGGGTTGATGTAACAATTCGGAAAATAAAGTCGTTTAAATTCAACGACTTGGCGCTGAGTCTGGGTGCAAACCGAGAGGCGAAGCGGAAAAATCGCACGAATTGAGTGTATTTTTAGGAAAGTCACGCAAGTTTTTGATATTGCGTGACTTTTTCTATTTGTATACACTCCAGCCATCCCATCATTGCAATCCCACGCAGGCAATATTCACCATGTCTCATCAGATTTTCAATCGCGCATTAAAAATCGTTGGATTCGTGGCTTTGATAGCCGCCTTTGCAGTGCCCGCCGCCAATGCGGCGACCGCCAAAAATACCATTGTCAAAAAGCAGCACGCTTCCTCGAAGGCGTCGGCTTCCAAAAAAGTTGTCTCCACGCGCAAGAGCGTACGTTTTGTTGCAGGTACCAAACGCCGCAGCATCATCCGCGCCTCGGTGCCGGCCAAACCGTCTTTCGGGCAGATCGCCGGCCTGCACAGTGCGCAGGATCCGCTGGAACTCAAGTCCAGTGTGGCGCTGGTGATTGACCAGGACACGCGCGAAGTGCTGTTCAGCAAGAACGACCATGCGGTGCTGCCTATCGCGTCCCTTACCAAACTGATGACCGGCGTCATCATCAGCGGCGCCAAGCTGCCCATGGACGAGTTGATCACCGTGACGCAGGATGACGTGGACACCGAAAAGGGCAGCAGCTCGCGCCTGAAGGTCGGCACCACATTGACCCGCGGCGAACTGCTGCACCTGGCCCTGATGTCTAGCGAAAACCGCGCGGCGCATGCCCTGGGCCGCACCTACCCCGGCGGTATGGCCACCTTCGTGAGCCTGATGAACGCCAAGGCCAAGATGCTGGGCATGACCGACACCAGCTATGTCGAGCCGACGGGCCTGTCCAGTCGCAACCAGTCAAGCGCGCAAGACCTGGCGACTCTGGTCAATGCCGCCCACGGCGACCCCATGCTGCGTGAACTGTCGACCTCCACCGGCTACCAAGTGGCTGTCGGCAGCCGCACGCTGCAGTATAACAACACCAACCGCCTCGTGAAGAACCCCGAGTGGGACATCGGCCTGCAGAAAACCGGCTACATCTCCGAAGCCGGCCAGTGCCTGGTCATGCAGACCAAAATCGCGGGCCGCAAGCTGATCATGGTGTTCCTGGATTCCGCCGGCAAGCTGAGCCGCCTGGGCGATGCCGAGCGCGTGCGCCGCTGGGTGGAGTCCAACCCGGTGACCGAACCCAAGGTCAACGTCAGCGCTTCCGCCAAGCAAGCCAACGGCTGATTATTCCGCCGCGGCCAACGCCCAAGGCAGATCTCATTTTTCTTTTCTATTTAGGCCTGTAGCCCAGCGCCGCAGAAATTTCATTGGCCGTTGCCTGCAGTTTGGGCAGCCAGTGCTCGTCAAGCCGGTCTGCCGGCGCCGAAATCGACAAACCCGCCACCAGCTTGTTCTGGTCGTCGTAAATGCCGGCGGCCATGCAGCGCACCCCCAGTTCCAGCTCCTCGTTGTCGCGCGCGATACCATACTGGCGCGCCTTGGAGAGTTCGCGCTCGAGCACCGGCAACTGGGTGATGCTGTTGCGCGTCTGCCCCGACAGCCCGGTACGCGTCGCATAGGTGCGCAGGCGCTGCGGGTCGTCGAAGGCCAGGAACAGCTTGCCCACGGACGTCAAATGCAGCGGCGCGCGGCCGCCTATGGCGCGCACCACCTGCATGCCGGAACGCTCGCTGTAGGCGCGTTCCACGTACACGATTTCGTCGCCCTGGCGCATGCTCAGGTTCACCGGCTGCTGGGTGATCTTGTGCAACTCGCGCATCGGGATCAGCGCCGCTTCGCGCACATCCAGTCGTGCCTTCACGAGGTTGCCCAACTCGAGCAAGCGCATGCCCAGCCGGTAGCTGCCCGCCGCAGGGCGGTCGACAAAACGCCCGGTGGCCAGGTCGTTCAGGATGCGGTGGGCCGTGGAAGGGTGCAGGCCCGATTTTTCGCTGATTTCCTTGAGCGACAGGGCCTCCTCGCGGTTTGCCAGGATTTCGAGCAGCGTGAACATTCTCTCGATGACCTGGACGGTCGGTGTGGCGGAAGGGGCGGAGTCGGGCTTTTTCATGTGCAGGCTTTCTGCTACAAATTTTACCCTGTGAAATGCAGATGCGTCTGGTGACGCATGCGAAGCGGCGGGCTCAGGCCGGGTCGGGATGTCCGCCGGCATCCGGGCTGACGGCCGGATGTGTTGTGGAAAGCACCCAGCGGCCGTCCAGCAACACTTCGTTGGGCTTGAACCCCGCCTTGTAGTTCATCTTCGGGCTCTCGGCGATCCAGTAACCCAGGTAGACATAGGGCAGCTCGAGGCGCCGTGCCTGCTCGATCTGCCAGAGCACGCTGTAGTTGCCGTAGCTTGCGCGGGTGTCGGGCTCATAAAAAGTGTAGACCGCCGAAATCCCGTCTTCCAGCACGTCCAGGATGGACACCATCTTGAGCGCGCCCGGCTCGCCGTTGGGCAGGGTTTCGCGGAACTCCACCAGGCGCGAATTGACACGGCTTTGCAGCAGGAACTGGGTGTACTGGTCGATGCTGTCGTGATCCATGCCGCCGCCGGCGTGGCGGCCGTTCTGGTAGCGCAGGTAGAGCTGGTAGTGCTCGGGCATGAAGCATAGCTTGAGGATGCGGGCGTGCAGCGTGTGGTGCCGCCTCCAGGCGCGGCGCTGGCTGCGGTCGGGGCTGAAGAGCTTGACGGGCACCCGCAGCGGCACGCAGGCCTGGCAGCCGTCGCAATAGGGGCGGTAGGTGAACATGCCGCTGCGCCTGAAGCCGTTGGTCACCAGGTCTGAATAGGCGTCGTTGTGAATCAGGTGGCTGGGCGTTGCGACCTGCGAGCGGGCCTGCTTGCCCGGCAGGTAGCTGCAGGGGTAGGGCGCCGTTGCATAGAACTGCAAGGTTTGCAGGGGCAGGTCTTTGAGGTGCGTCACGGTAGGTCTGTCATTCCCGTCGTCAGAAGCTGATTCCAGTATACGGGTTTGAACTCCCAGAAGGGTGCGGTTTTGTTCACGTTTGCGGCGAGATGGGCGACAAATTCCGCGCGGCTGATTTCACCCGCCCCCAGCGAGGCCAGATGCCGGGTATTTTGCTGGCAGTCGATCATGGCCATCTCTCGGGCGCGGCAAAAAGCCACCAGTGCCGCCAGCGCGATCTTGGAAGCGTCGGTCTGGTGGGCGAACATCGATTCGCCGAACACCATGCGGCCCAGGTTGACGCAGTAAAGGCCGCCGGCCAGCTCGCCGTCCACCCAGGTCTCCACGCTATGGGCATGGCCGGCCCGGTGCAGGCTGGTGTAGGCCTGCACCATGTCCGGGACAATCCAGGTGCCCGGCTGGCCCTCGCGGGGTTTGCTCGCGCAGGCATGGATGACTTGTTCAAAGGCGCTGTCAAAACGAATCTCGCGGCCGGTCTGAACCTGGAAATGGGCCAGCGTTTTGCGCAACGAACGATGCAGCCTGAAATGCCGGGTCTGCAAGACCATGCGCGGATCGGGACTCCACCACAGCGGCGGCTGGCCCAGGCTGAACCACGGAAAAATGCCTTGCGAATAGGCCTGCACCAGTGTCGGCACATCCAGCGCGGCGCCTGCAGCCAGCAGGCCGGGGGCCGGGTCGTGATGACCCCAAGCTTCTTCGAGCGGCGGAAAGCTTTCGCCGGCGGCAAGCCAAGGCACGGGGCGCGGGAGTTTTCCCATGGCTTAAAAGCGCATCGGCATGAAACCGCGGAAACAGCAGGCCGGGAAGGGCATGCGCACATGGTAGCCGAGTGGGTGGCGGCGGCAAGGCCGGCAGGCGATGGCGCCGCCGCTGCGCCGGGCAGCCTGCTTACGGCTGAAAAGGCCGCTGCGATTTGCGCTGCGCAAAAAAATGGGCACCGCAAGGGTGCCCATTTCGGAAATTCACTGGCTCCTCAACCTGGGCTCGAACCAGGGACCTACGGATTAACAGTCCGGCGCTCTACCAACTGAGCTATTGAGGAATGCAGCCTTAGATTATAGCGTCAATTTTTGCGCTTTTTAAGCCCGAGGTATTTTCCGGTGCCCAAAAAGGGCGCTCTCACGGCAGGCAGATCCAAGATGGCCGCTACTTCTTCCCGGCTCCCTTGAATGATAAAAATGGAGTGCTATCGCATTGATAGCAGAGATGCCTCGCATTGAGATTTGCGTTCGAGGGATTCGCGGGTAGCGATGAAAGCCTAATCCGCAGCCCGGCGTCCGGGTTGGAGCGCTGTCCCATAGATGGGAACCTTCGGCTCGACCATGAAATCTATCCAGAAAAATGACCTGATTCAGAGCCGGGTAAGCCACCGAATCAGCAGGGGAATTTCCTTGGCCTGCTGTGCGCTTGCACTGGCCTCGTGGCTGCTTTGGCAGAAGGACCCGGTTGGTGCCGCCATCCTTGCGGCGCTTTGCCTTTCAGGGGGTATTTCCCTTGTGATTGCGGTTCGCGCAGGAAGTCTCCAGAGCCCAAACGCTGATGTTGCCGGTTTTGAGGCCCATGGAGCGAAGAAAGATTCCTTGATCTCCGTGATCATCTGTAGCATCGATCCGGTCAAATATGAGCTGGTCTGTGCCAATCTCAAAGATCGCTTTGGTGACTCACCCTATGAAATCATCGGCATTCATGATGCCAAGTCCCTCTGCGAAGGCTACAACAAGGGTGTCAAAAAGAGTCAGGGCGATATTTTGATTTTTTGCCATGACGACATTCAAATTATTTCGCCGAGTTTTTCCAGCCTGGTCCGCAAGCATCTACAAACTTTTGATGTCATTGGTTGCGCCGGTACGACCCGGCTCAAGGACAGCAAGTGGATGAGCAGCGGCGATCCTTATATCCATGGGGTGATTGCCTACCCGGTTGCCGGTGCATGGCCCAGTGACCTCTTCCATGTATCGATGTGGGGCGGTACAGAACTGACCCCGATTAAAGGCATACAGGCATTGGACGGGGTTTTTATCGCGGCAAATCGCCGTGTCGTCGAGTCAGTGCGATTCGATGAGGAAACTTTTGATGGTTTTCACGGGTATGACACGGACTTTAGCTATGGCGCTTTTTTGCGCGGCTTTGAGCTGGCGGTCTGCAAAGACATCTTGATTGCCCATAAATCAACAGTCGGTGATTTTGAAGGCGTCTATAAAACCTATGCGCGCAGATTTGAGGAAAAATACAAAGGTCACTTGCCGGAAAGGGAAAGCGACGGCCTCAGCGAACAGGCAAATTTCCCATATGTAAACCAGGCCCAAATGTTGAAGGCCTGGTTTTAGCCGTTCGCAAGCGTTAAGAGACAGTGCTGGGCGCTATCGGCGGACGGCGCTGACAACGTATTGAAGCGGCATGGCATCATCCACCGAGATGTTGGGATTCGCACCAGCCAGCTTTGCCAACTGTTCAATGACCGGCAAAAACTGCTCCCTCCCGGGCTCTTCAAAGATTCTGGGAATACAGGCGGTGACCGTGAAGCCGGCATGGTTGAACATTTCCAGAATGGTTTGCCTGGAAAAGAACCGCAAATGGGTTCTGTCCAGCAGGCCGCTGTCTTCGTAGCGGAAATCACCGATGCTCAACTTCGCTTGCAAGGACCAGTGCTGTGCATTGGGAATGCAAGCGGCAATGCTTGCATTGGGCGGCATGACGCTGCGCACCTGGTGCAAGATGCGCCAGGGATCCCTCAGATGCTCCAGGGCATCGCCGAAGATCCAGCAATCCCTGTCTGCGTTTGCTTTCCAGAAAGTTTCGTCTGCGGCTTCAATGTCGAGAACCAAGCTCTGGTCGCAGTACCGCTCCGCCAGCTTGGCATAGTCCGGGTCTATTTCGATCCCACGATAGTGACAGTGTGGGGATATCTTTTTGAACTCCCTTGCCATGGCGCCCGAACTGCATCCCACTTCAATCAGCTTGTTCGCCCCCCAAGGAATGATATCCAGCAGATCGGGATTGTGAAATTCGTGAACTGGAGTTTGACTCATATGTTGGGGCGGTAAGGATGGGCAAGATGAACCAGGCGGTTTTGTGAACCAGGTTTGAAAAGCAACGCCGGACTTGCGCAATTCATTTTATGTGTCCTGCCGTGATTTTGCGGCGGAAAACAAGCGGTACTCGCAAAAAGAGGTTTCCGTGTTCCGTGGCTCCCCAGCCTGCCGTGTCGCGGAGGCCGTGACACGGGTCGTAAAAAGTCAATGGCCGTGAGCCGCGGCGCGTCCTTCCACGATAATTGACTCCGCGCGGCACATACTCGCCGCAGAACACCGCTCACCCGCAAGGACACCCAAGGAATCCATGGCTTCCACCCTTTCAGCCGCAGATCTCTGGTCCGACCTCGCGTCGGTCCGCGAACGTTCGCCCTTGGTGCACTGCATCACCAATTTGGTGGTGATCAATTTCAACGCCAATGTGCTGTTGGCCACGGGTGCCTCTCCCGTCATGGCGCATGCGCATGAAGAGGTGCGCGACATGGCCGGCATTGCCCAGGCGCTGGTGCTGAATATCGGCACGCTGGATCCTTACTGGGTCGAGAGCATGAAGCTGGCCCTGGCGGCCGCCTCGGCGCGCGGGATTCCCTGCGTGCTCGACCCGGTCGGCGCGGGTGCCACACCTTACCGCAATGCCACGCTGGAGAATCTGCTCGCCGTCGCTGCCCCCACTGTCATTCGCGGCAACGGCTCTGAAATCATGAGCACGGCCGGCGTCGCCGTGAAAACGCGCGGCGTCGACAGCGGCGCAGCTGCAGGGGATGCGCTGGATGCCGCGCGGGCTCTGGCCGCGCGCACAGAGGGCGTGGTCTGTGTGAGCGGCGAGACCGACCATATCCTGGACGCCGGCCGCCGCTGGGCCCGGCTTTCCAACGGCCATCCCTGGATGACCCGCATCACCGGCGTCGGCTGCTCGGCCACCGCCCTGATTGGCGCGTTTTGCGCGGTGCAGCCGGACGCCTGGCGAGCGACTACCGCTGCGATGGCTGTTCTGGGCCTTGCCGGCGAAATGGCGGCCGAAAAAACCCAGGCGCGCGGCCTGGGCGTGGGCAGCATGGCCGTGCAACTGCTCGATGAATTGCAGCTGCTGGACAAGGCGACCTTCACCACCCGCCTGAAGCTGGAAGTAGCGAACGGGTGAGGGACCACAGCATGGCACGGCTGAACCCAGAAGTCCTGCGGCTTTACCTGGTCACCGACCAGGCGCTGATGCGCGGCCGGCACCTGGCCGACGTGGTGGCCGAGGCCGTGCAAGGCGGGGCCAGCTGCGTGCAGCTGCGCGAAAAGCAGTTGGGCACGCGCGAATTCCTGGCCCAGGCCCTGGTCCTCAAAGCGCTGCTCGCGCCCCAAGGCATACCGTTGGTCATCAACGACCGCATCGACATCGCCCTGGCTTGCGGCGCCGATGGCGTACACCTGGGCCAGAACGACCTGCCGGCCGACGAGGCGCGCAAGCTGCTGCCGCCCGCCGTGTTCATCGGCTGGTCGGTCGAATCCATGGATGACGTGCGGCAAAGCGCAGCACTGCCGGTCGACTACCTGGGTGTGAGCCCGGTTTTTTCTACGCCCACCAAAATCGATACCAAAGACCCCTGGGGCCTGGAAGGGCTGGCCGTTGTGCGGGCCGCCACCCGCCTGCCGCTGGTGGCCATAGGCGGCATCCACGCCGGCAACGCACGCAAGGTGCTGCGCGCGGGTGCTGACGGCCTGGCCGTGGTGAGCGCGCTGTGCGCCGCCGACGATCCGCGTGCGGCGGCGGCCGCATTGAGGTCGCTGTGCGACCATACCCGGGATCATGGATGACTCAATGACCGACACTCTTTTTGACCACGAATACCCCCGCGTCCTGAGCATCGCGGGTTCCGACAGCGGCGGCGGGGCCGGCATCCAGGCCGACCTTAAAACCTTTGCCGCGCTGGGCTGCTACGGCATGACGGCCATCACCGCCCTGACGGCGCAGAACACGCGCGGGGTGCGCGCCATCCACGGCGTGCCGCCGCAGATGCTGGGCGAGCAGATCGACGCCGTCATCGAAGACATAGGTGCGGACGCGGTAAAGATAGGCATGCTGCATGCACCCGACATCGTGCTCACCGTGGCCCAGGCCATAGACCGCCACGCGCTGCCGAACGTGGTGCTGGACCCGGTCATGGTCGCCACCAGCGGCGCGGTGCTGATAGCCAACCCGGCCATCGCGGTGCTGGTGAGCGAGCTGTTCCCGCGTGCGACGGTCATCACACCCAACCTCGATGAAGCGTCGCTGCTGGTCGGCCGGCCGCTGGCCGACGAAGAAGCCATGCAGGCCGCGGCGCAGGAGCTGTTGGCCAAAGGCGCGCGCGCCGTGCTGCTCAAGGGCGGGCATTTGCCCGGCGATGTGGTGAGCGACCTGCTGGCTACCCAAAGCGGCGAGCTGCACTGGATGCGCGGGCCGCGCATTCCCAGCCCCAACACCCACGGCACGGGCTGCACACTCTCGTCCGCAATCGCCGCCCACCTGGCGCTGGGCCAGCCCCTGCTGGAGGCCGTGTTGCTGGCGCGCAGCTATGTGCGCGCGGCGCTGCAGGCCGGCGCCCGGGTGCGCACAGGCGGGGGCAGCGGGCCGCTGAACCACGGCCACGCACCCCTCGCGATGCGGCTCAAGCCGCTGCGCTAGCGCCGGAAGCGCCGGAGGCGTCAGAGGAGCCGGCTCGCGTGAGCCGCGCCAGGGCAAAGGTCAGCACCAGCGTCGGCAGCGCGGCACCCCAGTCGGGTGCCAGCTTGGCGCACAGGTGGTAGCAAACAATGCCCAGCAGCCAGATCGCCACGGCGCTGGGGTTTACTTTGCGTGCGGCCACCAGCGAGGCGATATGGGGCGTGCCGGCCAGCCGCGCCAGGATCACGCCGTACAAAGGCACAAACACCGAACTGAGCATCAGCAAAAACGGCTCCAGGCTGTGCATGGGCAGCACCAGCGCCAGCGCGGTGCACAGCAGGGCCAGGCCCACACCCCAGCGGCGCACGCTCCAGGCCGGCTTCAGGCTGTGGCCGGCCACCGAGCCCGAATACAGGTCGCCGTAAGCGTTGTCGACCTCGTCGACCAGGATCAGCCCCAGCGCGAGCAGCCCGCCCTGCGCCAGCAGCAGCGCGGCGACCAGGTCGGTGCTGGGCGTCGTGACGGCCACCAGCACGCCCAGCGCGTAGCACCAGATATTGGCAATCGCATAACCCAGCCAGGTGCCGCGCAAGGCGCTGTTGCCGTCGCGCCCGTGGCGCGCGAAATCGGCCACCAGCGGCAGCCAGGAAACCGGCATCGCGATCACCAGGTCCAGCGCGGACAGCGTGCTCATGCCGCCCTCGCCGGGCCGATTCCACAACGCCGCCAGGCCCTGGCTGTTGGCCTTGGCCAGGAACTGCCAGCTCAGCCACAGCAACGAGGCGATGACCAGCGGCAAGCCCCAGCGGCCTATGAATTTGCGCACCAGCCTGACCATGGAGCCCGACAGCAGCGCCAGCAGCACCGCGCCCCAGAGCAGGGTGGCCAACAGGGGCCACGCGGCGCCCGCAAAGCTTCCGGACTGGCGCGCGATGGCAATGGTGCCGTCGCGCATCACCACCAGCTCAAAGGTGGTCCAGCCTATCAGCTGCACGATATTGAGCAGCACCGGCAGGCGCGCGAAGCTGCTGCCGTAAGTGGCATGCATCAGCCCGGCGCTCGAAAGCCCGCTGTCGCAGCCAATCTTCGCCGTCCAGGCCAGCAGGCCCGCGCCCAGAATGGAGCCGCAGACGATCACCGCCAGCGCCGTCTGTGTGCCCAGGGCCGGCACCAGATAGGCACCTATCTGCATGACCAACAGGCCCACGCCCAGGCTAAGCCAGAGCGCGGCATGGTCGCTCCAGCCGAACAGGCGCTCGCCCGCAGGCAGCGGCGTGAGCGCGGTGTTGCCGGCGGCGGAAGTAGAGGTCGTGGTCATCAGCAGTTCCGATCTTCAATGCCAGGTCGGCCTGCTTGAAGCCCGCAAGAGCTGCGGGCTTCCGGAACATGCTTCCCTGCGCGAGGATTACCTCAAATCAGGTTCAAAGGGACTTTCTCAGCCGCCGCCGTTCGGAATCACGAACCGCGGCAACACCCCCAGCGAAAGCGCCCTTGCGGGCACTGCGCAAATTGTAGGGTGGATTCAGGTTTGATTCGGGCCGCAGCAAAAAGCCCGCGCATGGCGGGCTTTTGGAGGGCGCAGGGGCTGTCCCGGCTCAGTCGTCAAACACCGGCGACTCGACGCCCAGCACCTTGTGCAGTTTCGGGCTGGTCGTGGTGTATTGCAGGTGGATCTTCTTGTCGGGGAAGATGAAGGGCGCCGCGCCGAAGGCCGCCAGCGCGCACTCGTGGAAGCCGCTCAAAATCAGCTTTTTCTTGCCGGGATAGGTGTTGATGTCGCCCACCGCGAAAATGCCTGGGATGTTGGTGGAAAATTTTTCGGTATCCACCTTGAGCTGCTTGCGCTCTATGTCCAGGCCCCAGTCGGCAATCGGCCCCAGCTTGGGCGAGAGGCCGAAGAACACCAGCAGCAGGTCCAGCGGCACCACACGCGTGATGCCGTCGGAGCCGGTGACCTTGGCGCCGGTCAGCCGGCCCTGCTTTTCTTCGTAGCCGGTGACCTGGCCCACGATGAACTGCATCTCGTAGGCGTCGCAGAGTTCACGCATTTTGGCCACGCTGGCGGGCGCTGCCTGGAAGCCGTCACGCCGGTGGACCAGGATCACGCTTTCGGCCTTGTTCGGGCCATCGGCTGCGAAGTTCAGCGCCCAGTCCAGCGCGGAGTCGCCACCGCCCACAATCACCAGGTTTTTGCCGGCAAAGTCGGCCGGGTTTTTCACGCGGTAGAACAGCTGGCTGTCGTCGAATTGCTCCAGGCCGTCAACGCGCAACAGCTTGGGCTGGAAGGCGCCCACGCCCGCCGCGATGAAAATCGTCTTGGTCAGAAAGCGCGTGCCCTTGGAGGTCTCGACGAAGAAGCGGCCGTCCTGCTGCCGTTCCACCGTGCTGACTTCCTGGCCGAAATGAAAGGTCGCGCCGAAAGGCTCGATCTGCTTGAGCAGGCTGTCGGTCAGTTCCCTGCCGGTGCACATAGGCACGGCGGGAATGTCGTAAATCGGCTTGTCGGGGTAGAGCTCTATGCACTGGCCGCCGGGGTAGGCCAGCGAGTCGATCACATGCGCCTTGATCTCCAGCAGGCCCAGCTCGAACACCTGGAACAGCCCCACGGGCCCGGCGCCCACGATCACCGCATCGGTTTCGATGGGGCCGTCGTGCTCGGCTGCGGTGTTGATCACTTCTTGGTTCAGTTGGGGTTCCATGGTTCCTGGGGCGCCCGGCGAGGCGCATGGCGGCCCGGGAAGGGCCTGGGGCCGGCGGCCCCGGGTCGGCTTAGCGGATCAATTCGGACAGTTTGCCCGTCTTGTCTTTCCATTCCTCGGCGTCGGGCAGGGCGTCCTTGCGCTTGGTAATGCTTTTCCAGCCCTCGGCGCGGCTCAATTCCACATTGAGCTTGATGAAGGCGATCTGGTCGGCCGGCACGTCTTCCTCGGCATAGATGGCGTTCACGGGGCATTCGGGGATGCAGACGGCGCAGTCAATGCACTCGTCCGGATCGATCACCAGCATGTTGGGGCCTTCGCGGAAGCAGTCCACGGGGCAGACATCCACACAGTCGGTGTATTTGCAGCGGATGCAGGATTCGGAGACGATGTGGGTCATGTTTTTTCTAGGCTGGTCGGTGGAAACCCTTGATTTTAAGAGGTTTCCGCCAACAGGGTTATCAAGAACGCGAAGCGAGGGCCGCTTCGCGTGGAGGCCGGGTCAAAGGACCAGCGCCGCGCCCGAGGTTCTGTGCGAGGCCGTGTCCACCAGCACCAGCGAGCCCAGGATGCGCGAACGCGCATAGGGCAGGGTGGCCAGCGGCTCCTGCAGGCTCAGCTCGATGTGGCCGATGGCATTGGGCGGCAGCTCGACTGCGTCTTCCTCGGCCAGGGTGTTCACGTCGAGCTTGTGCACGATGCGCTTGACCTTGGCCTTGACCCAGCGGTGGCCGTGCAGCGTCCAGTAGACGCGGCCCGCGACCAGCGGCTCGTCGTCCATCCAGGCCACGGTGGCCGAGATCTCGCGTGAGGGCTCGAAGCTGTCCACGGCCAGCAGCCAGTCGCCGCGCGACACGTCGACTTCGCGGTCCAGCACGATGCCCGCGCTGTGGCCGGCCAGTATGGTCTTGGGCTGGCGGGTATGGTCCAGCACCTGGGCCACCACTGCCGTCTTGCCGCTGGGCAGTATGGTCACGCTCTGGCCGGGCTGCACGCCGCCGGTGGCGACACGGCCCCAGAAAACGCGGCGGCCCTGCGAGGTGTCCGACGAGGATGAGAATTTTTCAACCCACTGCACCGGAAAGGAAAAAGCCTCGGTGCTTTCGGCGGCCGTGACGGGCAGGTGCTCCAGCAACTGCAGCAGCGACAGGCCTTCATAGCCGCACCAGCCGGGCTTGCCGTCGACCACGTTGTAGCCCTTGAGGGCAGACACCGGCACGGTCGCTTTCACCGGGATGCGCGCGGCCTGGGCAAAAGCCGCCAGCGCCGCGGTGATGTTTTTGAACGCCAGCGCCGGGTCTTCTACCGCATCGAGCTTGTTCACTGCGAACACGATGGAGGGCACACGCAGCAGGTTGACCAGCAGCGAATGGCGGCGGGTCTGCTGCAGCAGCTCCAGCGAGGGGTTTTTCCAGTCCAGCTTGGTGGCATCGACCAGCACCACGGCGGCGTCGGCGCTGGAAGCGGCCGTCACCATGTTGCGGGTGTATTGCTCGTGGCCGGGCGCGTCGCCGATGATGAACTTGCGGCTTTCGGTGGCGAAATAGCGGTAGGCCACGTCGATGGTGATGCCTTGTTCGCGTTCGGCCGACAGGCCGTCGGTCAGCAGGGCCAGGTCGGTCTCGCCGCCGCGCTGTACGCCGGCCAGGTGGTCCTGCAGCACTGCGCGGCTGTCCACCAGCAGGCGGCCTATCAAGGTGCTCTTGCCGTCGTCGACCGAGCCGCAGGTGATGAATTTCAGCGCCGGTTTCAGGTCGTTCTGGCCGGGAGGCGCGAGTTTCACGTCGCCGGCGGTCAAATCAGTCGTGCTCATCAGAAATACCCGTCTTTCTTGCGCTTTTCCATGGAGGCGTCGGAGGTCTTGTCGTCCATGCGCGTGGCGCCGCGCTCGCTCACGTCGGCGGCCAGTGTTTCAATCACGATCTCGGCGGCCGTGGCGGCCGGGCTGTCCACCGGGCAGGTGCAAGTGATGTCGCCCACGGTGCGAAAGCGCACGGTTTTTTCCACCACCTGCTCGCCGTCGCGCGCAGGTGTGAGGTCCGTCACCGGCACCAAGAGGCCCTTGCGCTCCACCACCTTGCGCTGGTGCGCGTAGTAGAGCGAAGGCAGCGCGATGTTTTCGCGTTCGATGTACTGCCAGACGTCGAGTTCGGTCCAGTTGGAGATCGGGAACACGCGGAAATGCTCGCCGGGCTGCAGCCGGGTGTTGAACAGCGTCCAGAGCTCGGGGCGCTGCGCCTTGGGCTGCCACTGGCCGAAGCTGTCGCGGTGCGAAAAAATGCGTTCCTTGGCGCGGGCTTTTTCCTCGTCGCGGCGCGCGCCGCCTATCAGCGCGTCAAAGCGGAATTCGTCAATCGCCTCCAGCAGCGTGACCGACTGGTGCACATTGCGCGACTCGCCGGGGTGCGCCAGGCGCACGGTGCCGCGCTTCATCGAGTCTTCGACATTGCGCACGATCAGCTCGGCGCCCAGTTCCTTGGCGCGGAAATCCCGGAAATCGGTCACTTCGTGGAAGTTGTGGCCGGTGTCTATCATCAGGAGCGGGTAGGGGATGCGGCCCACGCCGAAAGCCTTTTCGGCGCACTTGAGCATCACCAGCGAATCCTTGCCGCCCGAAAACAGCAGGGCCGGGCGCTCAAAGGCCGCGGCCACTTCGCGCAGGATGAAGATGGTTTCCTCTTCCAGCGCATCGAGGTGGGAGTTGGACAGCCGCGCGAGGGAGATCGCCGGGTCGGCTGGCAGCAGGTGGGAGGGTGTGCGGGCGTTCATAGGTCTGCGGGGTGTGGCATGGGGGGGCATCGGGAAAGGGCCGTCAGTGCGCAAGGTGCAGGCCGCACTCGCGGTTGTCCTCGCCCTTGGTCGGGTCCACATAGTCGAAGTTATTGGGCAGGCCGTTGATTTCGCAGTACTGGTAAAGGTCCTTGGACGACCAGTGCAGGAGCGGCGCGACCTTGATCAGGCCGTCGGGGTTGACGCTGACCGGGTCCATCTGGGCGCGCACCGCGGTGTCGGTGGCGCGCAAGGCCGTGAACCAGACCTGGGGGGCGGTTTCACGCAGGGCGCGGGCAAAGGGCTCGAGTTTGACCTCTTCAGTGAAAGCCGCATGGCGTGGATCGTCCAGCGCCGGGGTCGGGCCTTCCACGGCCTCGCGGTGCGCACGGGAGCGGCGCGGCAGGTAAATATGCAGGTCCAGCTTGAGCAGCTTTGTCACTTCGTCGGCGAAGCGGTAGGTGGCCTCGGTGTTGTAGCCGTTGTCCATCCAGACCACGGGAACGCGGGGATTGGCGCGCGTCACCATGTGCAGTATCACCGCCTCGAAGGGGCGGAAATTGGTGGTGACGATGGCGGGCCGGCCCAGTCCCACGGCCCAGCCCACCAGGCCCTGCGCGTTGCGGCCGAGTTCTGCGTTGATTTTTGCAAGGTCGAGGCTCATGGTGTTCAGGCGGCAGCCGCTTCCTTGAAATGGGGGGCAATGTGCACCGCGTCGCCCTGGTAGCGGCCCGCGCTGTAGCCGGGGTAGCTGGCCAGCACGCGCTGGGCAATGGCCATGTCCTGGTCGGCGCGCAGCACCGCGGTGTCAAAGCCGCTGCGCTCCATCTGCGCCAGCTGGTCCACCAGCACGTCGCCGGTGGCGCGGATCTCGCCCTTGAATTCACGGCGGCGGCGCAGCAGGAAGGCCTGGCTGTAGGCACGGCCGTCGGTGAATTTCGGGAAGTGCAGGTCTATGCGCGCCACGCCGGCCAGCGAAACCTCGAAGGGGTCGGCGTCGTTCGCGATGGCCAGGACACCGGCTTGTTCGGTGCCGCTGTGTTCGTTGAAAGGCAGCAGTTTCATCGTCGTTCCTTTCAGTGCGCGACGGTGTTGGGGGCAAAGCGCGCGGCCTTGGCGGCAGCCTTGTAGGGCTCCATGCCGACGCGGCGCAGGGTCGCAATAAAGGTTTCCCCGTCTTCGCGCAGCTGGCGGTAGGTGTCCAGCACCGCTTCAATGACTTCGGGGACTTCGGCGCCGGTGAACGAAGGGCCCACCACCTTGCCGGGCACCGAGGCGCCGCTCAGCGCGGAGCCGTCGGAGCCGCCCAGCGAGACCTGGTACCACTCCAGGCCGTCCTTGTCCACGCCCAGGATGCCGATATGGCCGCTGTGGTGGTGGCCGCAGGAGTTGATGCAGCCGCTGATGTGCAGGTCGATCTCGCCCAGGTCGTGCAGCTCGTCCATGTCCTGGTAGCGCTCGGTGATGGCCTCGGCGATGGGGATGGAGCGCGCATTGGCCAGCGAGCAGAAGTCGCCGCCGGGGCAGGCGATCATGTCGGTCAGCAGGCGGACGTTGGGCTTGGCGAAGCCGGCCTTGCGGGCGGCGCGCCAGAGTTCGGGCAGCTCGTCGCAGCGCACCCAGGGCAGCAGCAGGTTCTGGTCGTGCGTGACGCGCACCTCGCCGGCGCTGAACTGGTCGGCCAGGTCGGCGGCGATGTCGAGCTGGTCGGCCGTCGCGTCGCCGGGGGCCTGGCCCAGGCGCTTGAAGGACAGGGTCACGGCGCGCAGGTCGGGGTTCTGGTGCGGCGCCACGTTGCGCTGCAGCCAGCGGCCGAACTCGATGTCGTCCTCGGCGGCGGCGCGCAGGATGTTGGCGATCTTCGCGTCGGCGCTCTTGCGGTCGCAGTTGAGCGTGGGCGGAACGAAGGAGGCGGTCACGCGGTCCAGTTCTTCCTGGGTGATGGTGTGCGGCGCGCCGTCGTGCTCGAGGATCTGCTTGTACTCGGCCTCGACCTCGTCGATGTAGCGCTGGCCTTCGGCCTTCACCAGGATCTTGATGCGCGCCTTGTAGATGTTGTCGCGGCGGCCGTAGCGGTTGTACACGCGCACCACGGCTTCCAGGTAGTTCATGATCTGGTTCCAGGGCAGGAACTCGCGTATCACCGTGCCTATGACAGGCGTGCGGCCCATGCCGCCGCCCACCAGCACCTTGAAGCCCAGCTCGCCTTCGGCGTTGCGCACCAGGTGCAGGCCCACGTCGTGCCAGGCCGTGGCGGCGCGGTCTTCGCGGGCGCCGCTGATGGCGATCTTGAACTTGCGCGGCAGGAAGGCGAATTCGGGGTGCAGCGTGCTCCACTGGCGCAGGATCTCGCCGAAGGGCCGCGGGTCGGCGATCTCGTCGACCGCGATGCCGGCGCGCTCGTCGCTGGTGATGTTGCGTATGCAGTTGCCGCTGGTCTGGATGCCGTGCATGTTGACGCTGGCCAGCAGGTCCATCACGTCGGCCGATTTGTCCAGCGGGATCCAGTTGTACTGCACGTTCTGGCGCGTCGTGAAGTGGGCATAGCCGGTCGTCAGCTTGGAGCTGACCGACAGGCCGCTCTTGAGGTTGACCGGGCCCAGCTTGTCCTGCTTGGCCTGGGCGTCGTTGAAGAGCGCCGCATTGGGCTGGTCGTATTCGCGGGCGATTTTGGCCAGCACGCGCACCTGCGCGCTCGACAGCTCGCCGTAGGGCACGGCCACGCGCAGCATGGGCGCATAGCGCTGCACATACCAGCCGTTTTGCAGGCGCAAGGGGCGGAATTCGTCTTCCGGCAGCTTGCCGGCCTGCCAGCGGCTCAGCTGGTCGCGGTACTGGTTGGCGCGGGCCTGGACGAACTCGCGGTCAAATTCTGTGTATTGGTACATGGCTGTCGGGATTCAAACGTGGGATTTTTTTATAAGGAAGGCGGCTCGGGGCCGGTCAGATCGAGATCAGTTTCACGCCGGCATAGGCCAGCAGCACCGAGAGCAGCGAGCGGATCACGCGGTCCGGCGTCTTGTGCACCAGGTGCGAGCCCAGCCAGATGCCGGGCAGGGAGCCGGCCAGCAGCTTGATCAGCAGCGACCAGTCGACCGAACCGATGGAGGCGTGGCCCAGGCCCGCCACCAGGGTCAGCGGCACGGCATGGGCGATGTCGGCCGCCACGATGCGCGGCAGTGGCAGGGTGGGGTAGAGCAGCATCAGCACGATCACGCCGATGGCGCCCGCGCCCACGGACGTCAGGGTGACCAGCGTGCCTATGACCGCGCCGAACAGCAGCGGCAGCGACCAGTGGCGCGCGCGCGTGGCCTGGACGATTCCTTCGGGGGCGATGCTGGTGGGAGCGGCTTTCCCGCGCAGCACCTTGTAGAAGGTGGCGCCGGCCGTCAGCAGCAGCGCCAGGCCCAGGGTGGTGGTCATGATGGCCTGGGTCGCCGGATTGGCGGGGCCCAGGCGCTGCAGCATATAAAGCGTGGCCAGCGAGGCCGGGATGCTGCCGGCGGCCGTCTGGCCGACGATTTTCCAGTCGACCGCGCGGGCGCGCGCCAGGCTCACGGTGCCGCCCATCTTGGTGAAGGCGGCAAACAGCAGGTCGGTGCCTATGGCCAGGTGCGGTTTGATGCCGAAAAAGAAGATCAGCAGCGGCGTCATCAGCGAGCCGCCGCCCACGCCGGTCAGGCCCACCACCAAACCCACGGCAAAGCCGGCAAATACAAAGGCAAATTCATGCATGCCGGAAAATGTAAGTGTGCAGCTTATAAAAACAAACTACACATTTGTTCTGCCGTTATCTGGATAAGCTTATTCGCGAGAAAATATGCGGATTTCCGGGCGATTCAGGCCGCTGTCTGCTTAAAGGAAATCCACAATCGCGCATCCGGGCACCCCGCATCCACAATGCGCTGGTACAGTCCCTGCTTTTCCCGGCCGGCTGCCCCCCGCGTGCACCGGCTCGATGGAACGAATCGCTTACTTTTTGGAGAAAACCGTGAAATTTGCAAAATCCGCCCTGCTGGGCGGTTTGTTCCTGGCATCGGCGGCCGGCCTGGCGCTGGCGCAGGGCGGCTCGAAAACGCCCGTCAAGATCGGCGAAATCAACAGCTATTCGACCATCCCCCAGTTCACCCAGCCCTACCGCCAGGGCTGGCAGCTCGCCGTGGAAGAAATCAACGTCACCGGCGGCCTGCTGGGCCGCAAGGTTGAGGTGATCGCCCGCGACGACGCCGGCAAGCCCGAGGAAGCCTTGCGCCACGCGATCGAGCTGACGTCCAAGGAAAAAGTCGACGTGCTGGCCGGCGGCTTCCTGTCCAACGTCGGGCTGGCGCTGGCCGATCATGCCCAGAAAAACAAAAAGGTGTTTATCGCCAGCGAGCCGCTGACCGACGCGCTGATCTGGGACAAGGGCAACCGCTACACCTTCCGCCTGCGCCCCGGTACTTATATGCAGGCCGCCATGCTGGTCGAGGAGGCCGCCAAACTGCCGGCCAAGCGCTGGGCCGTGATCGCGCCCAACTATGAGTACGGCACCAGCGCCGTGGCGGCCTTCAAGGAACTGCTCAAGGCCAGGCGCCCCGACGTGGAGTTCGTCGGCGAGCAGTGGCCGGCGCTGGGCAAGCTGGAGGCCGGCACCACGCTGCAGGCCATCATGCAGAGCAAGCCCGACGCCATCTTCAACGTGACCTTCGGCGCCGACCTGGCCAAGCTGGTGCGCGAGGGCAACCAGCGCGGCATCTTCCCCAGGGTACCCGTGGTGTCGCTGCTGTCGGGTGAGCCCGAGTACCTGGACGTCCTGAAAGACGAAACGCCCAGGGGCTGGATCGTGACCGGCTATCCCTGGGACCAGATCGACTCGCGCGAGCACGCCAGCTTCGCCGCCAACTACTACCGCCGTTTCAACGAATACCCTAAGGTCGGCTCGGTCGTGGGTTATTCCACCATGCAGGCGATTTTTGCCGCCATCAAGAAGGCCAATTCCACCGACAGCGAGAAGCTGGTAATAGCGCTGCGCGGCCTGAAGTTCTCCACCCCCTTCGGCCCGGCCGAGTTCCGCGCCATCGACCACCAGTCCACCATGGGCGCCTACGTGGGCAAGCTGGACCTGCGCGGCAACAAGGGCACCATGGTGCAATGGCGCTATGCCGACGGCAAGGCCTATCTGCCGCCGGACGACTATGTCAAGGCCCGCCGACCGGCTGCGGCCATGAAGTGACCTTTTGGCAACGAGCGCCAATTTCATGAAGAACGTCCTGCCGAATCCCCGCATAATCAGGCCCACATGACGAATACGGGTGGTGAGGCTGTCAAGCGGATATTTGTAAAAGTGTTCGGGTTTGATGACGTGGAACGTCACGCCCTGAACACGGTGTTTCGCTTGTCCGAAACCCGGCCCACGGCCTACGCGCTGTGGACCGCGACCGCGCCCGAAGAAGCCGAACTGGCCCTGATAGACGGCGACAGCTGGGAGGCCGCGATCGAGCTGGCCAACCCCGCCCATGACGATCTCAAACTGGTCTGGATAGGCGACAACGCGCCGTCCCGGGCCCGCCTGGTGGTCAAGCGCCCGCTGCAATGGGCGGCCGTGATTGAAGGCATGGACGCCTTGCTGGAGGCCGAGCACCCCCAGGCGACCGGCAAGCCGGCGGAACCCGAACTCGACCTGGACCTGCTGTCCGAGTCAGGCGCGGTGCTGGACCTGGACCTCGACTTTGATTCCGAAGCGCCCACCGCGCCCTCGCCGCTGGAAGAACCCGCGGCCGAAGCCCAGCAGGCCCAGGTGCTGGTGGTGGACGCCGACCGCGATGCGCGCCTCTACCTGCGTGCCAGGCTGGCCATGGACGGTCATCTGCTCGTGGATGAAGCCGCCAGCGGCACCGAAGCGCTCAAGCTCATGGACACACGGCTTTACAAACTCGTCGTCCTCGACATGGACCTGCCCGACATCGAGCGCTGGGAGATGGTCAAACGCGTGGAGGCCTCGCGCCCGCCCGTCGAGTTCCTGATCCTGACCGGCAGCGACCTGTCGCCGCTCGATGTGGTGCGCGGCTGGTTTGCCGGTGCCCGCGGCAGCCTGCGCAAACCCCTGCATCCCGGAAAGCTCAAAGACCTGCTGCGCAGCGCGCGCTGAGCTTCAGCTTGGCGGCACGCGCTGCGGCGCCAGGGCATCGGCCAGGCGCTGCTCCAGCGGCAGGGGTTCGGCATGCAGCCGGGCCGCCAGCAATTCCCCGCACAGCGCGGCAAAACTCAGCCCGCGCGAACCCATGCCGCAGCAAACCCACAAGCCGTCCGCCAGCGGCCCCAGCATGGGCAGGCGGCTGGGCGTCGCGCAGCGCACACCGGCCCAGCTTTGAACCTGCCCGGCCTCAAACTGCGCGGCCAGCGCGCGCGCCGTGTGGGGCAGCAGGCTTTGCAGCCGGCTGAAGTTGTGGTGGTCGTCCTCGGGGCGTATCTCGGCCTTGGGGTTGTCGCGTTCAAAGCTCGAACCCATGACCCAGGCCAGGCCACCGGCCTCACCGGCCAGGGGCACGGCGGGTGCCAGGCTGCCGTGGCCGTTCACCGGAAAAGCGGGCAGGGCGCCGGCCGTGCCGGGCTCATGCCGGCCCCAGCTGACCTGGCCGCGTATGGCCTGCAGCGCGAGTTCACCGGCGTTTTCCGTCTCGGCGCCGGCGGCCAGCGCCCGGCTTGCATACCCAGCCGCCAGCACCACGAGTTCGGCGCGCGCCAGTTCCCGGCCTTGCGCGTCCCAAACCTGCCACTGGCCCGAGACATGGCTCAGCCGGCTTACCGCCGATCGGCCTTGCGACAACACGCCCGGCGCGGCCAGCCAGGCATCGACCAGGGCGGCCGGCCGTATCCAGCCGGCGCGCGCATGCCATAGCGCGGGCGCATCGGGCGGCAGGCCGCAGTGCGCGAGCTGTGCGGCCTCGGCCGGGCGGCTCCAGTCGCCAGCGGCATCGGCCCAATCCGCCTGCCAGGCCTCGGGCCGTTTGCGCGTGTGTTCCACCGCGTGCTCGAGCACGCCGGTGCGGCCCCAGTCGCCGGCTTGCAGCAAGGCCTCGGCCTGCTGCAGCGTGGAGCGAATGCCATGGCGCGACAGGCGCGAGAGCGGGTTGTCGTCGGGCGAGACATGCGGCGCCAGCAGGCCGGCCGGCAGGCCGGAGGCACCGGCGGCCGGTTCCTCGGCCGCGTCCAGCACCGTGACTTGCCAGCCGCGGCGCGCCAGGCTGGCCGCCACGGCCGCGCCGGCCAGGCCCGCGCCCACCACCACACAGGTGCCCGGGGTGCGGCGCGCCGGCGGCGGCTGCGCTTTTTTGGGTTCCCAGGCCGGGTTGAACTCGCCCTGCAGGTTGTCGCGCTTGGGCGGTATGCCCGGCACTTTTTTGACGACAAAGCCGCACTGGGCCAGTGCGTCGCGCACACTGCGCGCAATGGTCCAGGTGGCCACGCGCGTGCCGCGCCGGCAGCAGCGCGCCACGGCCTTGAAGGTGTGCACATCCCAGATGTCGGGGTTGCGCTGCGGGCTGAAGCCGTCCAGGTAGACCGAATCGGCCTCGAAAGATTGCTCGCGCAGCATCGCCTTGGCGTCGCCTATGCACAGCGTCAGCAGGACCTGGCCGCCCTCAAACACCAGGCGGTGAAAGCCCGGCAGCAGACCCCAGAGCTGGGCCTGCAGCTGTTCGGCCAGGGGAATCAGTTCAGGATGGGTCTGGGCGCTACGCAGCACGTCGGCCGCGCTGGCCGGGAAGGCCTCGGTCGAGACGAAGTGCAGCAGGTGGGGGCGGTCCGGGTCGGCCTTCCAGGCGGCCCAGGTCACGAGGAAATTCAGGCCCAGGCCGAAACCGGTTTCCAGCACCGTCCATTGCGGCTGGCCGGCCCAGGCCGCGGGCAGGTCGCAGCCCTTGAGAAAGACTTCCTTGGCTTGGTCCAGCCCGCCCAGTTCGCTGCGGTAGCGGTCGCCGAAACGCGGGCTGAAGGGGCTGCCGCCGGCCGTGCCGTCGTCCAGCCACTCAATGCGTTCGGGCATGCCGCCGTATCAGGGGGTGGGCGGTACGTAGCCCTGAACGGCGTCGGCGCCATCCCCAAAAAAATGCTTTTCCATCTGTCGCGCCAGGTACTGGCGGGCGCGGGCGTCGGCCAGGTTCAGGCGGTTTTCATTGACCAGCATGGTCTGCTGCTTCATCCAGTCCGCCCAGGCTTGCTTGCTGACTTCTTCCCAGATGCGTTTGCCCAGGGCGCCGGGGTAGGGCGGGAAATCCAGGCCTTCGGCTTCTTTACCGAGCTTGATGCATTTGACGAGGCGTGCCATGGCGAGGGTTCTTTCGTGTATCGGGGGGATCTAAAAGGGTGATCCGAGGGCCCAAAAGGGCGTCCAAGGATAAATACAGAATAAAGAACTGAGTTTTTATTCGTTCCGGTTTTCTAAGGCTGCTTCCAGAATCCATTTTGTCTGCATTTACACGCATTTTCTGGAAAAGAGAGCAACCATGACTTCACGCCGCAACTTTATCAATGTTTCCACCCGCACGGCCGCCGCCCTGGGTTTGGGTTTGACGCTGGCAGGGTCACTGCTGACGGCCCAGGCCCAGCAGCAGCCCAAGCCGCCCGTCACGCTGCTCAATGTGTCCTACGACCCGACGCGCGAGCTTTACGTCGAGTACAACGCCGCCTTCATCAAATACTGGAAGGCCAAGACCGGCCAGGACGTGACCATCAAGCAGTCGCATGGCGGCTCCGGCAAGCAGGCGCGCTCCATCATTGACGGCCTGGACGCCGACGTCGCCACCCTGGCCCTGGCCGGCGACACCGACGCGCTGGTGAAAAACGGCGGCTGGCTGTCGGCCGATTGGCAAAAGAAGCTGCCGCACAACTCTTCGCCCTATACCTCCACCATCGTGCTGGCCGTGCGCCAGGGCAATCCCAAGGGCATCAAGGACTGGGACGACCTGATCAAGCCCGGCATCAATGTGATCACGCCCAACCCCAAGACCTCGGGCGGCGCCCGCTGGAATTACCTGGCGGCCTGGGAATTCGCCAAGCGCAAATACGGCAGCGACGCCAAGGCCAAGGAGTTTGTCGCCAAGCTCTACGGCAATGTCTCGGTGCTGGACACCGGCGCCCGCGGCTCCACCATCACCTTTGCCCAGCGTGCCCAGGGCGACGTGCTGATCGCCTGGGAAAACGAGGCCTACCTGCTGGAAAAAGAATTCGGCGCCAAGTTCGACGTGGTCGCGCCCTCGCTGAGCATCCTCGCCGAACCGGCCGTCGCCGTGGTCGACAAGAACGTGGACAAAAAGGGCACGCGCGCCGTGGCCGAGGAATACCTGAAGTACCTCTATTCCGAAGAAGGCCAGGACATCGCCGGCAAGAACTTCTACCGCCCGGCCGTCTCGCAAAAAGCCATTGCCAAGTACGCCAAGCAGTTTCCCAAGCTGAACCTGTTCACCATAGACCAGGCTTTCGGCGGCTGGACCAAGGCGGACAAGGAGCACTTCGCCGACGGCGGCTCCTTCGACCAGATCTATACGAGAAAGTAACCCCCCGAAGCGGCCTTTCGGCCGCCTCCCCCCAGGGGGCGCCCGCTGCGGCCCGGCTGAGCCGGTTCCGCGCCGGCACTGGGAATGATTCATCACATAGCGCCGGTACTTAAGGCAAATCAGGGATTCAATCAAACAATGTCCGCGCAACAATCCGTACTGCTGATCGCCGGCAGCCCCTCCGAGCAGTCGCGCTCCTCGGCGCTGCTCGACTCTGTCAGCCACAGGCTGGCCCTGCGCGGCGGGTTGGTGGTGGACCGGCTCAACATCCGCGAGCTGCCGGCCCAGGCGCTGCTGCTGGCCGAATGGGGCCACCCGGCCATCGTCAAGGCCATAGAGCAGATCGCCAGGGCGCGCGCCGTTGTCGTGGCCACGCCGGTCTACAAGGCGGCCTACAGCGGGCTGCTCAAGGTGCTGCTCGACTTGCTGCCGCAGACCGCGCTGAAAGAAAAAACCGTGCTGCCGCTGGCCACGGGCGGCAGCCCACACCACATGCTGGCGCTGGACTACGCGCTGCGCCCGGTGTTGCAGGCGCTGGCCGCGCGCCATATCCTGCCCGGTGTTTACGCCACCGATTCCCAGGTGCCACAGTCGGCCGACAAACGCTACGAGGTCGGCCCCGACATCGCCGTGCGGCTGGACGACGCGGTGCTGACCCTGCTGGCCGAAAGCTTTCGCCAGCCGGCCACTGCCGGTTTCGAGCCGGTGCACTTTTCCCGGGTGCGATGTAGCGTCTGACGCCGCGCCGGGGCGCGCGGTCTGATCAGTCAGCCGCCGCCCCGAATTTCCACGACGCCATTTGAAACCGCTATACAGGCGGCCGGGCGGAGCTTTGCCTCCCGCGGCCGCGCATCCGGAAAAGATTTTTGACAAGGACATCACCATGAGCACCACCCCCGCCGGCACGCCCGGCACTTCCCCGCAACCCTCCAGGGCGCGCACCTGGCTGGACTTCAGCCTGGGCCTGCTGCTGGCCGCCCTGATCGCGGGCCTGATCACCTTGCTGACGCTGCCCGTGGCGCACGCACAGGACAAAGTCGAGCTGCGCATCGGCTACCAGAAAGCCGCCAGCCTGTTTGTGCTGCAAAAAGCCCAGGGCACGCTCGAAAAGCGTTTGTTGCCGCTGAACGCCAGCGTGAAGTGGGTGGAGTTCCCGGCCGGCCCGCAACTGCTCGAAGGCCTGAACCTGGGCTCGGTCGACGTGGGTTATGTGGGCGAAGCGCCCCCCATCTTCGCCCAGGCCGCCGGCGCCAAATTCGCCTACATAGGCTACGACCCGGCCGCGCCCGAAGCCGAAGCCATCGTCGTGCCCAAAGACTCCGCCATCAAATCCGTGGCCGAACTCAAAGGCAAGAAGGTGGCCCTCAACAAGGGCAGCAATGTGCACTACCTGCTGGTCAAGCTGCTTGAGAAAAACCACCTCAAGCTCAGCGATATCCAGCCCGTCTACCTGCCGCCGGCCGATGCGCGCGCCGCTTTTGAAAGCAAAAGCGTGGACGCCTGGGTGATCTGGGACCCGTTTACCGCCGCCGCCGAAAAAGCCATAGGCGCGCGCGTACTGGCCGACGGCAAGGGCGTGGTCAACAACTACCAGTACTACCTGGCCGAGCGCGGTTTCGTCGCCAAAAATCCCAAGGTCATCCAGGCCCTGTTTGACGACTCGGTGGAGCGGGGCGCCTGGCTCAAGGCCAACCTCAAAAAGGCCGCCGAGCTGATCGCGCCGCTGCAAGGCCTGCCGGTCGACGTGGTGGAGCTCAGCCTCAAGCGCTATGAGTTCAAGGTCCAGCCCGTGCCCGCCAGCGTGATCGCCGACCAGCAAAAACTCGCCGACACCTTTTTTGAGCTCAAGCTGATTCCCAAGGCCATCGTCGTCAGCGATGCCGCCTACAAACCGGCTCCCTGAAACAAGGAGGCCACACCATGAACACCCTCACACCGTTTCAACTGCGCCGCCGCTTTCTCAAGATCGCCGCCACCACGGCCGCGCTCTGGGGCCTGGGCTTTAAAGACGCAGGCGCCCAATCGGCTGCAAGCAAGGCCGAAAAAGCCCCCGAGCAGCTGCGCATCGGCTATCAGAAGTCCGCCGTCAACCTGGTCATCCTCAAGCAGAAAAGCGTGCTCGAAAAGCGCTTTCCGAACACCAAAATCACCTGGGCCGAATTCCCGGCCGGGCCGCAACTGCTGGAAGCGCTGTCGGTGGGAAGCCTGGAGTTCGGCTTGACCGGCGATTCGCCGCCCGTGTTCGCCCAGGCCGCCGGCAAGGAACTGGTCTACGTCGGCGTCGAGCCGCCCAAGCCCGACAGTTCGGCCGTCCTGGTGCTGGGCGACTCGCCCATACGCAACCTAGCCGGCCTCAAGGGCAAAAAAATCGCGCTGCAAAAAGGCTCCAGCGCCCACTACCTGCTGGTGCGCGCGGTCGACAAGGCCGGCCTCAAGTGGGACGACATCCAGCCCATCTACCTGGCGCCCGCCGACGCGCGCGCGGCGTTCGAGCGCAAAAGCGTGGACGCCTGGGCCATCTGGGACCCGTTTTACGCCGCGATCGAACTCGCCATCAAGCCGCGCGTGCTGGCCACGGGGCGTGAGCTGTCGAGCAACAACTCCTTTTACCTGGCCTCGCGCCCCTTTGCCACCCAGCATGCGCAGACCCTGGCGGCGCTGTTCGAGGAACTGAGCCGGGCCGACGCGCTGGTGCAAAACAATCGTTCCGAGGCCATCAAGCTGGTGTCCGACTTCAGCGGACTGGACGCCGGCGTGGTGAGCCTGTTTATCCAGCGCCGTCCCGTGTCGCCCGTGGGCCCGCTCAATGCCGCCGCCATCGCGGACCAGCAGCGTGTGGCCGATGCCTTTTTGCGGCTGGGCTTGATCCCACGGCCTGTGAAAGTGGCCGACATCGTCTGGCGGCCCGAAGCCACCCAGGTCGCGCGCAAATAGGCGCAGCGCAAACCACCCCGTATTCAAGGAGTTTTTATGCAGGTTTTCTGGTTTATTCCCACCCACGGTGACAGCCGCTACCTGGGCACGGGCGAAGGCGCGCGCGAGGTCAACCTCGACTATTTGAAGCAGGTCGCCACGGCCGCCGACACCCTGGGTTATGAAGGTGTGCTGATCCCCACCGGCCGCTCCTGCGAAGACCCCTGGGTGGTGGCCGCCAGCCTGCTGCCCGTCACCAAAAACCTCAAGTTCCTGGTGGCGGTTCGCCCCGGCCTGCACCAGCCCAGCCTGGCCGCGCGCATGGCCGCCACCTTTGACCGGCTCTCGGGCGGGCGCCTCCTGATCAACCTGGTCACAGGCGGCGACCAGGCCGAGCTCGAAGGCGACGGCGTCTACCTGGACCACACGCAGCGCTACGAACAGTCGGCCGAATTCATACGCATCTGGCGCGAGATCCTCGCGCGCAGCCATGCCGGCGAAAGTTTTGACTACCAGGGCCAGCACCTGAGCGTCAAAGGCGCCAAGCTGCTGTATCCGCCGGTGCAAAAACCGCATCCGCCTGTTTACTTCGGCGGCTCCTCGGCGCCGGCCCATGCGCTGGCCGCCGAGCAGGTCGACACCTACCTGACCTGGGGCGAGCCGCCGGCCGAAGTCTCCAAAAAAGTCGCCGACGTGCGGGCCCGCGCCGAGAGGCTGGGCCGCAAGGTCAAGTTCGGCATACGGTTGCACGTCATCGTGCGCGAGACCGAGGACGAGGCCTGGCGCGCCGCCGAAAGCCTGATCAGCCGGCTCGACGACGACACCGTGGGCCGCGCCCAGGCAGCCTTCTCGCGCATGGACTCCGAAGGCCAGCGCCGTATGGCTGCCCTGCATGCCGGCGGTGGCAAGCGAACAAGGGCGGAGCTCGAAATCAGCCCCAACCTCTGGGCCGGTGTGGGCCTGGTGCGCGGCGGCGCCGGCACGGCCCTGGTGGGCGACCCCCAAACCGTGGCCGCGCGCATAGAGGAATACGCGGCCCTGGGCCTGGACACCTTTGTGCTTTCGGGTTACCCGCACCTCGAGGAGGCCTACCGCTTCGCCGAGCTGGTCTTCCCGCTGCTGCCGCGCAGGCTGCGCCAGAAGCTGCCCGGCCAGGTGCTCAACGGCCCCTTTGGCGAGGTCGTGGCCAATGACTACCTGCCGCGCGTCTCGCAAAGCTGAACCCGGAGCACAGCCATGACAGACTCTGTTCGTGAACTCCAGGTGACCCCGGTGCCCGACACCGTGGACGCTCCCGGCCTGGGCTTTTTGCCGCTGGGCTCAGGCGTCGCATTGCCGCGCATCCCCTTCGCCGCCATACTGCGCGACCTGGGCCAGCGCCTGCTGCCCTGGGTGGTACCGGTCGGCCTGGTCGCGCTCTGGCAGATTGCTTCTTCGCTGGGCTGGCTCTCCACGCGCGTGCTGCCGGCGCCCTCGGAAGTCATCAAGGCCACCTGGACGCTGTCGGCCTCGGGTGAGCTGTGGACCCATGTGAAGGTCAGCGCAGGCAGGGCGCTCGCGGGCCTGGCCGTGGGCGGCGGGCTGGGCCTGGCCGTCGGCCTGCTGACCGGCTCGGTGAAGTTTTTCGAAACCCTGCTCGACTCGACCATACAGATGGTGCGCAACATCCCGGCGCTGGCGCTGATCCCGCTGGTGATCCTGTGGTTCGGCATCGACGAAACCGCCAAGCTGTTCCTGATCGCGGTCTCGGTTTTCTTCCCGATCTACATCAACACCTTCCACGGAATCCGCAATGTGGACCCGGGGCTGATCGAGATGGGCCGCACCTACGGCCTCACGCGCTGGCAGCTCTACCGCGAGGTCATCCTGCCCGGCGCGCTCTCGTCCATCCTGGTGGGCCTGCGTTTTTCGCTGGGCCTGATGTGGGTGATTTTGATCGTGGCCGAAACCATTTCGGCCCAGGCCGGCATAGGCTACCTGACCATGAATGCCCGCGAGTTTTTGCAGACCGACGTGGTGCTGGTCGGCATCCTGCTCTACGCCTTGCTGGGCAAGCTGGCCGATGTGTTCGCGCGCGGGCTGGAGCGCTACTGGTTGCGATGGCATCCCGGTTACCAGTCGGCGTCCTGAGGAATCCCCATGCTGCATCCCCACATCTCTTTTGAATCTTCCCAAACCTGGCTGGCGACGGAACTCGGGCGCGATACCGAACCTGACACGCTGCCGGCGCAAGCGCAGTCCTTATCGCAGGAGCGCGGCGTGCGCCTGGAAATACGCGGGCTCTCGAAACGTTATGGCAAACGCCAGGTGCTGCAGCACACCGAACTCGTGATAGCACCCGGCGAGTTTGTCGCCATCGTGGGCCGCAGCGGCTGCGGCAAATCTACCTTGCTGCGCCTGGTGGCCGGGCTGGAGGCCGCCACACAAGGCAGCATACGCCTGGACGGCCAGGACGTGAGCGGCCTGCGCGAAGACACCCGCATCATGTTCCAGGATTCGCGGCTGCTGCCCTGGCGCCGCGTGATAGCCAACGTGGCCCTGGGCCTGCCGCCCGGCGGCCATGCGGCCGCGGCCGACGTGCTGGCCCAGGTCGGCCTGGCCGACCGCCAGCCCGACTGGCCGGCGCGCCTGTCGGGCGGCCAGCGCCAGCGTGTCTCGCTGGCCCGGGCCCTGGTGCACAACCCGCGCCTGCTGCTGCTCGACGAGCCGCTGGGCGCACTGGACGCGCTGACCCGCATAGAGATGCACCAGCTGATTGAAGGCCTGTGGCAGCGCAGCGGCTTTACCGCCTTGCTGGTCACGCACGACGTGCAGGAGGCCGTGGCGCTGGCCGACCGCGTGATTCTGATCGAGGACGGCCGCATCGCGCTCGACGAGCGCGTGCGCATCGCCCGCCCGCGCGAACGCAGCGACCCGCTATTCGGCCAGATCGAGAAAAAGATCCTGGACCGCGTGCTGCAGCAGCCCGGCGAGGCGATCTCGCCCAGCGAGCCGCTATGGCCCAACACGCCGGTGCACGGTGTGCGCTGGGCGGTCTGAGTTTTTACCCATTCAACGATTTTTTAACCCAGTTCCAGGAGAACCTGTTCTATGTCCATCCAAGCCATCAATGTCCGCAACCAGTTCCGCGGCAAGGTCAAGGAAATCATCCGCGGCGACGTGGTGTCCGAAATCGACGTCGAAACGCCCTGGGGCATCGTCACCTCGGTGATCACCACGCGCTCGGTCGACCAGCTCGAACTCGCCGTGGGCAGCGAGGTCGTCGCCCTGGTCAAGTCGACCGAGGTGTCGATAGCGAAGCTGTAAAACTACTGCAGTTCAACGCCGGCCTTTTTCACCAGCCTGGCGTACTTCACCATTTCGCTGCGAAAGAACTGCGCGGCCGCCTCGGGCGTGCCGGGATTGATGGTGTTGCCTTGTTTGGCCATGGCCTCCTTGACCTCGGGCGTGGCATACGCCGCAGCCACGGCGGCCTGTATGCGCCTGGCTTCGACCATCGGCAGTTTGGCCGGGCCGACCACGGCAAACCAGCCCTCGATGTTGTAGTTGGGCAGGCCTTGCTCGGCAATCGTCGGGATATCCGGCGCGGCCGCCACACGCGCCGCGCTGCCCACGCCTATGGCGCGCAGGGCGCCGCTCTTGAGGTGGGCCTGCACCGCGGGCAGGGCCAGCACGCCGATCTCGACCTGGCCGCCTATCAAATCGGTCACCATGGGCCCCACGCCCTTGTAGGGGATGTGTTTGACCTTGACCTGGGCTTCGTCCATGAACATCTCGGCCGCCAGGTGCAAGATGGTGCCGTTGCCCGATGAAGCGTAGTTGTAGGCCTCGGGTTTGGCCTTGAGCAGGGCCACCAGCTCCTTCACATTGGTTGCCGCCACCTTGGCCGGATTGACCACCAGCACAAACGGCGTGCTGCCCAGCACGCAGATCGGCGTGATGTCATTGATCGGGTCGAAGGGCAGCGTTTTGTAGACGCTGGGGTAAACGACATGGTTGTTGGACACCACGCCCAGCGTCATGCCGTCGGGCGCCGCTTTCACGAGCGCCGAGGTGCCGACGATGCCGCCCGCGCCGGGCTGGTTTTCGATCACCACCGGGTGGCCCAGTGTCTTGCCCAGGGCCGCGGTGGCGGCGCGCACTATGGTGTCCACGCCCGAGCCCGCGCCCACCGGCAGGATAAAACGCACCGCGCGTTCCGTGGCCTGCGCCAGCACGCGGCGCGGTGCCCAGGCCAGGCCGCCGCCCAGCAGCAGGGCGCCCAGGCCTTGCAGCGTGTGGCGGCGGTGAATGTTGATGGGATTCTTTGTTGTGTTGCGCATGTCTTGTCTCCTTTTGTCGTGAATCGTGGGGTGTCTAGCGCATCATGAGACCGCCGCTTCGCGGTGCAGCCGCTCGATCTCGCCTTGGCCGTAGCCCAGGCCGGCGAGCAGCTCGCGTGTGTGTTCGCCCAGCGTGGGCGGGTTCAGCCGGACCTTCAGCCGCTCGCCATCCATGGTCAGGGGCAGCAGCGTGGTCTTGGCGATCTGGCCGGCGCGTTCGCCGTCGGGCAGCTTGATGTCGGCCAGCCCGCCGGTGGCCAGCAGGTGTTCGTCGTCGTAGAGCTCCTCGGGTTTGCGTATGGGCGCAAAAGGCAGGCCGGCCGCCTCAAACAGCGCCTCCAGCTCGCGGGCGCTGCGCAGCGCCAGGCGTTCGCGCAGCAGCGGCAGCAGGGTGGGGCGTTCGGTGACGCGCTGGTTGTTGCCGGCATAACGTGCGTCGGCCTTGAGGTCGGCAAAACCCAGCGCGTCGCAAAACGCGGCCCATTGCGCGTCGCTGACGGCCGCCAGGAAAATCTGCTCGCCGTCCTTCACGCTGAACACGTCGTACACCCCCCAGGCCGAGATGCGGTCCGGCATGGGCGCGGCCGGCTGGCCGGTGATGGCGTACTGCAGCATGTGTTGGCCGACCAGGAAGACGTTGTTCTCAAACAGGGCCGACTGCACCTCCATGCCCTTGCCGCTGATGCCGCGCTGTATCAGCGCGCCCAGCACACCGATGGCGCCGAACATGCCGCCCATGATGTCGTTGACGCTGCTGCCGGCGCGCAGCGGGTCGCCGGGCCGGCCCGTCATATAGGCCAGGCCCCCCATCATCTGCACCACTTCGTCCAGCGCCGTGCGGTGGTCGTAGGGGCCGGGCAGAAAGCCCTTGTGGCTGGCGTAAATCAGGCGCGGGTTGGCCGCGCTCAGCGCGGCGTAGTCCAGGCCGTACTTGGCCATGGTGCCGGGCTTGAAGTTCTCGGCCACCACGTCGGCGCTGGCGCACAGCCGGCGCGCCACCTCGGCGCCGGCCGCATCGCGCAGGTCAATGCCTATGCTTTTTTTGTTGCGGTTGAACAGCGGGAAAAAGCCTGAGCCCGCGCCCAGCAGGTGGCGTGTGCGGTCGCCGTCTATGGGCTCGACCTTGATGACCTCGGCGCCCATGTCGGCCAGCAGCATGCCGCAGGTCGGGCCCATGACCATGTGGGTGAACTCCACGACGCGCAGGCCGGCCAGCGGCTGGGGTGGGGTGGAAGAAGCGTTGTTTTGCATGTAGGTATCAAGGAAGGATGAAGCGGCGCGGCCAGGCTCGCCAGCAAGGAGTTTAGGCCGTCGCAGCGGTGGGCTGCATGGTTTTGGGCAGGCCCGCGCGCCACAGCGTGCCGTGCAGGCTTTCGCCCGCAAGCCAGCCGGCCACCCGGCCGCGCAAGGCCATGAGTTTGTCGAAGTCAATGCCGGTTTCAATGCCCATGCTCGCGAACATATAGGCCAGGTCTTCGCTGGCCACATTGCCGCTGGCGCCGGGCGCATGCGGGCAGCCGCCTATGCCGGCCAGGCAGGCGTCAAAGCGCGTCATGCCGGTCAGCAGCGCAGCATAGACATTGGCCATGCCCATTCCGCGCGTGTCGTGGAAATGGCCGCAGGCCAGCTTGTCGCCCACCAGCTCAAAAGCCGCCTCGAACAGGCTGCGCACCATGGCCGGGTCAGCGTAACCCACGGTGTCGGCCAGGCTCACGCGGTCGGCGCCGGCGTCCAGCACGGCCTGCAGCAGGCGCAGCACCTCGGCCGGTTCGACCCGGCCCTGCAGCGTGCAGCCAAAAGCCGTGCTCATGCCGACCTCGAGCACCATGCGCGAACCCGAGGCATCGCGCGCCGCGCGTATGCGGCCTATCTCTTCCACGACCTCATCGGGCGTCTTGCGCAGGTTGGCCAGGCTGTGGGCGTGGCTGGCCGACAGCGGCAGCAGCATCAGGTCGGCGCCCGATTCAATCGCGCGCTCAGCGCCCTTGAGGTTGGGCACCAGCACCGAGGTCAACAGGCCCGGCAGGGTCTTGGCATAGGCCACCAGCTCGGCGGTGTCGGCCAGTTGCGGCAGCAGGCGCGCCGGCACAAAAGAGCCGACCTCGATCTCGCGCTGGCCCGCCGCATAGGCCTGGCGCAGCCATTCGAGCTTGTGGGCGGTCGGCATCACGGCGGCAATGCTTTGCAGGCCGTCGCGCAGGCCGACCTCGCGAATGATGGCGTGGGCGGGCAGGGCGGGCAGGGCGGGTGCGATGGCGGTGGTAGAGGGATGGGTGGCCAGGGTCACGGGGTGTGTCTCCGAAATTCCGAGCCCTCAGTTTAGAATTTCCCAAACTGTTTGGTTTGTCAATTTTGGAAGCTATGGTGTTCCAATCGGGAATATCTAAGGCTTCAAGGAGGCGCTGCATGAGAGAGCTGGACCTGACCACGCTGCGCCTGTTCGCCGCCGTTTGCGATGCACGCAGCATTGCCCGCGCGGCCGAGCAGGCCAACATCGTCGGCTCGGCCGTCAGCAAGCGCCTGGCCCAGTTGGAAGACACCGTGGGCACGCCCTTGCTGCTGCGCCGGCGGCGCGGCGTCGAACCCACGCCCGCCGGCGAAAGCCTGCTGGAGCACGCACGCGCCATGCTGGCCAGCGCCGAGCAGATTGAGCGTGAAATGGGCGACTATGCGCTGGGCGTGCGCGGCCAGGTGCGCATCCTGGCCACGGCCTCGGTCATGGCCGAATCGCTGGCCGACGACGTCGCCGGCTTTTTGCAGGCGCCGGCCCACCACGACATCCGCATCAGCATGGAAGAGCGCGTGAGTCCCGAGGTGATACGTGGCATCAAGGAGGGCGTGGCCTCGGTCGGCATCTGCTGGGACGCGGCCGACCTGTCCGGCCTGCAGTCCCGCGGCTACCGCCACGACCATCTGGCCATCGTGGCCCATGCCTCGCACCCGCTGGCCGTGCGCGAGACCTTGAGCTTTGAACAGACGCTGGGCTACGAACACGTGAGCCTGCCGGCGCAAAGCGCGGTACAGGTGCTGCTGCAGCGCGCCGCCGCGCTCCAGGGCAAGGCCATCGTGCACCGCGTCATCGTTTCCAACTTCGAGGCCGCGCTGCGGGTGGTGCGCGCCAACCTGGCCATCAGCGTGGTGCCGCGCGAGGTGGCCGATCCTTATGCGCGCACCTTCGGCCTGCGCGTGATGCCGCTGACGGATGCCTGGGCCAGGCGCCGTTTTGCGATCTGTTTCAGGGACGAGGCTGGCCTGTCGGCCGCGGCCAGGCTGCTGGTCAAACACCTGGCGGACAGCTCCGGCGCCTGAGCCGCATGGTGCGGCCCGGCCCCCTAAAACCCCCCGCTGGGCGCGGTGAAAGCGGTCGCCACGCTTTTGCGGTAAAATAATGCTCCAACCCACGGCAGACAAGCGTCATCAGCTATAGAAAATATAGCGTGCCAGGCTGATCCAGGCTAGGCCCAATCGGGTCCGGCAGCCGCCGCAAGGCGGGCATCCTGGCCGGCCAAGGCGCTTGATTTTGGGGAAGGAAACCCCAGATTCACTGCATGAACGCCACACATCCCCACCCCCACAAAACCGACCTCACGGTCACCCACGTGCTGGCCGAGTTGCTTGAGCGCCTGGAGCACAGCGCGGTGCCTGTGGGCGCCGAGCAATACCGCTCCGTCGTGCTGCACCTCGTGAGCGAACTGGGCGACGTGGAGCCGGGTGTGGCGCTGGGCGCGCTGCTGGACACCCATCCGGCCGCCGCCGAGCTGTATGAAAACGTGAACTACCAGTACGCGGGCCTGTGCCGGTCGGCGCTGGACGCCTCGCTCGCCGCCGAGCAGCAGGCCAAAGAGGCCATCGAAAAGGCCATGAACCCCTCAAACCCCCAAACCAAGGAAGATCCAAACCATGGCAAGAGCTGACGCCAAAACCGCTGTCCTCGCAGACGGCCTGCGCTACAAGTCCAAGGTCTCGGGCTCCCCGTTCGCCGCCACCACCTCCTTCGGTGCGGCCACCATGTCCTGCTTTATGTGCGGCAAGCACCGCGCCCGTTCCCTGATGGGCACGCGCAAGGTGCTGGGCAAGTCCCAGGCCGTGTGCTCGCCCTCGTGCAAGGCGCTGGACGAAGCCCTCGAGAACGCGGCCAACCAGGGCTGACACGCACAGCCTGTTTCATCGTTCTTTGCCTTTTGGCCGTGCCGGCGTCTTGATCACGTCACGGCCCAGGGCGCATACTGTCTCCACGACCCGTTGAACAGTTGAAGAAAGGTGAACCATGCCCACGCCGGACCCCCAGCTTGAACCTGACGAGGCCATAGACCACATACGCGGCCGCTCGTCGGCCCCGGTCACGCTGCTCGAGTACGGCGACTTCGAGTGCCCCTCCTGCTTCCAGGCCTACGGCGCTTTAAAAGTCATGCTGCCGCACTTCGGCCCGCAGCTGCGTTTTGTCTACCGGCACTTCCCGCTGCGCGAGGTGCACCCCCATGCCGAACTCGCCGCCGAAGCGGCCGAGGCCGCCGGCGCCCAGGGCAAGTTCTGGCCCATGCACGAGCTGCTTTTCACCCACCAGCAGCACCTCAAGGACAAACACCTGCTCGAGTACGCCGCCCAGGCCGGCCTGGACATGGCGCGCTACCAGAATGAAATGAACGACCATGTCTACCTGCAGCGCGTGCAGGAGCACATGCAAAGCGGCCGCCACCTGGGCGTGCGCTCAACCCCCACGTTTTACGTCAATGGCGTGGTCTGCGACGTGTCTTTCGGCCTGCAGCATTTGCACGAAGCCATAGACAAGGCGCTGGCGCAATCGGGCCAGGCCTAAAACAGCTCTTAACCGTCCACCGGCTGCAAGGGCGTCACCAGCGTCTTCTGCAAAAACGCCAGGTCCAGCCAGCGGCCGAACTTGAAGGCCGCCTGTTTGATCGTGCCGCAATGCTCAAAGCCCAGGCGCTTGTGCAGTTCCATGCTCGCGCTGTTCTCCAGGTCGACCGCGCCCACCAGCACATGCATGCCTTGCGCCTCGGCCTTGGCAACGATGGCCTCCAGCAGCTTGCGCCCCAGCCCCTGGCCACGGCAGCTTTTTTCCACATAGACCGAATGCTCGACCGTGTACTTGTAGGCCGGGAATGCGCGAAAGCTGCCGTAGCTCGCAAAGCCCAGCAGCTTGCCCGTGTCGTCCTCCAGCCCTATCACTGGAAAGCTGTTGCTGCGCTTGGCGGCAAACCAGCTGACCATGCTTTCGGGCGTGCGCGGCTTGTAGTCGTACAGCGCGGTTGAAGTGGCGATGGCCTCGTTGAAGATAGCCAGGATCTGGCCGGCATGGCGTTCTTCGGTGCACAGCACGGGATGCATGGGACTCCTTGGTTTTATCTGCGTAAGTCTGCGAAATCTGTGGATACAAATTTATCCGCAGATTACGCAGATTTCCACAGATTGAAGAGAAGGAATTTGGATTCAGGACTTCATTCGACTTCATTCCTATCTTTGTGCACCGGGCGCACAACCTTGCCTCGCGTTTGTTTTTTTCTTTGCTTTTATCTGTGTAAATCTGCGTAATCTGCGGATGATGTTCTTTTTTTTGTGAGCGGCTCAGGCCGCGGCAGACCCCGGCAGCGGCACCGCCTGCGCCGCATTGCGCGCGCGTATGCGCCTCACCTGCAGCGCTGCACCAATGAGATACAGCAGCAGCAACACACCCGTGGCCACCTTGAGCTCGGGCGCATCGGCATTGGGCAGCAGCGGCGCGCCCAGCGGCAGGCGCGTGGAGGTCTCGGTGATCGCCGGGATCATGTGGAACACAAAGGTGATCGAATAACTGAGCGTCTGCACATAAGGCGAGGCGCGGCCCAGCACCTTGGTGTTGCCCGCGACCCAGGCAATGCCCAGCACCAGCAGGGTGATGATGCCCAGCGCATGCGGCTTGCCGAAACCGCCATGCTGGAAGATGCCAAAAGCCGTGAGGCAGGTCAGCACCGTGGTCCAGATATAGACCCGGCCCAGGGTGGACGCGGCAATGATTTCCTTGTCGCGAAAAAAGGCAATCAGCGCCGCCGCGACGGCCACCAGGCTGATGGCGGTGTGGATCACACCGAGGTAGGTCAAACCATAGATCATCGGAAACTCCTTGAATCTTTGAAGGGACGATGGGGGCTTGCCGGTTGGCGTACAGCTCAAGCAAACGCCATGCCGCGCAAATTGTGGCCCGCCGCACCGCTTTTGCCCATGGTTTTGCAGGCCCATGCGGCCGCGGCCCGATAATCGGTAGCAAGCGTGGCCGCAACAGGCTATTCACTGACACCAAAGTACTATGAAAAAAACATTCCAGCTCAAAGTCGAAGGCAAAAACCGCGAGCGCCTGCTCGAAGCCGCCAAACACGACATTCGCAAATATTTCAAACGCGAACGCGCCAAGGCCCTGCCCAAGGGCGTGGATTTCTGGGACTTTGATTGCAAGTCAGGCTATAGCCAAGCCTCGGCGGCTGTTGTCACGGTGGCCGACCTCATCAAGTCGATTGACGAAATCGTGAAAGACGGCGGCGAGCAGTTTTATGTCGAGGTGCTGGCCAAGCCTGGGGTCAAGGTGGCGCGGGTGAGGAATGATGCGGCGGAAGATGGGTTTGACGAGGAATAATGCGCGTCGATCAATTCCTCGCAACCGTTTACCTCGGTGACCGCGCGTGTAAATCCGTCACGGTTGACGGCTGGCGAGAGCGGGTGACGCTGGTCATCGACGAAATTTCACGCGTTCGAAGCGAGAGCGGAAATTGGGAGTTCTACAACGATGAGAACATCAAAGACGGATTGCTCGTCTTTTCAGGCGTGGAGTCATTCTCCCTCACGCCGCCCGGCCCGCTTCCTTCTAGCTATGTGGACATTGAGTCAATCGAGTTGATCGACGATGGCAGGGGCCTGTTCCGCGTCAAATTTGCTGTCGGCGGATACCAGCCACTGTCGGGAGCGATACAAATGCAGCTCATTGAAGTAGCTGCAAAACGGGTGCACCTTGAAGACCCACTCCGTCCCGGTATTGAAATCATCGACTGAAAAGTGCCGCTTATGGACAGAGAGCCGGATGCCCCTCAAGGCCCATTCCCCGACACCTTCAAGCAGGGCGACATCTTCTGGATAGAAGCTGATACCTCACGCGGCTCCATCCCGGGCTCCCCGCATCCCCACGTCATTGTGCAGGATGACGTTTTTAACCGCTCCCGCATCAGCACCGTGGTTGTGTGCGCGCTGACCTCCAACCTGAGCCGCGCAACCGAGCCGGGCAATGTCTTGCTGGAACCCGGCGAGGGGAGACTGCAGAAGCAAAGCGTGGTGGTCGTGTCGCAGGTGTCTTCGGTTTACAAGACGCGCCTGGGTGAACACATAGGGAGCTTGTCGGAGGAACGGGTTCAGCAGATACTGGCGGGCATGCGATTTTTGCAGGCAGCGTTTCTCCAGCGATAGTCCGGAGCATCACGCCGGGTCGTTTCCGCCGCCTGTGCCCATTCCTCGCCAATTAAAGGCCAACACCATGCCAGCGCCCAGTCCCTCCACCCTCACATGGCTTGTGCTTCTTCCGCTGATCACATGGCGTGTCTATGCACGTTTTCGCCGCATGGTGGGGCGCCAGCGCCTGTCGAGGATTCGTCCCTGGCTCACGCTGGTGATTTTTCCCGTCCTGATAGTCCTGCTTGGTTTTGCCGCGCGCGAGCACCTTGACCGGCTCTGCTGGCTGGCCGGCGGCCTGGGCCTGGGCGCCTGGCTGGGCGTCTTTGGGCTGGGCAAGACGCGCTTTGAGCCGACACCCCAAGGCCTGTTCTACACGCCCAATGCGCACCTGGGCATCGCGCTGTCACTGCTGTTTGTCGCGCGCATTGTTTATCGCCTGGTTGAGGTTTATGTCATCGCACCGGGCATGCCGAACGGAGTCGGTGATTTTGCGCGCAGCCCGCTCACACTGGCTGTTTTTGGCCTGCTGGCGGGTTACTACATCAGCTATGCCATCGGCCTTGTGCGCTGGCGCTTCCGTGTTCTGCGAGCAAAGAGGGAGCGTGAAGCGCTGGAACTATAGGCCCCGTAGTTGAATTCGGCGGACGTCTGTAGTCCGTTGATGCACAATGAACACGAGCATCTCGTCAGAATGAATGCGTTAAAGGTGGGAAAAAATGACCAAGAATAAGCAGCCAAAAGCTCTTGCGAACGCGGATATTGATGCGCCTGCGTTGCAATATCAACTAGACAAAGAAAGAAGACTGGTCTCATTCGATAGTTACGATCTCAGCGTTCGGCAACTTTTAGATATGTTTGCATCGGGCGAAATTGAGGTTCCCCCTGAGTACCAAAGGCAATTTATTTGGAGCGAGGCTAGAGAGTCGCAGCTTATTGAATCGGTTCTTCTTGGTATCCCTATCCCCAGCCTCTTTATGGCCACAAACGCGGACTCAACTTGGGAAATAGTTGATGGGGTTCAGAGGCTGGGGACATTGGCACATTTCCTCGGCACGCCTGAACTGCTGAAAAAAGTCAAACGTCCCGCTCCGCTACTTATCGAAGAGCTAGAGAAACTTCCCGCAATAAACGACCAGGGGCACGAAGCACTTCCGAAGTCGGTACAACTGATGTTCGCTACTCGTCCCATGCGTGTTACGGTATTGAACGACAAAAGTGATTTGGGCGTTCGCTTCGATTTGTTTGAACGCCTGAACACTGGTGGAATTTCTCTCACGAATCAAGAAATTCGCAATTGCGTATTCCGAGGTCCGTTTAACGATCAAGTCAAATCTCTCGCATTGGATAAAAATTTTGTTGCCGTTATTCGTCTTAAGCCAGGAGACGTGAAGAATGGGACCGCAGAAGAGCTAGTGCTCAGGTTTTTTGCCTTTTTGCAGGAATACAAAAGTTTTGACCATAGCGTCAAAGAATTTCTCAACGACTATATGAAGGCAAAGGCTCCACAGAAGCTTACGAAATCTCTTGAGAAAGTCTTTGCAAAAACTTTTGAAATCCTAAGACAAGAACTTCCTTCAGGCGTTGTTCGAGGTAATCGTGGGGTAACCCCAGTAAATCTGTTTGAGGGCATTGCGGTAGGAACTGCGCTCGCGTTGAATAGTGGAAAGGCGTTGCATCAGGCCAGGATAAAGGCCCTTCTTGACGATCAAAAACTCCGTGCATTTACCACTGGTGGAACCAACTCCAAAAAGGCCGTCGTGGGTCGCATTGAGTACGTTAGAGACATGTTGATTAAGTAGTCGATGTTCACTCAATTACGTGGGGACGTGACGGCTCGGTTTGCCGAAGTTCGCCAGCTACTTGAAGTTATCCGAAAACTGGAGTCAGTCCCACCAACTCCTGATCCCCCCGAAGCGAAGATCTTGCGTGCACTGTTCTTTGTGCATCTGTATGCCGGTGTTGAATTTGCGGTGAGTCAAGGTGTGCGGCGCTTGCTCACTGAGATAGAGAAATTAAAGGTGGCCTCATCGCATTTCGAGAGCCCCTTCTATAGCGTAGCCTTAGACTCAAATTTCTCATCTCTCCGAAATGTTGGTGAAGATAAAAAGTGGGCGGCTCGGTCCGATTTTTTGCAACAGCAATTCTCGAGCAGTACCGGAAAAATTCGCGATGAGGTGTTCGATCTCTATCTTCAGAACGTCTGGATAGAGAAGCTCGAAACAATATTTCAGTGTTTCAATATTCGCTTGCCAGTAGTCCCAGATCCTTCATTTCGCCTATTCGTTGACGAGTTAGTGGATCGTCGCAATGGAATTGCTCATGGTCGCTTTAGCGCCTTAGGCATTGGAGGCGCGCTTAGGTCTCCGGAGTTGCAATTGCGTCTATCGGCCATTAGTGAGACGTGCACTTACGTCTTGGATTGCTTTGAAAAGCATCATTTAGATAGGGCTTTTATTCTTACCGCGCATCGCGGAAGCTACTAGGCAAAATTGCGACGGCACGGAGGAATTCGTTAGCAGGAGGCATTATTTCGGGCGCGGACAACATGAGGCTTGACCTAAATCGGGAAATAACTTCAAACCGTTCGCTTGTTGGTGGCTCAATCCCCCGTCTTCTACTCAGAGCTTGAACTAGGGACGTGTCGTCAGTTCGGCGCTCTAACCCAGGTCTTTATGTTCGGCCGCCGCAGCCCGCAACTTATCCTTCTTGCTAGGCCGCTTCCCCTTGACCCCACCAGTCCCCGCAGGATCCGCTGGGTTCACGACCGCCACTTCCACCCGCTCAAAACCCGCAACCTGCTCGCGCGGCACTTTGAGACCCAGGCGCTTTTCGATCAGCTTGAAGTGCGCCTCGGTATCCGTACTCACAAAACTCACGGCCACACCTGATTCGCCGGCGCGGCCGGTGCGGCCTATGCGGTGGGTGTAGTCGGTGACCGAGCGCGGCAGGTCGTAGTTGACGACGACGGGCAGTTGGGCAATGTCTATGCCGCGCGCGGCGACGTCGGTGGCGACCACGACTTGCACGGCCTTGATCTTGAAGTCTTGCAGCACCTGGGTGCGTTTGCCCTGGCTTAGCTCGCCGTGGAAGGGTTCGGCCTGGATATCTACTTTGCGCAGTTTGTCGGCGACGATTTCGGCCGCGTGTTTGGTCGCGACAAAGACCAGCACTCTTTCCCATTTTTCGGTTTGCACCAGGTGGCGCAGCAGCTGGGTGCGGCGGGGCGCGTCGACTTCAATCGCGCGCTGTGCAATGTCGGGCACGGCTTGCACGATGGGGGCGACTTCCACACGCAAGGGATTGCGCAGCAGGCTGGCGGCCAGGGCTTCAATCGCGGGTGGGAAGGTTGCTGAAAAGAACAAGGTCTGGCGCTTGGCTGGCAGCAGGGCCAGGATGCGATGGAGTTCCTCGCCAAAACCCAGGTCCAGCAGGCGGTCGGCTTCGTCCAGCACCAGGCTGCTGGTGCCGGACAGGCTCAGGGCGTTGTGGTCTATCAGGTCCAGCAATCGGCCCGGTGTGGCGACCACGATGTCGGCGCCGCCGCGCAGATTCATCATCTGCGGGTTGATGGAGACACCGCCAAACACGACCGCGACTTTCACGCGCTGCGGCAAATACCTGGCAAAACCCACGATGGCTTCGCCGACCTGCGCAGCCAACTCGCGTGTGGGCACCAGGACCAGCGCGCGCACAGGCCGGTGGCCGCTGGGCGCTGCGCTGGTCGCCAGGCGCTGCAGCAGCGGCAGCGCAAAGGCCGCGGTTTTGCCTGAGCCTGTCTGGGCCGAGGCCACCAGGTCGCGGCCTTCCAGGATCGCCGGGATGGCGGCCTGTTGTATGGGCGTGGGGGCGGTATAGCCTTTTTCGTCGAGGGCGCGCAGCAGCAGGGGCAGCAGCGCGGGCGAAAAGCCCAGTGAGGGAAATGGCATGGGGTGGGTGTGGAGGAGGGTGGGTGAGGCCGCTGCGGGCCGCGTGGGGCAGGCCTGGTTAGGCCGCCTGATGGGGCAAGTTTAAGCCCGCGGGCCTTGCGCCCCGGCTGGCGCCAGAAACAGCAGCGCGCAGGCCGACGCCCCCAGCGCGCACAACACACAACCCAGCACCACCCAGCGAAAGGCCGCGACCAGCACTTCGGGCGAGGCCGATTGCACCGGGCCCTGCAGCGCCGCGGCAAATACCACGCCCAGCAGCGCCACGGCCAGCAGGCCGGCCACGCGCGCGACGGCGTTGTTGATGCCCGAGGCAATGCCGGCATGGGCGGCGGGCACGGCGTTCATCACGGTGGTGGTTAGCGGCGCGACGGCAATCGTCATGCCCAGGCCCAGCACCACCATGGCCGGGAAAAAGCCGGCCCAGTAAGGCCAGCCCACGCCGGGCAAGGCCAGCAGCGCAAAACCCGCGGCGGCCACGGCCGGCCCGGCCATCAGCATGGCGCGCGCGCCAAAACGCTCGGTGAGTTTGGCGGTGGCGGGCGACAGAAAACCCAGCAGCAGCGAGAAGGGCAGCAAGGTGGCGCCCGCGGCAGTGGCGGAATAGTGGAAGGCGCCTATCAGCACAAAGGGCAAAAAGAACAGCGCGCCGCTGAGCGCGAAGTACAGCAGCAGCGTGAGCAAATTTGTGCCCACAAAATCGCGCGACTTGAACAGGCCCAGCGGCATCATGGGTGCGCGCGTGCGGGCCTGCACAAAGACGAAGGCCAGCAGCAGCGCCGCCCCCAGCGCGATCGGGCCCAGCACCTCGGCCGCCTGCCAGCCACGCTCGGGCGCCAGCGTGAGGCCGTAGGTCAGGCCGCCCAGGCCGCTGGCCACCAGCAGCACGCCGGGCCAGTCGAGCTGCTTGGGCGCATCGGGGTCGCGGCTGTCGGGCACGGCGTACAGGGCCAGCCACACGGTGGCGATGGCCATGGGCACATTCAAAAAGAAGATGGCGCGCCACGACACCGCATCGACCAGCCAGCCGCCCAGCACAGGCCCGGCCGCGCCGGTAATCGCCGCCCAGGCGGCCCAGGTGCCTATGGCTTTGCCGCGCGCCTCGCCTTCAAACACATTGCCGATGATGGCCAGGCTGGCCGGCACCAGCAGCGCCGCGCCCACGCCCTGCAGGGCCCGCGCGGCGATCAGTGCCAGCGGCCCGGGCGCCAGGCCGCAGGCGATGGAGGCGGCGGTAAACAGGGCGATGCCCATGATAAAAATCTTGCGCCGGCCAAAGCGGTCGCCCAGCGAGCCGCCCACCAGCACCAGCGAGCCCAGCAAGAGCAAATAGGCATTGATGACCCATTGCATTTCGGCCAGCCCGGAGGCCGAGCCGCCGGCCAGGTCGCGTTGTATCGCGGGCAGGGCGATGTTGACGACCGAGCCGTCGATAAAAGCCATGGAAGAACCCAGCACCGTGGCGGCCAGCGCCAGCTTGGGATGTGGCGTGGGGCCGCAGTCGCCGGCCTGGGCGCGGATGATGCCTTCGTCACAAGGGGCGTGCGGGTTGCCGGGCATGGAGTCTCCTGCAATGGACGAGTGAAAGTGAAGTGGCGTGTTTGACAAATTGTCTAATAATGGATAATATTTCCAGATGTTGACCGAACCCCAAACATCCGGCCCCAAGCCCCATCCTGCCAGCTTTGGCCACGCCGCGCCAAGCACCACCTCGCCGGCGGATGCACAACTGCTGCTGCTGGATAAACACGCGGTCGAGGCCATGCTGCTGCCCGCCGATGTGCTGGAAGCCACACGCGAGGCCTTTGTGCTGCACAGCCAGGGAGAGGGCCGCGTGTTCTCGCTGGTGCGTGAAAGGCTGGCCACCGGCGGTGTGTTCGGCATCAAGTCGGGCGATGTGGGCGCGCAGTCGCTGCTGGGCTTCAAGGCAGCAGGTTTTTGGCCCGGCAACCTCGCGCGCGGTGCCGACGCCCACCAGGCCACCATCATGCTCATCGACCCCGCCACCGGCCGGCCGACCTGCCTGATAGACGGCAACGCCGTCACCACCGAGCGCACCGGCGCCGCCGGCGGCCTGGGCCTGGAGCTGGCGCGGCCGGACAGCCGCACGGTCTGCGTCTTCGGCACCGGCGTGCAGGCGCAGGCGCAGCTGCGTTTTGCCCTGCGCCAGCTGCCCGGGCTGCGCCAGGTGTTTTACGCGACGGCCGATGGCGCCCCGAAGCCTGGGTTTGAAGCCCTGTTTGCCGGGCAGTGCGCTATCGCGCATGCGGCCGATGTGAATGCCGCCGTGGCGCAAAGCGATGTGCTGATCACGGCCACCACCGGCAAGGGCCCGCTGTTTGCGCTGGAGGCTTTGCAGCCCGGCACCCATATCAATGCGGTGGGCAGCGACACCAAAGGCAAACGCGAGTTGCCCGAGGGCCTGCTGGCCAGGGCGCGCGTATTTGTGGACGATGCCGCCCAGTCGCGCGGCATAGGCGAGCTGCAATGGGCGCCTGAAACCGCCTGCACCGAAATCGGCGACGTGCTGTCGGGCAAGGCCGCGTTTGCGCGCGGCGCTGGCGACATCACCGTGTTTGACATGACCGGCATCGCCTTGCAAGACCTCACGGTTGCGCGCATGCTGGAGCAGCGCGCGCGCCTTGCCGGCAAGGGCCAGAGCATTGCCTGGCCCTGGTAACTGACCTGATTGATTCCCACATAGCTCCCCGGAGATTCCCTTGACCGCCACCACCCAGTCCCACCCCCTGGCCGCCCTGGACACACCCGCCGCCGTGATAGACCWCGCGCGCATGCAGCGCAACATTGAGCGCATGCAGCAGCGCATGAACGCGCTGGGTGTGCGTTTCAGGCCGCATGTCAAGACCAGCAAATGCACGCCGGTGGCGCGCGCGCAGCTCAGGGCCGGGGCCGAGGGTATTACCGTTTCCACACTCAAGGAGGCTGCGCAGTTTTACGCCGACGGTTTTAACGACATCCTTTATGCGGTCGGCATGGTGCCGGCCAAGCTGCCGCAGGCGCTGGCGCTGCGGCGACAGGGCTGCGATTTGAAGATCATCACCGACAGCGTGGCCTCGGCCGCGGCGATTGCCGCCTTCGGCCGCGAGCACGGCGAAAAATTCGAGGTCTGGATAGAAATCGACAGCGACGGCCACCGCTCCGGCATCAAGCCCGGCGAGGCTGCCTTACTGGACGTGGCGCGCACGCTGCACCAGGGCGGCATGCTGCTGGGCGGCGTGATGACGCATGCCGGATCGAGCTATGACCTGAGCACCCCCGAGGCGCTGGCCGCCATGGCCGAGCAGGAGCGCGCCGCCTGCGTGCGGGCCGCCGAACGTGTGCGCGAGGCGGGCTTTCCGTGCGCGGTGGTCAGCGTGGGATCCACGCCCACAGCGCTGTCGGCGGCGCAGCTCGACGGCGTGACCGAGGTGCGCGCCGGGGTGTATGTGTTCTTTGACCTGGTGATGCACAACATCGGCGTCTGCACCACCGACGACATCGCGCTCAGCGTGCTGACCACGGTGATAGGCCACCAGGTGGACAAGGGCTGGGCGATTGTGGACGCCGGCTGGATGGCCATGAGCCGCGACCGCGGCACCCAAAAGCAGCAGCACGATTTCGGCTACGGCCAGGTCTGCGATGCCGAGGGCGAGGTGCTGGCCGGTTATGTGCTCAGCGGCGCCAACCAGGAGCACGGCATACTCTCGCGCGAAGGCGCGCCCGATACCGATATCGCGAAGCGTTTCCCGGTCGGCACGCAGCTGCGCATCTTGCCCAACCACGCCTGCGCCACCGGCGCGCAGCACCCTGAATACCATGCGCTGGCCGAGAACGGCGAAGTGGCAACCTGGCGACGTTTGTACGGCTGGTAACCCAGGTTGGAGATGCAGATAGCCCGCTAATCAGTCATCATGGCGGCCTGGGCGCTGCGCGGCAGGGCCTGCCGACCGGAGTTTTTGATGGCTGACGACCCCACCCCCACACCCCCGCCGCTGGCCGAGAGCCGGCGCCACCAGATGTTCCCCGTGCTGAGCCCGGCGGAGATCGCGCGCATACGCCGTTTCGGCAGCGTGCTGCATTTCAAAAGAGGCGACAGGCTGTTCGCCGCCGGCGAGCCCGGCCCCGGCATGTTTGTGGTGCTCAAGGGCTCGGTCACCATCACCCAGCGCGACGGCCTGGGCCACGTGGTGCCCATCGTCACGCAGGGGCCGGGCCAGTTTCTGGCCGAGGTGGGCCAGCTGTCGGGCGCGCCGGCGCTGGTGGATGGCCATGCCGAGGACGAGGTGGACACCTTGCTGGTGCCGCCCAGCCAGCTGCGCGCCCTCATCATTGCCGAGGCCGACCTGGGCGAACGCGTGGTGCGCGCACTGATTTTGCGGCGTGTCGCGCTGATCGAGGCCGGCGCCAGCGGCCCGGTGCTGATAGGCCGGCCGCAATCGGCCGCCGTGGTGCGGCTGCAAAGCTTTTTGAACCGCAACGGCGAGCCCCACCATGTGGTCGACATCGCCGAAGACGCCGATGCCGCTGCACTGATGGTGGAGTACGGCGCCGCCGCTGGCGACGTGCTGGCGGTTTGCCCCGACGGTTCGGTGCTGGTCAACCCCGGCGAAAACCAGCTGGCCCGCTGCATGGGCATGGTGGACACGGCCGAGCGCGAGGGCCTGTTCGACGTGATTGTGGTGGGCGGCGGGCCCGCCGGCCTGGCGACGGCGGTGTATGCGGCCTCCGAAGGCCTGCAGGTCATCGTGCTGGACTGCCGCGCCTACGGCGGCCAGGCCGGGGCGAGCGCGCGCATCGAGAACTACCTGGGTTTCCCGACCGGCATCTCGGGCCAGGCGCTGGCCGGCCGCGCTTATGTGCAGGCGCAGAAATTCGGCGTCGAGATGCTGATCCCCGCGCAGGCCCAGTCGCTGGACTGCGCGGCCAAGGCCATCAAGGGCGAGCTGCATGTGAAGCTCACCGACGGCCGCGTGCTGCGCGCCAAGACCGTGGTGGTGGCCAGCGGCGCGCGCTACCGCCGCCCCGAGGTGCCGCGCCTGGCCGAGTTTGAGGGCCGCGGCGTCTGGTACTGGGCCTCGGCGCTGGAGGCCAGGATGTGCAGCCAGACCGAGGTGGTGCTGGTGGGCGGCGGCAATTCGGCCGGGCAGGCCGCGGTGTTTTTGTCGCAGCACGCGGCCAAGGTCAACATGCTGGTGCGCGGCCCCAGCCTGGCGGCCAGCATGTCGCGCTACCTGATAGACCGCATAGACGCCACGCCGAATATCGAGCTGCTGCCGCAGACCGAGGTAGTGAAACTGCACGGCGACGGCAACGCGGGCCTGAGCGCCGTGACCTGGCGCAACCGCCAGCGCGGCACCGAGCATGACGCCGAGGTGCGCAATGTCTTCCTGTTTGTGGGCGCGGACCCGGAAACCGCCTGGCTGGACAGCTGCGGCGTGGCCCTGGACGCGCACGGCTTTGTGCGCACCGGCGAAAGTGTGACCTGCAAACACTCGGACTACAAACCCGCGCCGCTGGAGACCAACATCCCGGGCCTGTTCGCGGTGGGCGACGTGCGCAGCGGATCCGTCAAGCGTGTGGGCGGCGCGATAGGCGAGGGTGCGGCGGCGGTCGCGATGATTCACCAGCACCTGGCGGCCATGGAACGCGCCGCGGCAACGGCCTGAGGAGATTCTTGATGCGTATCAAACCCTGCGACCATGTTCCCGCCGAGAACCATTCACCCAATGCCAGAGGCTGCGAAGAGTGCCTGGCCATGGGCGGCACCTGGGTGCACCTGAGGTTATGTGTGCACTGCGGCCATATAGGCTGCTGCGACGATTCAGAGAACCAGCATGCGAGCAAACACCATGAGGCCACGGGCCATGCGGTGATCCAGTCCTTTGAACCGGGCGAAAGCTGGATGTGGTGTTATGAGCACCAGCTGCAGGTGGGTTAGCGCTGCGGGTTTGTCTTGGTGAACTCGGTCGTGGCCACCATCACCGGGCTCGATTTGGGACTGCGCTGCCAGTGCTCGTCGGCGGCCTTTTGCACCGCCTCTTTGTCGTAATGGCCCTTGGACAGGTCGGCCCAGACGTGCACATAGGCCCGGCACCAGGCATCGTGGGCTTCGTTGATCTTTTCCCCGGAAAGCTCGGGGTTGGATTCCGGATGGGGGATGGGGTCGGGGGCCATGGGCCCATCCTAGCGGCCCGGGGCGGGCCAGTCCACCCCGGTGGTCGCTTCAGGGCTTGGCCCGGTCAATGAGGTCGCTGTGCGGCGCCGTCGCGAATTCGGGCAGCCGCGTTGTGCCCAAGGCATGGCGTCACAAATTCGGTGTGGCGGATTCTGGTGGATTGCCGGCGCCTTCCGGCGCCTCACTTCACACAACCAGCCGCCTGCAGCGCAGCCTTCACGTCGGCCGGCCCCCGCACCTGGACTGCCTGCAGCCCGGCAGCCCTTGCGCCTTCGACGTTGCCGGGATGGTCGTCAAAGAACAGGATGGCATCGAGGGGCGTACCTATCGCCTGGGCGACATATTCAAAAGCCCGGCGTTCAGGCTTGCGGCAACCCATTTCCGACGACACGAAAATGCGCTCGAATGACTGCGCCAGGCTTGGGTAGCGGGCTGTCCATACGGCCTGGTGTGTGGCATTGGTGTTGGAAAAAACGTAGCACGGGAGATGGGTGCGCGCCTCTTGAACCAGATGGAGGGTCTCGGTGATTTCATCGCCGAAAATGGCATTCCAGCCTTCGGTGATGTGCGCGGGATTGTCCTGCAACTGCAGCTTCCTGGCCAGGTGCTCGAAGTATTCGGGCGCGGTGATTTCGCCTCGTTCGTGCTGCTCGTAAGGCACATCGGCGCAGAAGGTGGCTTTCAACTCATCAAGGGACAGCCGGGAAATCGGCTCCCAATATTCAAGCACGCGGTTGAAATCAACATCTATCAACACGCCGCCGAGATCGAACAGCAGCGCCCGGATTTTTGTCGCCTCGATGTTGCTGCGGCTCACGGCCATTGGAAGGTTTTGTCGCTGTGCGGCGCCGCCGCGAATTGCGGCAGCCGCTCGGCCCGCGCCGAAAACTCGCGCAAGGCCGGGAAGTCCGCGGCGTTTACCACCTCGGGCAGCATGGCCTGCGTGAAATGCCAGCTGATGCCCACGCTCACGCCGTCCTGGCCCATGGTGTCGCTGCCCACGGCCAGGGGTTTGCGCTGCATCTCGGCCTCAAGCTCACCGCAGGCCGCCAGCAGCTGGCTGGTCACGCGCGACACCCAGGGCTGGTGCAGTTTTTCGGCGGGGCGCAACATGCGTTCGTAAATGATCTGCACGCTTTTTTCGCAGGCGGCCAGGGCCAGGCCTATCACGCGCAGCGCCTGCTGGCGCTCGGCCAGCGTGGAGGGCATCAAGCTCCTGCCGGCCGGCGCCTGCGCCGCCAGCGCTTCGGCGTAGTCGATGATGAGTGTGGAATCCATCAACACCGTGCCGTCGTCGCAGACCAGCGAGGGCGCCTTGACGACGGGGTTGATGGCGCGGAATTTTTCGAAGGTGCTGAACACCGAGACCGACTGGTGCTCAAAGCGCAAGCCCAGAAGCTGCAGGGAAATGGCTACGCGGCGGACGTAGGGGGAGTCGAGCATTCCTATGAGTTGCATGGGAGTTCCTGTTCAGGGTTGGCCGGTCACGACGGATTTGTCTTTGTGGGGAAGGGGCGACGACCTGACGTTTATACCGCGCAAGCGGCACACGTACAGGCCTTGTGCGGAAACCGGATGGGGCACCGTGTCAGCCGTCGCTATGCACCGTGAAGGTCCGGGCTAGTTCGTTCAATTTTTCAAGCTGCCAGGCGAACTCCCCTTCAAAAGCCGATGGGTCGGTGACAGCATAACCGCCGTAACCATAGACGGCAGCGTAAGCCGCGTAGCCCGCCGCGTCCAGGGCCCGGCCGGCCAGGGCATTGGCCACGGCGTAGGTGGCGGAGACGGCTGCGTGGGCCGAGCCGTCAATGGAGTTGGATCCCCTGTGGCTGTTGGCCACCTGGGCAATTTCCTGTGCCGCCTGCGCCAGGGCGGGCCGGTCTGATGTGCCTTCCACAAAAGATCTAAGCACCGCCAGGCAGCGAATGGCCTGCGGGTTTTCGAGCAGGTGTTCCGTGCGTTGTGCGCAGGCCAGGCCAAAGGCAAGGCGAAGCGGTTCGCACTGCGGCTCATTCATGTGGATCGCGGTGGCCAGACGTGAGAGTTCCTCGTTCATGACACATCTCCTGGGGATGAAGCCATCGTAGCGCTGAAATCCGGTTGACGCGGGGAAGCTGCCGGCATGAATTGTTCACCTGGCTTGCCCTCCGGTTACTTCGAGTTACTTTGGAATATCGCGATTGACAGTCAACAGCGCCGTACCGCACATTACGGACTGGCATCACAACAGCAAGAACCATTCGGGAGGTTTATGACAATCACAAAACAACTTGTGCTGCTGGGCATGGCTGCAGGCTTGGGCCTCACACTGGCCGGCTGCGGAAAAAAAGACGAGGCTCCCCGGCCGGCGGCAACTGCGGTGCCGGCGGCGATGGTGATAGCGGTGCCTGCCGCAACGCCTTCGGCGCCTGCGTCTGCTGTCCCGGCGCCCGTTGCGGTGGCGCCAGCCGCATCCACCGATCCCGACAGCCCGACGCCTTTGCCTGCCAAAGAAATCAAAGGCGTGGGCATCAAGCAGAAGCTGAGCTACTACTACGCGCTCAACGGCGGCCCCGGCGCCATCAAGATCACCGCCACGGCCAAGAACTCGCCGAGCGGCGCGACCCAGGCGCTGGCCTTTGGGCTGTATGACCTCAAGGCCAACAAACTGTGTTCCGAATCACACGGCAATACCAATGCCGACAAGACCATCACGCTCAATTGCCAGGTCGAAAAAGCCCAGCCGCTGATCCTGCGGCTGGACCTCAGCGAAGAGACGATTGATTACGCGGTGGCGCTGGAAGGCCCTGTCGAGTTGCCGGCGCCGCAGGCGGCCGGTGCGGCGCCGGTGCTGGCGGGCGCGGGTTCCACCGACATCGACGAGCCGACCCGGCTCAAGGGCAACCGCATCAAGGGCGAGGGCATCAAAAAGGCTGTGTCGTATTACTACGCCTTTAATGCCGGGCCGGGCGAGCTGGTCGTGACGGGCGACGGCAAAAACACCTCGGCCGCCACGAGCAATGCGCTGGCGGTGAGCTTGTACACCTTGCGCTCTGAGCGGCTGTGCGAGCTTTCCCTGGGCAACACCACGCTGGACAAGCGCGGCGTGATGAGCTGCAAGGTCGACAAACGCCAGCCGGTGATCCTGCGGCTGGACCTGTCGGCCGAAACGGTGGACTTCCGCGCCAGGTTCGAAGGCCCCTACGACTTCGACGCCTTCACGCCGCCCAAGGCGGTCACCATTGCGCTCGATTCGGCCGTGCTCTTTGACACCGGCAAGGCGGTGCTCAAGCCCGAAGCGCGGCAGACGCTGCATGAGGCGGCCGACCGGGTGAAGAAGTTCGCCGATGCGGCGGTGATGGTCTCGGGCCATACCGACAATGTCGGCAATGAGGCCGCCAACCAGGCGCTTTCAGACAAGCGGGCCGCCGCGGTGAAGGACTATTTTGTGTCGCAGGAGGGCGTGCCCGCGGCGGGCCTGGCGGTGAAGGGTTATGGCAAGTCGCAGCCGGTGGCCGACAACGCCACCGAGGAGGGCCGGGCCCGCAACCGGCGCGTGGATGTGGTGATCACACCCAAAGGCAAATAAGCAGACCGCCGGGCAAGCGGCGGCCCGGGTTACGGCGATTTGCCGGGGGCGTTTTGCGGCAACGCGAGGCGGGTGCGCATGGGCAACAGCAGCAGCGCCAGATACCTTTGCCGCCGCACCAGCTCCAGCAAAACCAGGGGCAACCCCACTCCGGAGGCCAGGCTGGCCGCGCCAACCAGCACCTCATTGCGGCTGACGTGGGACAGCATCAAAAAAACCCGTCCCTGCACGACGTAATGGAACAGCAGGATAAACAGGCTGGCCGACCCGATATACGCCAGCGGGCGCCGCAGCAGCGCATGGCGCTGCAACAGCGCGGAAACACTCAGCACAAGATAAATGCCCAGTCCCGCCTGCAAGGTGGCGATGAGCGGGTGGCCGTACACCCGCAGGTTCAGGTCCATGGTTTCGCCGGAACAGGTGTGCAGCGCGGCGAAGGCGAGGGCAGCGGCCGCAAACCCCGGGAGGCTGAAACGCATGGCCGCCACGGGCTTGCCGAGCAGGTGGCCGAAGAGCATGAAGGGCGTGCTGACCAGGAGCAGGTCCAGGCTCCAGGGAAGGCCGGGCAATCGCTCCAGGCCCATGAAGCGCAGCGCCTCCCCGGTGCCGGTTTGCCAGAACCCGTCTATGCAGCCCACGCCGGCCGCCAGCAGGGCAGAGGCGAGCAGCCACAGCGCGGTGTTGCGCCCGGGAAGATGCCGGGTGGCGCGCAGCAAAGCCGCGGCCAGGGCCGAGGCGACAAACAGATGCGGCAAGAACCACAGCGGCGTCCAGGCAATGGTGGGTGCGGTGCCATAGAGGACGCCGGCGAAATACGCGAGCGGCGTGGTGCCGGCCACCGGCACAGCCTGCGGGGCCAGCATCTCGCCGATGCCCAGCAGCAGCAACACGGCGAAGTAGGGCTTGAGCAGCGTGTCGGCGCGCGACAGTACCGATTTCCCGAGGTCGCCGCTGTCCTTCAGGAACAGGCCGGAGAGGAAAAAAAAGAGCGGCAGGTGAAAGGAATAAATCACCCGGAAGAGCTCGCCCCTTTCCTGCAGCACCGTCCAGTTGTGCCCCAGCACCACAAGGAGGATGCCTATGCCCCTGGCGATGTCGATGGCGGGGTTGCGGCGGTTCATGGTGGGGGAAATCATCGATGCCGGCGGTGTGCCGGCGGCGGGCGCGGGGCCCTGGTGATGGCGGGAGAGCACCCATGGTAGCAAGGCTTTGTAAGAGCCTTGAAACAGCTCTTAACAGGTGTTGAACAGGCGCTGAACAGGCCTTGAACGGACCTTGAACGGACCTTGAACGGACCTTGAACGGGCTCGGTGTTCATGGGCACCGAATGCCGGATTGCGACTATCCCACTTCAAATTTCCAGCCACGGACAATTCGCCGCAATGGCGGCCGGGAAATCGAATATGGTCCGGCAATCAGCGACCGCCGGGGGCTACTCCACCCCCGATTCCGACACCCGCCAGCCTTTCCTAGGAGACCACCATGGCATTCGTGATCCAACCCGTTGCCCGGGATGTTTTTGACTCATTCTGGACACCCGACCTCAAGCGCAAGATCCGCAAGTTCGTCCATTCCGCGGACGCCGCTTCCCAGGAACTCCAGCACCAGACCTGGGCCGTCGACGAAGGCGTCAAGGCCTGCCTGCTGCCGGTTTCGCTGGCCGGCAGGACGGATGCCGCCTGGTGTTATGCCTTTGTGATGGACGGCGAGTTTGCCGTGGTGCGGCATGAAAGCTACTGCGTCTATTCCTTCGTGGGCATCTCGCCGGGCCTGGCCGACAAGCTCGACGGCGTGAAGCGCCTGATCGCGGAGGCGCTTCGTGTGGGCGGGGAGTTTCTGGACGGAAAGTCCGGCGACGACGGGCTGTTCGCCGTGCCGGATGCGCAGTTCATGCGCCACTGAAGCGGCGCCGGCGCTTGGGGCCTGTCCCTATATCAAGCGCCGTATCGTTTTTTTCTTCCACGCCAGCCGGTAATAGGCGGTCTGCAGGCCCAGCATCGCGATAAAGGTGACGGGGTAGGCAATCCAGATGCCGTTGATGCCTATGCGGTGGCTGAGCACCCAGGCCGTGGGCACCTCGATCAGCGCGATGCAGAAAATCGAAATGCCCATGGGCACCCAGACCGTGCCGCTGGCGCGCATGGCGCCCGAGACCACGCCCTGCATGCCGAAGACCACGCTGCTCCACAGCATGATGTGCAGCAGGGTTTGCGACAGCTCTATCACCGGTTCGCTGGTGATGAAGAGGGCCATCAGGTGGCGCGAGAACAGATAGCCCAGCAAGACCAGTGCGCCGGTCAGCGCCAGGTTCATCTGCAGCCCGGTGCGTGTGATGGCGCCCAGCCTGTCGGTGCGGCCCGCGCCTATGGCCTGCGCGCCCAGGATGGAGGTGGTGATGGCGATGGAAATGGCCGGGAACTGCACATAGGCCACCACCTGGTTCACCGCGCCGTAGGCGGCCGTGGCGCTGGAGCCATAGCCGTTGACCAGCGAGAGCAGGGCGATCTCGGCGAGCGAGATGACGACCAGCTGCACCCCGGTGGGTACGCCGACCTTGAGCACGGTCTTGAGGATGGCGGGGTTCACGCGCAGCAGGCGCCTGAATTCGGCGTCGGGTGCCAGCGGGCTCTTGATGGCGTGCAGGCGCCGGGCCAGCCAGGCGGTCGAGACCAGGAAGGACAGGATGGTGGCCACCGCGCTGCTGGCCACGCCCAGCTTGGGCAGGCCGCCCCAGCCCAGGATGAGCGCGGGCGTCACGAGCAGGCCGCAGGCGGTGGAAATGCACAGCGTGTACAGCGAACTCACCGTGTCGCCCACGCCGCGCAGCATGGAGGTCGACAGCAGGAAGACGAACAGCCCCGGCATGGCGATCAGCATGATGCGGGCATAGAGCGTGGCATCGGCCAGGATGTCGGGCGGTGTGCCCAGGGCCTTGAGCAGCGGCGCGGTGAAGGCGCCGCCAAAAACGGCGACCGTGAGGCCGAATCCCGCGCCCACCGCCAGGGTGGTGCCGGCGACGGCCTTGACCTTGCCGGTGTCGCGCGCTCCCCAGGCCTGGCCTATCAGTACCGACGCGCCCGCGCCCAGCCCGATGGTGAAGGCGATGAGGAAAAACATGAGGGGGAAAAAGCTGGTCACGGCCGCCAGCGCCCCCACGCCTATCATCTGGCCGATGTAGATGTTGTTGATGGTGCCCGAGAGCGATTGCAGGATGTTGCTGAGCAGCATGGGGCCCAGAAAGGCCGCGAAGGTTTTCCACATCGGCACGCCCTCGCCCAGCGTTTTGGCGGTGGGCGGCGTCATTCGGCGCTCCAGCCGGCGGCCGCCAGCTTCGCCAGCTGCAGGCGAACGTCTTGCGGCCAGGGCGCGACCAGGCCCTCAAATTTGGGCTTGTCGCCCGCGAACAGCGCGCGGCTGGCTTCTTCAAAACCCGCGAAATCGCCGGCCATCTCGCTCATGAAGCGGTAGGCGTTTTCGCGCGCGGTGCGCACGCTGACCCGGCCTTCGCTGGCTTTGCGCGATTCGTCAATCAGGCGGCGCAGGGTGACGGAGGCGCCGCCGGGCTGGCTGCCCAGCCATTCCCAATGCCGGGGCAGCAGCGTGACTTCTCGCGCGACCACGCCGAGCTTGGGCCGGCCTACGGGGCGCGCGGCGGAGGTTTGCGGCGCTTCAGCGGTGGCCGGCGAGGACAGCAAATCCGCCCCGGGGCGCAAGTCCAGGTCTATGCGCTCGCCGGTGGCGTCGTTAAAAACACGCAGCAGTTCTTCGGTGCTGGACAGCTTGCGCAGCGCGCCGAGGACTTGCGCCTGGTCGCCGGCGGCAACTTGCCGGAAGCCTGAGAAGGCGATCAGGCGCGGGGAAGTTTCAGGAGAGGGTTGGGATGGCATGGCAACAGGCTCAATAAATGTCAAAAAAGAGGATTAATTTAATCCGGGTGAATTAATTCTATAACACCCGGGTATAAATTGTCCATACCTATTGATACCGGGTGCAATTATTTACATAGGTTGAATTTCGTCTAATTAACCTATTTAATATTCTTTTGAGTTTGAGCTTCAGGCTTCTACATTCGCTGTCTGTTCAAAATTAAAAGCGCCTCGCGGTTTTCCACAAGAAACGCGAAGGCGGCAAAAGTCAGAAAAGTCAGCGGGATTTCATGATCGAACTCAAAGGTATTGTTCAAACCTACCAGGGCCCCACGGGCCCGGTCGAAGCGCTCAGGGGCGTCGACCTTCACATCCAGCCGGGCGAGGTCTACGGCATCATCGGCCGCAGCGGCGCCGGCAAAAGTTCTCTGGTGCGGGTCATCAACCTGCTGAACCGGCCTTCCGCCGGGCAGGTGCTGGTGGGCGGCCGCGAGCTGAGCTCGCTGGGCGGCGAGGCGCTGCGTGTGGCGCGTCGCGACATCGGCATCATCTTCCAGCACTTCAATTTGCTTTCCTCGCGCACGGTCTACGGCAACGTGGCCCTGCCGCTGGAGATTGCCGGGCTGCCGGCCGATGAGATCAAGGCCAGGGTCGGGCCGCTGCTGGAACTGGTGGGCCTGAGCGCCCTGGCGGACCGCTACCCGGCGCAGATCAGCGGCGGGCAAAAGCAACGCGTGGGCATTGCGCGTGCGCTGGCCAACCGGCCCAAGGTGCTGCTGTCGGACGAGGCCACCTCGGCGCTGGACCCGGAAACCACACGCTCCATCCTGGGCCTGCTGAAGCAGATCAACAAGGAGTTCGGCCTGACCATCGTGCTGATCACCCACCAGATGCAGGTCATCAAGCAGGTGGTCGACCGCGTCGCGGTGATAGACGCCGGCCGCATTGTGGAAAGTGGGCCGGTGATCGACGTCTTCACGCGGCCGCAGCACGAGACGACCCGCAGCCTGATTGCCGAGATCGTCCCGCAGGACTTGCCCGACAGCGTGCTTGCGCGCATCCGGACACTGATGAGTGCCGAGCACGCCGAAGAAGGCCAACTGCTGCGCCTGGCGTTCGCGGGCGATGAGTCCGACCGGCCGCTGCTGTCGGACGTGATACGCCGCTTCGGCATAGACCTGTCCATCGTGCACGGCCAGGTCGATGAAATCCAGGGAAAACCTTTCGGCTCGCTCGCGGTGTTCGCGCGCGGCGCGCGTGCCCAGCTCAGCGCGGCGGTGGCGCATCTGCGCGGCGCCGGGGTGCATGTCGATGAAGTCGGCGCGGATCTGACCGGGAGGCTCGCCAGTGTTCAGTAATTTTTCGCAAGCCCTGCTGGAGCTGTTTGTCAGTTCGCTGTGGGAGACCATCATCATGGTCGGCATCTCGGGCCTGGTCGGTGCGCTGATAGGCGTGCCGCTGGGTGTCTTCCTGCGGTTGACCGATGAGGGCGGCGTGCTGCGCAACGCGGGCGTGAACCGCGTGGTGGGCGGCCTGGTGAACGCCGTGCGCTCCACGCCTTTCATCATTTTGCTGGTGGCCATCATCCCGCTCACGCGCTTTCTGACCGGCTCCTCCATAGGCACGGCAGCCGCAGTGGTGCCGCTCACGATTGCGGCGGCGCCCTTTATCGCGCGCCTGGTGGAGGCTTCGCTGCGCGAGGTGGACCACGGCCTGGTCGAAGCCGCGCAGGCCATGGGCGCGAGCACGCGGCAGATCGTGCTCAAGGTGCTGCTGCCCGAGGCGCTGCCCGGCATCGTCGCGGGCCTGACCATCACCTTTGTGAGCCTGACCGGTTATTCGGCCATGGCCGGCGCGATTGGCGGCGGCGGCCTGGGCGACCTCGGCATCCGCTACGGCTACCAGCGCTTTTTGCCCGAAGTCATGCTGGCCGTGGTGCTGGTGCTGATCCTGTTTGTACAGGCGGTGCAAAGCCTGGGCGACTGGGCCGTGCGCAGGCTGAGCCATAAATGAGCGGAGCCTTCATCGCCTGTCAACAGCGATGTTGACTCCCTGAGTTTCTCCCTCTCCCTTAGCGGGAGAGGGGACAAGACAAGAAGTCAACGATTTTTAAATTCATCAAAGGAAGAACCATGAACAAACGCACTCTCATCCAATCGGCCGTCGCGCTCGCGCTGGCCGCTTCTTTCTCCGGCGCTGTGCTGGCGCAGGACAAACCCCTGAAGATAGGCGTCACCGCCGGCCCGCACGCGCAGATTTTTGAGCAGGTCAAAAAGATCGCCGAAAAAGACGGCCTGAAAATCCAGGTCGTCGAATTCAGCGACTACATCCAGCCCAACGCCGCGCTGGCCGCCGGCGACCTGGACGCCAACAGCTACCAGCACAAGCCCTTCCTGGACCAGCAGGTCAAGGACCGCGGCTACAAGATCGTCAACGTCGGCTATACCGTCAACTTCCCGATCGGCCTTTACTCCAAGAAAGTCAAAAGCCTGGCCGAGCTGAAGGAAGGCGCGCGCTTCGGCATTCCCAACGACCCGACCAATGGCGGCCGTGTGCTGCTGGTGCTGCAGGACAAGGGCCTGATCAAGCTCAAGCCCGAAGCCGGCCTCAAGGCCACGCCGCTGGATGTGGTCGAGAACCCCAAGAAGCTCAAGTTCGTGGAACTCGACGCGGCGCAGCTGCCGCGCTCGCTGGACGACCTGGACGCCTCGGCCGTCAACACCAATTACGCGCTGTCGGCCGGCCTGAATCCCAAGGACGCGATTGCGCAGGAAGCGGCCAAGTCGCCTTACGTCAACCTGCTGGCCGTGCGTGAGCAGGACAAGGACAAGCCCTGGGTTGCCAAGCTCGTGAAGGCCTACCACTCGGAAGAAATCCGCAAGTACGTGCAGGCCGAGTTCAAGGGCGCGGTGCTGGCCGGTTTCTGACCGGGCCTCGGGGACTTCCGTCCTGGAGTCCTACAGCAGGGATTGCCGAATTGGTTTACAAAGTGGGAGGCCTGACGCGCATGCGCGGTTCAGGCCCCCCTTTTTTTTCATCCCCATCCCATCCACCCCTTCCTGGAGAATCCCATGGCCCAATACAACATTGCTGTCGTCGTCGGCAGCATTCGCAAGGACTCGTTCAACAAAAAGCTCGCCCGCGCGCTTGAGAAGCTGTTCCCCGCGGACTTCAGTTTCACCCATGTGCGCATCGACGACCTGCCGCCCTACAACCAGGACGACGACGGCAACCCGGCCGCGCAGGTGGTGAGGCTCAAGGGCGAGATCAAGGCCGCGCAAGGCCTGCTGTTTGTCACGCCCGAGTACAACCGCTCGATTCCCGGTGTGCTCAAAAACGCGATTGACCATGCTTCGCGTCCTTATGGCCAGAGCGCCTGGGACGGCAAGCCGGCCGGCGTGATTGGCGCCTCGGTGGGGGCCATAGGTACCGCGCTGTCGCAGCAGCATCTGCGCAATATCCTGGCTTACCTGAATGTGCCTACGCTGGGGCAGCCTGAGGCTTTCATTCACAACAAAGAGGGCCTGTATGAGGCTGACGGTAGCTTGAGCGAAGGCAGCAGGAAGTTTTTGCAGGCTTGGGTGGATGCTTATGTGGGGTGGGTTAAGAAACATTCCTAGGCTTGCGGCCTTGGCCGGGTCTTGCTCCGGCTGAGCGCGCTCTTCCTCTTCATCCTCCTCTTTCCTCTTTTTGGTTCTGCTGGCCGGGTCTCGCCCCGGCGGGCGACTTACTTTCTTTTGCTTCGCCAAAAGAACGTAAGCAAAGAAAAGGCGACCCGCAGTCTGGGTCCCCTACGCTTCGCTACGGGGCAACCTGCGGTGCTCGACTACGGCGGGGTCTCGCGCAAACTCGCCTTCGGCTCAGACAAGCGCGATCCCTGATCCGCCTACGTCTGCGCTCCTCGGCCCAGCCAGGACGGGGAAAGCGGGAGCGGGTACGGGAACGGGAACCGAATGCCCAGGGCCTTAAAACGGCGTGTCGCCCTCAATCGTCGTGCGATACAGCTTGCGGCGCAGGTGGTCGGGGGTGCCGGCTGCCAGGTGGGTGACTGAGCGGTTGTCCCAGAACACCATGTCGTGGGGCTGCCACTGGTGGCGGTAGATGAGTTCGGGGCGCGCGCTGTGTTCAAACAGTTCGCCCAGCAGGGCTTTACTTTCGTCTTCGGGGATGCCGAGGATGCGGGTGGTGAAATGTTCGCTGACGAACAGGGCCTTGCGGCCGGTTTCGGGGTGGGTGCGCACCACCGGGTGGACCACCGGTTTGACTTCGTCGACCTGTTCCTGTGTGAGCTTGGGCCGCCAGGGGCTGCGGCTGCGCAGTTCTTCGTATTTGGCGAGGTAGGTGTGTTCGGCGCGCAGGCCTTGCACGGCGGTTTTGAGGGCCAGGGGCAGGGTGTCCCAGGCTGTGTGCTGGTTGGCGAACAGGGTATCGCCGCCTTCGGCGGGCAGTTCCTGCGCATGCAGCAGCGAGCCCAGGCTGGGTTTGTCCTTGTACGACAGGTCGGAGTGCCAGAAATGGCCGGCGTCGCCCAGGCCTATGGGTTCGCCGTTTTCCTTGATGTTGGAGACGATCAGGATTTCCGGGTGGTTCTGCAACTGGAAGTTTTTGAGCACATGGATTTGCAGCGGCCCGAAGCGGCGGCTGAAGTCCACATGCTGGCGCGGCGTGATGCGCTGGTCGCGGAACACCAGCACGTGGTGGTCCAGGTGGGCGCGGTGTATGCGGCTGAAATCGGCCGGGGAAAGCGGCTGGGAAAGATCCAGGCCCAGCACTTCGGCGCCCAGCGGGGCGTCAAAAGGGCGGATCTCAAGAACGGAGGGGGAGGGTGCGGCGGGCGTCGCTGCTGTTGCCGGTTGCCCGCTGGGAGCCAAAGTCGCTGTCATCTTCACCTTTGTGATGGGTGCCCCTGGGCGGGGCCAGCGCTGAATATAGGGACGCGCCGGCCCAAAGTGAACAATCGATTTGTCATTTGGTAATTACCTCGCCATGAAAAAAGCCCGCGGATGCGGGCTTTTTGCGATGCGGAATGCCGGGTTCAGGCGGCGACGGCGGCCCGGTCCTGGTTGGCGGCGGGTGCCTGCGTGTGCGTCACGATTTCAATCTGCGCGGCGGCCAGGGCGGCCTCCTTGGCGGCTTCGCCCATGGCCAGGCCTTCGGCGCGCACAAAACGCACGTCGGTGATGCCGAAGAAACCGAACACCACCTTGAGGTAGCTCTCCTGGTGTTCCAGGGCGGTCATGGCTTCGCTGGTCGAATAGACGCCGCCACGGGCCGAAGCCACGATCACGGTCTTGCCGCCGGCCAGGCCCACGGGGCCTTTTTCGGTGTACTTGAAGGTGCGGCCGACCTGGGCGACGCGGTCAATCCAGGCCTTGAGCTGGCTGGGGATGGCGAAGTTGTACAGAGGCGCGCCCACCACGATCACGTCGGCTGCCAGGAATTGCGTCACCAGGGCTTCGGACACGGCGTTTTCGCGCTTTTGCACCTCGCTCAGCTCGCTGCCGGCAGGCATGCGGAAACCCAGCGATTCGGCCGAGAGGTGGGAAGGCGTGTTGGCGGCCAGGTCCAGGTAGCTGACTTCGGTGCCGGGGTGGCCGGCGCGCCAGGAGGCCACGATTTGGGCGGTGAGCTGGCGGGAAACCGAGTTGCCGCCCAGGATGCTGGAGTCGATATGAAGAAGCTTGCTCATGATGGATTCCTAAAGTAGAGGTTGTTGAATCAGGTTCTCAGGCCGTATTCACCTTGAATCGCAGCCATGGATAGATTGTGCGGATGAGTCGATTGATTGATAAGTCGGTAAAATTGCGATAGATCGTCCTGTATTTGGGACAATCAATCGGGAGTGAGGGCCGAATCCGGTCGTGAAGAAAGGTCGGTTTTTATGCAAGACCTCAATGACATGCTGTATTTCGCCGAGGTGGTGGAGCGCGGCGGCTTTGCCGCGGCCGGGCGCGCGCTGGGCCTGCCCAAGTCACGCTTGTCGCGCCGCGTGGCGGAACTGGAGACCCGGCTGGGCGTGCGGCTCTTGCAGCGCACCACACGCAAGCTCTCGCTGACGGAGGTTGGTGAAATCTATTTGCGCCACTGCGGCGCCATGCGCGACGAAGCCCTGGCCGCTGCGGAAGCGGTGGCGCAGATGCAGGTCGAGCCGCGCGGCACCTTGCGCATCACCTGCCCGGTGACGCTGGCGCAGGGCTCGGTAGGCTACCTGGTGCCGCGCTATATGGAGATGTACCCCCAGGTGCGCATAGACATGCGCGTGACCAACCGCGTGATCGACCTGGTGGAGGAGGGCATAGACATCGCGTTGCGCGTGCGCCCCACGCTGGAAGACAGCGGCAGCCTGGTGATCAAGAACCTGGGCTCCAGCGGCGGCCAGCTGCTGGCCAGCCCGGCCCTGCTGCAGCGCCAGGGCCGGCCCGAAAAACCCGAAGACCTGCTCAAGCTCGATACGGTGTCCATGTCCTGGGCCGACGGGCGCTCGTCCTGGCGGCTGCTGGGGCCGGGCGGCAAGGAGTTTGTGCTGCAGCACCAGCCGCGCTATGTCGCCGACGACCTGCAGACCCTGAAACTCGCGGTGCTGGCCGGCACCGGCATGAGTTTTTTGCCCGACTCCATGAGTGCGGCCGAACGCCAGGCCCAGCTGCTGGTGCCTGTGTTGCCGGGCTGGGCGCTTCCTTCCGGTGTGGCGCACGCGGTGTTCCCTTCGCGGCGCGGGCAGGTGCCGGCGGTAAGGAGTTTTCTGGATTTCCTTGGAGAGAGGATGAGGGGGGATTCGCTGATTTGAGGTTTTGGCCTCAAGCTCCATTGGCCTGTTCTTGTTCTATGGCTGTTTTCTTTGCATAGGCTTGTTGGCCGGGGGTTGCCCGGCGGCAACTCACTTTTCTTTTGCTTCGCCAAAAGAAAAGTAAGCAAAAGAAAAGGCGACCCTGGTGTCTGCGTCCCTCCGCTGCGCTACGGGCAACCTGCGGTGCTCGATTCAGGCGGGGTCTCGCTAAACTCGCTACGCTGCGCTTCGCTCAAACAACGCGATCCCTTATCCGCCTGAACCTCCGCTCCTCGGCGCATACACAAGGGGTGGGAGAAAAATACCAATACCGAAAACCACAAGGACACGCCATGGCGTGTCCTTGTTGTATTGATTTTTTCTTTGGTATTTGTCTTCTGTCCCCGCTCCCGATTGCCCCGTCCTGGCTGGGCCGAGGAGCGCAGAGACAAGCGGATCAGGGCCGGCGTTGTCTGAGCGAAGCGAGTTTAGCCGGACCCCGCTTGGCTCGAGCACCGCAGGTTGCCCCGTAGCGAAGCGCA